>NZ_JBSNCD010000001.1:0-718311 GCF_053764735.1 Rhodococcus sp. 5G237 | reverse complement strand
CACGTGTTACTCACCCGTTCGCCACTAATCCACCCAGCAAGCTGGGCTTCATCGTTCGACTTGCATGTGTTAAGCACGCCGCCAGCGTTCGTCCTGAGCCAGGATCAAACTCTCCGTTGAAGACTCACAATCACCCCGAAGGGGCAATCAGTCAAAGACACAAGAGTCAAATCACTAGCATAAAAACTCAAACTAGCTCAAACACTGGATCACCGCAGACGGAAGAATGCGATGTCCAGCAACAACCACCCACAAAAAGTGAAGTGGTCGCACCAAATATTATTTGGCACTGACATTCATCGGCACACTGTTGAGTTCTCAAAGAACACGCACACATCATCACGCTCCGGACTGACGTCCGACCCGCTCTGAGGCAACTGTTCCAGCCTACTTCCTCATCCTCACGAACGCAAGTCCGTGTGGTTTTCGGAACCAGGGGCGGCTCGAAACCTTACCAGAAGGTTCGTAGCCATCAAATTCGCAGGCGCCCTCGTCCAACCTCGTTGTCCCGTTCCTCTCGGCCCGGGTCGGTGTCCGTGTCGCTCTGACCTGGAATAAGTTACGCGAACATCTCCGAGAACACCAAATCGCCAGGTCATCGGCGGTTTCGGTAGCCCGGCGCCGTTCGCAGGAGGGGTAGGAGGACCCCTCCATCGTGGTGCTCGTCGCGTCCGCTCACGGATCGTCCTACTTCTCGAGTAACGTTCACCGTTGAGCTGAGCGAGGAAGGGTGCCGTGACGTCGACGGGGAACATGGTGGGGTTGTTCGCCGGTATCGGCGGACTGGAGCTCGGACTCGGGCGACACGGGTGGAACACCGAACTCCTCTGCGAGATCGAGCCGGGTGCTCAGGCAGTACTACGTACGCGCTTCCCCGACGTCCCGCTTCATCCGGACGTCACGCGTCTCCGCTCTCTTCCCCGCGATACGGAACTGGTCGCCGCAGGCTTCCCCTGCCAGGACCTCTCCCAGGCCGGACGCACGGCCGGCATCACGGGTTCGAAGTCCGGGCTCGTCGACGAAGTGTTCCGTCTCGTGAAGCGTAAGAACGGCCCGCGCTGGCTCGTCGTCGAGAACGTTCCCTTCATGCTGCAGCTCGGCCGGGGTGCGGCGATGCGCCACATCACCGACGCCCTCGAGGAGCTCGGCTACATGTGGGCCTATCGCGTCGTCGATGCCCGCGCCTTCGGTCTCCCCCAGCGTCGGCACCGCGTCCTGATGGTCGCCTCTCGTACGGACGATCCCCGCACGGTGTTGTTCGGCCAGGACGCCGGCATGCCCATGGAGGGCAATCCCGATCTGTTCCCCTGCGGCTTCTATTGGACCGAGGGTGTGCGCGGTCTCGGATGGGCAGTCAATGCCGTGCCCACGCTCAAGGGCGGTTCGACGCTCGGTATCGCCAGCCCTCCGGCCGTGCGACTGCCGTCCGGCGAGATCGTCACCCCCGGCCTGACCGACGCGGAGAGACTCCAGGGATTCGACGCCGACTGGACGGCTCCTGCCATCGAGGCGCCCGGCGTCCGTGCCGGGCATCGGTGGCGTCTGGTCGGCAATGCGGTCAGCGTGCGGATGGCGTCGTGGGTGGGCCACCGTCTGAACAACCCCATCGCCTACAGCTCCGACCACGAGACCCCGCTGCTTCCGGGCGACACGTGGCCGACCGCAGCGTGGGGTGCCCGCGGACAGGCGTTCCGCGTGCACGAGTCGCAGTGGCCCGTCCAGGCTCCCTACGAGGACCTCGGCGGTTTCCTCCTCGACGCCCGTCTGCTGTCGGCGCGGGCGACGGCAGGATTCCTCCGACGCGCACGCTCCGGCAACCTGCGTTTCCTGCCCGGATTCCTCGAGGACGTCGAGAACCACCTCGAACGCATGGGTGGCTTCCCGCGAGTGGCGGCCTGAAAGACACCGTGATGGCGTCGTCGGATCGGCCCGGGACGGATCCGCGTACGAGTGCGCGGATGAGCCGGCAACGCCGACGCGACACCGTTCCCGAAGTGGCGTTACGCAGGGAACTGCATCACCGGGGGCGGCGGTTCTTCGTCGACCGCGCTCCTCTGCCGGGTATGCGACGCCGGGCCGACCTCGTCTTCCCTCGTCGTCGGGTCGCGGTCTACGTGGACGGATGCTTCTGGCACAGCTGCCCGCAGCACGCGACGTTCCCGAAGAACAACGCCGAGTGGTGGGCGGCCAAGCTCGCCGCCAACGTGCAGCGCGATCGGGACACCGATGCGCGCCTGCAGGCCGCGGGCTGGACGGTGGTGCGGGTGTGGGAGCACGAGGACCCCGTCGTCGCCGCGACGCGCGTGGAGGATGCTCTGTCGGCTCCGCCGGAAACGGATGCAGGGCCAGCGCAGGGGTGATCCCCCGCACCGGCCCTGGCACCGATCCGATCAGCCCTTCGTGAGCTGTGCGTACCTGGCGACATGCTGTTCGGCGGTGCCGAACTCGTACTCGATCGCGGTCAGTCGCTTGAAGTAGTGCCCGACGGCGAGTTCCTCCGTCATGCCCATGCCGCCGTGGAGCTGGACGGCGTTCTGGCCGACGAAGCGTGCCGCACGGCTGATCGTCGCCTTCGCGGCCGAGACCGCGCGTGCCCGCGTGGCGTCGTCGCTGTCGAGATGGAGAACGGCCAGGTAGACAGCGGACACCGCCTGCTCGACCTCCATGTACATGTCGACCATGCGGTGCTGGAGCGCCTGGAAGCTGCCGATGGACTGACCGAACTGCTGACGTTGCTTGGCGTACTCGACGGTGTCGGCGAGCACCTTGCGCATCAGGCCCACCGCTTCGGAGGACACGGCCGCGGTCGCCTCGTCGATGCCGCGCGAGACGGACGGCCATGCGCCGCCCTCCTCGCCGAGCAGCGAGTCGGCGGGCAATCGCAGACCCGAGAAGACGATGTCGGAGGCGCGCCGGTCGTCGATCGTGCGGTAGGAGTGGATCTCCACACCGCTCGGCGGGTTCGCGGGGTCGAAGTCGACGAGGAACAGCGAGATGCCGTCGGTGTCGGTGCGCTCACCCGACGTGCGGGCGGTGACGAGCAGGTGCGTTGCGAGCGGAGCGCTGGTGACGACGGTCTTCTCACCGTCGACGACCCACTCGTCGCCCTCGCGACGCGCGGTGGTGGACACGTCGTGGAAGACGTATCCGGAGGTGGGCTCGGTCGCGGCGAACGCCGTGACGGCTTCACCGGCAGCGATCGCCTCGAGGACGGACCGGGCTCGATCGACCCCTGCACGACCGAGCAGCCCGCCCCCGAGGACGACCGTGTCGACGTACGGTTCGATGACGAGTGCGTGCCCGAGTGCCTCGGACACCACCATCAACTCGACCGGTCCGCCGCCCATCCCCCCTACCTCTTCCGGAAGCGTGGCCCCGAGGATTCCGAGATCCTCGGCGAATGCCCGCCACACCTCCGGTTGCCAACCTTCGCCGGTGGTCGCGACCTTCCGGCTTTGCGCCAGGTCGTAGCGACCGGCGAGGAACTTGGTGACCGAATCACGAAGGAGCTCCTGCTCCTTGCTCAAACCGAAGTCCATCAGAGCCCCAATGCTGCTTTGGCGAGAATGTTTCGCTGGATCTCGTTGCTGCCGGCGTAGATCGACCCGGCACGGTCGTTGAAGTAACGCAGCGGCGCGACGGCCTGCCACTCCTCACCGCTGACGTAACCGTCGGCGGGCGGCACGTAGTCGGCCACCGGACCACCGGGCGCGGTGATGTGCGGCTGGTAGACCCGACCGCGCGGACCGGCCGCCTCGAGGGTCAGCTGGGTGATCGTCTGGCTGAGTTCGGTGCCCAGGATCTTGAGCATCGACGACGCGGGACCGGGATTCTTGCCCGCGGACAACGCTGCGAGAGTGCGGTATTCGAGGATCTCGAGTACCTCGGTGCGGATACGCGCTTCGGCGAGCTTGGCGGAGAACGCCGGATCGTCGATGAGCCTGCCACCCGACGGACCGGGCTGTTCGGCGGCCGCCTCGGCGATCCGTTCGGCCATGACCTGCAGGGCCGGCGCTGCCGCCGCTCCCCCGCGTTCGAAGACGAGCAGGTACTTCGCGACGGTCCAGCCGTCGTCGATCTTCCCGAGCACGTTCTTCTTCGGGACACGCACACCGTCGAAGAAGACCTGGTTCTGCACTTCCTCACCGGACGTCATGACCAGAGGACGGATCTCGATGCCGGGCGAGGTCATGTCGATGAGCAGGAAGGTGATGCCCTGCTGCTTGCGACCGGTCTTCGACGTGCGCACGAGCGCGAACATCCAGTTCGCCTCGGTGGCATGCGTGGTCCAGATCTTGCTGCCGGTGACGATCAGGTCGTCGCCGTCGTCGACCGCCGCCATGCTGAGCGACGCGAGGTCGGAGCCGGCCTCGGGCTCGGAGTAGCCCTGACAGAAGAAGACCTCGCCCGTGAGGATCCGGGGCAGGAAGTAGCTCTTCTGTTCCTCGGTGCCGTAGGCGACGATCGCGTGCGCGACCATGCGGATGCCCATCGGCGACAGGTTCGGGGCGCCCGCGAGGATCGACTCGCGGCTGAAGATGTAGTGCTGCGTCTGCGTCCAGTCGCATCCGCCGTACTCGACCGGCCAGGCCGGCGCCGCCCAACCACGCTCATGGAGGATGCGCTGCCACTCCATGCTCGCTTCGTGGTCGGAGTACACGCTCGTCGCGAGTCGGCCGGCCCGCCGCAGTTCGGGCGTCAGCTTCTCTTCGAGAAACGATCGCACCTCGTCTCTGAAGGCGGCGTCGGCCTCTGACCACGCAAGTTCCATGTCTTCTCCCCGCAGAGCGCGACCGTCGTTGCCGGACCGTCGTGCGAATTGTCGTTAACTTTTCGAGAGTGGTACGAAATCTACTTCCGTCCCAGCGGGCTCGTCAATAGACGGATTTCCTTGTGGTACCGGCAGGATCTCCGACCGGGGACGCAAACGATCGAGTCCCCGACTCCGGGTGGAAGGTCCACTCGAAACGAAGACGCATCGTTCACTCGCAGCGCAGGAACCGGGGACGGCGGCGTTTCACCTCGTGACTGCGGTCACACATTCTGATAGAACCTTGTTCTTGAGAATGTAAACGTCACTCTTTCATCGTCGGCGGGCATCGAAAATTCGGAGGGCATTCGAATGAAATTCTGGAGCGGGACCGCATTCATGAAGACCGCGGAGATGCCGACCGTCGCCCGCATGCTCGACGACGCCGGATTCCACGGCCTGCTCGTCTCGGACCACCTCATCTACCCGAAGGAGATGAAGACGGTCTACCCCGGGCACGAGAGCGGCAAGCCGTTCTGGTCGCCGGAGACCGAGTGGCCCGACGCCTGGGTGCTCATCGGTGCGATGGCCGCCGTGACGAAGAACCTGCACTTCGGCAACAACGTCTACATCGCGCCGTCCCGGCCGATCCTCGAGGTCGCCAAGCAGGTGGGCACCGCCGCCACGATCGCCGGCGGCCGGGTCTCCATCGGACTGTCCGCGGGATGGATGCGCGAGGAGTTCGAACTGCTCGGCCAGGACTTCGACAACCGCGGGCCCCGGCTGAACGAGATGATCCGGGCGCTGCGCGAACTGTGGAAGGGAGGATGGGTCTCGTTCCGGGGCGAGTACTACGACATCCCCGAGATGACCATCGAACCCCACCCGCCGAGCCCGGTGCCGATCCTGTGCGGTGGTGAATCCGGACCGGCGCTCCGACGTGCCGCGCGCTACTGCGACGGCTGGGTCGGCACCGCCTACACGATCGACGTCGCCGAGCAGTGGATCGATCGCATCAACGGCTACCGCCGCGAGTACGGACGCGAGAACGAGCCCTTCGACTTCATCGTCGGCCTGCGCGACGAACCGTCCGTGGAGCTGTACCGGCGGGCGGAGAAGATCGGCATCACCGGCGTCATGGTGTCGCCGTGGGCGAACTGGGAGGCCACCCACTCGGGCGACCACGATCACCTCCTCGGCACCGCCGAGCAGTACCGCGCGCCGATCGAGGACTTCGCCGAGAGGATCATCACGAAGCTCACGTGAGCGCAACCGGAAACAGCAATCCTCGAACGAGAAAACCCTCACCGACAGGATCGATGAGGGTTTGGTCTGTGTGCCCGAAGGGATCGAACCCTGGCCTGTCAGGCGTTTGCAGCCAGTTCCCGGCCCTGAAAGTACCTGGAGTGCGTGCGACGAAGCGTCTCGAGGGAGTCGCTCACCAGCGAAACAATCTCCACATCTTTGTCCGTTCGAGACTTCTCGAGCTCGAGACGCCGACGCATAGCAGCACGTCGTCCCTCGACGCCGGGGAATGACGTAACCGTCCGGTCGGCAGTCTTCCGGTTGTACTCGATCACGAAAGCCGTCACTGTTCCATCCCCTTCCGCTGTGCGTCTCGAAGCAGCTGCTCTACATCGTCGAGCATAGTAGAGAGTTCGGCTTCGTCTTCCAGCACCTTGTACCCGATCTCGCGAACCTCTTCGGGCAGATCGTCAAGACTGTTCCATACATAGCCGGAATCAGGAGACATCTCAGCAATCTTGTCCTTCGCCTCTTCGATCAGCCGGATCTGATTCGAGGAGATCCCCTGAAGCTTCGAGGCAATCCCACTCCAACCACCAGACCCCGTGACTCGCTCATATCTGATACTTCGGCCGGCCAAGTCGCCCAACCGTTCGTACGTGTTCGCCCACTTGCTCTGGAGTTGTGTACGAACTTGAACCTCGGCCATCGCACGCCGAAGCTTCAGATGGACGTGAACGGCGCGGTACCCGTTGTGGTGCTCGACCCGTAGATCTTTCACTGCCTTTTCAGGGTCCATCCCGAAGGCCCGAGCGATGGCAGCAGCGACTCTGTCCTGCTCATGCAGCGTCATCTCGGCGTCCACTCGGACGCCGGCGATATCAACGATGTTGGTCAAAGGTCCAGAGGAAAGGCGGACCAGCTTGTCACGGAGCGTGTCGATCGTCTTCGCTCGGTAAGTGATGTCCACCTCGGAATGTGAATGAGGCAAGATCGTCTTCCACGGCAGAGCATGGACGATGCCGTGAACCTCTGCCGCCAACTCGTCGTACCAGATCATGACGTCGTCGTAGTCGGGAGCGCCCTCCGGTGTCGCGACATTGTCACGGAGGCACTGGGCAAGAATCTCCATCTGTTTGTTGGACCAGGGCCGATCTTGCACACACCCTCCTGTAGTCCGGGGGAAGTCACGTGACGTCCCTTGCGGAGTGAAGATAGCCACAAAGATGTCGCTGAAGCCGGTCAGCAAGCCGTGTCGATTCTGTGTCGTGGCGACTCCGTAACCAGATACGAGAAAACCCTCACCGGAAGTACCGGTGAGGGTTTTCGTGTGTGCGCCCGAAGGGATTCGAACCCCTAACCTTCTGATCCGTAGTCAGATGCTCTATCCGTTGAGCTACGGGCGCATGTGTATTCAATTGTCGTTGGTGACGCTACACCAACTGGCGGAGGCGAGAGGATTTGAACCTCCGGTCCCCGGTAAGGGGGACAACTCATTAGCAGTGAGTCCCATTCGGCCGCTCTGGCACGCCTCCTCGGGGATTCGATGCTCTCGAACCGCCGGATCGAAACATTACACATGCCCCGAGGGGAAACGCAAAACGCCTGGTCAGAGGCGTGTAGATGGACGGTCTCCCCCATCCTGCCGACAGGCGGTCCCACGACGAGGAGCATAATCGGCTCGTGACTCCACGGACCCGCCCCGACCTCGAATCGATCCCCGCCTACGTTCCGGGCCGCTCGTTCCCCGGTGCGGTGAAGCTCGCCAGCAACGAGACCACCATCGGCCCGCTCCCCAGCGTCCGGGAGGCGATCGCCGACGCTGCCGCAGGCCTCAACCGCTACCCCGACAACGGCGCGACCGAGCTCGTCGCGGCACTGTCGGAGCGACTCGGCGTCCCGACCGAGCGGATCGCCGTGGGCTGTGGATCGGTGAGCCTGTGCCAGGAGCTCGTGCAGATCACGTGCGATGCGGGCGACGAGGTGATCTTCGCGTGGCGGTCGTTCGAGGCGTACCCGATCATCGCGGCCGTCGCCGGCGCGACCGCCGTTCGCGTCCCGAACACCGCGGACCACGGTCACGACCTGAAGGCCATGCTCGCCGCGATCACCGACCGCACGCGGCTGATCTTCGTGTGCAATCCCAACAACCCCACCGGGTCGCTGCTGGGCACGGAGGAGCTCGCACAGTTCCTCGACGCCGTCCCCGAGCACATCGTCGTCGCCCTCGACGAGGCGTACTTCGAGTACGTCCGCCCCGAGCCCGGTGAGGATCTGGCCGACGGTCTCGAGCTCGCGGAGGGTCGCAGCAACGTCGTCGTACTCCGTACCTTCTCCAAGGCCTACGGTCTCGCCGGCATCCGTGTCGGATACGCGGTCGCCGACCCGTCCGTCGTGACGGCGCTGAGCAAGGTCCACACCCCGTTCTCCGTCAACTCGCTCGCCCAGACGGCCGCCGTGGCCTCGCTCGCCGCCGCGACCGAGTTGCTCGCGCGCACCGAGGGCGTCGTCGCCGAGCGGGAACGGGTCCACGCGGCGCTTGTCGAGGCCGGCTACGAGGTGCCCGCGAGTGCCGCGAACTTCCTCTGGCTGCCGCTGGGTGAACGCTCCGCCGCGTTCTCCGAGGCCGCAGCGGAGGCAGGCGTGGTCCTGCGCAACTTCACGGGCGAGGGCACCCGGGTGACGATCGGCGACCCGCACGAGAACGATCTGTTCCTCGACTTCGCGACCGGGCAGGGACGGGCACTCGCCGGCATCGGCTGATCCTGTGACGAGACCCAACCGTTATGGCTGGGTATCGGTGGCGTGATCCGGCCCTGACAGACTCGGGCGGTCGGATCGGGCCGGGGTCGGAGGAACTGCATGGGGGCAGGCAAGGTGCGGCGCGCCCTGTCGGCCTGCGCAGTCGTCGGCTCACTGGTCGCCTTCGGTGGTGCGGCACCTGCCGGCGCTGCACCGTCGAGCACCGTCCCCTCGAACACCGTCCCGCTCCGGGTGATCGCATTCGGCGACCTGCACGGAAATCTGCTGCCCCCGCAGGGACTGCACGGCGAGGTCGTCCGGTCGGATGACGTCTCGGTCCCCGCGGGCGGTGCGGCCTATCTCGCCGCCTACGTCCGCCAGCTCCGGGAGCAGGCCGACAACTCCGTGCTCTACGCCGTGGGCGACACGTGGGGTTCGTCGCCGCTCGAGTCGGGTCTGTTCCACGACGAGCCGACCATCGCCCTGCTCGACGAACTCGACCTCACCGCCGCGACCCTCGGCAACCACGAACTCGACCGCGGCTACGCCGAATTCGAGCGGCTCCGGGACGGCGGTTGTCACCCGAAGGAAGGGTGCCTCTACACCGAGCCGTTCGACGGCGCGAACTTCCCGATCCTCGGCGCCAACCTCACCACGACGAACGGCACACCGGCCGCACTCCCCTACAGCATCGACTACGTCGACGGGCTGCCCGTCGGGGTCATCGGCGTCGTGCCGAGCAACACCCCCGACATGATCCGGCCCGACGCCATCGCGGGACTGCGGTTCGAGGACGAGATCGCCGCCGTCAACCGCACCGCCGACATCCTCGGCGCGCTCGGCGTCCGCTCGATCGTCGTGCTCTACAAGGGCGACATCGGAGCCATCGACGGCGACGATCCGTGCCCGAGCGGGGACGGCGGGGCGGCGGCGATCGCGACGTCCGTCTCCCCCGAGGTGGACCTCATCATCACCTCCGACGGCGACCGGCACTTCAACTGCACCTACACCGATCCCGCGGGCAAACCGCGCACCGTCGTGCAGGGCGCTTCGCACGGGCGCATCCTGTCGGTCGCCGATCTCGTCATCGACCGGCAGAGCCGCGAGGTGCTGCGCGACCGGACCGTCGTCTTCACGCAGGTCGTCACGCACGACATCGACCCGGATCCGACCACCCTCGAGTTCGTCGACCGGGCGGTCGAGAAGTCGGCGGAGGT
The DNA here is from genome assembly GCF_053764735.1 of Rhodococcus sp. 5G237. Lineage (NCBI taxonomy): Bacteria > Bacillati > Actinomycetota > Actinomycetes > Mycobacteriales > Nocardiaceae > Rhodococcus > Rhodococcus sp. 5G237. The sequence goes on along the minus strand of NZ_JBSNCD010000001.1, from coordinate 708,357 downwards.
CGCGAACCGGTCCATCGCCCGTATCGGCGGCGACGTCACGCGCAGCAAGAGCCCGAGCGGAGAATCGGCGCTGGGCAATCTGGTGGCCGACGCGCAACTCGCCGCGACGCAACATCTCGGGGCGCAGATCGCCCTGATGAACCCCGGCGGACTCCGCGGCGACCTCCTCGCCGGCGACGGCACCGTCTCCTACCGGGAGACCTACGCCGTGCAGCCCTTCGGGAACATGCTGCAGGTACTCGACCTCACCGGAGCCCAACTCGACGCGCTGCTCGAGCAGCAGTTCCAGGACAGCCCGGTCGGCTCGGAGATCGAACGCATCCTGGCCCCCTCGCACAATCTGACCTACACACTCGACCGCCTGGCGCCGCGCGGCGAACGGATCCGCTCGATCACGATCGACGGCGAGGCCGTGGACCCCGAGCGCGTGTACAAGGTCGTGATGAACAACTTCCTGGCCGGCGGCGGCGACGGTTTCACCGTGTGCACGGAAGCGCACGGGCTGGTCGGCGCGGGCAAGGATCTCGACGCCCTCAACAGCTATCTGGCGACCCGCTCACGCGTGGAGCCGCCGGCGGTCGACCGCATCCGCCTGCACTGAGACGGTGCCGTCGATGCGCGGTCAGCGGAGTCCGAGGGCGTCGGCGAGGGTCGGCCAGGCGGCCTTGATGTCGTCCTGCCAGTAACCCCACGAATGCGTGCCCCACGGGCGGTAGACGACCTGCGCGGGGATGCCGAGTTCGCGGAGGCGACGGTCGTAGGTGACGGTGCACACGAAGGTGCCGATCTCGAGCGGCGCGCCGACGGTGAGCACGTCCTGGCCGGCGCCGAGATCGTGCGGGCCGAGCAGGCCGTTGCCGGTGCTGAGGAAGACCTCCTTGCCGCGCAGCTTCTCGGCGAGCAGGTAGGAGTCGTGCTCCTCCCACCGGGCGTCCTCGGGCGGTCCCCACATGTTGTCGGGGTTGCCGCCCTTGTACGCGACGGTCCCGCGGACGGTGTCGCGGGAGCGGTCGCTGGAGGTGTCGTAGCAACCGCTGAGCGCCGCGACCCCCTGGTAGAGGTCGGGATTGCGGGTGATCAGGGACATCGCGCCGGTGGCACCCATCGACAGTCCCGCGACGGCGTTGGTGCCGTTGCCGTCGAATTCGGCGTCGATCAGCGGGGGTAGTTCCTCCGTCAGGAAGGTCTCCCACTTGTTGACGCCGAGAACGGGGTCGGGGTTGTTCCAGTCGGTGTAGTAACTCGCGGTGCCACCCACGGGAAGGACGACGTTGGTGTTCTTGTCGGCGAAGAACTCCTCGATGTCGGTGCGCTGCGTCCACGTGCTCTCACGGAATTCGGACTCCTCGCCGGCGCTGACACCGTCGAGCAGATAGAGGGTGGGACGCGGCCCCGCCGAAGCCGGGTGCAGCACCTGCACCGCCACGATCCGGTTCATCGCGGCCGAGTGGACGAACAGCTTCGTCTGCCGGTCGCCGACGCGCTCGACGTGGTCGATCCTGGCCGACGCCGGTTGCATCTGGGGCGGTTGGGCATGGGCCGGTCGGGCATGGGCCATCACTGTGCCGGAGACCGGCATCATCAGGGCCACCGCCACAGCCGCCGCAAGTCTCTTCACCATCGAACTCCCCGTCCCCCGACGACCTGCAGTGATCTCACAGTCACTACCTGTACCCGGTCAAGCGGACCTGCACGCGACCCTAATACTCACCCTCCGATTCGTGACGAATAGGAGGATGTACGGCCGCGTCGCCCCCGCCGGGGGCGGGAGCGACACGGTGGGAGCTGTCTCGGTCAGCGGAGGTGGTGCACCTCCTGCAGTCCGTAGACCGGGGTCGGGATGCCCTCGTAGCGCGCCTTGAGCTGCAGCGCCAGGTAGAGCGAGTAGTGCCGCGACTGGTGCAGGTTGCCGCCGTGGAACCACAGGCCGTCCTGCTGCGTGGGCTTCCACATGTTGCGCTGCTCACCCTCCCAGGGACCGGGGTCCTTGGTGGTGTCGGAGCCCAGGCCCCAGCACTTGCCCACCTTGTCGGCGACCTCCTGCGAGATCAGGTCGGCGACCCAGCCGTTCATCGAGCCGTAGCCGGTCGCGTAGACGACGAGATCGGCCTCGAGTTCGGTGCCGTCCTCGAGGATCACCGACGTCTCGGTGAGTTCGCGGACATTGCCGTGGGCGAGCTTGATGTCGCCGTTCGCGACGAGTTCCGAGGCACCGACGTCGATGTAGTAGCCGGATGCGCGACGCAGGTACTTCATGAACAGACCCGAACCGTCGTCACCCCAGTCGTGCTGGAAGCCCGCCTTCTCGAGCCGGTCGTAGAACTCGGCGTCGCGCTCGCGGATCTTCTCGTAGATCGGGATCTGGAACTCGTGCATGATCCGGTACGGCAGGGACGCGAAGGTCAGGTCGGCCTTCTGGGTCGTGACACCGGCGGCGAGGGCCCGCTCGGAGTACAGGTCGCCGAGGCCGAGGTCCATCAGCGAATCGGACCGGACGATGTGCGTCGACGAACGCTGCACCATCGTGACGTCGGCGCCGACCTCCCACAGGGCACCGCAAATGTCGTGCGCACTGTTGTTGGCACCGATCACGACCGCCTTCTTGCCGGCATAGGCGTCCGGGCCCGGGTGGGCGCTGGAGTGGTGCTGTTCGCCGCGGAACAGGTCCATCCCGGGGAAGTCGGGGATGTTCGGCTTACCCGACATGCCGGTCGCGATGACGAGCTGTTTCGGCCGGAGGACCACCGGTTCGCCGTCGCGCACGACATCGACGGTCCATTCGCCCGTCGCCTCGTCGTAGCTCGCCGAGGTGCACTCCGACTTCGACCAGTAGGGAACCTCCATCACCTTCGTGTACATCTCGAGCCAGTCCGCGATCTTGTCCTTGGGTGCGAAGACCGGCCAGTTGTCGGGGAAGGGCATGTACGGCAGGTGGTCGTACCAGACGGGATCGTGCAGACACAGCGACTTGTAGCGGCCGCGCCACTGGTCGCCGGGACGGTCGTACTTGTCGAGCACGATCGCGGGAACACCGAGCTGACGCATGCGCGCACCGAGCGCGATACCACCCTGACCACCACCGATGATCACGACGTAGGGCTGACGCGTGTAACCGAGTTCGCGTTCCTCGATCTCGCGCTGCTCCGACCACGTCACGCGGTGCTTGTCGGCGCCGTGCTTCGTGCCGCGGGGACGACGCGTGCCCTTGTTCTCCTCGTAACCCTTCAGCTCCTGCATCGTGGTCAGCAACGTGAAGGCGCGGTCTTCGCCGCTCTCCTCGTCGCGCTTCAGACGCAGGTGGCCGACGCCGCGACCGACCGCGGTCTCGAACGCGATCCAGGCGCTGAGCACGCCGTCGTCGTCGCTCGCTGGTTCGGTGGTGTGGAAGCCGCTCGGGTCGGTGTCGGCGAGTCGCGCGTGCAGCATGTCCGAGACACCTTCGCGTCCCTCGACGGTCTTGAGGTTCCAGGTGAAGGCGACCAGGTCGCGCCAGAAGGAATCGGTGCCGAACAGGCCCGCAGCGGCGTCGACGTCGCGCTGCGCGAGGGCGGTTTCGAAAGCCTGCAACCAGGCGTCGACGCGTTCGTCGGGCGTCGCGGTGCCGGAGGTCGTGGGCTTGTCGAGGGTGTCGGTCATGGTGAGTCCTTTCCGTGGTGATGTGATCCAGGACACTCCCCGTGGCCGGTCCCCCACAAGCGTTGCGTCACGTTGCACGGCGCCCGATTTGTGGCGCAGCACACATTTGCCACCTATGCTCCGAGGACGACGACGAAGAGGAGACCGTGACCACGTTCAGCGCGATCGCGCCCGGCACCGACCTGTCGCGCTACGCGCGCGAGTTGACGCGGATGCACGACGCGGTCATCGGCGGCGCCCGGTCACCCATGCGACCCCGTCCGCTCGTGTCCCGTTCGTGGCAGCGCGTACTCGACGCGGGCCTCGATCCCACCGGCACCAACGAACGCAGCCGGCTGCCCGTCGCGGAGGTCGAGCGACGTCGCCGCGCGTCCGCCCTCTCCGCGGTGATCGGCGATCTCGAACAGGTCATCACACCCGTCGCCGACGCCTCGCATCTGCTGCTGGTGGTGACCGACGCCGACGGCGTGATCCTCTGGCGCAGCGGTTCGGCACCGATCCGTTCGCGCGCCGACGCCCTCGGTTTCCAGGAGGGGACGGTGTGGACCGAGTCGACGGTCGGCACCAACGCCATCGGCACGGCGCTCGCGGAGGCCGCGCCCGTGCAGTTGTTCTCGGGTGAGCACTTCGAGACGACCCAGCATCCCTGGTACTGCACCGCCGCGCCGATCCACGATCCGATCCGCGGCGACCTGCTGGGCATCGTCGACGTCAGCGGTCCCGCGCTGACCCTGCACCCGGCCATCATCGCCCTCGTCGACACCGCCGTCCGGCTCGCCGAAGCGCAACTGTGGCGGCGGCACGAGGTGCGACTCGAACGGCTGCGCACCGAGGCCGCTCCGCTGCTGTCGTCGACGCGGGGACCGGTGCTGCTCGTCGACGAGGACGGCTGGGTCGCGCACGCCTCCGGTATCGCCGCCGAGCGGGTCGCGGTTCCGCGGCACGCACGCCCGCTGACCGTTCCCGGTATGGGACTGTGTGTGCCCGAGCGTCTTTCGCACGGCTGGTTGATCCGCGGCGCGGCCTCGTCGTCGCGCATGCGGATGGTGCTGCACGTGTCGTCGTCGCCCACGGTGGAGGTGTTCGGGGACGACGACTCGTGGCGCAGCATCGTCACCGCACGTCAGGCCGAGATCCTGCTGTTGCTGCACGAGCGCGGCCCGGAGGGCATGACGGTCGCAGCGCTCAGCCGGGCCCTCTACGGGGACGACGACCATGCCGTGTCGGTCCGCGCCGAGGTGTCGCGACTGCGACGCGCGATCGGGGACGTGATCGAGAGCAAGCCGTACCGGCTCGCCGCGACCGTCGACCTGTCGCTGGATCTCGGTGCGGACGAACGCCTCGCCGACTCCGAGTTCGTCCGCCGCTCCGGGGCGCCGGGGGTGCGGGCGCTCGGCGTCTCCCGCTGAGACGTCGATCGATCGGACGACTGTGCGGGGCGGCCGTGTGATCGAGCATGGTCGTCATGCGTCGTGGACTGCTCCGGACAGGTTTGCTCGCGCTCGGCTGCGCCGCGGGCGTCACCGCACTGACCGCCTGTGGTGGTGCGAGTCCTGCGGCCGACACACCGCCGTCGACGGTCACCTCGTACGTGACGGTCACCGAGACGGTTCCGGCCACCACCACCCCGCGGACCACATCGGTGCCCGCGACGACCACGCCGAGTACGCCCGCGTCCTCGACCACCTCGCCGGTCGCGGCCCCGCCGACCACCACCCCACCGACCACCACGTCCGCAGCGCCGGCCGTTCCCGTCGTCACGGCGGTGACCGTCCTGACCGAGCGTTCCGGACTCGGTCACCTCATCGGACCCGACATGTACGAGGCGACCTCGTGGGGGAAGGCGAGCGTGATCTTCCGGTGGCGGGCGCAGACCGCGGACGGTGAACTCTGGAAGGAGACCTGCCAGGTGGTCTCGACGGTGACCGGCCCGGGCGGGTACGTCCACAACGACCGGAGCGCCGCCTGCTCGGGGCGGATGCGCGCCAACGAACTCGTACTGGGGACCCCCGGTGTCTACACGGTCACGACCGAAGTCGTCGGACCCGAAGGACTTTCCACCGCCGTCGGCACGAAGACGTTCGAGGTCTTCCCCGACAGCACGCCGTAGACCGGATCGGCCTCCCGCAACGGCCGGGCACATGTTTCCGCCCCTCGGGGACCGGGAACGCACCAGTGAACCCGAGTCGCCGAACATGCTGGAGACACAATGACCGTTCTCGTCGTCACGGACAGTCCCGAAGGTCCGACCCAGAAGATCGCCCGGCTCGTCGCCGACGCGCTGGGAGAGCGGGACATCGACGTCACCGTCGGTGACACCTCCGACCTCGAGCGGTCGGAGGAGTTCGAGGGCGTCGTCTTCGGAGGCGAGGTCGACGCCGGCGAGTACTCGCCCGACACCGTCGAACTGTTGTCGTCGCGGGCCTCCGGGTTGAGTCAGCAGCTCGTGTGGTTGTTCGCGGTGGGCGACGAAAGCGCTGAGGACACACCGGATCTGGTCTCCGAACTCGCCGCGCTCGACTACCGGTCGTTCGGTCCGTCCGCAGGCGAGGACGAGGTGCGGTCGTGGGCCGCCTTCATCGCCGACGAGATCGACGGACACAGCTGAACCCGCACGTTCCCCCGAGCGAAGGGCCGCCATGCTCCACACGGATGTCGCACCGGGCGTGCATCGCCTCGCGCACGCCGACGTCAACGTCTACCTGATCGAGGACGACGCCGGAGTGACCGTCGTCGACACGGGACTGCCCGCCACCGCCGGTCGCATCGAGGAGGCGATCTCACACATCGGTCGCCGGATCGACGACGTGCAGGGAGTCGTCCTCACGCACGCCCACTTCGATCACGTCGGGTCCGCGAAGCGGCTGCGTGAACGGTGGCGGGTGCCGGTATGGGCGCATCGCGACGAGAAGTTCCTCGCCGCCCATCCCTATCGCTACCAGCACGAACGCAACCGACTGCTCTATCCCGTCCGGTATCCCGCCTGCATCCCCGTGCTCGCCCGGATGACCGTGGCCGGTGCGCTGTGGGTGCGCGGGGTCGACGACGTGACGCTCTTCCACGACTCCGAACCGCTCGACCTGCCGGGCCGGCCCGTCCCTCTGCACACCCCCGGCCACACCTACGGGCACTGCGCGCTGCATCTCCCCGACCGCGACACCGTGATCGTCGGCGACGCCATCGTCACCCTCGATCCGTACACGGGCAGGCACGGTCCGCAGATCGTCTCGGGTGCGGCGACCGCCGACAGCAGGACGGCCCTCGCCTCGCTGGCGGCCATCGCCGGCACCGGCGCGAAACACGTCCTCGTCGGCCACGGTGAACCCTGGCACGACGGTGCGGCCGCGGCCGTGGAACGAGCGGTGGCCGCCGGACCGAGCTGACAGATGTGATCGGTCCTCGGGAACCGGGGACATGCCCGCACGGCGCGGGCACACTGGCCGCATGAATGCTCTCGATGCCACTCTTCTGACCGGCGTCGCCGACCCGAAGCTCGAGGCCTTCTCACGGTTCGACGGAAGCTGGGATCTGCAGTGGAGCCACCCCGGGGACGAGGAGGCGCCCGCGTCGCTCCGCGGAGAACTGCACTTCGGCACCGTGCTCGGCGGGCGCGCGATCCAGGACGTGTGGATCGTCCCGGCCGGCGGTCCGCAGTCGACCGAGGACGAGCGTTATTCGTTCCACGGCACGACGATCCGGTTCTTCGACAACGGGATCGGCGCCTGGCGTTCCACCTGGATCGAGCCGATCCACGGGCGCGTCCGCAAGTTCGTCGGACGACCGTCCGGTGACGAGATGCACCTGATCAGCACCGACGGCGACCCGTTCCTCCGGTGGCGGTTCACGGAGGTGGGTGCGGATCATTTCGTCTGGCTCGGCGAGTACTCCGTCGACGAGGGGCGCACCTGGATCCTCGAGGAGAAGATGGTCGCCACCCGGCGGTAGAAACGAGAAGAGGTTCCGACTCCCTGTCGGGTGCCGGAACCTCTTCTGTGGCGGAAGCGGAGGGATTTGAACCCCCGTTGGTGTTACCCAAGCTCGCTTTCAAGGCGAGTGCATTCGGCCGCTCTGCCACGCTTCCGTGGCAGATCCTAACCGCTCGGCGCAAGCAGGGCCTAACCGATTCGCGACCTCAGCGGTCGGCCAGAGTCTGCTCGACGCGCGCGAAGACCCGCGCCAGCATGTCGAGTTCGTCGGCCGACAGCAGGTCGATGAGGTAGTTGCGCACGTCGTCGACGTGGGTGGGGGCGGCCTCCGCCAGACGTCGCCTGCCTTCGTCGGTGATGGTGGCGAGCACACCGCGACCATCGTCGGGGCACGAGCTGCGCACGACCATCTTCTCCTGCTCCATCCGCCGGATCTGATGGGTGAGCCGGCTGCGTGAGGAGAGCACGCCGTCGGCGAGATCGCTCATGCGCAGGGCGCCGTCGGGGGCTTCGGAGAGCATGACCAGGATCCGATATTCCGCCAGCGACAGGTCGTGTCGGTCGTTGAGGGACCGACTGAGGGCGCTCATGAGACGGTTGTTGCCGTCCATGTAGAGACGCCAGGCCTCCTGCTCCTTTGCGGTCAACCACTTGGGTTCGTCTCGTTCGCTGGTCACGCCGGGAGTGTAATGCCGACGGCCCGATCCGGTTACCGCGCGGTAGCTTCGAGCAGGTGAGCGCGCCACGAGCGGAGTGACCGTCCCCTCACTGCCCCGCACGCGATAGCGTCGAACACATGTATGCAATCGTCGCCACCGAACCCGGTGGTCCAGAAGTTCTCCGGTGGACCGAGCAGCCCGACCCGGACCTGCCTCCCGGGCACGTACTTCTCGATGTTGCGGCGACCGCGGTCAACCGCGCCGACCTGCTGCAACGGCGCGGCCTCTACCCGCCGCCCCCGGGGGCGAGCGACATCCTGGGCCTCGAATGCTCCGGAGTGATCTCCGAACTCGGCGAGGGTGTGACGGGCTGGAACATCGGCGACAAGGTCTGTGCCCTCCTCACCGGTGGCGGTTACGCCGAGAAGGTCGCGGTCCCCGCCTCCCAGCTGCTGCCCGTCCCGAAGGGCATGGACGTCGCGGTCGCCGCGTCGCTTCCCGAGATCGCGTGCACGGTGTGGTCGAACGTCGTGATGACCGCCGGCCTGAAGCGCGGCGACGTCCTGCTCGTCCACGGTGGCGGCGGAGGCATCGGCACGCATGCCATCCAGGTGGGCAAGGCGCTCGGCGCAAAGGTGGCGGTGACGGCCTCGGCCGGCAAGCTCGACCGCTGCCGCGAGCTCGGCGCCGACCTGGCGATCGACTACCGCGAACAGGACTTCGTCTCCGAGGTGCGCAATGCCTTCGGTGGTGCCGACGTGGTGCTCGACAACATGGGCGCGAAGTACCTGTCCCGGAACATCGACGTCCTCGCTCCGGACGGACGGCTCGTCGTCATCGGCATGCAGGGCGGCACGAAGGGTGAACTGCACCTCGGCAAGTTGCTCGCCAAGCGCGGTCACGTCATCGCGACCGGTCTGCGCGGCCGTCCGGACTCGGGGCCGTCGGGCAAGAGCGCGATCATCGACTCCGTGCGCGCCAATCTGTGGCCGCTCATCGAGGAGGCGAAGGTCCATCCCGTCGTGCACGCCGAGCTGCCGATCACCGAGGCCGCCCGGGCCCACGAACTGCTCGACAGCCCCGAAACCGTCGGGAAGGTCGTGCTGCGGATCGAGCGGAACTAGAGGTTGCGGAGCTCGCGGACGAGCTGATCGACCTCGAAGCTCGTGGTGTAGGGGGCGAGGCCGATGCTCACCGCTCCCCCTTCGTCGCTGACGCCGAGGGAGTCGAGGAGCCGGCTCGATCCGCGGGTGCTCGCCACCGTCGCGATGCGACGGTCGGCGAGATGCGCGGCGACCTTCTCGGCCGGAACGCCGTCGACGGTGAAGCTGAGGGTGGGGACGCGGCTCGACGCGCGGCCGAGCACGATCACGCCGGTGAGACTGTCGAGCTGCCGCATCAGGCGGTCGAACAGCACGTCCTGATAGTTCTGCATCGAGCTGATCGAGATGTCGAGACGCTCGCGACGCGAACCGGTGGCCTCGTCGTCCAGCGAGGCCATGAAGTCGATGGACGCGGGGATACCGGCGAGCAGACCGAACTGGTGACCGCCCACCTCGAGGCGTTCGGCGCCGCGCGCGTGCGGGTTCAGCGACATCGCCGGGACCCGTTCGAGATGCGAGGGGTCGGAGAAGACCAGCGCACCGATCTGCGGTCCGCCCCACGCGGCGATATCCACGGTGAGGACGTCGGCGCCGAGATCGTCGATGTCGACGTGGGCGTAGGGGGCGGCGCCGGCGGCGTCGACGACCATGAGCCCACCGACCTCGTGGACGAGATCCGCGACGACCCGCACGTCGGGCGCCGTGCCGACGATGGACGACGCCGCGGTGAGCGCGACGAGCCGGGTGGTGGGCGTGATGAGTTCCTCGTATTGCCAGGTGGGCAGCTCGCACGTCTCGATCTCGACCTCGGCCCAGCGCACCTGCGCCCCGTAGCGGCTCGCGACCCGCAACCAGGGAGCGATGTTCGCCTCGTCGTCGAGCCGTGAGAGGACCATGCCGGTGCCGAGCCCGAGGCGGGAACTGAGTGCTTCGGCGAGCCAGGCGAGCAACACCGCGCGGCTCGGCCCCAGGACGACCCCGTCCGGGTCGGCCCCCACGAGTTCCGCGATCGCGACGCGCGCCTCCTGGAGGATCGCGGCGCTGCGACGCGACGACAGGTGCCGTCCGGTCGCCGACGCGGCCGAGTTGCGGAAGGCGGTGGACACGGTGCGCGACACCACATCGGGGATCTGCATACCGGCCCGTGGATCGAGATGGATCCACCCGTCCCCGAGCGAGGGGATCAACCCCCGGATCCGGGCAACGTCGTAAGCCATGGCAGACACTCTAGGTCCCGATGTCAATCGGGATGCGCCGTGCCTGCATCCGGTGTTGCCCTCTCGGTAGGCTCGCTCGGGGTACCCGGCACTCCGGGACCTTCGGGCAACCGGGCACACCCGGGGTGGGAAAGGGAGAATGGAGCCATGACGCATCCGGACAACGACCAGGTTCTCGTGATCGGCCCCGACGGCCGGCCCATCCGTGTCTCCCGCGAGGAGGCGGCCCGAGTGGAGGCCGACGGCCGGCCGGAGGAGGAGAAGACCGAGAACGGCGGCGAATCCCTGGCCGACATGGTCGAGCAACCGGCGAAGGTCATGCGGATCGGCACCATGATCAAACAGCTTCTCGAAGAGGTGAAGGCCGCGCCGCTCGACGACGCCAGCCGCACCCGGCTCAAGGACATCCATCTGTCGTCCATCCGCGAACTCGGTCAGGGTCTCGCCCCCGATCTGCGGGAGGAACTCGAGCGGCTCGCGCTGCCCTTCGGTGAGGACGCGGTGCCCTCCGACGCCGAGCTGCGTATCGCGCAGGCCCAGCTCGTCGGCTGGCTCGAAGGCTTGTTCCACGGCATCCAGACGGCGCTGTTCGCTCAGCAGATGGCGGCTCGTGCCCAGCTCGAGCAGATGCGTCAGGGAGCGCTTCCTCCCGGCGTCGCGCAGGGCGGTCGCGGCCAGAACGATCAATCACTTCCCGGTCAGACCCACCCCGGAACCGGCCAGTACCTGTAGTCCCGCCGGGTACGCCCCGGGACTCGGGTATCGGCGCGACGGGTACGCTCGGGTCCCGTGTCAGCGTCTGGAGCAGCATCGTGAGTCGGGTCAGCATCGAAACGCGCGGCGCGTGCGTCGACTTTCCCATCTTCGACGCCAAGACCCGCTCCTTGAAGAAGGCCTTCCTGGGTAAGGCGGGCGGAGCGATCGGCCGCAACAACTCCGACGTCGTGGTCGTCGAGGCTCTGCGCGACATCACGATGTCGCTGAAGGAAGGCGACCGCGTCGGCCTCGTCGGCCACAACGGTGCCGGTAAGTCCACGCTGCTGCGTCTGCTCTCGGGGATCTACGAGCCCACGCGCGGCCACGCCCGGGTGAAGGGTCGCGTCGCGCCGGTGTTCGACCTCGGCGTCGGCATGGACCCGGAGATCTCCGGCTACGAGAACATCATCATCCGCGGCATGTTCCTCGGGATGAGCCGCAAGCAGATGCTGGCCAAGGTCGATGAGATCGCGGACTTCACCGAGCTCGGCGACTACCTCAACATGCCGCTGCGCACCTACTCGACCGGTATGCGGGTGCGCGTCGCGCTCGGCGTGGTCACCAGCATCGACCCCGAGATCCTGCTGCTCGACGAGGGCATCGGCGCGGTCGACGCGGAGTTCATGAAGAAGGCGCGGGTGCGTCTGCAGGATCTCGTCGCGCGCTCGGGCATCCTCGTGTTCGCCAGCCACTCGAACGAGTTCCTCGCCCAGCTGTGCGACCAGGCGATGTGGATCGACCACGGCCAGATCCGTGAGCAGGGCGACATCGAGCACGTGGTGCGCGCCTACGAGGGCGACGAGGCCGGCGATCACGTGCGCACGATCCTCCACGAGCTCGAGCGTGAGCGGATCGCGAAGTCCGCCCACGACACCGCGGCCTCGACGGGTTCGAACGGTGGCTGACGAACGGATCATCGGCGTCGTCGTCACGCACCGCCGTCGTGAGCTGCTGGCGGATTCGCTGAAAGTTCTTGCCTCGCAGTCCCGTCCGCTCGACCATCTCGTGGTGGTCGACAACGGCGACGAGGACGCGGTGCGCGAGCTCGTCGACGCGGTGGACCTGCCCACGAGCTATCTCGGTTCGAAGCACAATCTCGGTGGCGCGGGCGGCTTCGCCCTCGGCATCCTGTACGCGCTGTCGCTGGGAGCCGACCGGGTGTGGCTCGCCGACGACGACGGCCGCCCCGAGGGACCGGACGTACTCGCGACGCTGCTCGACTGCGCGCAGCGCAACGGCCTGGCCGAGGTGTCGCCGGTCGTGTGCGACATCGCGCAGCCCGATCGCCTCGCCTTCCCGCTGCGCCGCGGTGTGGTGTGGCGGCGGTGGCGGCACGAACTCGGCGACGAGGACCTGCTGCCCGGTATCGCCTCGCTGTTCAACGGCGCGCTCTTCACGGCCGCGGCGATCGACGCGGTGGGCGTGCCCGACCTGCGTCTGTTCGTCCGTGGCGACGAGGTCGAGGTGCACCGCCGTCTCGTCCGCTCGGGACTGCCGTTCGGTACCTGCTTGCAGACGGCCTACCTGCACCCGGATGGTGCCGACGAATTCAAGCCGATTCTCGGTGGCCGGATGCACACGCAGTATCCGGACAACGACACCAAGCGGTTCTTCACCTACCGCAACCGCGGCTACCTGCTGTCGCAGCCGGGACTGCGCCGGTTGCTGCCCCAGGAATGGGTGCGCTTCGGTTGGTACTTCCTGATCACGCGCCGCGACCCGGCCGGTCTGCGCGAGTGGATCCGGTTGCGCAGACTCGGGCGCGAGGAGAGGTTCGAACGGCCCTGACGGTGCCGCCGCTCAGTCGGTGACGACCGTCTGCGCTGCGATCTCCTTGAGTTTCGCGTTCGCCCAGCGCAGTTGACGCAAGGTCTGGGGATGGCAGCGTTCGGAGAGGGCGAGCAGTTCGCGATCGCTCAGGGCCTGCGCTGTCTGGGCGAGGATCTCCCAGTCGAGCGAGACACCTGCCGCCATGCGGTGCACGGTGCGCAGATCCCGCAACAACAGGACGCTCGGGGCGTGCCGGCGTCCGAGCATCTCGCTTCCCTTCCGCCGCACCTCCGCGAGCACCTCGTGGACGCCCTGGGGCTCGTCGTCGAGGTCGAGGTCGTAGTCGTGGCCGACGCGGGCGAGTTCGCGCACGTGCTGCTGCGACCAGCCGGCGATGTCACGGGCCACGTGGAAGATCTCGTGGTCGACCTTGTGCCGGTCCGCGGTGCGCAGCAGTTCGGTCGCCAGGTCGTTCTCCGATCGGTGCAGTTCGCGGATCGCCAGGGAGACCTTGTTCATCGCGGCCCTCCGTCGTCGAGCGTCTCGGTGATCTCGGCGTCCGGTCCACCCGAGGTGGCGGGCACGGCGCCGGAGACCGGCGCCGAGGCGGTGGTGGTCGGTGCCGCGGAAGGCCCGTCGTCGGCGACGGCGATCCGTTCGACGCGCGCGGCGCCCGACTTGAACAGGGGTTGCTTCGACGCCGGATCCCAGTCGGTGAAGGTCAGTTCGTTGGCCGCGCGCCCCTCGAGCGCCGGTTCGTGACCGGCCGGGGTGTCCCAGTATCCGTAGTGGAACGGCAGGAACAGCACCCCGGTCCGGATCCCGCTGATCCGCAGCCGAGCGGTGACGTGCCCGCGCGGGGTGTCGACCCGCAGCAGGTCGCCCTCCGACCAGCCGTGCCGCTCGGCATCGCCCGCCGACATCTCCACCCACACCTCCGGTGCCGCGCGTTGCAGTTGCGGGGCACGACCGGTCTTCGTGCGGGTGTGGAAGTGGTAGAGCGTGCGGCCGGTGGTGAGCAGATACGGATACTCGTCGGAGACCGTCTCGTGCGGGGGAAGATACTCACCCGCCTTGATGATCGCCTTGCCGAAGGGGTTCAGCGCCCGGTACTCGGTGGGTTCGACCGGCGCTCCGGTGACCATGTCGCGTCCGTAGTTCTCGCAGTAGTCCGGTGCGGCCCAGAACTTTCCGCCCTCGTAGAGACGTTCGGTCCCGTCGGGGGCGTCGGCGTTGCACGGCCACTGGATTCCGCTTCCGCCACGGAGTTTCTCGTAGGTGATGCCCGTGTAGTCGCAGGGCCGCCCGGCCGTGCACTCCTTCCACGCCTCGAAGGCCTCCTCGGGCGTGGACCACTTCACGAGCGGGTCGCCGTCCTTGTCCCGCAGGTCGAGCCGGCGCGCGTAGTCGACGAAGATGTCGAGATCGGGCCTGGCCTGCCCGGGTGGTTCGACGGCCTTCTCCGACAGGTGCACGGTGCGGTCGGTGTTGGTGAACGTCCCGGTCTTCTCACCCCAGGTCGCAGCGGGCAGGACGACGTCGGCGAGTTGCGCGGTCTCCGACAGGAAGATGTCCTGCACCACGAGGAAAAGCCTGTCCTGGGAGAGGATCTCGCGCACCCGGCGCAGCTCCGGCAGGGACACGGCCGGGTTCGTCCCGCTCACGTAGAGGAAGCGGATCGAGCCGTCCTCGACATACCGCATCATCTGCATGAGGTGGGTGGGCGCGGTGTAGTGCGGGATCCGCATCGGGTCGATGTTCCACACCCGTGCGAGGTCCTCGACGTGCGCCTCGTTGGCCCAGTTCCGGAAGGCCGGCAGGTCACCGTCGGCTCCGCATTCACGGGTGTTCTGCGCGGTGGGCTGCCCGTTCATCTGGAGGACTCCGCAACCGGGCCTGCCGAGCATGCCGCGCACGAGATGGATGTTGTTCACCTGAACGGCGGCCGCGGTGGCCTGATGGGACTGATAGAAGCCCTGCAGGACCGTCGAGAGCAGCCGCTCCGCCGTGCCGAGCAGTCGAGCGGCCTCCCGCAGATCCTCGATGGGGACGTCGCAGATCTCGGCGGCCTTCTCGAGGGAGTAGTCGGCAAGCCGGCTGCGCAGCTCGTCGAATCCGACGGTGTGGTCCTCGATGTACTTCTCGTCGATCCACCCGCGTCGCAGGATCTCGTGCAACAGCCCGTTCATGAGGACGACGTTGGTGCCCGGGCGCGGAGCGAGGTGCACCGTCGCGGCCCGCGCGACCGGCGTCCACCGCGGATCCACACAGATCACGGCCGGTGGATTCGGTCCGGCGAGCCGATCGAGGATCCGCGTCCATGTCACCGTCTGCGTCTCGGCCATGTTGTGTCCGTAGAGCGCGATGACGTCGGCATGGTCGATGTCGGTGTAGGAGCCGGGCTGGCCGTCGCACCCGAAGGACTGTTTGAGGGCGGCTGCCGCCGTCGCCGTGCACAGCCTCGTGTTGCCGTCCATGTGGTTGGTGCCGATGCCACCGTGCCCGATGAGCGCGAGGGTGTAGTACTCCTCCAGGAACAACTGCCCGGTGGTGTAGAAGCCGACCGAGCTGGGGCCGCGCTCGTCGAGCAGCTGCTTCGTGCGACCGGCGACGGCATCCATCGCGGTGTCCCAGTCGGTCTCGACGAGCTTGCCGTCGCGCCGGATCAACGGCGCGGTGAGCCGGTCCTCCGAGTGGTTCGCCTGCCAGCCGAACAGGTCCTTGGGGTCGACCCGGCCGTGGTTGACCCGGTCGACGGCGCGTCCGCGAACCCCCACCATGCGTCCGTCCTTGACGGCGATGTCGAGGCCGTCGCCGTTGGAATGCAGGATGGTCGCCGACTGCACCCACCTGTCGACATCGTCCTCGGTCAGTCCGTCGGCGAGATAGGTGTCGACGCGGGTGGGCCAGCGTTGCCCGGGTCCATAGGGTGTGCGCGAACCCCACGGATCCGCGATGCGATCCACGGTGGTCATGTCCCCGGCGGTACCCGGGGTGGGCAGGAACAAACACTTGCCTGCATCACCGCTCGATTCCGGCGCAACAATCCGGCAAATCCGACCACGGATGTACGCACTTCGTCCTACACTTTCGCCACACTCGACCTCGGGAGCCAGTGATGACCCCTCGTGCCACCTCACCGTCGACCCTCTGCGAAGCCTTCCAGACCACCGCCGCGGCGTACCCCGACAAGGTCGCGCTGCGCACCCCCGACGACTCCGTCTCCTACACCTGGCGTCAGTACGCGCAGCGCGTCGAACGCCTCGCCGCCGGGCTGGCCGGCCTCGGCGTGAGCCGCGGGAACACCGTCGGTCTCATGCTCACCAACCGGCCCGAATTCCACCTTCTCGACACCGCCGCGATCCACCTCGGCGCGGTGCCGTTCTCGATCTACAACTCGTTGACCGCCGAACAGATCTCGTACGTGCTCGGCAACGCCGGCAACCGCGTGATGATCGCCGAGGAACAGTTCGTCCCCGTTCTGCGGCAGGCGCTC
Organism: Rhodococcus sp. 5G237; assembly: GCF_053764735.1. Lineage (NCBI taxonomy): Bacteria > Bacillati > Actinomycetota > Actinomycetes > Mycobacteriales > Nocardiaceae > Rhodococcus > Rhodococcus sp. 5G237. The sequence goes on along the minus strand of NZ_JBSNCD010000001.1, from coordinate 691,794 downwards.
GGCGACACGAAGGTCGAGCACCTGGTGTGCATCGACGGCAAACCGGAAGGCACCATCTCCCTCGACGACCTCGAGGCCGCCGCCGATCCGTCCTTCGACTTCGAGGCCTCGTGGAAGGCCGTGCAACCGCCCGACCTGCTGACCCTCATCTACACCTCCGGCACCACCGGGCCGCCGAAGGGTGTCGAACTCACCCACGCCAACCTGCTCGCCGAACTCGAGGCGACGAGCTCGTATCTGCCCACCGGCCCGGACGACCGGATCCTGTCGTATCTGCCCGACGCGCACATCGCCAACCGCTGGGGCTCGCACTACTCGAGCCTGTACAGCGGCATGCAGATCACCACGCTCGACGACCTCAAGCAGGCCATCACCGTGCTGCCGAGCCTGCGGCCGACGCTCTTCGGTGCCGTCCCCCAGGTCTGGTACAAGCTCAAGGCCGCGATCGACAAGACCCTCGCCGAGGAATCGAGCCCGATCAAGAAGAAACTCGCGTTGTGGGCGATCGACGTCGGACGCAAGCGTGCCCGGCTGCAGTCCGACGGCAAACCGGTCCCCCGCACCCTCGAGGTGCAGCACGCGGTGGCCGACAGGCTGGTGCTGTCCGCGATCCGCGGCAAGCTCGGCCTCGATCAGGTCCGGGCCGCTGTCACCGGTGCCGCCGCGATCTCGCCGGAGGTCCTCGAGTTCGTTCTCGCCCTGGGCATTCCGTGCTCCGAGGTGTGGGGCATGTCGGAGACCTCGTGCGTGGTCACGATGAACCGGCCGGGCGCCATCCGCATCGGCACCGTCGGGCAGGCCGTGCCGTGTGCGCAGCTCAGGATCGCCGAGGACGGCGAACTGCTCGTCTCGGGTCCGCTGTTGATGAAAGGCTACCGCAACGACCCCGAGAAGACTTCGGATGCAATCGATTCCGACGGCTGGTTGCACACCGGCGACATCGGTGAGATCGACGCGGACGGATACGTGCGGTTGATCGACCGGAAGAAGGAGATCATCGTCAACGCGGCGGGGAAGAACATGTCACCCGCCAATATCGAAGGCGCCCTGCGTGCCGCTTGCCCGATGCTCGGTGGCGCCGTCGCCATCGGCAACGACCGACCCTACAACGTCGCGCTGCTCGCGCTCGATCCCGATGCCCTGGCCGTTTTCGCCGAACAACACGGTCTCAGCGGCACCCACGAGGAGCTCTCCCGGCATCCGGTGGTCCTCGAGTCGATCGCGAAATCGGTCGAGGAGGCGAACAGCAAGTTGTCGCGGGTCGAGCAGATCAAGAAGTACACGGTGCTGCCGACGATCTGGGAACCCTCCGGCGACGAGCTGACCCCGACGATGAAGCTCAAGCGCAAGCCCATCGATGCGAAGTATGCCGAGGAGATCGACAAGCTGTACGCGGGGGCCTGATCCGTCACTGCGCTCACGGTCTGCAGTAGCAGCGGCGGAACCGAAGGCGCAGAGCACTACCCCGACGAATTGCTGAGCGAGGCGGTGTAGTCACCGACGATCTGCTCGGCGATCTCACGCACCTTGACGTTGCGGTGCTGGGAGAAGGCGACGAGTTTGTCGAACGCCGCGTCGGCGTCGCACTTGAACGTGGCCATCATCAGTCCGACGGCCTTGCTCAGTGTTGACCGGGTCTCCAGGGCCGTCTTCAACTGGTCGGACTCACGCTCCCGCGCGGCGAGCATCTGCTCACGCAGCCACGACAATTCGAGATTCACGCGCACACGGGCGATGAGCTCGTCGGGATGGAACGGTTTGGTGATGTAATCGTCGGCGCCGGTACGCAGACCGCCGATCGTGGCCTCCGCGCCGGCCCGTGCCGTCAGGAGGATGACCGGCAAACGGGAGGTCGCCGGGTCGCGGCGGATCTCCCCGAGCAGCTCCACCCCGTCCCGACCGGGGAGCATGATGTCGCTGAGGACGAGATGCGGCGGTCGCGATCGGATCCGCTCGAGGGCGGCATCTCTGTCCCCCACCGCATCCACGTGCCAGCTCTGGCGACGCAACAACTGCGTCAGATAGTCACGCATGTCCGCGTTGTCCTCGATCACGAGGATCCGTGGCAACGATTCCACATCCTCTCCCTGCGTGGACGATTCGTCCTCGTCGAAAGCGACCCTGTCCCACTGTTGCGCTTCGCCGATGTACATGGCGCTCAGATCCCCCGGGACGGTTCCCGCCGGCGACTCCGAGGTCGGGTCGAGGACGCGGGGAACGGACACGGTGAAGGTGCTGCCGTGCCCGAGCTCACTGGACACGGTCACACTTCCGCCGAGCGTGTGGACCCAGTCCGAGACGAGGGACAGACCCAGCCCGATGCCTTCCTGACTGCGTCCCCCGACGCTCTCGACGCGATGGAACCGTTCGAAGATGCGACCGAGCTCCGATTCCGGAATGCCGAGACCGGTGTCGGCGACCTTCAGGACCAGCAGATCGTCCTCGACGTCCAGATCCACATCGATCGATCCCGAGGGGGTGTACTTGATCGCGTTCGAGAGCAGGTTCAGCACGATATGGGCCCACGTCTGGGGATCGAGCCGGGTCTGCTCGGCCGCCGCGTCGGCGATCCGGCTGCGCAGGTCCAGGCCCGCACGTTGAGCCGCGTCGGTGAACAGGTCCACACATTCGGCCGTGAGCGCCGCCGGATCGGTCGGCCTCAGGGGCTTTCGCGACGGGTCGGTCTCGGCACGCGTCGCTTCGAGCAACGCGTCGACGAGTCGCCGCAACCGGATCGCGGCGCGCTGAGAGACCTCCAGCGACTGTCGCTGCGCGTCCGTCAGCGTCGTGGCCTCGTCGAGCATGCTCTGCAACGGGCCGAGGAGCAGTGTGAGCGGTGTGCGGAACTCGTGGCTGATCGATTCGAGGAACCGGGTCTTGGCAGCGTCGAGCGCCGCGAACGCATCGGCCCGGCGACGCTCGGCATCCATCGCCGACGCATCACGCAGCAGTCCCGAGATCTTGGTGGCGACGAGTTCGACGAAGGTGGAGTACGCGGCGTCGAACACCCGGTACGGACTCAGTCCGACGGCGAGGACACCGAGCGGGAAGTCGTGTCCCGACGCCGTCAACGGCACGAGGAGGATGGTGCCGATCGGATGGTCTCCGAGGGTTCGCTGCGGGTCGAGCAGATCCGGGGAACGCTCGGCGACGCCGGAGACGACGAAGGGTTCGGAGGCCCTCGCGGCCTTCGACAGTAGCTGGTCCTCATCCGGTCCGAGCAGGGAACCAGAGAAGCCGGGCTTCGTCCCGATTGCGGCGAGCTGCTTCCAGTTCGGTTGCGGATCATCGGGATCCACCACCCGACTGTCGAGGAACAGTGCAGCCAGCGGAATGTCCTGATGACTGGGCGCGAGCGCGTCCAACGCGTTCCGGCACGTCTCGATCACCGACATTCCCGAATCGGTGATCGCCACCGTGCCGAGACGGCTCAGGGCCTCCAGACGACGCTCACCGAGCACCCGCGAGGTGACATCGGTGGTCGCGACGAACACCCCTGCCACCTCGCCGGACTCGTCTCGGATCGGGCTGTAGGAGAAGGTCCAGTAGGTCTCCTCCTCGTAGCCGTGGCGCTGCATGAACAGCAGTTCCTCTTCGGCGAAGGTCGCCGTACCCGCCATCGCCCGTTCGACGCGGGCTCCGACCTCGTCCCACACCTCGTGCCAGCACTCGGGTGCCGGCTGGGCGACCGCCGCGGGGTACTTGTCACCGAGGACGGGGATGATCGCGTCGTTGAAGAGTTGCACCAGCTGCGGTCCCCACCACAGGAGCATCGGCACCTCGGACGGCAGCACCGTCCGCACCGCCATGCGCAGCTCCGCGGGCCACGACTCCACCGGCCCCAGGGGCGTAGCCGACCAATCGGTCTTCCGAAAGCGTCCCTGGCTTTCTCCCGGCCCCGCGAACAGGCGCTCCGCCGACCACGCCTCTCCCGACTCGGCTGTCGCCCTCATGCCCCGTCACTCCCATCTCCGGTACTTCCCGCCGCCATTCTCCCCTCATATCGCGCAGTGCGACGCCACAAAGAGGACATACAACCTCCTTTCCTCAGGTGGGCGGTGGTGGCGGTTCGTCGGGGAGGGAGAGAACGGCGTGGTCGGCAGCCGACCGGCTATTTCGGGCACGTCCCGGCGTAGCGATCCAGAGCGAGGCCGCCGTTTCGCTTCTTGCTGCGTCCGGTCGGTCCGCTCTTCGGCGAGCGCACCCAGGTGCCGGACGAGTCGAGTCCGGGCATGCGTTCGCTTCCGAACCTGCTGTACCGGGTCTCACCGTCGACGGTCAGCACACCGTCCTGCACGTCGATGTGCGCGACGGTCGCCCAGTACGAGTTCTTCCCGTTGCCGACGTACACGAGGATCTCGTCGGCGTGGTGGGCGCAGATACAGCCGGCGGCGGAACTGTACGAGTGGCCGGGCGACTCGGGCCAGATGGTTGCGGACGGCGACGGAGACTGACGTACGGCCGATCGAGTCCGGCGTTGTTTGCGAGAACGCATCGAAAATCGACAACAACACCGGTTTCGGTCAGGCCGGTTTCGGTGGGTCGGGGTCGTCGAACCCCCGCGGACGCGGCGCGTCGAGATCGTAACGGACCCCGACCATTCGGATGACGAAGCACAACGCCGCAGCCCCGAGCGCTGCGGGCAGCGTGGGCACCTCGAGACTCTCGCAGACGACGAGGACGGTCGCGGCCACCAACGCAGGAATGGCATACAGCTCGCTGTTCAACACGACCGGAACCCGCCGGATCAACACGTCGCGCACCGTGCCGCCCCCGACCCCGGTGATCGTGCCCAGGATGATCGCCTGCACCGGGCCCAACCCGAAATCGAGGGCCTTACCCGCACCGGTGACGGCGAACAGACTCAAGCCTGCGGCGTCGAACACGGTGATCGGCTTGGACAATCGCTCCAGCTTACGGCCGAAGAGAGCGAGAAGGCTTCCGGCAGCGGCCACCGCGAGATAGCGCCAGTCGCTGAACGTCGCGGGCGGAAGGTCGTCGATCAGGATGTCGCGGATGATCCCGCCGCCGAGCGCGGTCACCATTCCGAGCGTCACCACGCCGACGATGTCGATCCTCGCGACCCGCACGGCGGTGAAGGCGCCGTTGACAGCGAAGGCGAAGGTGCCGAGCAGATCGAGTACGAGCAGCAACGTGCTCTGGGTAGTCACGCGTCTCCGTCCGTCATGCAGTCCCCAGGAACGCCCGCGCAGCGACGGTCAGAGCAGCCGTCCCGGCGTCGAGGGTGGGCTGCAGCAGCGGAGCGAACTTCGACGAGTGGTTGACCGGCACGTCGTCGGCGATGCGCCCCTCGACTTCGGCCTGACGGTAGAGCTCGGGATCGGTGCCACCTATCCCCCAGTACGTGTACGGAATGCCGAGCGCGCGGGGAATGACGCTGAAGTCCTCACTGGCCGTCTGCAACGGAAGTTCACCCGCGTCGTCCCCGAAGTGTTCGGCGAACGCCGCCGCGACCCGCTCGGTGACCACGGGGCCGTTGTCCGTCATGGGGTACTGGTCGAACAGTTCGAACTCGGGTGGTCGCGGCGAACGGGAGGCGTCGCACTCGGCGACGACGATCCGCTTCACAGCGGTGAGGATCGCATGACGGGTGTCCTCGTCGTAGGTGCGGAGGTTGAGCAGGATCGTCGCCTTGTCCGGAATGACGTTGCTCTTCGTCCCGGCCTGAATACTGCCGACGGTCAGTACCGCAGGCTCACCGGGCCGGGTCTCCCGCGCGATGATCGTCTGCAACCGGACGACGATCATCGCGGCGAGGACCACCGGGTCGACGGAGGCCTGCGGCATCGACCCGTGCGCACCCCGGCCGTGAACGGTGATGCGCATGCTGTCGGCGGCCGAGAGGGTCGGCCCGCTGCGCGTGCCCACGAGCCCGGCCGGGAAGGCCAGGACGTGCTGGCACAATGCCACGTCGACCTTCCCGACGATCCCGGCGAGCCCGTCGTCGACCATGCGCCGGGCGCCGTCGGCGACCTCCTCCCCCGGCTGGAACACCGCGACCAGCCGCCCACACCACTCGCCGGCGCGGGACAACAGTTCGACCGCCCCGACCAGACATGCGACGTGCATGTCGTGCCCGCAGGCGTGCATGACAGGCGTCGCGTTGCCGTCCGTGCCGGTCGCGGTCACGGAACTGGCGTAGGCCAGACCGGTCTCCTCCCGAACCGGCAGGGCATCCATGTCGGCGCGCAGCAGCACTCCGGGCCCATCACCTCGCTGTAGGACCCCGACGACTCCCGTGCCACCCACACCGGTGTGCACCTCGCACCCGGCGGCCCGTAACCGCGCGGCGACCTCGGCGGCAGTGCGCGACTCCTGGTGCGACAACTCCGGGTGGGCGTGCAGGTCGCGGTAGAAGTTCTCCTGGTCCGCGCGGATCTCGTCCAAGCCCTGCAGAGCAAGCGTCATGACGTCTCCTCGGTGGTCGGATCGGTGGTACCACGGTCCGGATACCGCACCGGACCGCAATCGACACGGGCGTGCGGTTCTCGTCGAGAAAATCGTGCAAGATCGACAGGACCTGCGCATCCGTCGGGACTCCCGATCACCCCGCGCCCCGGCAGGCCGCATTTGCGCCGCGGGTAGGCTCGGGACCCGTGTCTGATGCCCTCACCGTCGACGACGAACCCATCGAGTCGTCCTCACGCTCGTTCCGGCGCGCGTTCCAGGATCTGCGCGAAGGCTTCAACCACCGCGAACTGTGGTTGCTGCTCGGCTGGCAGGACATCAAGCAGCGCTACCGCCGGTCGGTGCTCGGTCCGTTCTGGATCACGATCGCCACGGGTGTCTCGGCGATCGCGATGGGTGTGCTCTACGGCACGCTGTTCAACCTCGACGTCCCGGAGTTCCTGCCGTACGTCGCGCTAGGCTTCATCATCTGGAACCTGATCCAGGGGTCGATCCTCGAGGGCGCGGACGTGTTCATGTCCAACGAGGGCCTGATCAAGCAGTTGCCGACGCCGTTGAGTGTGCACGTCTACCGGCTGGTGTGGCGGCAGATGATCCTGTTCGCGCACAACATCGTCATCTACATCGGTATCTTCATCTTCTTCCCACGTCAGCTGTACTGGACGGCCTTCCTCGCCATCCCGGCGCTGGCTTTGATCGCGATCAACGCGGTGTGGGTGTCGCTGGTGTTCGGCATCCTCGCCACGCGCTACCGCGACATCGCGCCGCTGCTCGGCAGCATCGTCCAGCTGCTGTTCTTCATGACGCCGATCATCTGGACGGAGAAGACGCTCGAGGGCACCGGGAACGAGGGTCGGGCGCGGATCGCGGAGATCAACCCGCTCTACCACTTCCTCGACATCGTGCGGACCCCGCTGCTCGGCGGCGACCAGCAGCTCTACCACTGGGTCATCGTCCTGATCATCACCGTCGTCGGCTGGGGTATCGCCCTGCTCGCGCTGCGCAACTACCGCTCGCGCGTCGCCTACTGGGTCTGAGTCGGTTCGAGCCGGACGAGCTGTGAACGGTGGATCGGCTCCCTGTCGGTGATCCGGAAACCGACGGCCTCGAGCTCCCGGTAGGTGTCCGTCTCGGTGAACCGGTGGGGTTCGAACCGCCACCACACGTTGTTCGGGTGCCACACCCGGAAGCCGGTCTCGCGCTCGCCGTCGGCGACCACCCACAGCACCTCGCATCGGGCCGCCGCGCGTCGGGCGAGTTCCGGTGGCGGGGCGTCGGTCGACCACAGGTTCACGCGGTCGACGGCGTCGTACCCGAGTCCCACGTCGTCGAGCCCTTCCACCGCGTCGGGACGGGCGTCGACGACGGCGCGCAGTGACGTCGGTGCCCACGAGACGCGCGGTTCGAAGGCCACACAGTCGCCGGGTTCGGAGCGTTCGACGAGCCGGTCGGCGATCACGCTGTAGTCCATCCCACCGGGCTTGCCGAACGACTGTCGCTGCTGGACGTAGGCCGGCGCGACACTGACGGCGACCGCGGTCAGCACGATCAGCATCGACCACCAGCGGGTCGCGACACGGGCGGCGGCCCAGCCCACCGAGAGCACCATCGCGGGAACCGTGAACGACAGATAGCGCTCGAGGTACACGTTGTCCTCGAGCAGCGAGTAGCCGAGCAGCAGCACCATCGGCACGGCGAAGCCCGGTACCGCGAGCCAGAGCAGGGTGCGCTCCCCCGGCTCCACACCACGACGGACCGCGACGATCACCCCGGCGACGGTGATCGCGGCGAACAACGCAGCCGTCCACTGGGCCTGCGGGAACCACTGGTCGAGGGCGATCGTGCGGACGATCATCGAGTCGAGCGGGGGAATCCACGCGACCTGCTCGGCCTGCGAGTAGGCGAGCAGGACGAACGGCGTCGACAAGGCCGCGCCAACCCCTGCGGACAACAGGAACGCACCGCGCCCACGACCCCGGACCAGCAGGGTGACGGCATGCGCGACGACGACCGTCGCGGAGTACACGAACATCACCGTCGCGACCGGCAGGACGACGGCGTACAGGGCCCACCAGCGTCGACGGCCGGTCGCGCAGCCGAGCGCGACCAGCAGCGACAACACCGCGACCAGCGCCGCAGCGAAGGCATAGGACCGCGCTTCGGTGGCCGCCCAGGTCACCCGCGGCGACAGCGCGAACAGCACCCCGGCGGCGATCCCCACGCGACGACCCGCCAGCACCTGGCCGGTCGCGGTGACGGCTGCGGCACCCGCCCCGAGCGCGAGCACACCGGGCAGACGGGCTGTGAACTCGTCGACGCCCACCAGCGAGAACCAGTAGTGCAGCAGGAGATTGTGCAGGCCGTGGACGGCGTCGATCCGGGTGTGGACTCGGAGCATCCCCTCGACGGACCGGTCGGCGCTCGAAATGGTCGCGGCCTCGTCCCACCACAGCGAGGGCACCCACGAGAACGCCCCTGCGACGAGCACGGTCGCAACCCCGATGAGCACGGGAAACGACCATGCCCGCACGGTCTACCCGTCGATGCCGTACAGGCGCGCCCAGTTCTCGCGGCTCGTGAGCTTGGGTAGCGCTTCCTGCCAGACCGTCTTCATCCGGGGCGCTTCCTTGCGGAGCTGCCAGCACACCTTCGCGGTCTGCTTCGCGAGTTCGACGGCGGTGTCCTTGTCGCGGTGACGCACCCGCACGGCGTTCTGCGAGGCGTCGGTGACGACGGCCTTGTCGAACAGCGACACGTGCCACCATGCGGCGAAGTGCGCGGGCACGGTGACCGTCCGGCGGTCGACCTTACCGGCGAACTGCTGCACGGCACGCTTGAGCAGCACCAGACCCTCGCGCTTCTTGTCGGGCTCGAACTGCCACACCGACATCTGCGTGTGCGGGTCGGATTCCTTGCCCACCTGCGCGGCCGGCAGCGGCTTCGTCTCGGGATAGCGGTCGCGCAGTTCGCGCAGTTCCTTCAGCACCGACTGGCCGCCGTCGTAGAGGAAGTCCGGTCCGGCGAGGAAGTCCTCCGCCGCCTTGATGAAGGTCGCGGCGAGACCGTACTGCATCGAGACGATGAGCTCACTGATCTTGCGGAACAGGTACTTCGACATGTCGTTCCCGTCGAAGCGCCCGTAGATGGACGAGACGATCAGACCGTTGCGGATGCTGAAGTAGCGCGCCCAGTCGTCGTAGTCCTTGAGGTAGAAATCGGCGTGCCACACACCCGCGTTGGGCAGGGTGACCGTCGGATGCCCCGCGTAGCGAGCACGGATGCCGTATTCGATGTCGTCCCACTGGAAGAACAACGGGATGGGCAGGCCGCAGTCGGCGATGATCTCGGCCGGCAGCAGGCAGGTCCACCAGCCGTTCCAGCCGGCGTCGAAACGCATGTCCTGCTTCTTCTTCACGAGATCGATACCCATGCGCGCGCCCGGAGTCAGTGCGCCGGCGGTGATCTCGTCGAGCACCTCACGCTCGGCCGAGACGTGCAGGACCTGCGGGTTGCTCAACGACAACATCTGGGCACCGACGATCGTCGGCTGCACCGTCATGTTCGCGAAAGCGTTGAGACGCAACACCGATTCGGGTTCGCACAGGATGTCGTCGTCCATGACGATGACGTTGGCGTGCTCGGCCTTGGCCGAGCCGGTGATCTCGTACATACCTCGCGAGAAGCCGCCCGCACCACCGAGGTTCGGCTGGGTCAGGTAGATGAGCTTGTCGCCGAGCTTGTCGGCGACCTCGGCGAACGCCGAACGCGAGCGCACCTGGTCGGTGCCCTGGTCGACGATGCACACCGCTTCGATGTCGGCCATCGCCCCGTCGTCCGAGGCGAGGGTGCCGACGGTGACGGTGCAGTCGTCGGCGCGGTTGAAGGTGCAGATGACGACGGCGGCGGGTCGCAGGCGCTCGGGTGCGGCGACCGTCCAGCGCGCGTCGGAGACGAGCACCGATCCGTTGCTGGCGTCGACGGCGAACCACATCGCACCGCCGTCGACGAACCGCTCGATCGGCAGCTCGAGGTCGAGCTCGCCCGAACCCGACACCGTCTCGACCGTCACGATCCGCTCGCGTCCACGGGCGTCGGACGCCCACACGGTGAACTTCGCGGTACCGGAGCAGCCGTAGGTGAGCTGCAGGTTGACGGTCTTCACGTCGGTCCAGCGCTGCCAGAACGTCGCGGGGAAACGCCCGAAGTAGGTGTTGGTGTGGGCGGTCGCGCCGTCGGCGAGCTGCAGCCCGTAGCGATCGGACGCCGCGTCGCCCTTCGTGTGGACGTACATCTTCTCCGGCACGCGCGGCGACAGGGATGCGAAGACGCCGCGCTGGACGATCAGCCGGTCGCGACGCACCGGCTCGGTGAGAACCTCGTCCAGCGTGTCCGCGTCATGTCCGATCGTGCTTGTGTCGCCGGCAGCTGCCTGCTCCATCGGGCTACTCCCCGCTCGTGGTCGATCCGCTGTTTTCGATGCGACAGTAGCAGCGGAAACAGGAGCTCCACGGTTGTGTGCGTCGTGCACCAGTGTTTCGACCCATTCGCGAATTGTGCCGGGATCACCCCGAACGGCGCAGGTTATCCGCCCAGAACGCGCTCGGTGCGGCTGTAGGCGGCCTCGGTGGCATGCTTCTGTGGCGTCCACCACTGCTCGTTGGCGCGGTACCAGTCGATGGTCGCGGCCAGGCCTTCACGGAAGTCGCGGTAGCGGGGCTGCCAGCCCAGTTCGGTGCGCAGGCGGGTCGCGTCGATGGCGTACCGCAGGTCGTGGCCGGGGCGGTCGGTGACGAAATCGAACTCGCTGCGGTCCTTGCCGCACAGCTCGAGGACGGTTTCGACGACGGTGCGGTTGTCGGTCTCCCCGTCCGCTCCGATCAGATACGTCTCCCCGAGCTGTCCGTGTTCGATGATCGTCCACACGGCGCTGTTGTGGTCGTCGACGTGGATCCAGTCGCGCACGTTGGTGCCGGTGCCGTAGAGCTTGGGGCGCACGCCGGTGAGCACGTTGGTGATCTGGCGGGGGATGAACTTCTCCACGTGCTGATACGGACCGTAGTTGTTCGAGCAGTTGGAGATGGTCGCGCGGACGCCGAACGAGCGCACCCAGGCGCGTACCAGCAGATCCGAACCGGCCTTGGTCGACGAGTAGGGGCTCGACGGGTTGTAGGCGGTGGCCTCGGTGAAGCGGGCGGGGTCGTCGAGGGCGAGGTCGCCGTACACCTCGTCGGTGGAGATGTGGTGATAGCGCACGTCGTACTTGCGGACGGCCTCGAGCAGGGTGAAGGTGCCCACGAGATTGGTCTGTACGAACGGTGCGGGGTTCGCCAGCGAGTTGTCGTTGTGGGATTCGGCGGCGAAGTGCACCACCAGATCGGTGTCGGCGACGAGCCGGTCGACGAGGTCGGCGTCGGCGACATCGCCCTGGACGAAGGTGATCTTCTCGGCGACCGGGTCCAGGGAGGCGCGGTTGCCGGCGTAGGTGAGCTTGTCGAGCACGGTGACCTGAGTGTCGGGTCGTTCCGCGACGGTCTGATGGACGAAGTTCGCGCCGATGAAACCGGCGCCACCGGTGACGAGCAGCCTCATTGGGGCAAGCCTACTCATGCGAGACTGTCCGACATGCGCGGAATCATCCTCGCGGGTGGGACGGGCTCGCGTCTGCATCCGATCACCCAGGGCGTGAGCAAGCAACTCGTGCCCGTCTACGACAAGCCGATGATCTACTACCCGCTCTCGACGCTCATGCTCGCCGGGATCCGCGACATCCTCATGATCACCACCCCGCACGACGCCGAGCAGTTCCGTTGGTTGCTCGGCGACGGCTCGCAGTTCGGCGTGAACATCACCTACACGATCCAACCCTCACCCGACGGTCTGGCGCAGGCCTTCGTGCTCGGCGCCGACCACATCGGAACCGAGCCGGTCGCATTGATCCTCGGCGACAACATCTTCTACGGTCCCGGCCTCGGCACGCAGCTCAAGCGCTTCGCCCACATCGACGGCGGCGCGGTGTTCGCCTACCGGGTGTCCGACCCGTCGGCCTACGGGGTGATCGAGTTCGACTCCACCGGTCGCGCCCTGTCGCTCGAGGAGAAACCCGACGACCCGAAGTCGAACTTCGCGGTGCCGGGGTTGTACTTCTACGACAACGACGTCGTCGAGATCGCCCGCTCGCTGAAGCCGTCGGCGCGTGGCGAACTGGAGATCACCGACGTCAACCGCACCTACTTGGAAGCGGGGAAACTGCAGGTCGAGGTATTGCCGCGCGGCACCGCCTGGCTCGACACCGGCACCTTCGACTCGCTGCTCGACGCGTCGAACTACGTGCGCACCATCGAACAACGCCAGGGCCTGAAGATCGGCGCACCCGAGGAGGTTGCGTGGCGTCTCGGGTTCATCGACGACGAGCAACTGCGCGCCGCGGCCGAGCCGCTGGTGAAGTCGGGCTACGGCAGCTACCTGCTGGATCTGCTCGAACGAGGAAAGGACCGCTAGGTTGCAGTACCGGGAACTGACGATCGCCGGGGCGTGGGAGGTCACGCCGAAACAGTTCGGCGACGACCGAGGCGTGTTCCTCGAATGGTTCAAGCAGGAGAGTTTCACCGACGCCGCCGGCCGTCCCCTGGAGTTGGCGCAGGCGAACTGCTCGGTCTCTGCCGCCGGGGTGCTGCGCGGCATCCACTACGCGGATGCCCCTCCCGGACAGGCGAAGTACGTCACGTGCGTGTCGGGGTCGGTGCTCGACGTCGTCGTCGATCTGCGGGTGGGGTCACCGACCTTCGGGCAGTGGGATTCGGTGCTGCTCGACACGAAGGACCGACGCGCGATCTTCCTGTCCGAGGGCCTCGGCCACGGCTTCCTTGCCCTCGAGGACAACTCGACCGTCGTCTACCTGTGCTCGACGGGCTACAACCCCGACCGGGAGCACGAGGTGCACCCCCTCGATCCGGAGATCGGGATCGACTGGCCCACAACGGGTGCCGACGGCACCCCGCTGACCTACGAACTGTCGGCGAAGGACCAGGCGGCACCCACCCTGGCCGACGCCCACGAAGCGGGCCATCTCCCGAACTTCTGACGATTTGTGTGGATTCGACCCCGGTTTCCGGGGCTGGATCCACACAAATCGATCGGTGCGGAACCGGAACGGCGATCACTGCGTCGAACCGGATATGAACCTGCGAAACGCGTACCGCATCATGGCCGCTCAGGACGGCGTCATCACCCGAGCGCAAGCACTGGACTGCGGAATGAGCGCTTCCGCTGTCGACCGACGGGTCGAGAACCGCGACTGGCTCGCGCTCGCACGCGGCGTCTACCTTCGTGCCGACCGGGAACGCACGCCGGCCGTGGCGCTACGGACAGCCGTCTACGCGGCAGGTCCGGAAGCGGCGGCGTGGGGACCGAGCGCGGCATGGTGGTACGGACTGCTCGACCGCGCTCCTTCTCTCCGCTACGTGACCGTGCCACAGAAGCGCACCCTCGCCCGACGCCACGGGGTGCGGGTACGCCGACGCGACCTCCAGCGACGCGACGTCGTCGTAGTGCGCGGTCTACCCGTCACCGCGCTGCCACTCACGGTGCTCGAAGCCGCCGTCGAACTGCCTACGGGTTCGGTGCTCATGGACCGCGCGCTGCAGCGTCACACCTCGCTACCCGCACTCGAGCAGGCACATCGAAGGAATCTCGGGCGTCACGGCGCACCCCGCGCCGCTCATCTGTTGTGTTCGGCTCGCGAAGGCGGCCACTCCCAGGCCGAACGCATCTTCCACCGACTGCTCCGTGGGGCGGGGTTCACCGGCTGGCGGGCACATGCGATGAGCTGCGGCTTCGAGATCGACGTGGTGTTCGACGCCGAGCGGGTCGCGATCGAGATCGACGGGTGGGCCTGGCACCGCGACGCCGAGCGACACCGCCGCGACGCCGAGAGGCAGAACGTCCTGATCAACGCCGGCTGGCACGTGCTGCGCTTCACCTGGCACGCGATCACCCAGGAACCCGACGAGGTGGTGCGGCAGATTCGTCAGGCCCTGAATCGGACTTCGGTGGGTTGAACCCCGCTGAGCGGGGTCGGATCCACCCGAATCAGCGGAGGCGGAAGATCACGACCCGCTGGACGACGAAGTTGATCACCGTCGCGGTGCCCTGGGCGACGACGAAGGCGAAGGGCGTGACCCACCACTCGTCGCCGAGGGCTTCGTTGAGTACGCGGTTGATGCCGACCTGTGCGGCGAACGTCACTGCGTAGAGGACCACCACTGCCGCGAAGCGGACGCGGCTCGGCGGGGCCTTGAAGGTCCAGCGGCGATTGATCAGGTAGGCGGTGGTGGTACCGGCCACGAACGACAGGGCCTTCGCGACGTCGCGGGTGACGCCCAGTGCCATGAGCAGGACGTACAGGCCGTAGTCGACGATCGCCGAGAAACCGCCGGTCAGGACGAACCGCGTGAGCTGCGTCTTCAGGTCCAGCGCCTCGTCGGCCGTCGAATCGGTCAACGGCAGTTCGGGAGCCAGTGGGGCGTGGTGCTCCGGCAGCGGCTGCACATGGTCGTGGGATTCCGGCACGCAGACGAGGGTAACGCCCGTGAGGAACAGCATCTTGCCGGGTGACCAGGACACACGGGTAGCCTTTACCCCGATGTCCACGACAGCTACGGAGCAGGCGAGCGAGCCGCTCCCCACCCAGACCCGCACCCTGACCGGCTGGGGGCGCACCGCGCCGACCACCGCAGAGGTGCTGTCCACTCCCGACGTCGAAGTGATCGCCAAGGCGGTCGCGCGGGTCGCGGAAGACAACGAGTCGAAGCCGTCGCACCTGCGTCGCGGTGTCATCGCACGCGGGCTCGGGCGCTCCTACGGCGACCCGGCGCAGAACGCCGGCGGGCTCGTCGTCGACATGACGGCGCTGAACAAGATCCACAGCATCGACCGCGACTCGCGGCGTGTGGTGGTGGACGGCGGCGTCGACCTCGACCAGCTCATGCGCGCCGCCCTGCCGTTCGGCCTGTGGGTCCCGGTTCTGCCGGGCACCCGGCAGGTGACGATCGGTGGTGCGATCGGCTCCGACATCCACGGCAAGAACCATCACAGCGCGGGCAGCTTCGGCAACCACGTGAAGTCGATCGACCTGCTCACGGCCGACGGCCAGGTCCGCACGTGCACGCCCACCGGACGCAATTCCAAGCTGTTCTGGGCGACCGTCGGCGGCATGGGTCTGACGGGCATCATCCTCCGCGCGACCATCGAGATGACCCCGACCGAGACGGCGTACTTCATCGCCGACGGTGTGGTCACCTCGACGCTCGACGAGACCATCGCCGTGCACAGCGACGGCTCGGAGGAGAACTACGACTATTCGAGCGCCTGGTTCGACGCAGTGGCTCCGCTGCCGAAGCTCGGTCGCGCCGCGATCTCCCGCGGTTCGCTCGCCAAGCTCGATCAGCTGCCGAAGAAGCTGCAGAAGGACCCACTGAAGTTCGACGCGCCGACGCTGTTGACCTTCCCGGACGTCTTCCCGAACGGTCTGGCGAACAAGTACACCTTCTCGGCGGTGGGTGAAGTCTGGTACCGCAAGTCGGGCAACTACACCGGCAAGGTCCAGAACCTGACGCAGTTCTATCACCCGCTCGACATGTTCGGTGAGTGGAACCGCGCCTACGGATCGAAGGGCTTCCTGCAGTACCAGTTCGTGGTGCCGCCGGAGTCCGTCGACGAGTTCAAGCGCATCATCGTCGACATCCAGAAGTCGGGGCACTACTCGTTCCTCAACGTCTTCAAGCTGTTCGGTGAGGGCAACAAGGCGCCGCTGAGCTTCCCCATGAAGGGGTGGAACATCTGCGTCGACTTCCCGATCAAGGCGGGTCTGAACGAGTTCGTGCGCGAACTCGACAAGCGGGTCCTCGAGTTCGGTGGTCGCCTCTACACCGCGAAGGACTCGCGGACCGACGCGGAGACCTTCCACGCCATGTACCCGCGGATCGACGAGTGGCTGAAGGTGCGCCGCTCCGTCGACCCCACGAACGTCTTCGCCTCCGATATGTCCAGAAGGTTGGAACTCCACTGATGATCAACGCCGTCGGCAACCCCCAGACCCTGCTGCTGCTCGGTGGCACCTCCGAGATCGGCCTGGCCATCGTCGAGGAGTATCTGCGCAAGGCACCGGCCCGCGTGATCCTCGCGGCTCTGCCCGGCGACCCGCGTCGTGAGGACGCCGTCGCCCAGGCGAAGGCCGCGGGTGCGACGCAGGTCGACCTGATCGACTTCGACGCGCTCGACACCGCGAGCCACCCGGCCGTCATCGACCAGGCATGGAAGGACGGCGACGTCGACATCGCGATCGTCGCCTTCGGTCTGGACGCCGACGCCGAGGAGCTGTGGCAGAACCAGAGCAAGGCCGTGCGGGTCGCGGAGGTCAACTACACGGCCGCGGTCTCCGTGGGTGTGCTGGTGGGCGACAGGATGAAGGCGCAGGGCTTCGGCCGCATCATCGCAATGTCGTCGGTCGCCGGCGAGCGCGTGAAGCGCGCCAACTTCGTCTACGGCTCCACCAAGGCCGGTCTCGACGGTTTCTATCTCGGTCTCGGTGAGGCGCTGCGTCCGTTCGGTCCGCGCGTGACCGTCGTGCGCCCCGGCCAGGTGCGCACGCAGTTCAGCGCGCACGTCGACGAGGCGCCGCTCACCGTGAACAAGGAGGACGTCGCGAAGCTCGCGGTCGCGGCCTCCGATCGCGGCAAGGAGATCGTCTGGGCACCGGGCACCTTCCGGTTCGTGATGATCGTGTTGCGTCACCTGCCGCGCGCGATCTTCCGCAAGCTGCCGATCTGACAGACGTGCACCCGCTGCCCCGCCGGACCCGTTCCGGCGGGGCAGTCGTCTTGTTCAGGGTTTACCGGACGTATCCGGTTCCGCTGTGGATCATCCCGGGCGGCCCGTAGCACCAGTGGTTGATCGACCCTTCGTTCACGAAGACGCCGTTCACGGTGCCGTCCTGTCCCGCCTCGTTCGTCGCGTAGCCGACACCCGGAGTCCCGAGGACGATGCACTGGTAGGGATCGACGCCGTGGTGGTCGTACAATCGGCCGTCGATCGGGCCGCCGGGCTCACCCGGTGCGATCACCGGATACGCCGAGGCCTGCGCCGCCCCGAAGACGAGGAGAGGTGCCGTCGCGAGCGTTGCAAGGGCCGCACGAACCGCTTTACCTGTCATGATCTGAGCCTTTCGTTCGGATTCCCCGGGCCGTACCGACGGCCCGGTTTCCCGACGCAACTTCCAGGATGAAGGTCCCGACCGGTGGACGGCGGCGTTTTTGCGTGCGGATCGGGCCACCACTCGTCTCGCGGACGCATCTCTATGCTCGTGGGGTGCTCGCCGACACTCCTGTAGCAGTAGCCCCGTTACGCCGTGCCGTCTGGACGCTCGCGCAGTTCGTCTGCGCAGCGCTCGTCGCAGCACTCGTCGCGGCGGTGGGGCTGTTCGCCTTCGACCGCGTGCAGTGGCCGGCGTTCAATTCGTCGAACGTGACGCAGGCCGTCACCACCGTGATGCAGTTCGCGGCGCTCGCCGTGCTCGGTCTCTCGATCTATCTGTTGCGTCGCCGCAGATGGGTGACGGGGGCGCGGGTGTTGTCGTGGGCGGCGCTGTCCGGCCTGGTCACTGCGACCCTCGGGATGCCGCTCGCCGCGACCCGCCTCTATCTGCACGGCATCTCCGTCGACCAGGAGTTCCGCACCCAGTTCCTCACGCGGCTGACGGACAGCGCGGCGTTGCGCGACATGAACTACGCCGATCTGCCGTCGTTCTATCCGGCCGGGTGGTTCTGGATCGGTGGCCGTGTCGCGAACGTTCTGGGCATGGACGGCTGGGAAGCGTTCAAGCCGTATGCGATCGGTTCGCTGGCGGTCGCGGCGGTCGTCGCCCTGGTGTTGTGGTCCGAACTGGTCCGCTCCGACCTGGCGGTGCTCGCCGCCACCGCGACGACGCTCGTCGTACTGGCCTACGGTTCGCCGGAGCCCTACGGAGCGGTGATCGCCGTGCTGGTCGCGCCGGCGTTGGTGCTGGCCTGGGGCAGTTTCCTGCCCGCGGCGCGTGGTGGCCGGGGACGGCAGGGATGGGGCGCCGTCGTGGGTACGGGACTGTTCCTCGGTCTCGCCGCGACCTTCTACACCCTCTATCTTGGTATCGCGGCGTTCGCGGTGACGGTGATGGCTGTCGTCGCGGCGTACCTCGCGCGTCGCGCCACCGGGTCGTGGCGGGCGGTCCTTCCGGTGCTCGTGCGTCTCGTGGTGATCGCGGTGATCGCGATGCTCGTCGCGTTGATCGTGTGGGCGCCGTTCGTGTTCGACGTGCTGGGCGGTAATCCTCCGTCCGAGTCCGGTACCGCAACGCACTATCTCCCCGATGGCGGTGCGCGACTGCCGTTGCCGATGTTCCACATGTCCCTGATCGGACTGTTGTCGTTGCTGGGCACCGTGTGGCTCGTGGGCCGCGCGTCGTCGTCGCATCGGGCGCAGGCGCTCGGGCTGGGCGTGATCGCGGTCTACCTGTGGTACCTCGCGTCGATGGCGTTGACCGCCGTGGGCAACACCCTGCTCGCGTTCCGTCTCGAGGTGATCCTGCTCGTACTGCTCGCTGCGGCAGGCGCATTCGCCTTCGTCGACTTCTCGCGGTGGATCAGCCTGGCGACCAGCGAGAATCCGCGCGTGCGCAGGGTTCTCGTGGCGGTGGGCGCTCTGGGTGCGCTGGCGTTCACCCAGAACATCCCGCAGGTGCTCGGGGGTGAGATCACCGTCGCCTACACCGACACCGACGGGGCCGGTGAACGCGCCGACCAGCGACCCGCCGGTGCCGCGTCCTACTACGCCGAGGTGGACGACGTCCTGCTGTCCCAGTTGGGCGGCGAGCGTGACGACCATGTGGTCCTCACGGCCGACACGTCCTTCCTCGCCTACTACCCGTACTTCGGTTTCCAGGCCCTGACCTCGCACTACGCCAACCCGCTGGCGGAATTCTCCGCGCGTGCCGCAGCGATCGAGGAGTGGTCGGAACTCTCCTCCCCCGACGAACTGCTCGCCGCGTGGGAGGAGTTGCCGTGGCGAGCCCCCGACGCCGTCGTCTTCCGACAGGGCGCCGAGGGCTACACGCTGCGTCTGGCCGAGGACGTCTACCCGAACGATCCCAATGTGCGGCGGTACACGGTGACCTTCCCCAAGGAACTGTTCGACGATCCCCGATTCACCGTGACCGAGGTGGGACCGTTCGTCGTCGTCACCGCGACAGGCGAATCGGCATGATGCGTCGAACCCCGATGTCCCGCAACCACAATCCACCCCAAACGAAGATGCCGGTGTAGATCGGGAAGAGGGTCGTGCTGACGATCGGCTGCTCGGTGAGCAGATTCGTCGCGACGGCACCACCGAGGTAACCGGTGAGCAGAACGGCACCGAGGATCGCGGTGGGCGGCAGGACGTAGGCGATCAGGCAGATCAGCAGGACCACGCCGAACACGCGGTTGAGGCTCGGATCGAATCCGAGATCGGCCATGGCCTCCTGCACCTGCGAGACGTTGGCGATATGGATGATCGAGTCCCACAGCAGGAACAGGACGACGAGGCCGCTGACGATCAGGCCTGCGATGCGAGCGGTGCGTGAGGGTGCCGCGGCGGTGTCGTTGCGGGTGCCGGTGGTGGATGGGGTGAAGGTGTTCATGACGACCTCCTGGTAGGTAGCGGTGTTGTCGCAGATACCGACCGGGCAGGAGCCGGAAACTCATCGCCGCTGCGGTAAGGTCTCGGCGAGTCGTACGGGGGGTACGACGGAATCGGGGGATTCGATGAGCGACGTTCTGTATGTGCCGATCCGACGCCGCGACAGCTCCGGGCAGGTCCGGCTCGAGATGCGCACCCTGTCCGACGACCGGTTGGCGTTGCCCGCCTACACCTCACTCGAGGAACTGGTCCGCTGTTGTGGACCGCAGCAGCCGTGGATGGGCGTCGACAGCAGAGGACTACAGGAGATCCATCGGACCACCCGGTACGACGTGGTCCTGCTCGACGGCCGACAACCACCTCCGCCCCCGGTCGAGGACGAAGACCATCCGTTCGAGGACCCGCGCGGAAGGAGGGGGTCCCGGTGACCATCGACATCGGCGACCTCAACGCCGTCGCGAAACTCCTGGCGACCGGAGCGACGGGAATCGACGAGCTCGGATCCGATCCCGCACCGATACCCGACGCGGGTGCCGCCACCCCGCTGCTCGTCGACGCTCTCGGGTCGATTGCTTCCGTCCTGGACGCGGCGGTCCGGTCGCTGGCCAGTGCAGCAGACGCCACCCAGGACAGTCTGCACGCCTACCAGGACGCCGAGTCGCACACTGCTCAGGAGATCGCGAAGGCCGGTGAGGGATGAGTCTCGACACCCGAGTCTTCGGCGACCCCACCTCCTGCTACGCATGTGCGGATTCGCTCGCCACCCTCGCCACGGGCGTGAACGACCGGTTGAAGTCGGCCCGCGACGGCCGCACCGAATCCGAATACGAGTTCGGAAGCCCTGCGGGAGATGCGTTCCGCACGACCCTCGACCGCATCATCGCCGGGACGACCGAGGCTGCAGACCAGATCGACGTGATCGCCGCTGCCCTCCGCGCATTCGCCGACGGACTCGCCACCGCCCGGTCACGCATGTCGCAGGCCGAGGCGACAGCGGCCGAAGCCGGCATTCCCGTGGAGTTCGGCGTCGGGATCGGTGAGCCACTCGACGCCGATCCGAACTCGTACGATATTGCGCTCCAGACACTTCGGGCGAAGCAGATCGCGGCCTACGAGACGGCTGCGGGGCTCGTTGCGGACGGTCGCGCAGTCGAAACCGCAGCGCACAACGCACTCGCAGAGGCCTTGCGCGGGCCGACGACGATTCTGAAGGACGCAGAAGCCCAGTGGGAATGGCTGGTTCTGCACACAGTCGGTGGGTATCTGGCTACGGCGGTTTCCGAGCTGTCGAAATGGGGAGACCTGGCCGAGGCACGCGGCGCGAACCTTGCTCGGCTACGTGAGCTTGCCGCGGAAGCGGCGCGGTTGGGTGATCCGTATCCGGAAGCCACAGCGGCCCGGGCTGTTCGGTCCTTCCAGGGCGGAGCGGACGATGCAGCGAGGTTCGCTGCGGAGAATTCTCGACTACTTGCGGGGGTCGGCGACAACAAGTTCGTCCAGAGTGTCGGCGGTAATCTCGGCGACCTCTTTCCCAAAGGATCAACCCTGGCGGGTGTGGGCTCGAAAGTTCCTTATCTAGGACTAGCCCTCACCGCTGGCCAGACCGCAAGTGACGTGATGAATGCCGAGACAACTGGAGAAGCGGTAAAGGCCGTCGCAAAGGATGTCGGGGGGTTCGTCGCAGGAACCGTAGCGACCGAATTGATACTCGCGAGCGCAGCCGGCGGTCCCGTCACGTTGCTCGCCGTGGGCGCAGGAGTCGGTGTCGCGTTCGGCGTCGGCGAAGTGATCGAACACTGGGACGACATCTCCGGTGCTGCCGGCTCTGCGGCACGCTGGGTGGGCAATCTGTTCTGAGGTCAGAAATGAACGCAACCGATCTTCCTCCGATGCCCGATGTGGTTAACGGCCAACCTCGCCCACCTCGCGCGCCACGCATCCACCACGGAACCGAATACACACCGACCGACAGACATCCCCGTAAGCCGCCGAAAACACCCGAGCATCTCGGCCCTGTTCTCGAATGGCTCCAGCCCACCGTGCGCGACCGATACATCGGCGCATTCCTCATAGCGGCAATCTTGGTCGTGTACCTCACCGTCATCAATGGAGACTTTCGCTGGATCCACTGGTGGATCATGTGGGTCATCATCCCCGGAAGTTCACTATTGTTGTTCTTCGGCAAGGGAAACCATTGGACCGCAGCGGGTGCCACCTGGGTCCAATGGCACGACAGCTGGGTCGATACCTACCACCTCACTCGCATCCGCTTCTCCGCTGATGGGCCCAGTCGTGTCCTGCGACTGAAAGACGCGCACAGCAACGAGATTCATTCGTTCAAGATCAGCGAGATCCAGCGCAACCCCGACCTGTGGGACCTCGTTTACAACGGCATCCTCCATTCCGTCGCGTCGGGCAACTGCGATATCGACGCCAAGACCCGCCACATCCTGAAGATCCCCTACGAACTCGGGCCGCGCCCCACCCGGAGCGAACGCACCAAAGGACGACGCCGCAGATGATGAGCCCGCCGCACCTACGGCAGTCGTGAGGCCAGCAACTCGGCCAGGTGCGTGCCGCGCCGCGTCGTGAGGTCGCTGAGCTGGGTACGGCACGAGTATCCGTCGGCGAGGATCACCGCGTCGTCGGATGCCACCTCGACGGCCGGCAGGAGTTGGGTCCGCGCGACCGCCACCGACACGTCGTAGTGCCCGCGTTCGACGCCGAAGTTCCCGGCCAGGCCGCAGCAGCCGGCGAGTCGTTGCACGTGGGCACCCGCGCGTCGCAGCAGGGCGGCATCGGCACCCCAGCCCATGACGGCGTGGTGGTGACAGTGGGGTTGCGCGACGATCCGTGTCCCCTCCAGCGACGGCGGTTCCCAGTCGGCGAGGAGTTCGGCGAGGGTCGTGGTGCTGTCGGCCACGAGACGTGCGGGCGCGGACCCGAGCAGTTCGACCGCGTCGGAGCGCAGGACGGCGGTGCACGACGGTTCGAGCCCGACGATCGGCATGCCGCTGCGGAAGAGTTCGGCGACGGTGCGGCCCAGGATCTTCCGGGCCTGATCGAGCTGGCCGGTGGTGATCCACGTCAGCCCGCAGCAGCGAGGTTCGTCGGTGATGTGCACGCTGTAACCGGCGGCGGCGAGGACACGCACGGCGGCGGCCCCGATCTCCGGGGTGAAGTACTCGGTGAAGGTGTCGACGAACAGCAACACCGGGTCGCCCGTGCGGGATCGTTGCGGGAGGGTGTCGGCGAACCATTTCCGGAAGGTGCGGGGAGCGAACGCCGGAACGTGGCGGCGTCGATCGAGGCCGGCGACGGTCAAGCCGAGCGGGGCGACGCCCGGGATCCGGGTCAGAGCGTTGACGGCACGCGGCGCGCGGGAGGCGATCGCCGCCCACTGCGGCAGTCTGCCGAGACCGTAGTGGCTGGCGGGCCGTCGCCGTCCCCGGTAGGTCTGATGCAGCACTTCGGATTTGAGGGTCGCCATGTCGACCCCGGTCGGGCAGTCCGACAGGCATCCTTTGCACGACAGGCACAGCTCGAGCGCTTCGTGCACTTCCGGCGACTGCCACGACTCGTCGACGAGGTGACCGTTGAGCATCTCCTGCAGTGCCCGGGCTCGTCCGCGGGTGGAGTCCTTCTCCTCGCGGGTCGCGAGGAAGGACGGGCACATCACCCCGCCGGTGCCGGTGTTGTCGGCGCGGCACTTGCCGATCCCCGTGCACCGGTGGACTGCCTGCGTGAAGTCGCCGCCGTCCTCGAGATAACGGAAGGCCAGACCCTCACGAACCTTCCGTGCGGCCGGGACGCGGAGGTCGACGTCGACGGGTCGCGGGTCGACGAGCACTCCGGGGTTGAGGATGTTCTCCGGGTCGAAGACCGACTTCACGGCGCCGAACAGCGCGAGCGCGTCGGGCGAGTACATCAGGGGCAGCAGTTCGCTCCGGGCCCGGCCGTCGCCGTGCTCCCCCGACATCGACCCGCCGTACTCGGCGACGAGTTTGCCTGCCTCGAAGAGGAATTCGCGAAACAGGCCGGGAACCTCGAGCGGGATGTCGAGGCGGATGTGGATGCATCCGTCGGCGAAGTGCCCGTAGGGATAGCCGGTGACGTCGTATCCGGCGAGCAGTTCCTCGAAGTCGCGGAGATAGTCGCCGACGCGGTGGGCGGGGACGGCGGCGTCCTCCCATCCCGCGTGCGCGGGCAGTCCCTTCGGACTTCTCGCCGACAGGCCGGCCCCCTCCTCCCGGATGCGCCACAGCGCGGCGGCCCGCGCCTGGTCCTCGACGTGCAGGACGTCGGTCGCGGCTGCGGCGTGCGCGAGCGCCTTCGCCCGGTCGCGCACTTCGTCGGCGTCGTCACCCGCCAGTTCGACGAACAGCCACGCCGCACCCGACGGCAGGGGCGGTACTGCTTCCGGCCCGCGCCGGTGCCGGACGATGTCAACTATCCGCGAGTCGAGTCCTTCGCACGCCGTGGGCCGGAAGCCGAGCAGTCCGTGCGCGGCATTGCCGGCGGTGACGATGTCGGGATAACCGAGTACGACCATCGTGCGGACGGCAGGATCGGCGATCAACTGCACCGTCGCCTCGGTCGTGATCCCGAGGGTGCCCTCGCTGCCGACGAACAGCTTTCGGACGTCGAATCCGTTCTCCGGCAACAGATGCTCGAGTGCGTAACCCGATACCTGCCGGCCGAAGCGACCGAATTCGGTACGGATGGTTGCGAGATCGCGCGCGACGATCTCCCGCAGCGGCTCGAGCGTCGGGTCCTCGCCGGGCAGCGACAGCGGGTGCCCGGTGCCGGTGAGCACCTCGAGCGCGACGACATTGTCGGACGTGCGGCCGTAGCCGAGCGCCCGCGCCCCGCACGCGTTGTTGCCGATCATCCCGCCGATCGTGCATCGGTTGTGGGTGGACGGATCGGGGCCGAAGCGCAGACCGTGCGGTGCCGCGGCGCGCTGGAGCTCGACCTGCACGACCCCCGGTTGCACCCGCGCAGTCCGGGTCTCCGGGTCGACGGAGAGCACCCGGTTCAGGTGACGCGAGAAGTCGATGACGACGCCGGGTCCGACGGCGTTGCCCGCGAGGGAGGTGCCGGTGCCGCGGGAGGTGAGGGGGACACCCTCGCGCCGGCACACGTCGAGGGTCGTGGCGATGTCGTCGATCGATCGGGCGCGCACCACGGCCTGTGGTGGGACGCGATAGAGAGAGGCGTCGGACGAGTACAGCGCGCGCGTGGTCGAGTCGTCGCAGACCTCCCCGATGCCCGCCGCGCGCAGAGCGCGCCCGATCGGGGTGGAGGTCTTCATAGACAGCGATGCTAGTGGCGGGAGGTACGGCTCCGGACGTGGTCGGACAGAACCGCGGAGTACCCACGAGTAGTGCGAGCGGAGCGGCACGAGCCCGGACCGTGACGGGACTCGCCTAGCATCGACGCTTGTGCCAGCCGATACCGCTTCGCCCGGGAAAACCGATTCGTCCGACCCGACATCGCGCGTCCGCACAGCGCGGATCGTCGCGATCGTGTCGGGACTGCTCGGGTTCGTGCTGGCTCTGACCCTTCCGTTCCTGCCGGTCCGGCAGGAGACCGGCGAACTGCAATGGCCGCAGAACGGCAGCATCGACAGTGTCGAGGCGCCGCTCGTCACCTACGCCCCGCTCACGCTGCGGGCCAGCGTGCCGTGCGCGGCAGCAGCGCAGCTCGGTTCCGACGGCGGCACGCTCGTCTCGACCATCCCGTCCGGCTCCCCTGAGGCCACGACGGAGGGCCTGGTGATCCGCGCGGTACCCGGTGAGGACGGCGCCCCCGGCACCGTCGAGGCCGTCCTGCGCAACTCGGTGCTCGTCTCGGCGCCGCTCGACGAACCGTGCACGGCGGTGACCGTCGCATCGAACTCCGAACGCACCGCCGCCGAGATCGTGGGCGCGGACCCGCCGGTCGCGATCGAGCTCGAAGGCGACGAGCGACCGCAGATGGTCGGTGTCTTCAGCGACCTCACCGGCCCCGCGGGCGCCTTCGAACCCGGCGGTGACGACTCCACGGAACGGTTGTCGGTGCGCGCCGAGCTCGACTCGCGGTTCACCTCGACCCCCACGGTGCTCAAGCTCCTCGCGATGATCGTGTGCGCGCTCGCGACGCTGGTCTCCCTCGTCGCCCTGCATCGCCTGGACGGGATCGACGGGCGCCGCGCGCGCCGGTTCCTGCCGGCCCGCTGGTGGCGGTTCACCCTTGTGGACGCGATCGTCGTGGCCACTCTGCTGCTCTGGCACGTCCTCGGCGCGAACACCTCGGACGACGGCTACATCCTCAATATGGCGCGAGTGTCCGGCGACGCCGGATACATGGCGAACTACTTCCGCTGGTTCGGTGTGCCCGAGGCGCCGTTCGGCTGGTTCTACGACGTGCTCGTCGTGTTCGCGCAGGTGTCGACGGCGAGCGTGTGGATGCGCGTACCCACGCTGATCGCGGCGATCCTGTGCTGGATGGTCATCAGCCGTGAGGTCATCCCCCGGCTCGGTGTCGCCGTCCGGCACAGCCGGGTGTCGCTGTGGACGGCCGGGCTGGTCTTCCTCGCGTTCTGGCTCCCCTACAACAACGGTCTGCGCCCCGAGCCGATCATCGCGGTCGGTGCACTGCTGACCTGGTGTTCGATCGAACGCGCCATCGCGACCGGCCGCATGTTGCCGGCCGCGATCGCGGTCCTCATCGCAGCCTTCTCGCTCGCCGCCGGCCCGACCGGTCTGATCGCGGTGGCCGCGCTCGTCGCGGGGATGCGCCCGCTGGTGAAGGTGCTGGTCGCGCGTCGGCATCTCGTCGGTGTCGTCGCGCCCCTCGCGCCGATCCTCGCGTCGGGCACCGTCGTGCTCATCGCGGTCTTCGCCGACCAGACCCTCGCGTCGGTCCTCGAAGCGACCCGCGTGCGTTCGGCCGTGGGCCCGAACGTGCCGTGGTTCGACGAGCGGCTGCGCTGGGACGCGCTGCTCACCGTCTCCCCCGACGGTTCGCTGGCTCGCCGGTTCGGCGTGTTCGTGATGCTGTTGTGCCTGGTCGTGTGCGTCATGCTGATCCTGCGCAAGGGCCGCATCCCGGGCACCGCGATCGGACCGTCGCGCCGCATCCTCGGCATCGTCTTCGCGTCGTTGCTGCTCATGATGCTCACGCCGACGAAGTGGACGCACCACTTCGGTGTGTACGCGGGCCTGGCCGCGTCGGTGGCTGCGCTCGCCGCGATCGGGGTGGGCTCGGTGGGCATCCGATCGGCCCGCAACCGGGCGCTGTTCACCGCCGGGGTGCTGTTCGTCCTGGCGATGGCCTTCACGGGTTCGAACGGCTGGTGGTACGTCTCGAGCTACGGCATCCCGTGGTGGGACAAGCCGCCGTCGATCTCCGGTTACGCCTTCTCCACGGCACTGCTGGGCCTGACGGTGCTCACCCTGCTCCTCGCCGCGTGGTTCCACCTGCGCGAGCCGTTCACGACGCCGCGGCCCGACCGCAACGGCAGGGTGCGCACTCTGGCGTCGGCGCCGCTGACGCTGGTCGCGGCGGCGGTGGTGCTGTTCGAGGTGCTGTCGCTGCTCAAGGGCGCGGTCTCGCAGTACCCGGCCTATTCGATCGCCAAGTCGAACGCGGCGGCCCTCACGGGCAACTCCTGCGGACTCGCCAACGAGGTGCTCGTCGAGTCCGACCCGAACGCGACGATGCTGCAGCCTCTCGACGGTGATGCGGGCGAGGCCCTGGGTGCGGGCACAGCCGTCGGTTTCACCCCGAACGGCGTGGCCCTCGACCTCACCGCCGACGCGGAGACCACCACGACCGGTGGCGCCAACACCGTCGACAGTGAGGAAGGCGGCACCACCACCTCCACCAGCGCCGGCACCGAGGGCGGTCGCACCAGCGACGAGGGCATCAACGGCAGCACCGTGAAGCTGCCCTTCGGCCTCGACCCGCAGACCACGCCCGTCCTCGGTAGCTACCGGTCGGGCGTGCAGCAGTCGGCCGAGCTCGAATCCGGCTGGTACGCGCTGCCGGAGCGCACCGACGAGACGCCGCTGCTGGTCGTGACCGCGGCGGGACGCGTCCGCTATGTCGACCCGGACGGTGTCATCACCCCGGGTCAGGACGTGCTGCTGGAGTTCGGTTCGTCGTCCGGGGACGACGTGACGCCGTTGGCGACGCTCGCCCCGATCGACATCGGCCCGTCGCCGTCCTGGCGCAACCTGCGCGTGCCGAGCGACGCGATCCCGGCCGACGCCGACGCCGTGCGGATCGTCGTCGACGACGGTGACCTCTCCCCCGACCAGTGGGTCGCGGTCACGCCGCCGCGGATGCCGCGCATGCAGACCCTGCAGGAGGTCGTCGGATCCGACGCCCCGGTCCTCATCGACTGGTCGGTGGGTCTCGCCTTCCCGTGCCAGCGACCCTTCGGGCACCGCAACGGTGTCGCCGAGGTCCCCGAGTACCGCATCCTCCCGGACCGTGTCGGGGCCGACGCGACGAACGGCTGGCAGGACGACATCGGCGGCGGACCGCTCGGCTGGATCCCGCTTCTGCTGAACGCCGAGGCCGTCCCCACCTATCTGAACCACGACTGGGATCGCGACTGGGGATCGCTCGAGCAGTACCGTCCGATCGACTCGGATGCCTCCCCGGCGGAGGTCACCACCGACGTGACGACCCGCTCCGGCCTGTGGTCGCCGGGCCGCATCCGTGACGGGGTCCCGGTCCTGCTCGAGTAAGGGCGAGTGCCGTCACACCACGTCGCCGGATACCATCGACTCCCGTGCCCGACGACGTGACGACCTCACCCGCGCCCGCTCCGACCGCCCCACGGTCGATGGGCGAGGACCTTCGCACTCGGTACCGGACCGCGCGACTCGTCGCCGTCGTCGCCGGGTTGCTCGGCATGATCTTGGCGCTGGCCACACCGTTCCTCCCGGTCCGCGTGACCGAGGCGACGATGTCGTGGCCGCAGGATGCGGCGGCGACCGACGTCGAACTGCCGTTGATGTCGCAGGTCCCCCTCCAGTTCCGGGCCACCGTGCCGTGCCGTGCCGTCGCGGAGATGCCCGGCGACGGCGGGATGCTGCTCGCGACGGCCCCCACCAACGGGCAGGACGCGGCGCTCAACGCGATGTTCGTGCGGGTCGGCGCCGAGAACGTCGACGTGCTCGACCGCAACGTGGTGGTCGCGACCGCGCCGCGCGCCGACGTCGAGTCGGGTGCGTGCAGCGAACTGCAGATCTTCTCCGACTCCGAACGCACCACCGCCGAGTTCGTCGGCCTCTCGGACGAGAACGGCAACCCGCGGTCCGGTGAGCTCACCGGCGACCTGCGGCCGCTCGTCGTGGGCGTGTTCAGCGACCTGCCCACCGCGGTTCCCGGCCTCGACGTCACCGTCGATGTCGATTCCCGGTTCACGTCGTCGCCGACGCTGGTCAAGTCCCTCGCGATGGTCCTGGCGGTGCTGTCGACGGCACTCGCGCTCGGCGCGCTGGCCAAGCTCGACGGCACGGACGGTCGCGGTCACCGCCGCTTCCTGCCTGCCCGCTGGTGGAAGTTCACCGGCGTCGACGTCGTCGTGGTCCTCACGCTCGTCGGCTGGCACTTCTTCGGCGCGAACACCTCGGACGACGGTTACCTGCTGACCATGGCCCGGGTGTCGGAGAACTCCGGCTACATGGCCAACTACTTCCGCTGGTTCGGTGTCCCCGAAGCGCCCTTCGGCTGGTACTACGACGTGCTGGCGGCGTTCGCGAAGATCTCCACGGCCAGCCCGTGGATGCGCATCCCGGCACTGATCGCCGGAATCCTGTGCTGGATGGTCATCAGCCGTGAGGTGGTGCCGCGTCTCGGCCGGGCCGTGCGGCACAACCGCATCGCACTGTGGACCGGCGGACTGGTCTTCCTCGCCTTCTGGCTCCCCTACAACAACGGTCTGCGGCCCGAGCCGATCGTCGCTCTCGGTGCGCTGCTGACCTGGTGCTCGATCGAGCGCGCCATCGCGACCGGTCGTCTGCTGCCCGCCGCGACCGCGGTGATCATCGGCGCGTTCACGCTCGCCGCGGCACCGACCGGCCTGATGTGTGTGGCCGCCCTCATCGCCGGTATCCGGCCGATGACGCGGATCATCGTGCGCCGCCACCGCGAGGTCGGCACCCTGCCACTGCTCGCACCGATCGGTGCCGCCGGGTTGCTCGTGCTCGTCGTGGTGTTCTCCGACCAGACCCTCGCCGCGGTCCTCGAGGCGACCCGCGTACGCACCATCATCGGACCCAACGAGGAGTGGTGGAACGACTTCCTCCGCTACTACTACCTGATGGTGCAGACCGTCGACGGGTCGCTGCCGCGCCGCTTCGCGTTCCTCACGATGCTGCTGTGCCTGTTCACGACGTTGTTCGTGCTGCTGCGCCGCCGCCGGATCCCCGGCGTCGCCGTGAGCCCGACCTGGCGTCTGCTCGGCATCGTCTTCGGCACGATCTTCTTCATGATGTTCAACCCCACGAAGTGGACCCACCACTTCGGGGCGTACGCGGGCATCGCCGGATCGCTCGCGACGGTCACGGCCGTCGTGGTCTCCGCGAGCGCATTGCGGTCGCGGCGCAACCGCACGATCTTCCTCGCCGGACTGCTGTTCGTCCTGGCGGTGTCGTTCGCCGGCATCAACGGCTGGTGGTACGTCTCGAGCTACGGCGTGCCGTGGTTCGACAAGACCGTCTCGCTGAGCGGCTACCAGTCCAGCTCGCTGTTCCTGATCCTGTTCGGTCTCGCCCTCGTGCTCGTCGCGTGGCAGTACCTCCGCGAGGGGTACGCACCGCCGCCGGAGTCGCCCGAGACGAAGAAGGGCCGGCGGATCCGCGCCCTCGCGGCCGCGCCGCTCACGGTCGTCGCCGCGGTGATGGTGCTGTTCGAGGTGCTGTCGCTGCTCAAGGGTGCGGTGTCGCAGTACCCGGCGTACTCGCTCGCCCGCTCCAACATCGGGGCGGTCGCCGGGCAGACCTGCGGTCTCGCGAACGACGTACTCGTGGAGGCCGACCCCAACGAGGGACGCCTCGAACCGATCATCGATCCCGCCGACCCGCCGGCGAACGACGACCCGCTCGCCGGTGCGGCGCCGCGCGGTTTCACTCCCGACGGCGTGCCGTCCGACCTGACCGCCGACTACGTCGAGGTCAAGCCGGGCCAGGGCAACACCGACAACCAGAGCGTCGGCCCGACCTTCGAGACCGGCGCGGGCGGCGGCACCACGGGTGGCTCCGGTGAGCAGACCGTCAACGGCAGCACCGTGCGCCTGCCCTTCGGGCTCGACCCGGCCGTCACCCCGGTGCTCGGCAGCTACCAGGAGGGTGTGCAGGAACCCGCCGCACTCACCTCCAGCTGGTACGCCCTGCCCGAGATCACCGACGAGACGCCGCTGGTGATCATCTCCGCGGCCGGTCGCATCTGGTCGTACGACGACACCGGTGCCCTGACCTACGGCCAGTCGCTGCTCGTCGAGTACGGCACCCGCCAGGCCGACGGCAGCGTCGAGGCGAAGGGCACCTACCTGCCGCGCGACATCGGCCCCGCGCCGTCGTGGCGGAACCTGCGTGTGCCGCTCGCCGACCTGCCCGACGACGTCGACGCCGTCCGCATCGTCGCCAACGATCCCAATCTCACCGGCGACCAGTGGCTGGCGTTCACGCCGCCGCGCGTCCCGACCCTCGAGCGGCTCGACGCCCAGCTCGGTTCCGAGCAGCCGCTCCTGCTGGACTGGGCCGTGGGTCTGCAGTTCCCGTGCCAGCGGCCGTTCGACCATTGGGCCGGTGTGGCCGAGATGCCGAACTACCGGGTCCTCCCCGACCGTCCGCTCGCGGTGTCGTCGACCGACACCTGGCAGTCCGCCGACAACGGTGGTCCGCTCGGCTTCGCGGAGGTCCTGGCGCGGCCCGAGCAGGTGCCCACCTACCTGGAGAACGACTGGGGTCGCGACTGGGGTTCGGTGGAGCGGTACGTGCGCTTCTACCCGAATGCGCAGCCGGCCGAACTGACCACCACCGAGGTGACGAGGTCGGGTCTGTGGAAGCCCGCGCCGATGCGCGTCTACGAGTGACGGGGACCGGTCGCATCGTCGCCGTGGTGTGACCGCCCCGGGCTTCACGTACCTGCCCGGTGTCGGCAGCCGGACGGTTCCCTGATCTTCCGGCCGCGTCCGGGTCGGAGCATCCCAGAATCGGGTTTCGGCTATCTAGAATGAGCGGGTGACCACCGAGAATTCAGCCGGGTCGACCTTGTCCCCCCGCGCCTCCGAGGCCGTGAAGCGAAGCCTGACGCCCCGACAGGAGGCCGCGAGCCGCGACGTCGACACCCTGATCCGGTGCGGACGCGAACTGCTCACCCGGGGCGAACCCGCGCGCGTCGCCGACATCGTCGCCGCCGCGGGACTCTCCAACGACGCCTTCTACCGCTATTTCAAGAGCAAAGGCGATTTCGTCGACGCCGTCGTCGAGGAGGGCGGACACCGCCTCGTCCGGTATCTGCGTCACAAGATCGACAAGGCCGCCGACCCCGAGGCCGCCCTGCGCGCCGGCATCGCGGCCGTCCTGAACCAGGCCGTCGATCCCGAGATCGCCGCCGCCACCCGCAACGTCGTGTCCTCCGCCGGCGGCCGGTCGCATGCACCGAAGGTGCGCGAAGATCTGGAGAAGGCGGTCGCGGAGGTGCTCGCCGGACCCATCGCCGATCTGGGATCGGCCGACCCGCAACGGGATTCGCTCACCACGTCGATCCTGCTGCTCGCGGTGATGGAACATCTGTTGTGGCGGGACGCCTCCACCTTCGACGCCGACGCAGAGGTCGAGCAGATCGTCGGATACGCGCGACGGGGCCTGCGCACGTCCTAGTGCACAGACCCCGTCGGCGCGGGTTCTCCGGCTGTTCTACAGCGGCAGCAGGTGATGCTTCCGCGGGTTCTTGAACACTTCCTTGTCGCGAAGGAGGGTGAGCGCCTTGCGGATCTCGAGGCGGGTCGTCGACGGCTCGATCACCGCGTCGACGTATCCGCGCTCGGCCGCGATGTACGGCGTCGCCACGTGCTCGTTGTAGAAGTTGATGAGCTGCTGGCGCACCGCCGGGGCGTTCTCCCCCGCGGCCTCGATCTGCCGGCGGCCGATCACCGCGACAGCCGATTCGGCACCCATCACGGCGATACGCGCGGTGGGCCACGCGAAGTTGATGTCGGCGCCGAGCTGCTTCGAACCCATCACGGCGTAACCGCCGCCGTAGGCCTTACGCACCACGACGGTCACCTTCGGGACCGACGCCTCGACGTACGAGAACAGGAAGCGGCCGCCACGCTTGATGACGCCGATCTTCTCCTGCTCCACACCCGGCAGGAAGCCGGGGGTGTCGACGACGAACACGAGCGGGATGTCGTAGGCGTCGCAGACACGCACGAAGTGCGCTGCCTTGTCGGCGGCGGCCGCGTCGAGCGCACCCGACAGGTACAGCGGCTGGTTCGCCACGACCCCCACGGCATGACCGTCGACGCGCGCGTAGCCGGTGATGATGTTCGGCGCGGTCTGCGAGCGGACTTCGAGGAACTCGCCGTCGTCGAAGATCTTCAGCAGGATGTCGTGCATGTCGTAGCCGGAGTTGTCGGCGTCGGGCATGAACGTGTCGAGCTCGAGATCGTCGGGCGTGATCTCCGGTTCGAGACCGGGATTGATGATCGGAGGCTTCTCCTGCGCGTTGGACGGCATGTAGCTCAGGTACTGCCGCACCCACTCGAAAGCGGCCTTCTCGTCGGGCGCGACGTGGTGCACGTTGCCGTACTCGGCCTGCTGACGGGCACCGCCGAGCTCCTCGAGGCTCACGTTCTCGCCGGTGACCGCCTTGATGACGTCCGGGCCGGTGACGAACATGTGCGAACCCTCGGTGGCGACCACGACGTCGGTGTTGATCGGCGCGTAGACCGCACCACCGGCGCAGTTGCCGACGATCACCGAGATCTGCGGGCACAGGCCCGACAGCGGCTCGTGACGCTTGCCGATCTCGCCGTACCAAGCGAGCGAGGTGACGGCGTCCTGCACGCGGGCACCACCGGAGTCGTTGATGCCGACGACGGGGCAACCGATCTTGAGGGCGAAGTCGAGGACCGCGGCGACCTTGCGGCCGAACATCTCACCGACGCTGCCGCCGAAGACGGTCTGGTCGTGGGAGAACACCGCGACCGGGCGGCCGTCGACCGTGCCGTGCCCGACGACGACGGCGTCGCCGTACATCGCATCGTCGCGGCCGGGCGTCTTCATCAGCGCGCCGATCTCGACGAAGCTGCCCCTGTCGAGCAGCATGTCGATGCGCTCGCGAGCGCTCGGGATGCCCTTCTTCGCGCGCTTGGCGATCGCGAGTTCGCCGGCAGGCTCCTTCGCGATCTCCAGCTTCTCGCGCAGCTCGGCCAGCTTCTGTGCCGTGGTGCTCACTTCTTCGTTCAGCTCCTCGAGGCCTCGATGTCGGCCAGCTTGCGGGTCAGGTCTTCCCCCACCTTCGAGATGTACGGCTCGTCGACGATCTGCAGGTGATCGCCGCCGACGTGCACGACCTCGAGATCCGCGACGACCTCGCCCCACCCACCGTCGGGCTGCCGGGTCCCGAAGGCCGGCTCGAGATCGATCGCGTCGTCGTGATACTTGTCGGCCATGTACAGCACGACCTTGCCGTCGTAGGGCAGCAGCTCCGCGGTCTGGATGGCGCGGTTGTCGAGCCACGACGTGCGCTGGTGCTCGATGATGCCGCCGGGGATCTGCGCCCCGCTCAGCTCGAGCAGGCCCATCAGGATGCCGATCTGTTCCTCGTCGCTGCCGGCCTCGGCCAGCAGGTCGTAGGGCAGCGGCGCGTCGATCCCGTAGGTCTTCTTCGCGAACGCCGAGTAACGCTGCCAGCGCTTACGGATCTCGTCGGGTGTGTCCTCGACCTTCTCACCGGCCATGACGGTGTCGATGAGGCCGACGAGACGCACGTCCTTGCCCTCCTCGCGGAGCAGACGGGCCACCGCGTAGGCCAGGACACCGCCGAGCGACCAGCCGCACAGCACGTACGGGCCGTCGCCCTGGATCTCCTTGATGAGCGGCAGGTACGCCTGTGCGCGAGTGTCGATCGGGCCCTCGGTGCGCTCGAAACCGAACACCGGGGTGTGCGCGGGCAGGCGGCGCAGCAGCGGCTCGTACGCGACCGTCGAACCACCCGCGGGGTGGAAGACGAAGACCGGCACGGTGTCCGATCCCTCGGCGCGGGGCCGCAGCGTGCGCACGAGTCCGTCGATGCGATCGGCGGATTCGAGATGCTGACGGACGGTCTCGGCGAGCTGCTCGATGGTCGGGGCGGCCAGCACGTCGTCGACGGTGATCTCGCCCTCGGCCCGCTCGGTCAGCCGTGCCGCGAGCTTCTCGGCGACATCACGCTCGAGCTTCGGCAGCGGGTTGAAGATGCCCTTGGCCGACTTGCCCGTCACCACCGCCCACGAGGCGAAGGTCAACCGTTCCGCGGCGTCGCGCGGCGGCACGTCGACCCCGCTCGACTCCTGCTCCGGCTCGGGTGTCTCGGCCGCGGTCTGCGCTTCGGCGTCGGCGAGGATCTGCTCGGCCTCACCCACCGCGGTGGTGTCCTCGAGCTGGGGAAGCTCGACCTGCTCCGTGGCCTGTGGGAGCTCGTCTCCGTTCGCAGCGGCGGCGCGCTCGGCTGCCTTCTCGGCGGCCTGCTGCTCGGCGAGCTGCGCAACCTCCTCGCGGTTCTCGACGGCGTACCGCAGGTACTTCGCGACGTCGCGCAGGCTCGCGTCCTTGACCGCCGACAGCTGCAGCTGCGGGATGTCGAACTCGTACTCGACGCGGTTCTTGATGCGGACCGCCATGAGCGAGTCGAGGCCCAGCTCGATGAGCGGGATCTCGGCCGGCAGATCCTCGGGCGCGTAGCCCATGGACTCGGCGACGATCAGCGTCAGGCGGTCGTCGAGGCTCTGCGATCCGCTCGGATCCCACTTGTCGCCGAACGACTCGACGACCTCGGGCATCTCCTCGGCCTGCACGGCCGGCTTCGCGGCCACCGCGACGGGCGCGGGCAGCGGCTCACCGGAGGTGACGACACCCTCGTGGACGAGCGTGAAACCGTCGCCGGCGTTCGCGTGCACCTGCAGCGACGCGCCGCCCGGGTGCCGGGTGAGCGTCGTGGTGAGGGTGCCGGTCGCGGGGACGTCGGTGTGCGGGATGGACGCGGTGAGCGTGACATCCGACAGCACCTGCGAGGCCGCCGCGACGACCAGCTCGGCGGCGTCGGTGACGGCGGAGGCCTGTACCTCCCAGACGTAGCGGCCGTCCGGGAGTGCGACGCGGGCGCCGGGCGCGCGGCCGTTGCCGGAGGTGCCGATGTTGGCCTCGACCCAGTACGGCTTGCGGATGAAGGCGGTGCGCGGCAGGTCGACGTAGCCGCCTTCCGGCAGCAGGGTCTTCAGGTCGACCGACTGCCCGTGCACGTACAGCTGCGCGAGGGCGGTCAGCACGCCGAGGGACTCGTCCTCCTTGCGCTTGAGCGTCTGGATGAACTGGCCGTCCTGCACACCGGCGTCGAAGGCCGTCGCCGCGACCGACATGAGCGTCGCGGGGTTGGCGTTGAGCTCGACGAAGGTGGTGTGCCCGTCGGACAGGGCCTGCCGGATCGCCTGCGTGAAGTACACGCTGTGGCGCATGCCCTTGGTCCAGTACTCGACGTCGTGGATGCCGTCGTGACCTGCGCGGTAGAGCGTCTCCTGGTCGACCGACGAGTACAGGTCGACCTTCAGGCGGTGCGGTTCGATGCCGGCGAGCTCGGCCGCGAGCTCGCCGAGGATCGGATCGACCTGCGAGGTGTGGCTCGCACCCTTGGTCTGCAGGACCCGGGCGAACTTCTCCTCGGCCTCGGCACGCGCGACGATCGCGTTGACCTGTTCCTGCGGGCCACCGATGACGGTGTGTGTCGGCGCCGCATAGACGCAGACCTCGAGCTGCGGGAAGTCGGGCAGCACGTCGGTGATCTCGGCGGCGCTGTACTCGACGAGCGCCATGAGGCGGATGTCGTCGCCGGTCAGGCCGGATTCGGCCTCACCCATCAGACGCGAGCGCGAGCAGATGACGCGCACGGCGTCCTCGAGCGAGAGTCCGCCCGAGATGTAGGCACCGGCGGCCTCACCCATCGAGTGGCCGACGACCGCGGCGGGCTCGGCACCGTGGTGGCGCAGCAGCGCGGCGAGACCGATCTGGATCGTGAAGATGCCGACCTGCGCGGTCTCGACGTCGTAGTCCTGCGCGTCGTCGAGGAACTTCTCCTTCATGGAGTAGCCCGACTCGTCGTAGATCAGCTCGTCGACCTCGTCGACGGCCGCCGCGAAGACCGGGTTCTCCAGGTACAGCTGCTTGGCCATCTTGCGGTGCTGGGCACCGAAGCCGGACAGCACCCACACCGCGCCCTTGGAGGCGGGAGCGTCGGCGGTGAACACGCCCTGCGCGGGCTTGCCGGCGGCGACGGCACGCAGACCGGCGATCGCCTCACCGTGGTTGCTCGCCACGACGATCGCGCGGGACCGGCCGTGGTTGCGACGAGCGAGCGTGCGGGCGACGTCGGCGAGCGGCGTCGTGCTGCCCTTCTCGGTCTCGAGCCAGTCGGCAAGATCTGCGGCGGCACGGCGGCGACGCGACGGCATCGCAGCGGAGACGGCGAGCAGAACGGGCAGCTCACGGGCCTGCTCGGCGGTCTCCGCGGCGGCGGGGATCTCCTCCGGCAGGACCTCGACCTCGGCCTCGGACGCTTCGAGCCCCTCGGGGCCGGTGTACTCGCGCACGACGACGTGCGCGTTCGTGCCACCGAAACCGAATCCGGACACACCGGCGACAGCGCGACCGGTGTAGCGCGGCCACTTCGCACCCTCGGGGATGACCTTCAGGTGCGCCCTGTCGAACGGGATGTACGGGTTGGGCGCGGTGTAGTTGAGCGTCGGCGGAAGCTGATCGTTCTGCATCGCGAGAACGACCTTGATGAGACCGGCCGCACCCGCGGCGGACTCGAGGTGACCGAAGTTGGTCTTGGCCGAACCGAGCAGGACCGGCTTGTCGTCCTCACGCCCCCGACCGACGACACGGCCGAGCGCGTCGGCCTCGATCGGGTCGCCGAGCACCGTGCCGGTGCCGTGCGCCTCGATGTAGTCGACACCGGACGGCAGGATCTGCGCGTCGCGGTAGGCGCGGCGCAGCACGTCGACCTGCGCTTCGGGGTTGGGAGCGGCCAGACCGTTGGAGCGGCCGTCCTGGTTGACGGCCGAACCGGCGATCACCGCGAGGATGTCGTCGCCGTCGCGCTCGGCGTCCTCGAGACGCTTGAGCACGACCAGACCGCCACCCTCGGCGCGGATCATGCCGTCGGCGTCGGCGGAGAACGCCTTGATGCGGCCGTCGGGTGCCATGACGCCGAGTTCGTCGAACCCGAGGGTGCCGGCCGGGGCGAGCAGCATGTTGACGCCACCGGCGAGGGCGACGTCGGCTTCGCCGTTGCGCAGTGCGCGCACGGCCTGGTGCACGGCGACCAGCGACGACGAGCACGCCGTGTCGAGCGTGACGGACGGGCCGTGGAAGTCGTAGAAGTACGACACGCGGTTGGCGATGACGGCGGTGGAGGTGCCGGTGAGCGCGTAGGGATGCGCTGCGGACGGATCGCCGACCGCGAGGAGCATGTAGTCGCTGGCCGAGCTGCCGATGAACACACCGACCGAGCCGCCCTTGAGGTCGCTCGGCGGGATGTGCGCATGCTCGAGTGCTTCCCAGGTCAGCTCCAGCGCGAGGCGCTGCTGCGGGTCGACCATCTCGACCTCGCGCGGCGACATCGCGAAGAACTCGGCGTCGAAGCCCTTCACGTCGTCGAGGTAGCCGCCCCTGGTGTTGGCGTTGCGGATCGACTCCCACACGGCGGGGTCGTTCTCGAACTCCGACCAGCGGCCCTCGGGCAGATCGGAGATGCCGTCGCGTCCGGACGCGAGCAGCTCCCACATCTGTTCGGGGGTGTCGACGTGGCCCGGCAAACGGGTGGACAGACCGACGATGGCGACGTCCTTCGAACCCGCCGCGGCACCGACCGTGTACAGGGCGGAGTCGTCCTCGGCGGGTGCCTCGGGCTCACCTTCGATGATGCGCGTCGCGAGCGACGCGATCGTCGGGTGCTGGTAGGCGATCGTCGCGTTGAGGGTGACACCGAGGAGTTCCTCGATCTCGCCCGCCATGGCGACGGCGTCCCGGGAGGACAGTCCGAACTCCTCCATCGGACGATCGTCCGAGATCTGGGAGACCGGCTGTCCGGTCGCGTCGGCGATCCAGTTGCGCAGCCATTCGCGCAGCTGCGCAACCGTCATTTCAGTGTCAGACATCAACCCACCACGCTACCCGGGAAAGAGGACATTCGTTCTTACACGCTGTCCGGGAAGGCCTGCTGCTGGTAACCGCCGCGCAGCGTTCCCTCGACATATGCGGTCTTGCACGCCCGACGCGCGATCTTTCCGCTGGACGTACGGGGGATGGAACCGGCCGGCACGAGCAGCACGTCGCGGGCGGTGACACCGTGCCGGGACGAGATCGCGGCACGCACCGCGTCGGCGATCGGCTGCGGATCGGCCTTGCCGGCGCCGGGAGCGCGCTCGGCGACGATCACGAGCTGCTCCGACGAATCGTCGGCATCGAACTGCAGGCCGGAGGCGTCGTTGTCGAACACCTCGCGCGGCAGTTGGTTGGCCGGCACCGCGAAGGCCGCGACGAAGCCGGGGCGCAGCGCGGAGCTGGCCTCCTGCGCCGAGAACTCGAGGTCCTGCGGGTAGTGGTTGCGGCCGTCGACGATCACGAGGTCCTTGACGCGACCGGTGATGTAGAGCTCACCGTCGATGTAGACGCCGTAGTCGCCGGTGCGCAGCCACTTGCTGTCGTCCGGGGTGCCCTCGGCGTGGCTGCCCTCGGCCAGGCGCTTGGTGATGCGGTTGTGGAAGGTGTTGTCGGTCTCTTCCTTGCGACCCCAGTAGCCGATGCCCATGTTCTCGCCGTGCAGCCAGATCTCGCCGACCTGCTCGTCGGGCATCTCGGTGCCGGTCTCGGCGTCGACGATCGCGGCCCACTGGCTGCGCGCGACGTAACCGCAGGAGACCTGCGGGATGGCGTTCTCGGCGTCGGGCTCGACGCGCACGACCCGGCCCGCGTTGAGTGCGGTGCGGTCGACGTAGATGACCTTCGCCTCGTCGCTGTGACGGGTGGAGGAGACGAACAGGGTGGCCTCGGCCATGCCGTAGGACGGCTTGATCGCCGTGCGGGGCAGACCGTAGGGGCCGAAGGCCTCGTTGAACTTGCGCATCGACGACGTGGTGACCGGCTCGCTGCCGTTGATCAGGCCGATGACATTGCTCAGGTCGAGTTCTTCGCCGGGCTTGGGGACCGCGCGTGCCGCAGCATGCTCGAACGCGAAGTTCGGGGCGGCGGCGAAGGTGCCGGCACCGTCGGAGACGGCGGCGAGCTCGCGGATCCAGCGGCTCGGCCGGGCCACGAAGGCGCGCGGGCTCATGATGGTGATGTACTTGCCGCCGACCGCGGGCAGGATCACCGTGAGCAGGCCCATGTCGTGGAACAGCGGCAGCCAGGTCACGCCGCGCGACGACTCGTTGAGCTCGATCGAGTCGGCCATCTGGATGACGTTGGTGAGCACCGAGCGGTGGGTGATCTCGACGCCTGCGGGAACGCGGGTCGAGCCGGAGGTGTACTGCAGGTACGCGATGTCGTCGGTGCCGATGGGCGGCCGGTTCCAGGACTCGGCGACCGAGTCGGGGATGGCGTCGACGGCGATCACGCGGGGACGCTGCGCAGCGGGGAGCGGGCGGAAGAACTGCCGCACGCCGGCCGCGGACGAGGTGGCGGTGAGAATCGCGCTGGGGGTGCAGTCGCCGAGAACGGCGTGCAGACGATCGGTGTGGCCGGGCTCGTCGGGATCGAACAGTGGCACGGCGATGGTACCGGCGTAGATCGCGGCGAAGAAGGACACGACGTAGTCGAGGCCCTGCGGAGCGAGGATCGCGACACGGTCGCCGGGAGCGGTGACCTGCTGCAGGCGCGCGGCGATGGCCTTGATGCGCACACCGAACTGATCCCAGGTCAGCTCGTGCACCTCGCCGTCGCGTTCCCGCGAGTAGTCGATGTACCGGTAGGCGAGGTCGTCACCGTTTGAAGCGAAGTTCCCCTCGAGGTGATCGAGCAGGGTCTGCCCTTCCGGCAGCCTGATCCGCCCGTTCTCATCGATGAACTCTTCGAACCCGACGCTCAATTCCTTCTCCCTGTCGAAGCGATCCCACAACCACTCGACATGGTTGCGCCACTAACTTTTCCTCCGCGCCGGCGGATCGTCGTACCGATACCGCCCCCCACGGCTTCCGGCGGTCCGTTCCTCGAACGTGTCCATCGACCCCAGATCACGAATATGTTACAGATCGGCATCACGCGCACCCTCGCAAAGTGCGGTCGCCGGGAGGAACGCTTCCCCTCGCACACGGGAAACACAAAGATACGACATGGTCGTCTTCACACACACATTCCGCGCCCGTCGAAGGAGAAGAGCACACGATCCGATTGTGTGCGACGGTTTTTCGACGCCGGCACCGGCCGACGATGCAACCCGCCGTCCTCTGCTGCCCAGGATCGGCGCCCCGGTACGTACGCCCGACCGACGCGAGAGCTCGTGACAAGGATCATTCCCGGTCGCGGGCCGTCGCTACGCCCCCGGAGGGCGCCGGCCGTTCGCCGTGCCGTCGCTGGCACCATGAACCTCTTCTCCTGTGGCAGTCGTCGTGCGCCACGATCCCGGACGGCCGGGCACGCAGCCGAGGGATGAGTCTAAAGGCAGCCCGTCTTTCGAGTGTACCGGGTGGTGAGATCGGACACTACCGGCGAGTAATATGTGGGAGGGTTCACTCGGACCCGAACCGCCCCCGCGTGTAGCGACGGCCGCACCTCATTCTTCTGCGGGTTCCGGTGCGGCGTCGATCTTCTCCGCCGCCCAGTTCGCGATCCACTGCGTCGCGGTCGTGCCGTTCTCGTCCACGACGTAAGTGTTGTACATCGCGTGGATCGGGTTGTTGACGTACTCGAGCAGACGCGGAGCGGCCGACATCCAGTTGGCGGGATTCAGCGCGTTCGGCGGCGCGTCGCAGATGCTGTCGGTGGGTGCGCAGATCTGGATCGTGCGGTCGTCGAGCTCCCCGAAGCCACCGGGACGCGCGCCGGTCATCGTGATCCCCGGCAACCGCAGGCCGTCGAGCGATAGTTCGGCGCCCACTCCGGCGACGGGCGCACCGATGTCGGTGCCCGAGACCCCGTCGCGGCGACCGTCGGCGACGAGCGCGACACCGAGCACCCGGTCGGCGGGGACCGGGCCGTTGCCGGCACCGATCTGCGCGGCGACGTCGCCCACGATCACAGCGCCCTGCGAGAAACCGGTGAGCACGTAGGTGGTCAGCGGGCACTCGGCCGA
The DNA here is from genome assembly GCF_053764735.1 of Rhodococcus sp. 5G237. Taxonomy (NCBI): domain Bacteria; kingdom Bacillati; phylum Actinomycetota; class Actinomycetes; order Mycobacteriales; family Nocardiaceae; genus Rhodococcus; species Rhodococcus sp. 5G237. The sequence continues at coordinate 649,107 of NZ_JBSNCD010000001.1, read as the reverse complement.
GCGTCGCGCGAGGATGTCGGTGGTGGCCGCGAATCCCTCGCTGCGGCTGTTGTTGTAGGACTGCTGGCCGTCCGGCGGGATCGCGATGGGGTTCGAGAACTGCGCGACGTACGGCACCGTGTAGACGTCGGCGCGCTGGGCGTCGAAACGCTCCTGCAGCGGCCTCGTCACGTTGAGCATGAGCGAGTACGGGTTCGCGGCCGGGGCGTACGGATCGTCGCCCACCGCGGACTCCCAGGTGCCCGGCACCGCGACGACCTGCACGTCGGGGCACGAGGCCGGCTGCGACTGCGGCTCCTCCGGCCCCGGCGGGGTGGGAATCGGTGACGGGATGTCCAGCCGCCCCGCGAGCATGTACCAGAGCACCAGCACGATCGCCAGGACGAGCAGCGCCCCCACGACCACGATCCTGCGTCCGCGACGCTGCTTCGTCCTGACCATTCGTGCTGTCCCCGCGTTCCCTAGTTGCAGTACGTCTCGCCGGCGACGGCGATGTACGTGTCGGCCGTCGAGGAGGCCTGCTCCTCCGACAATTCGACACCACCTGCTGCAGCATCACTACCCACGAGCGCGGTCACGAACACCTTGATCTCCTCCGGCGACCCGCCCTGCGCCTGGGCACTGCAGATGTAGTCGGCGATGTTCACCGCGCCGGTCTCGTCGCTGGGCTCGACGCCCTCGGCGCGGAGGCCGTCGAGGAAGGCCTGTGCGCCGGGCGTGGGAGCGGGTGCCGCGCCCGTGCCGGCTCCCGTGTCCTCTCCGGCATCGTCGTCTCCGGCAGCGGGCGAGGACGGAGCCGGGGACGCCTCGCTCGTCTCGGTCTCGCCCGTGGTCTCGGCCCCGGCGGCGCCGGGGGACGTCTCGGCCGCGGAGGTCGATGTCGACGTCGAGGTCTCCGTGGCGGCAGACGTGGTCGGCGTGTTCGTCGCGGTGGAGTCGTCGCTTCCGCATGCGGAGAGAACGGCCGTGGCGGTCAGTGCCGCGGCGAGGGCGCCGAGGACTCGGGTCGAGCGCGAGCGGGTCCGTGAAGGCATGTGGTGGGGTCCTCACATCCGGGATGTCGGTCGAACTTGGTCAGATGCGCCCCAGGCTACAGAGCGGCCCGTGCGGCCGGTAGGAGCGTCCCGCCTCCCCCGGTTCACACGGGCCGACCCTGCTGTGGTTCGGTTACGGCTGCAGCTTCACCTCGTCGCCGTCGAGCGTGATGAAGCCGTTCTGGAAGTTCTGCTGGACACCCTTGCCGTCGGCGGCCGGGAACTCGTCGCTGATCGGCAGACCCAGACGTCCTTCGGCACCCTTCTCGGCGAGCCATGCCTCGAGGATCTTGCCGCGGACCGGCCAGGCGCCGGTGAGCGGGCTCCAGTAGATGTGGCCGTGCTGGAATTCGTTGAAGCGACCGTCGCGCCCGGCGGGCTGCTCACTGGTCGTCGGGTAGCCCAGGACACCCGTCTCGTAGCCGAGCTGGGAGTACTTGTCGAGGATCATGCCCTGTACCCCGTGGGCACCGGTGTCCTCGCTCCAGTACATGGCGCCGATTTCGAAGCCCTGGACCGCGCCGCGACCGTCGGGGGTCGCCGCCTCGTCGAGGATCGGGTAGCCGAGGGGGCCGCCCTCCCAGCCCTGGTTCTTCCATTCCTCGAAGATCTTGCCGCGGACCGCGTGGGCGCCGTGCTCGGGCGTCCAGTAGATCGCGCCGTTCCGGAAGTGGTTGAACCGTCCGCGTCCGTCGGGAGCGACGCGTTCCTCGGTGGTCGGATAGCCGAGCTGCCCGGCCGGACCGCCGACACCCTGGTAGGCGCCGCCGATCGCACCCGCGACCGGCACCGTCGTGCCGTCGGACGAGAAGACACGGCCGAAGCGGAAGTCCTGCACCTTGCCGCCTGCGACGTCGTATTCGGAGGTGAGGCAGTCACCGAGCCAGGCGTTCGCGTTCGCGACGTCACCGAAGGCACCGGTCGGATTGCACTCGGGCTTGTCGACACCGACCCCGAGGGTGTTGGCGAGCTGCGGCCACAACTGGTGCAGTTCGAACTCCCAGTACTTCCACGTGTGGGTGCCCGACGGCCGGTACACGATCTGCGCGGGGATGCCCTGCTTCTTGAGCTTCGTCGCGAACGCCTGCGAAGTGAGGCGCGAGAGGATCTCGAGGCCCATGCCGGCGTAGTTGGTGCTGACACCGGGGATGCCCGACGGATCGTCGTACGGGCCGGTGGTGCCGCTGCCGCTCGAGACGTACAGGCTCACACCCTTGAGCTTGTCGGCGAGCAGGTACGGATCATGCGACTCCCAGCCCTCGGAGCCGGGCGCACCCCACATCGCCTCGGAATCGAAACCGCCGGCGTCCTGCATCGCGTAGTGGATGGCCTCGGGCATGCCGAGGGTGGTCGTGGTGAGGATGCCGGACAGCGACGCCGCGAACTGCGCGAAGCCCGGATTGCGGGCGGGCAGGAACATCGCGGCGGTACCGCCCATCGACAGTCCGACGACGCCACGCTTGTCGGTGGTACGCCAGTCGCGCTCGAGGAGTGGGGGAAGTTCCTTCGTCAGGAAGGTCTCCCACTTGTAGTTCTGTCCGTTGTTCTGGTCGATCCAGTCGGAGTAGAAGCTCGACTGGCCACCCACCGGCAGCACGACGTTGACGTTCTTGTCGGCGAAGAAGGCCTCCGCGTCGGTCTCGAGCGTCCACCCGTTCTCGTCGTCGCGTGCGCGCATGCCGTCGAGCATGAACACCGACGGGAACTTCGCGTCGGGCTTGCTGTTCCAGTCGCGCGCGAGCAGCAGCTGCACCTGGATCGGCGTCCCCATCGACGGCGAGTCGATCCACAGGGCGACACGACGATCGGTGAGCCAGTCGACGGAGCGGACGGTGGCACCGGCGGTGCTCGTCGGGCCGGACTGGGCGATGAGCGGATCGGCGGTGGCCACCGAGACGGTGGTCAGACCTGCGGCGACGGGCGCGACGAGGGCTGCGGCGATCAGTGCGAGCACACGGGATCTCCCGCTCCGCGCACCCGCAACGCGAGTCGCTCTCCTGCTCGGCCCCGTCCGTCGCTCACCGTGCTCGAGCTCAGTTCGCATCTGCATCGCTCACTTTCTGCGTTGCCGGATTTCCTGCCGAAGTGCGGCTTCGGGTGGACCGCGACGGCGGCAGTGGCAGGGCGCCCCGGCTGGGTATGCCGACTCGGGATACCGGAGTCCCGGATGTTGTTTCTACACCGGCGGCACCCGGAATCGCGGGTGCCGCGCTGTGACAGGTGAGAAAATTGTTGCAGAAAGTTACGACGCCGCCCCCTCACCGGATCGGTGAGCGGGCGGCGTCGCTGCTAGCAGTGCGTACCGGAGATCAGAACGCGTTCAGCGCCTCGAGGATCTGCGGGCGTGCCTTCCACAGCTGATCCTCCCAGTACTTCCATGCGTGCGTGCCGCGCGCCGGGAAGTCGAAGGTGGCCGGGATGCCGAGCGTGGCCAGCTTGATCTGGAACGCGCGGGTCTGGGCGAGGGACAGCGCCTCGAGAGCCATGCCGTTGGCGGTGTTGTAGTAGCCGACGAAGCCCTGCGGGTTGTCGTGCTCACCGGGCAGACCGCTGGCGGCCGAGATGTACAGCGACAGACCCTCGAGCTTCGGAGCGAAGACGAACGGGTCGTTGCGCAGCCAGGCCGGGCTCCACGGCGGGCCCCACATCGAGTCGACGTTGAAGCGGCCGGCGTCGAGCATCGCCACGCGGATGGCCTCACGCATGCCGGGAGCCGACAGGTTCAGGTAGCCGGACAGCGACGACGCGAACTTGAACTGGTCGCGGTGGTAGGCGGCCAGGGTCAGGGCGGCGGAGCCACCCATCGACAGGCCGAGGATGCCGTTGTTGTTGCGCGAGACACCACGGGTGGCGAGGTAGTCGGGCAGCTGCTCCGTCAGGAACGTCTCCCACTTGTAGGTGACGTCCTGGCCGTTCAGGTTGGACGGCGCGTACCAGTCGGTGTAGAAGCTCGACTGTCCGCCGACCGGCATGATCAGGCTGACGTTGTCGTTCGCGAACTGCTGCAGGGCGTTCGTCTCGAACGTCCAGGCGTTCGCGTCGTCCCGAGCGCGAAGGCCGTCGAGCATGTAGAGCGCCGCGTCGCCACCGCGCGCGGCCCACTGGATCTGAACCTTGATCGGGCCCATGTCGGACTCGACGAAGACCTCTTCGAAGCCCCCTGCAGGCGCGCGGTGCGAGACCGGCGCTCCCTGCGCCGGCGCGGCGACGGCGGCGGTGGTTCCGACGAGGCCGGCAGCCACGGGGAGGACCAGAGCTGCGGCGGCGGTGCCGAGCAGTCGCCGTCGAAGGCCCTGCCTCAACCTCGGGACAAAACGCATGAACAATGCTCTCTTTCTCGTCTGCGGCGTCCGCGTTCGCGTCCCCCGGATTCCGGCGATGACGACCGCGGAAGGCCGCCCCAAGTCACACTGCGGTCAAAACTGTAAAGGACCGCGTGATCTCTGACAAACCCTGGTTTCAACAGCTCTTGGGCACCTCTTGACCTGTAGGTCAAGCACGCGCTGCCGGAAAGTTACCCATCCGTGATGCGCCGTGATCCTATCGAGACAGTCGAAGCGGGCCAAGTTGATCTCGGTGTCCGGCCGTCACCCCCGCGGCGGTGGCATCGGCAGGTCACAACGCTGGATCTCGTACTTCGGCACCCGTTCGATCCGGTACGAGGCGTAGTCGAACGCGTTGCGCAGGTTCCTCTTGAACAGTGCCCACGTGAGCTCGGCACTCGAGGAGTCGATCATCTCCCGGGTCTCGGGACAGGTCAGCGCGGTCTTCGCCATCGCGACCCAGTCCTCGTCGAGATAGCCCGGCATCCACGGATGGACGTCGACCATGCCCGAATCGGCGACCACCCAGTCGGGGAACAGGATCTTGTCGTGGCCGATCCGGCCGTCCTCGAGACGCTCGGTGTGCGCGGCGAGCGGGTAGGCCAGGCCCATCTGGTCGACGACCCGCACGTCCAGACCCGTGTTCATGCTGGTCATGCCCAGGTTCAGGAAGAACACCGTGTGCCCGGCACCGCCCGGTGGGATGGGCTCGGGTGGCGGCACGACGTCCCACGCGTCGAAGGAGGGGGTCGGCAGCAGCAGCCCACCGTTCGGGGTGTTCGCGATGGCCTCGACCATGGCCCGCATACGCGGGTAGTCGAGATAGTCCTCGGCCAGGATGGGATGCAGATGCCCGGTGTTGAGGGCGTAGAAGGCTCGCTCGTCGACGATGCCGGATCGGCCCACCACGGCGCCCTCGGTCATGCCGGTCGTGTTGGCCGCGGCGGCCGTCCACACGACGGTGCCCAGCCACAGCACGGCCAGCGCACCCGCGACCTGCGTCGGCCGGTTGTTGCCGAGCTCCGCCCGGTCCGGGATCCGCAGCGGGACGACGGCGACGGGCAGGAGCAGGCAGAACAGCGGCGGCAGGAGGACGCGGCCGTGCATGAAGTCGCCGCCCACACGCAGCGAGTACAGCGCGAGCAGCACACCGGAGCCGAGGAACAGCACGACGACGGCGGTCGGCGTGCGCAACAGTTTCTGCGCCCAGGTCAGCGTGGCCCGCACGTCGCGCGGATCGGGACGCGCCACCGCTGCGGTGAGGCCCACGGCGTCACGGCTGGTCGCGAGGACGAGCGCGGCGAGGATCGCGAGGAACAGCAGCGGCAGCCACAGCAGGTACGGCGAGACGAGGTTGCCGAGATATTCGAGGCCCTGCGACCACTTGGCGCCACCGGCGTCCTTGGCGACCGCGGTGTTGGGATAGGGCAGCCCGTAATAGCCCATGCGCCAGATCTGGTAGCCGACCGGGATCACCCCGGCGACCGCGACCATCGCGACCCGGATGCGCAGGTCGAGGCCGGGCGCGAGGAACAGCATCGCGAGCGCGAGCACCGCGACCAGCGCGAGTTCGGGTCGCACGAGCGGGCCGAGTCCGGCGACGAACGCCGTGGCGAGGATCTGCCCCGTACCCGGGAGCGATCCGTCCCCTCCCGGCGTGGGGGTCGCCCACCGGGCCATGAGCAGCCACAGCAGGCCGAGCCAGCAGATCACCAGGCAGGACTCGAGGCCCGAGGTGGCGAAGTCGCGGGCCGGGGGCACCGCGATGTAGACGAGGACACCGGCGGGCAGCAGCAGCACGGTGCCTGCGGTGGCGCGCAGTCGCCACCGGTACAGGCGTGCGGCACCGAACATGGCGAGGACGATCGCGCCCGTCGACAACACGAGCGCGATCGTGAGCACCACGTATTCGAGGCGGAGGCCGGTGAGCCATCCGCCCGCGTAGACGATGTACGTCCACGCGGTGGAGGTGTTGGCCTCCACGCGCTCCCCCGCGTTGAAGACCGGCCCGTTGCCGGCGAGGAGGTTGCGCACGGTCCGCAGGACGATGAGACCGTCGTCGGCGATCCAGCGCCGCTCCCACGCTCCCCAGAACATCAGGAACGCGGAGACGACCACACCCGCGGCGAACACGCCGCCGGCGAGGCGGTCACGCCGAACGGGCCGGACCGTACTGGACGGTCCGGCTTCGGTGTCGTGGACGCCGCGCACGACGTCAGAAGAGGTAGACAGCACCGCCGACCACCAGGATCCACACCACTGCGAGCAACTGCAGCACCCGGTCCTTCAGGGCGATCTCCTCGGGTTCGCCGGCTTCACCGCCGTCGACGTCGACCGCGTAGCGCAGGATGGCGACGACGAACGGGATCATCGAGATCGCGTACCAGTTGGAACCGGCCACGTTGTCCTGCTCGAACGCCCACAGGCCGTAGCAGAGCACGACCGCCGTCGCCGCGACCGTCCATACGAACCGCAGGTAGGTCTCGGTGTAGTACTCGAGCGACTTGCGGATCTTCGCGCCGGTGCGGGTCGCGAGGCGCAGCTCGGCGTAGCGCTTGCCGGCCGCCATGAACAGCGACCCGAACGCCATGATCAGCAGGAACCACTGCGACAGCGGGATCTCGGCGGCCACACCACCGGCGATGGCACGGATCAGGAAGCCCGACGAGACGATGCAGATGTCGAGGACGGCCTGGTGCTTGAGCCCGAAGCAGTACGCGAGCTGGATGCCGATGTACACCGCCATGACGACGGCGAGCTGCCAGTTCGCGATGAACGACAGCGCGATCGAGCCGACGAGCAGCACCGTCGCGAGGATGTACGCGAGTCGTACCGGGAGCACACCGGCCGCGATGGGCCGGAAACGCTTGGTGGGGTGTGCACGGTCGGCGTCGACGTCCATCGCGTCGTTGACGAGGTAGATGCCCGAGGCGGCCATGCAGAAGACGACGAAGGCGAGCGCGACGGGCAGCAGCACGTCGACCTGGGTGACCGAGCCGGCCGCCATCGGGGCCGCGAGCACCAGGACGTTCTTCACCCACTGTCGGGGACGGACCGCCTTGACGATCCCGGCGCCCAGGCTCTTGGGCGCCTCCTTGACGGGCGCCGGTTCCTCGCTCATCGATCTCCCCACTTCGTCTCTGCCCGCGCCACGACGGCCGCGGACGCCGCACCGAGTGCCGCACCCGCCAGTACATCCGTCGGATAGTGGACGCCCAGCACCAGGCGGGACAGCATCATGGGCGGCACGAGCACCGCGGGAAAGGGTAGCCCGGTGGTGCGGGCGAGCAGCACGGCCGCCGCAGTCGTGGACGTCACATGCGACGACGGGAAGCTCAGCCGGCTCGGCGTGGACACGTTGACCTGCACCGTCGGGTCCACCGGCCGCGGACGGCGCACGACCCGCTTGATCACGACGGACGCCGCGTGGGCACCGAACGCACCGACCGCCACACTCGCCCACTTGCGGCGACGGGGGCGGTCGACGAGGGCGCCGGCGGCGCCGATCGCGATCCAGCCGAGAGCGTGCTCACCGAAGTGCGACATGCCGCGGGCGATCTTCGTCGCGGCGGGCACCGCACCTGCGGTCGCCTGGACGGTCTGCAGGATCCGGACCTCGGTGTCGGTACTTCTCCAATGACGTGCGGCCGCACCGTCTGCGGTCACACTGTCTGCGGTCACACCGTCTGCGGCCGTGGACGCAGCGCTGCTGTCAGTTGCCGATACCGAAGACACGCTCCCACTCCTCCTTGCTGGTCAGGGCGGGAACCGCGTCCCGGTACCGCTTCTTCATCTCGGGGAACCGGCGCGCGAGTTCGCGTCGCAACCGGAGCGCCTCCGTGAGCAGAGCCTGGGCCTGCGCACGATCGCGCTTACGGTAGACGACACCCCGACCGTCCGCCGTGGTGACCGTCACGCCGTCGACCTGCGAGAGCAGGAACCACCGCGCGTCGATGGTCGGCACGTTCAGCTGGGGCCGCTCGTGGTGCTCGCGGTTCTCGGGACGCAGATTGTGCAGCGCGCCCTTGGCCAGACGCTTGGCCTTCGCGACCGCACCCTCGGGCAGTCCCACGGCGCCGACCTCGGCGCCGGATGCCATCGGCAGTTCGGTCGACGACGGCAGCACCACCGCGTCGGGGAAGTTCTTCCGCAGCGCGTGCACCTCACCGAGGGCACGCGGCAGCAGATCGAACAGGTTCTCCGGGCCGCCGAGGAAGTCCTCGATGGCCTTGTTCTGGATCGCGACCGTCGAGTACTCGAGGCAGACGAGGTGCTTGATCGTGGCCTTGATGGTGTCGAGCACCATCGCCTTGGGGTCGCCGTGCTGGTGCAGCGCGGCCACGACGAGCCGGTTGCGCAGGTGGAAGTACGCCTGCCAGTCGATGGCGTCGTCCTTGTCGCTCCACGCCATGTGCCAGATCGCGGCGCCCGGCATCGTCACCGTCGGGTAGCCGGCCTCGCGGGCCCGCAGGCCGTACTCGGCGTCGTCCCACTTGATGAACAGCGGCAGGGGCTGGCCGATCTCCTCCGCGACGACGCGCGGGATCATGCACATCCACCAGCCGTTGAAGTCGACGTCGATACGGCGGTGCAGGAGCTTCGAGTTCTCCCGGTCGCGCAGCGGCTTGGTGGAGAAGTCGTGGTCGTACTCGACGTTCGGGGCGGCACCCCACATGAAGTTCGCGCGGTGGATGACCTCGCCCATGGTGTGCAGGTGGCTGCGTTCCTGCAGGTTGAGCATCTGCCCGCCGACGAGCATCGGGGTCCGCGCGAACCGCGACAGGGCGAGGGCGCGCAGGATCGAGTCGGGCTCGATCTCGATGTCGTCGTCCATGAACAGGATGTAGGGACTGGAGGTGGTCTTCAGCGCCTCGTACATGATGCGGCTGTAACCACCCGAGCCACCGAGGTTGCCCTGGTCGTGGATGACGAGGCGATCACCGAAGGGTTCGGCGGCCTCCGCGAAGTCGGCCTCGTCCTTCACCTTGCGGGTGCCCTGGTCCGGGATGATGACGGCGTCGACGACGTCCATCACCAACGGGTCGGACGCGAGCGCACGCAGCGCCTTCACGCAGTCGGCGGGACGGTTGAAGGTCGGGATGCCCACGGCGACCGAGCCGCGTCCGGGCGCCTCGACGGGTGCGTACCAGCCGGCGGCGTGCAGGGTGACGTCGCTGTCGGTGGTGACGTCGAACCACAGCCAGCCACCGTCCTCGAACGGACCGAGGTCGGTGTCGATCTCGACGATCACCCCGTCGCCGCGGAACTCACGGCCGGTGACGTGGATGCGGCTCGAGTCGGCCTTGCTGCGGTACAGGTCGACGCGGCCGTGGCCGGTGAGCTCGAGACGCAGCACCACCGAACCGAGCGTGCTCCAGCGACGCCAGTAGCTCGCCGGGAAGGCGTTGAAGTAGGTGCACAGCGACACCTCGGACTCCGCGCCGATCGCCAGCGTCGTCCGGCTCGTCGCGTGGGCACGACGCGCGTTGGTGGGCGACTCCTCGAGGTAGAGGGTGCGCACGTCGAGCGGCTCGCCCGGTCGCGGCAGGATGATGCGCTGCAGCAGCGACCGCCCGAGCAGGTCGTCCTGCTCCGCAGCGGAAGCACTCACGGCCGCCTCGTGCTTGCCGGCGTTCGCGGCAGCGGCGTGCTTCGCGGCGCTCACGAGGCGTCCCCGGCGATGGGCGCTCCCGATTCGAAGTGCGGGGCCAGGACGTTGTCGAACATCGACAGCGCGCTGGCGATCGCCATGTGCATGTCGAGGTACTGGTAGGTGCCGAGACGGCCACCGAAGAGCACCTTGTTCTCGGCCGCTTCCTGCTTCGCGAGGGCGCGGTAGGCGCCCAGCTTCTCGCGGTCCTCCGAGGTGTTGATCGGGTAGTACGGCTCGTCGTCGTTCTCGGCGAACCGCGAGTACTCCCGCATGATGACCGTCTTGTCGGCCGGGTAGGTGTCGCGCTCGGGGTGGAAGTGCCGGAACTCGTGGATCCGGGTGTAGGGCACGTCGGCGTCGTTGTAGTTCATGACCGGGGTGCCCTGGAAGTCGCCCGTGGGCAGCACCTCGGTCTCGAAGTCGAGGGTGCGCCATCCGAGGCGCCCCTCGGAGTAGTCGAAGTAGCGGTCGAGCGGGCCGGTGTAGACGACGGGAGCGTCGGGGCTCGCCGCCCGGATCTCGTCGCGCACCGCGAACCAGTCGGTGTCGAGCCGGACCTCGATCCGCTCGTCCTTCGCCATGTTCTCGAGCCACGCCGTGTAACCGTCGACCGGCAGGCCCTCGTAGGTGTCGTTGAAGTAGCGGTTGTCGAAGGTGTAGCGGACGGGCAGCCGGGCGATGTTGCCGGCGGGCAGTTCCTTGGGATCGGTCTGCCACTGCTTGGCCGTGTAATCGCGGACGAACGCCTCGTAGAGGGGGCGGCCGATCAGGGAGATGGCCTTCTCCTCGAGGTTCTTCGCCTCGGCGGTGTCGATCTCGGCGGCCTGCTCCTTGATGAGGGCGCGTGCCTCGTCGGGGCTGAAGTACCGGCCGAAGAACTGCGACACCAGTCCGAGACCCATCGGGAACTGGTAGGCCTGGCCCTTGTGCATCGCGAACACGCGGTGCTGGTAGCCGGTGAAATCGGTGAACTGGTTCACGTAGTCCCACACCCTCTTGTTGGAGGTGTGGAACAGGTGGGCACCGTACTTGTGGATCTCGATCCCGGTTTCCGGCTCGGGCTCGGAGTACGCGTTGCCACCGAGGTGGTGGCGACGCTCGATCACGAGCACTCGCTTGCCGAGCTGCGTGGCCGCGCGCTCGGCGATCGTCAGTCCGAAGAATCCGGAGCCGACGACGATCAGGTCGTACTCACCGGTGGAGGGCTGGGGCGCTGATGCAGCAGTCACGGGAGACCAGGGTATGCGACTCCGTCGCGGAGGTGCCCTCTCGGTCCGGGCGGGCCGAGAGGGCCGTCACACTCACACGTAGTAGGTGAGCGCGTCACGGACGAATTCGGCGCCCTCCCGTCCTCCGTAGTTCGCTGCGAAACGCTCGTCCTCGACGTACATGTCGGCGAGACCGAGCACGTACTCGCGCGGACTGCCCTCCGCAGTGCCACATCCCGGGGTGCCCGGAACCGACGACAACCAGGCGACATGCCGCCGTGCGAGGTCCTGCGCCTCGGGTCCGGCCGGGTCGAGCCCGGCCCGGGCCGCCGCGATCCAGTCGTGGTTCAGTTGCTCGACCGGCCTCATCCAGTCGCGCCTGGCGGCGTCGTCCATGCCCCGCCACCAACGGTCGCCCGAGTCGTAGGCGTCCTTGCCCCACCGTTCGATCACTTCGTCCCGGTATTGCGTGTGGTCGAACCCGTCGAACACTTCGTTTGCCACGAGTTCCTCCCCTCTCTCCGTCTTCGCCAAGGTGGTGCGCACCGCCGCGATACGACGGTCCAACTGCCGGCGCTCGTGTTCGAGCAGGTCGAGGTGGGTACGCAGTGCGTTCGCGGTGTCGTCGTGACCGCCGAGCACGTCGCGGATGGCGGGCAGTGCCAGCCCCAGATCGCGGAGCAGCAGGATGCGCTGGAGACGCACGAGTGCGTCCTGGTCGTAGAACCGCATGCCGTTGCTGCCGGTGCGACTCGGACGCAGCACCCCCACGTCGCCGTAGTGCCGCAGGGTGCGGCTGGTGACACCGGCGGCGCGTGCCAGTTGCTGGATCGACCATTCCCGCACGTGCCCACCTCTTTCTTTCCGGCTACGACCAGCGTGCATCTTGACGTTGCGTCAACGTCAACACTCGTCGTCGCGGTGCCGGAACGCCACCGGCCGGCCGCCCTGTTCGGGCGACCGGCCGGTCGAGGTGTGCCGTCGGGTTACTCGGCGCTACCCGTGTTGGGGAACCAGTCCTCGAGGAAGCTCGCATCGATCACCTGCGCACCGAGGTCCGGTGTCCACACGATGGCGCCGCCGGTGAAGATCCGGAACTTACCGATCTCGTCGGGCAGCATCAGCTCGGGGCCGATGGGCGAGCCGAGCACGCTGTCGACGCCGCCGAGGTCCAGATAGGCCTGCTCGATGGGTGAGGTGCCGGTGCCGCTGCCGAAGGGATCGGTGCCGGTCTCGGGGCCGGGTTCGGGCGCCGGAGTGATCTCCGGGGCGTCCTCGTCGATGCCTTCCTTGACGGTGAACCAGTCGGAACGCAGTCCCAGCTTGGTCCGTGCCTCGGCACCCGTCGTCTCGATGGTGCGGTCGGAGCCGACCACACGGACCCGCGTCACGCGGCCACCCTCGGGTCCGAGATTGTTGCGGGAGAGCACCTCGAAGGCCTGGAGGTCGCCGACGCCGAACTTGCTGCCGATCTCGGCCGCGGTGAAGGTCTTGGCCCATTCGCGGTTCGGGGCGACCTTGTCGCCCTCGTCCTCGACGGGCGGGAAGGTGCCGCCGGCCGAGTAGCCACCGGTGGAGGCGGAGAACTCGCTGCGCACGACCTCGCCGTCCTTCATCAGGACGGTTCCGCGGGTGGTGCGCACACCGTCGTCCGTGCGCGGATCCTCGACGCCCGACCCGCCGTAGACCTGACAGTCCGTGGTGTCGCAGGTCTGCCACTTCTCGTGACGCTTCTCGGCGAGGGCGTAGGACCGCGCGGCGATGGCCTGCGCCCGCAGCGCCTCGGCACCACCGGTGTCGGCCCAGGCGGGCAGCGCCTCGGCGGGGACCACGCTGCGCAGGTAGTCCTCGACGTGGAGGCGGTTGACGGTGCGCGGGGCGGTGCCGTCGAGCACCACACCGAGGGCGCCGCGGTAGGTCTTGTCGTCCGAGCACATGGTGAGGTGCTCGTTCGCGGGACGGTCCTCGGCGAGGTCGATCGGGTCGACCCACGGCAGGTCGGTGGCGGCCTGCCACAGCACGTCGCCGCTGCAGCCCTCGGTGACGACGACGTTCGCACCACCGTCCGGGGTGGGTGTCAGGTGCGCGGCCTCGCCGGGCGCGAGCTGCTTACCGGCGACGATCATGCCGGTGTCGGAGTAGACGTCGAGGGTGTGGTCGTCGCGCGCCATGAGACGGACCGCGATCATCGCGTCGTCAACCGTGCCGAGTTCGGTACCGCCGTAGTAATGGCCGATGATCCGTTCGGCGGTCCATCCGTCCTGGGCGTAGCCGTAGGCACCCCACTGCCCCATGCCGCGACCGTGGCCGTGACCGAAGCCGCTGAACGTGAAGGGCGTGTCGGCCGAAACCGCTTGCACGACAACCGGTGCCGCCTGGTTGCTCTGGACGAGCGCGCCGACGCCGGCTCCGACGAGCAGCGCGGGAGCGACCCCGATCGCGGCAGCACGGGCGACGGAGGGACGCCATCCGTTGCGCAACGGCCTGCCGAGGATGATGCGCCGCCTCCGGATCTTGCCTCTGCGCCCGATGGACTGTCGTGACATGACGTTGCTCCCTCGTTGTCGCTCTGGGCGCGAACTCGTGATCCGCGATATCGGACAATTTCGACCGATCCTCAAGCTCAGGTTGAGGCTTAAGGTTTGCTGCGTCTAGTGTGACAAGAGTGACGGAGCTAGGCAACAAATGTCACAGAAGCAACACAAGAATCACGAGTTACAGAACTTTCGTGTCCGAACCGGACTACGGAAGCGACACGTAAGGGACGATCCGAAGTCGGAACCGTCCGCTGGAGCACCAACGACAGGGAGTAGCAAACAGTGCCGCATCGCCGCCCCAAGCCGTCGATCGTCCTGGGTGCCGTCGCCGCCCTGGCCGTCGCGACGCCCTTCGCCGTCACCGGGCTGACCAGCACCGCTCCCGAGATCCGGAATGCCAACGACACCGTCGAGGCAGTGGCACCCGATATCGCGGAAGTCGTGCTCGCCTCGGTGCCCGACCTGATCATCCCGCTCGAGGAACTGACCGGTCTCAACCTGCCGGACCTCAGCCTGAAGGAGATCGTCGACGGCCTCCCGCAGATCACGACTGCTCCCGACCCGAACGGCGGACTCGTCCAGCGCGTCGGTGCGACCGTCAAGGAACTCACCCGCGACACCCCGTTCAGCCTCGTCGCGCTCGCCGCCGAGGACGTCGCCGCCACCGACGCGCTCATCCGCGCGCAGAAGGACGACGGCAGCTGGGGTCCCTGGACCGCGACCGAGCCGATCGAGACGCGCGCCGACGACGCCACCGCCGAAGGACGCACGGGCACGGAGCCGATCTACGTCGGTGCCACGCGTGCGGTGCAGGTGCTGCTGACGCCGCGTCCCGGCCCCGAACCGAATCTTGCCGGCGCGGAGGCCCCGCCGGCGCCCGAAGCTGCTGCTCCCGCTCCCGAGGCACCCGCCCCTGAGGCACCGGCGCCCGGAGCTCCCGCTCCTGCAGCACCGGTGGAGGCCCCGGTCCCCGTCGACGAGGCACCCGCGCCGGTCGCTGCACCCGCAGCCGATGCGCCCGACCTCGGATACGTGCCCGCGTCCTCGTCCAAGCCGCTGCGCGAGAACCCGCTGCAGGCAGCCGCCGAAGCGGTCAGTGCCGTGCTCATCTCGCCCGGCAGCAGCGAGGCGGACGCGCGACTCGAGGACATCGCGAGCCCGCTCGGCAACTCCGGCCTGAAGGTGATCACCCGCCAGCAGTGGGGCGCCGACGAGTCGATGCGCTGCCAGACCCCGACCTACGACGACTCCCTCGGTGGCGCGACCGTGCACCACACCGCGGGCAGCAACAACTACTCGAAGGCCGAATCGGCCGAGATCGTGCGCGCGATCTACGCGTACCACGCACGCACGCTCGGCTGGTGCGACATCGGATACAACACGCTCGTCGACAAGTACGGCCAGATCTTCGAGGGTCGCGCCGGTGGTCTCGAGCGCAACGTGCAGGGCGCCCACTCGGGTGGTTTCAACGAGAACACCCACGGCATCGCGATGATGGGCGACTTCTCGACCCAGGCCCCGCCGCAGGCCGCAGTGGAATCGGTCGGCAAGTTCCTCGGCTGGCGACTGGCACGGGCGGGGCTCGACCCCAAGGGTCGCACCACCATGTACTCCGAGGGCACGTCGTTCACTCCGTACCCGCGCGGCGCGGCGGTCGACCTGCCGATCATCTTCGCGCACCGCGACGTGGGCAACACCAGTTGCCCGGGCGACGCCGGTTACGCGCAGATGGGGAAGATCCGCGACATCGCCGCAGCCGCGGCGAAGGGTGGCGGTGGCAGCCCGCAACCGTCGAACCCGCAGCCCTCGAACCCGAAGCCGTCGAACCCGCAGCCCTCGAATCCGTCACCGTCGAACCCGTCGCCGAACGTGCCGGACGTCAACGTCGGAGCGCTCGCCTCGGGCTCGGCCGACACCGCCGAAGGTGTCGTCGACGAACTGATCCGCCTCAGCGGTCACCCGCTGGTCCAGAAGTGGCTCGCCGAGGGCGGCGAACTCGGACGGCTCGGTCAGGCGGTGACCTCGATCCTTCCCGCGGTCAAGAGCGGTTTCGAACGAGTGAATTTCGTCAACGGTGCCATCTACACGTCACCGAACGGCGGCACGTGGACGGTACTCGGCGAGATCTACAAGGCGTGGGAGAAGAACGGACTCGACGCTGGTGAGCTGGGGTTGCCCACCAGCGACGAGTACCGGGTGCCGGACGGTTGGCGTTCGGACTTCGAGTTCGGCTCGCTGATCTTCAACGAGGTCACGGGTGTCGTCACCAAGGTGCTGCGCGCCTACGACGACGCCTACAACCAGGCGATGCAGGATCAGCCGGCCGACGTCGCAGGACCCGCACCCGAGGGTGCTCCTGCGCCCGAACCCGGACCCGAACCGGCACCTGCGCCGGAACCGGCACCCGCACCGGCGCCCGCGGGCTGACCCGCAGCGCACCGGTAGGAACGAGTCACCGCCACCACCGTTCGAGAACGCGGGCCACCCCGTCCTCGACGTTGGTGGCGGTGACTTCGTCTGCGACCGACTTCGCGTCCGGATGCGCGTTCTCCATCGCCACGCCGTGACGCGCCATCGACAGCATCGGGATGTCGTTGGGCATGTCGCCGAAGGCCACGAGATTCTCGTGGGAGACACCGAGCATCCGGGCCATCTCCTGGAGACCGGACGCCTTCGTGACCCCCGCCGCGGAGATCTCGATGAGCCCGTGGGTCGTCGAATAGGTCACGTCGACCAGCCCGTGCAGTTTCGGCACGAGAGCCTCCGCCATCTCCCGGCTGGTCGCGCCGGGGAGCCGGACGAGCAATTTGATGGCCGGCTCACCGATCACCTCGTGCTCGGCGAGTTCGGTGTTGTCCGGATTCAGCCAGGCGTGTTCGTAACCGGGAGCGCTGACGAACTGCGGCGTCGCCGCGTCGTGGGCCCGCTCCCCCACCCGCTCCGCGGCCAGACCGCAACCGGGAAGCACCGACGAGGCCACCTCGGCGAGCCACGCCAGTTCGTCGACCTCGAGCACCGCGGCGCTGAGCACACGGTCGGTGGAACTGTCGTAGAGCACGGCACCGTTCGCGCACACCGCCATGGGCGCGTAGCCCAGTTCCTCGACCACCGGCGCGATCCAGCGCGGCGGGCGGCCGGTGGCCAGAACGAACGGAACACCGGAGTCGACCACCGCATGCACCGCGGCGCGGGTCCGATCGGACACCTTCTCGGTGTCGTCGATCAGGGTGCCGTCCACGTCCGTGGCCACCAATCCGGGACGCGACGCGTCCGTGATGTGGTCCCGATACGGCTCTCGACTCGACTCTGCGTTCACTCCGTCATTGTGCCGAAGTACCGCGGTCGCCGCCTGCGTCGTCGTTGCCGCTACCGGCAGCACCTTCACGGGCGGCACGTTCGCGTGCCTTCCGCGCGCGGCGCTCGGCGGCCGCGGCCTCGTCCAGGGCGGTCGCCTCCTCGAGGGTCGGCGCGGATCCGCCCAGCCGGCGGGGCACCCAGTAGGCGCCGGCCTCGTGGGTGTAACCGTCCTGGACCCGGTGGAGCATCTTTTCCATGGTCGCGTGGAGCTGCGCGGTCATCTCCGCTGCAGGCTCGAACGGTTGGATGGGGGCGCCCACCTCGATGGTGATCGGGGTGTTCGTACGTCCGAGCCGCTTGGGGTGGCCCTTCGTCCACACCCGCTGCGACCCCCAGATGACCATGGGGACCACGGGGACACCGGCTTCGTTCGCCATCCGCGCCGCGCCGGACCGGAACGCCTTGAGCTCGAAGCTGCGGCTGATCGTCTCCTCCGGGAACACACCCACGAGCTGCCCGGCACGCAGCGCCTCGACGGCGAGACGGTAGGACTCGCCGGCGTCGCCGCGGTCGACGGGGATGTGCTTCATCGCGCGCATCATGGGGCCGGAGATCTTGTGGTCGAAGACTTCCTTCTTCGCCATGAAGCGGATGTACCGCTTGGTGACCCGGGCGGGGATCCCGGCGTAGGTGAAGTCCATGTAGCCGGTGTGGTTGATCGCGATGACCGCACCACCCGTCGCCGGGATGTTCTCCGCCCCGGTGATCGCGAATTTCAGCCCTTGCGCTGCGAAGAGCGTGCGGGCGACACCGATGATGGTCCGATAGAAGGGTTCCACGCCGGTCAGCCTAGCGGGGCCCGGTGGAGGAACGACCGTGATCATCGTCGAAAGGCGATGCTGTGCGCGGCGACCTCGAATCCTTCGATGCCGCGGCCGCCTCCGTCACCCCGATCTCGGAGGTGTACACGAGTGTGACGATTCCGATCGTTGGGGCCGGTACACCCCGTGACCTGGTGGTCCTGCTCACGACGGGTAGCAACGGGTACTGCCTGGGCGCAGTGGACCGACTGGCGGCGCCTACCCTGGTAGGCGTCGGTCAGCACGTCAGGAGGGTACGAAGTGCAGATCACCAGCGTCGGACACGCCGGTTTCCACATCCAGACCGAAGCGGGGTCCATCCTGTGCGATCCGTGGGTCACGCCCGCGTACTTCGCCTCGTGGGTGCCCTTCCCGGACAACACCGGTCTCGACTGGGACGCTCTCGGCAACGTCGACTACCTGTACGTCTCGCATCTGCACAAGGATCACTTCGATCCCGACACGCTGAGCAAGCACGTCAACAAGGACGCGACCGTCCTGTTGCCCGATTATCCGGTGCCGGACCTGCGTCGCGAGCTCGAGAATCTCGGCTTCACGAAGTTCTTCGAGACCACCGATTCCGTGAAGCACACGGTAAGTGGTCCCGAGGGCGATCTCGACATCATGATCATCGCGCTGCGCGCGCCGGCCGACGGACCGATCGGCGATTCGGGCCTGATCGTCTCCGACGGTGAGTCGACCGTGTTCAACATGAACGACGCGCGGCCGATCGACATGGACGTCATGCACGAGGCGTTCGGGAAGATCGACATCCACCTGCTGCAGTACTCGGGCGCCATCTGGTACCCGATGGTCTACGACATCCCGAAGAAGACCAAGGCCAACTTCGGCAAGCAGAAGCGCCAGCGCGGCATGGACCGTTGCCGCAGTTACATCGACCAGGTCGACGCGACGTGGATCGTGCCGTCTGCCGGTCCGCCGGTCTTCCTCGACGACGACCTGCGCGATCTCAACGACGACCACGGCGACGAGGGCAACATCTTCCCCGACCAGCAGGTCTTCCTCGAGCAGCTGCGCATCCACGGCCGCGAGGGCGGTCTGCTCATGATCCCGGGTTCGGTGGTGGATCTGAAGGGCAGCGAGCACATGACGCTCACGCACCCGATCCCCGACGAGCAGGTCGAGGCGATCTTCACGAACAAGGCCGCCTACATCGAGGACATGGCGCAGCGTTTCGCTCCGGTGATCGCGGCGCAGAAGGCGACCTGGGCTCCCGCCGAGGGTGAGCCGCTGCTGTCCGCGCTCAAGGCGAAGTTCGAGCCGATCATGGCGCAGTCCGATCTCATCTGCGACGGCATCGGCTATCCGGTGGGTCTGGTGATGGGCGACGAGACCGTGGTGCTCGACTTCCCCAAGCGCGTCGTGCGCGAACCCATCGAGGGAGAAGGCAAGTACCGTTACGGTTTCCGCATCTCCCCCGAGCTCGTGCGCACGGTTCTGCGCGACGACGAGCCCGACTGGGTCAACACGATCTTCCTGTCCACCCGGTTCACGGCCTGGCGCATCGGCGGATACAACGAGTTCCTCTACACCTTCTTCAAGTGCCTGACCGACGAGCGCATCGCGTACGCCGACGGCTGGTTCGCCGAGGCGCACGACGACTCGGCGTCGATCGAGTTGGGCGGCTACGAGATCCAGCGTCGCTGCCCGCATCTGAAGGCGGACCTGTCGAAGTTCGGTGTCGTCGACGGCACCACGCTGACCTGTAACCTGCACGGCTGGCAGTGGGATCTCGAATCGGGTCGCTGCAAGACCTCGAAGGGGCACGAACTGCGCAGCAGCAAGTTGTGACGACGATGACGGCACAACCCGCGAGTTAATTAGTTTAGGCTTACCTAGTCCTTACGTTGTGGAAGGTGAGTCTTGAAGTCGCTCCGTCGTGTCGTGCCGCTACTGGCCGTCCCCTTGGCCCTGACCGTCGCCTGCTCGGGTTCGTCCGATCCCGCAGGCTCCACCGAGCCTCCGGGAGAGAACCGAACCTTCAGTGTCACCGACCGGTTCGGCGAGGTCACGCTCGACGAGACACCCGAACGCGTCGTCACCCTGTCGGTTTCCGACAACGACGCCGCTCTGGCGGCCGGAGTGGTGCCGGTGGCCATGACCGCTTCGGTGGTCCGACCCGTCATGCCGTGGACCGAGGATGCGGTCACCGAACTCGGAGGCACTGTCCCACCCTTGCTCGAGTTCACCGAGGTGCCCGTCGAAGAGATCGCCTCCTACGAACCCGACCTCATCCTCGCCACGGGAATCGAGCTGGAGAACTCGGTGTACGAGCAGCTTTCGGCCGTCGCCCCCACCCTTGCGCGTGCAGACGAGAAGAAGGCCGACAGTTGGACGCAGCAGACGCAGCGTGTCGCCGAACTGTTCGGGGTCCGCGACGAGATCGACGCGCGCATCGAAGCGGTCGAGACCGAATTGGCGTCCGCCAAGGAGCAGCATCCCGAACTCGACGGCGCGACCTACGTCGTATCCCTCCTGCATTCCACCGACCGGGCCGGATTGCTGACCGGGCCGGATTCGGCGACGAGCCAGCTCTTCGGTGACCTCGGACTCGTACCGTCCCCTGCCACCGAGCAGTACGTCGCGCAGGGCAAGGACAACCAGATCAGCCCGGAGAACTTCGACCTGTTCGAAGCGGACGTGTTCATCGGCTATTTCCCGGACGAGTCGTTCCGCGAAAGCTACTCCGCCATGCCGGTCTTCGCGTCGTTGGACGTCGTTCGGGAGGGTCGTCACTACGTGCCCACCGACGAGGAGTGGCGCGCCTTCCGCTCGACGAGCCTGCTGAGCATGGCGTGGCTCGGTGAGCAGTTGCCCGAGAAGATCGCCGCTGCGGTCCGCGGCGACGCCTGACGCCATGACCGACGACACCGGCGTGCCTACCCCATCTCCTCGGAAACGGCTGCCCGCCCCGGATCGCAGTGCCGTCACGCCTCCCGAGGCTGCCTACCGCTCGCGCGTGCTCGGGGACGGTACGCCGGTGTTCACCGCCGACGACGACGGCTGGATCGCGACCTTCACGGTGAGCGCAGACCGGATGCCGCCCTTCACCGCCGAGGTGTTTCTCGACGTCAACTGCGTGACCGACCGCAGCCGCATCGCCGAGAGCACGATGCGGCGCGATCCGGACGGTCGGTCGTGGACGCATTCGGTCCGGGTACCCAGCGCTTGGCGCGGTTCCTACGCTTTCATTCCGTCGGCCGGCCCGATCGACGGACCGGAGGACGGAGAGAACGAACGCGAATGGTGGATCCGGTTCCGTCGCAATGCAACCGGGACCCGCGAAGGTGCAGCTCCCGATGCACCACCACAACGCTTCCGGACGGGAGAGCCGCCTGCGGGAGATCTTCACACCTCGATCGTCGTGCTCGACGGGACCCCGCGCCGCGTACACACATATCTTCCGCCCATACCGGGACGGGGCACGGTACTGCTGTTCGACGGCGACGAGATCCTCGCCCACGGAGTGCTCGCCGCCTTCGACGGCACCGCCTCACCGGCACGTGTCGTGGCCGTCGAGCACGTCGGTGCCGACGGTCCGGCACGCAACGTCCGTGCCTCCGATCTGACCGCCAACCCGCGCTTCCGGGACGAACTGCTCGCCCTCGTCGACGAGCAGGTGATCGTCGGCGGTTGCTCCTACGGTGGTCTCGCGTCGATGTTCTTCGCATTGACACGCCCGGACATCGTCGCCGGTGCGGCGTGTCTCTCACCGTCGATGTGGTGGCACGACGATCGGGGGCGCGACGTTCCGACGATCGCCGAGGCCGATCGTGGTGGCAGGGTGCCCATCTTCTGCGAGGCCGGCTCACTCGAATGGATGATGCTCGACGAGATCGACTCGGCTGTGAGCCGTCTCGGCCGTGCCGGGCATCCCATCCGTTCCGGGCGGTTCGCCGGTGGCCACGACTGGGTTCAGTGGCGAGAGCGACTTCCCGCCCTCGTGGCCGAACTGCTCCCCGACCCTCATGGGCCGGAGAATGGAGCCGAGCGCGCCGCGGGCAACAGTCTCGGCGCGACCACGCCCAGCCCGACCAGCGGGAGCACCGTCACCGCGACCAGCACCGCCATCGGCAACCACAGCGAGCCGAGCGCGTAGGCAGCGAAGATCGCCACCGACAGCACCTCGCTCGTCAGGCCGACGACGGACGAGACGGTCGCCCGGGCGCGACCGGACATCGTGTCCTGCAGGCGCGCCTCGGCGACGATCGCTGTGTTGTGCAGCGCGCCGTAACCCACACCGATCGCCGTGAATCCGGCGATCCCTCCGGCGAGTGCACCACCGGCGATCAGTGCCGATCCGACGATCACGACGGCACCCATGGTGCGGCCGCTCATCGTCGCAGTCCGTCCGGTGGTCGCGGCACCGACCACCTGTCCGACGGCCGTCAGCGCGACCAGCACCGGCACGAATCCGGTCTCCGCTCCCGATTCGCGTGCGAGGAGAACGAAGTACTCGTCGAAGGCGAGACAGGCGAGCAGGGCGGCCGCGAGGACGACCGATCGTCGCACGGCCCGGTCGGTGCGGATCTCGGACGTGCCGGCCCGCAGCGACGACATGTAGCGGACGAGGACGGTGTCGCCGCTGCCGGCGATCTCGTCGGCCTCCTCCACCTTCGGTGCGGCGGGAAGCGTTCCCACGAGCGCGATGTCGACGACGGTGATCGCGACCGACACCCAGCCCACCAGGGCGTAACCGCCGAGTTCGAACAGCGGCGCCGCCGTGAGGATCGCGACGAAGACACACGTCATCTCACCCGCGTTGGCGTATCCCATGATCGCCGCGTACCGGTGTTCGCACCCGCGCGCGGCGAGTTCGTCGTAGACGAGGGCCTCGAAGGTGCCGGATTTCAACGACTCGCTGATGCCCCACAGGACGAAGCCGAGCGCGAACCCCCAGTAACCGGGCCACACCAGCCACATCGTGAACGCGGCGGTGAGCAGGGCTCCGCTGCCGAACAGCAGACCGCGACGGGAGACGGTGTCGGCCCACGCGCCCGACGGCACCTCCGAGACGAAGGCGACCACCGACCACAGGACGAACAGCGACGAGATGGAGCGGGTGTCGAGACCGTGATCCTCGAACAGCAACGCGTACAGGCCGTAGAGCGGCACGAACTCACGGACGGACGCGTACGCGACCACCCGCGCGGACAGCGAGGTCATCGGGTCGGATCAACATCGACGGCGCATGCAACGAGAATGGCACGCCCGGCTCCACATGTCACCCCTCCGGAGGTGGGATACGGTCGGTCATCGTGAGCACGGACGAGCAACAGCAGCGGCAGCGTACCTACACGTGGGAGGACCCGGCACCGACGTCGGCGGCCAACCGCGACATGCACGGACTCGACTTCCTGCGCGGGCTGATGGACGGGACGATCCCGCACCACCCCACCTCCCGCACGCTCGGTTTCACCGTCACCGATGCCGGCGAGGGTTTCGCCGAGGTCACCCTCGAGCCGCAGGAGTTCCACGCCAACGCGGTGGGCAGCATCCACGGCGGTGTGCTCGCCACCCTCTTCGACACCGCGATGGGCTTCTGCGTGTCGAGCACCCTCGAGGCCGGGGTCGGGTACACGACCCTCGACCTGCAGGTCCGCTACGTCCGCCCGGTGCAGACCGGGAAGGGTGTCATCCGTGTGCAGGGCTTCTGCGAGCACACCGGACGGCGCACGGCGACGGCGCGCGGTGAGGCCCGCGACTCGGAGGGCCGCCTGCTCGCGACGGGCTCGACCACCTGCCTGATCCTGCGCTGACCGTTTCCTGCACCGACCGCTACGGCAGTCGGCGCGGGGCAGCGAAGCGGCGGAGCGCAGGCGCCACCGGCCGTCCGCGCAGGAGACCCCGGACGCTCCCGGCGTCGATCGCCTTCCGGTACACCACGAGCGCCGCTTCCACCGCGGCGACGGTGAGGTCGATGTCGTCGTCGGTGTGGGCCGCCGACACGACGAACGACTGGCCCAGGACCCCGCGGTCGAGCAGTTCCGCGAGGAACAGCGTCCGGTACTCCTGCGAGGGCGTCCCGTCGGGTCCTCGCGTCGAGAACACCAGGCAGGACGGTCTGCCCTCGACCCGGACGTACTCGTCGAGTCCCATCTCCGCCGAGAGCGCGTTCACCGCGGTGGCCAGACGCGTTCCGGCAGCCTCCATCCGTTCGATCGGCCGCTCGGTCCCGTACGCACGTACCACTGCACGGAAGGCTGCGAGCGACGCCGCTTCCGGTCCGTGGGTGGTCGAGAGCAGGAAGACCCGTTCGGCGTCGGTCCCGAGTCCGCCGAGTTCCATGTACTCGCGGCGACCGGCGAGCGCGGAGATGGGGAATCCGTTCCCCATCGCCTTGCCCCAGCACGACAGGTCGGGCCGCACGTCGTAGACCGACTGCGCCCCGTGCTCCGACCAGCGGAACCCGGTGATCATCTCGTCGAGCACCATGAGCGCACCGTGGCGATCGCACAGCCGGCGCACTCCCTCGAGGAATCCGGATGCGGGTTCTGTTGTAGCAGTGGCCGCTTCGAGGACTACGCACGCCACCGGATGCGACGTGAGGGCAGCGTCGAGCGATGCGAGGTCGTTGTAGCGGAAGCGCAACGTGAGCGATCGCGAACTCTCCGGGATGCCCGCGCTCATCGGCGTGGTTCCGATGAACCAGTCGTCGACGGAGAAGAAGGGGTGGTCGCAGACCGCGATGTGATCGCGCCCGGTGACGGCGCGCGCGAGACGGACCGCCGCGGTGGTGGCGTCGGATCCGTTCTTGGCGAACTTGACCATGTCGGCGCCGGGCACGAGCGACAGGAAGTCCTCGGCCGCTTCGACTTCGAGGAGGGTGGGACGGCTGAAATTCGTCCCTCTCCGTACGGCTTCGGTGACGGCCTCGACGACCGGGCGGTAGCCGTGTCCCAGCGTCACCGACCGCAGTCCCATCCCGTATTCGACGTAGCGGTTCTCGTCGACGTCCCACACGTGTGCGCCGTCCCCGTGGGTGAGGATCGGCGTCATGTGTTCGGGATACTGGTCCGGGCCGCGGGCATAGGTGTGGGCACCTCCGGGCACGAGTTCGTGGAGGCGCCGCTGGAGGTGGGCAGATCTGTCGAATTTTGCTGATAGGTCGACGGATTCGGTCATCGTCATTCTCCCGCGGGGGTTGCGTGATCGAGTCTGTGTGTCTCGCTGTCTGCGCTGCCGTCCGCGACCTTGGCCCACAGGTCGAGATCACGCAGCCGGTCGTCGTGTGTGGTGATGCCTCGCATCCGTCCTTCGAGGGTGAGCCCGAGCGCCTTCGCGAAACCGGCTGCCACCGCGTTGCAGGAATCGACCCCGGTCTGTACCCGCTCGATGTTCAGCACCCCGAACGCCCGGTCGAGCAGCCATCCCGCTGCCTGCAGGAGCGCCCGGTGACTGTCGTCGCCGGTCGCGTCCACACGCAGTGTGGCGTCGTGCCGGACGAGATCGATCGGTTCGAAACCGACCGTGCCGAGGTGCCGGCCGTCCTTCTCCACGCGGTATCCGAAGGCGTGCCCCGACCAGCCCGCCCACGGTGAGCTCGGTTGCCACATCCCTTCCAGGACGGCGTCCTCCTCCCGGCGGTGTTGTCGCAACAGAGGAGCGGACAGGGCGTGGACCGGTCGCAGGATCAGCCCACCGACGTGAGCAGGTGCCGCTTGCAGCGCTGCTCGTCCGGGGGCCAGCCGTTTCGCGGTACCGAGCACGAAGCGGCAGCCGGTCGCGAGACTTCTCGGCGAGATGCGCCGGTCGACGGAGCACACCGGCAGGACGAGGGGAACCGAGGGATCGGACCACTGCGCGGTCAGTCCCTCGCCGGGCACCCGATCGGCCGTCATGGCGAACAGGATGTGGTCCTTGCGACGGCCCCCTGCCGCGAAGGACTTCTTCATCGTCGCCTCCCGGACGAACCCGAGCCGGTCCGCGCCGCGGGCGGCCGGGAGGTTGTCGACACAGATCGGCGCGGTGAGCCGGTACAGCCCCAGGGCGGTGAACGCGTGGTCCATCAAAATCGATATCGCCAGGTGCCCGATGACCCGGCCACCCACCGCCGAGTCCATCCAGATACCCAGCTCCGCGGAGCGGCTCACGTGATCGATGCCGAACAGGTTGACCTGTCCGGCGAAACGCCCGTCGACCTCGATCACGAAACCGCGCGATCGGCGGCAGGATCGCAGGTGCAGGCACTCCTGCACCCATTCCTCCTGGGTGTGCCGCGCCTCCCAGGACAGCTCACTGGCCGCCCAGAACGGTTCGATGATGGCCCGGTCGCGCAGCCGGATCCGGCGCCACTCCCGATGGTCCGAGAACCGCGGGGGCCGGAGCCGGACCACCTCCCCGGACCGCGCGACCGCGGCGAGCTCGGCGGAGCCGTGTTTCTCGGGATGGGTTCTAGGAATCGACACGGGTATCCCTCCTCGTCCTGACGGCGGTTGCGGCAAGTCGGCCGACCGTGCCGACCAGGTCGGTCGTGGCGGATCTCGCGAACACGCCGAGCGCCAGAAGATAGGCGGCTGCGAAGACGAGTGCGTCGAGTGCCAGCAAGGCGACGGCGACGAGGGTGGGGTGCGTATCGCTCTGTGCGAGATGGTGTTCGAACAACCAGAGCACTACCGTCGCGACTGCCGCGGCGGGCAGCGGGGGAAGAATCGCGCCCGCGAGCTGCGAGAGCGACACCGGGATGCATCTCTTCGCGAGGGCCATGACGACGATCCCCACGACGATGGCCGTGATCGACACGGACAGTGCTGCTCCGACGAGGCCGAAGAATCCGACGAACACGAGCAGGAGCACCAGACCCACACCGACCTCGGTGAGCGTGTACCAGTTCAGCAGGCCCGTCCGGCCGCATCCTTTGATGATCTCCTCGCTCACGCAGATGAACGCCTTGCCGAGGCTGAGACCGGCCAGGGCGACGACCACCGGTCCGGCTCCGCGCCACGGCTCCCCCAGCACGACGACGACGGCGGGTGTGCCGGCGGCGATCATCAGCCCGGAACACGCGGCGGCACCGATGGTCGCCCATTGCAGGGCGCGCAGATAGGCCGAGACGAGCCTGCCTGGGTCCTTGGCGATCCGTGAGAAGGCGGGAAACAGTGCGACCGAGCCGATCTCGATGATCGCCATCGCCGGGATCCGGGCGATCCGCTGACCGTACCGGAAGAAGCCGAGGTCGGAGGCGCTGAGTCCTCGGCCGACCACCACCGCCTCCGTCGCCGCCTGTACGCGCGAGCCGATCATTCCGAACACGAGAGGTGCTCCGTATCGGGCGAGTTCGCGCCAGAGGGCGAACGAGGCGCGACCGCGACCCGGCCGCCAGCTGGTGATCGACCAGACCGACACCACCAGGGTGATGTACGAGACGTAGGTGCCGGCCACCATGCTCCACACACCCCAGCCGAGAGCGGCCGTCGACACCGCGACCGTTGCGTAGCTGACGGCGACGGCGGGACCGACGATCAGCCGCCTCTTGACGCTGAACTCGCGTTGCAGCATGGCTTCCGGCACGTTGGCGACCGAATAGACCAGCAGTACTCCGGAAGTCGCGGCGGCGACCAGCCCCGCGGTGGTGTTGTCGAAGATCGCCCCGATCACGGGTGCGGCCACGAGCGCGCCGATGCTCATGACGATCCCGGCCAGCAGGGTCACGCGGAAGACGGTCTCGGCCGCGTCGGCGACGTCGGTGTCGCGCTGGATGAGTCCCGACCGCAGTCCGCCTTCGACGAATGTGCCGAAGAAGGTCGTGAGAACCGTTCCTGCGACGAAGATGCCGATCTCGGCCGGGGTGAGCAGGCGTGCGAGGGCGACGGTCTGAGCGAGCGAGACCAGTTCGCAGAAGAGCAAGGCGACGGTCGACGCGCCGGCCACCCGTCCGATCGAGGACATCAGCGACCGCCCGGAGGGGCCGGTCTCCACCGTCCGGCCCGCAGGGTCCGTCTCTTCGGGGGTCGTGCTGCTCACTCCGGCGACATCCTTCCGACCTGCACTGCTCGGTGATCCCAGTGGTCTCAGTGGTTCTCGACCCGCGCCCGTTCGGCGAGCGCGAAGACGTGTTCGAAGGCCACGTGTCCCAGGCGGATCTGCTCCCGGGCACGGGCACGCAGACGACCGCGGACCTCGTCCGCCTGTTGCCAGGAGGTGCGCATCGCATCTGCGAGTTTGGTTCCGAGCGCGGGATCGTCGAGGTGCAGCAGGGTGAGGCCACCGCCGAACATGTCCTCGAGGCCGCGGAACTTGTCGTCGTAGTAGCGGGTCGACGACAGGGCGACCACGGGGATTCCCCGCGAGAGCGCGAACACCGCGAGGTGGTAGGCGCCGGTCACGAGGACGCGGCACCTCGACACCTGTTCGACGAGCTGTCCGGGTGAGGTGTACCGGGGTGGCGGTTCGGCCACCGAGTCCGCTCCGCGCACGATGGGCAGCGTCGAACGACGGTCCTGGGAGCGGTATTCCGCGATGATCAGCGGCACCAGCGTCGAGGAGTACTCGGTGGCCACGGCCTGCACGACCCTGCGGACGGTGTCGCGGGCGATCTCCGAGACGGGTGCGTAGGCGGCGAGACGCAGGCACACGCCGATGTCGGTTCCGGGGCCGGTGTCGCATTCGGTGTAGGCGAGTTCGATCGCGTCGTCGCCGGTGACGAGGATTCGATCGTCCGGCACACCGGCCCGTTCGAGGATGGCCGGGCCGCGAAGGTTCTCCCGCAGGGAGACGAAGTCGACGCGCGGCATCACCTCGGCCGCGCGTTTCTGCAGGAGGGGGTCGTCGAGCGGTCCGAGGCCCTGGCCGACCATGGTGACGGGAACACCGTGGTCGCAGGCGTGCTCGATGAGGGTGAAGACACGGTGGGCCTGGGCGGCATCGGAATCGGTGATGTAGCCGCCTCCGAGCACGAGCAGGAGGGAGGCCTTCTCGACGGCGGCCGCGCTGCCCGGGTGCACCGGCCGGCGAGCGGCCGCCTCACTGGCGGAGATGGGCGCTTCCACGGCCTGTTCGGACGGGAGACGCGTGCGGACGAGCCGCTCGAGCCGCCGGCGCAGTCCGCGTGCCTTCTGCGGGAACCACACCCGGAAGCGGACCATGCCGAGGGCGATCGGGCCGACGATGTGCGGTCCCAGTGCGGCGAAGAAGTCCTCGGCGACCGTC
The DNA here is from genome assembly GCF_053764735.1 of Rhodococcus sp. 5G237. Lineage (NCBI taxonomy): Bacteria > Bacillati > Actinomycetota > Actinomycetes > Mycobacteriales > Nocardiaceae > Rhodococcus > Rhodococcus sp. 5G237. The sequence goes on along the minus strand of NZ_JBSNCD010000001.1, from coordinate 620,026 downwards.
GGCTCGGCCCAGGGGTCGGTCGAGAGGACGGTGATCCCCTTCGCCGTCGGGTGGTAGGCGCGGAGCAGGAGCGGGACGTCGGTGAGCACGCCGATCTGCGCGTCGGGCCATCTGCGACGCAGGCGCGTGATCGTGACCTCGAGCATCGCCAGGTCGCCGTTGTTGCGAAGCCAGTACTCGCTGCTCTCGATGAGAATGCGGACCGGTCGCGCGGCCGGTTCGTCCGAGTGCAGTCCGAAATGATTGTCGATCATCCGATGATCCGATCCTCGATGAGAGAGGGTCCGGGAGTCCCCGGCGGTGCGGTGTAGCGGAGCATACTCAGAATCAGGCTCATGGGTACGGTTCGAATCCATAATCCACCAAACTTGGGATTTAACAAACTAGAACTCTGCTCTATCGTGTAAAAAGATACTCTGAGATTGTTTTGAAGCGTCGTCTCCCGAGGACCTGGGGTACCCCATGACACACACGAACACCACGACCGACGCCGATACGCTCGACACGGCGACGACCGTCGGGATCCAACTTCAGCGCATCCGCCACTTCTGGCCCCTCGTCCTTCTCATCACGCTCGGAGCCGTGATCGCGTCGGCCGTGAGCACCTACACCGCCGAGCCGAGCTACACCGGCCGGACGGTGCTGATCGTCTCCTCGCCGGGACGTGTCCCCGAGGAAGACGCCGTCATGGTGCGGGGCTACATCGATCTGTTCAATGATCCCGCCTACCAAGCGCGACTTCAGGATTCGACCGACCTCCCGCCGGGCACGACCTTCGAGGCACGCACCGCCGCCGCGAGCTCGATGATCTTCGTCGAGGCAACGGCCGGTACCGATGTGGGAGCCAAGGACGCCGCCCTGGCCCTGGCCACGAACTTCCGGTGGGACGTCGACGCGGTGCGGCGGGCCGAGAAGGACGCCTCCCTCGATGCACTCCGCAGCCAGCTGGACGAGCGGCGCAGACTGCTCACCGAAGGTGCGGATCCCGCCTACACCACCCAGCGGATCATCGAGCTCGAGACGCTGATCCAGCAGTTGCAGGGCGACTCGACCAACCAGCTCCAGATCCTGCAGCCCGACGCCGGCATCGCGATGTCCGAACCGAGCATGTCCCGCAACGTGCTGGTCGGACTCCTCGGCGGCCTCGTCCTCGGCTCCGTCGCCGCAGTTCTCGCCGCCCTGTTCTCCCCCACCCTCGGCACCTCCCACGACGTGCACACGAGGACGGGAGTGAATCCGGTCGTCGAGATCCCTCGCGGGGGAAGCCGGCGCAAGGGTCGCGCCCGGCATCTCGGCTTCGTCCGCCTCGCGACCCGCGCCGGACATCGCCAGGTACCGCGGCCGGGGACCCTGGCCGTCGCCTCGCCCACCCGGACACCGGCGACCGGCCAGGTGGCACGGGCGATCGCCGAGTTCTGGGCCGGTGAGGGCGAGCGCGTCGTCCTGCTCCACGCCGACATGCACACCGTCACGGTGCAGGAACGTACCGCGGCCGACGATGCCGTCACGGTACGCACGGCACTCGTCCGGGATCTCCTCGACGACCCGGACGCCCCGCTCAACCGCGAACGGTTCACCCACCTCCTGCGACGGCTCCGGGCCGATGCCGACCTCGTGATCGTCGAGGTCCCGCCGCTCACCGAGGACCCCTTCGCCCACTCTGCGTGTGTCGTGAGCGACCGCACCGTGCTCGTCCTGGATCGGCGCTCGGGACGGGTCGGTCCCACCCGCGAGGCCGTCGAACTGCTCGCCGACGCCGAACTGCTCGGCGCGGTCCTCGTCGACCCCCGCACCGGACGCTCGCTCATCCGCCGTCTCTTCCGCCGCGACAAGCGGGGCGAGTCCCTCGCCACGGTGCGTTACGAACGGATCGACAGCCTCGGCCCCGACACGACGGCGATCTCGTCCAACGGCCACCATCCCGACCGGGTCGCCGCGACACTGCTGTCCGGCAAGCCGGGTGCAACACCATGACCACCGCAGGAGCCGTCCGGCCGGGCATCCGATCGTCAGGAGCCCGGTGCGGACGCGCGGCGCTCACGGCCGCCACGGCTGCGGGCCTGCTCGTCGCCGCGGCCCTGGCCGCATTCGTCCTCCCGGGCGAACTGCTTGCGCTGATCCTGCCCGGGGCGGTGGGACTGGCCGTCATCGCCGCGGCGGTCTACCACCCGGCCACCGCGGTGCTCGTGCTGATCGTCGCAATGTTCTTCCGGCTCCCCACACCCGAGATCCCCATGCTGCCCGTCGATCTGTTCGTCTTCCTCTTCGCGGTCGCGCTGGGGTCGTTCGGGCTCTGGATCACCGTGCGCCCCGATCGCATCCGGCAGCTGGGCATGCTCGAGATCTTCATGGGCCTGTTCGTCCTGTGGAACTTCTGGTCGATGTTCGCCTCGCACCGCTTCCCCGCGGTGGTTCCCCTGACGAGTCAACCCACCTCGGTGTCCCGCTTCATCATCATCGGCACGGTCATCCCGTTCGCCGTCTTCGTCATGGGACGCCTGAGTTTCGACCGGGAGCGTGCAGTGCGGGGCATGCTCTGGACCGTCACCGCCATCGCGGCGTTCTCGGCGATGATGAGCATCTTCCAGCTCAAAGGTCCGACCGCTCTGGTGTGGCCGCGCTACATGCTCGAGAACGAGCACTGGCCGGGCCGCGCGGTGGGTGTCACCAATCAGCCCGTCGGCAACGGGACGATCCTCATCTTCGGATTCATCGTCACGGTCGTCCTGGCCTCGCAGAGATCCGAACCCGTCTGGCTCCGGCGCCTCGCCGCCGTGATCGCCGTGGCCTGCGCCTACGGCGTCTTCCTCACCTACACACGCGCGGTGTGGCTGGCGTTCGGGATCGTCGTCCTCGTCGGACTGCTGTGCGCCCGCGGCTTCCGCCGCGCCTTCGCCCTGACGGCCACGGCGATGGTGGTCGCGGTCGCGATGAACTGGTCGACCTTCACCAGCGCCGACCGGAAGGCCGGCGGGGTGGGTTCGACGAGCGAGATCCACGACCGGCTCAACGCTATGGCGACGGCCTTCTGGGCGATCCGCGAGGAACCGCTCACCGGATGGGGTGTCGCGCGTTTCGTCTCCGTCAACACCTTCTTCCACCGGGCGTGGGGACCGAGCATCCCGTGGGAGGGCGGATTCGGTATCGACGCCCACTTCACGGAACTGGGGATCTTCGCCGAACTCGGCATCGTCGGTGGTCTGTTGTGGATCACGGTGCTCGTGCTGCTCGTCGTCCAACTCGTCCGCGCCTACCGCAGGTTGCCACCGGGTCGGCTCACCGGGCAACCGCTCGCGATCGCGGCCGTCCTCGCCGTGCTGTGCCTGCTCGTCACCGGGTTCACCGCCGAACTCCGCAATTTCGATGTCACCAATGCGATGGCACTGCTCATCGCCGGTGTGGCGATCGGATGGTCCGACCGGTTCGTCCCGCGGAAGCGGGATCCCGAGAGATCCCCGGAGGAGGTCTCGTCATGAATGCCCCACGGGCGCTGTGGGTCTCCACCAGCACATCGACCCGAGGCGGTGTCGCCTCGTTCGTCCGCACGATGCAGGGAACCGATCTGTGGAGCGACTGGCACATCGAACACATCGGCACCCATCGCAACGGTTCGATCCCCCTCCGGATCGTCGCCTTCGCCGTCGGGCTGGTCTCGTTCACCTACACGGTGATCCGGAGGCGACCCGACGTCGTACACCTCCACACCGCTTCGTACGGAAGCTTCGTCCGGAAGGCCACGCTGGCATGGATCGCCCGCGCCGCCCGCATCCCGGTGATCCTCCACGTCCACGGCGCCGAGTTCCACCGCTTCTACTCCCTGTGCCCCAAGCCCGCCCGGGCCCTCATCCGCGCGACCCTCACCGAGGCCGACGCGGTGATCGCACTCGGGGAGAGGTGGGCGTGCCGCCTGCAGGAGATAGCGCCCCGCGCCCGGATCGTCGTCGTGCCCAATGCCGTCCGGCCCCGGACGCCCGTTTCCCAACTGCCGGACGGGCGACCGGTGAACGTGCTCTTCCTCGGCGAGGTCGGTGAACGCAAGGGCACCTTCGTCCTGCTCGAGGCATGGGCGCGACTCGCGCACGAAGGAGCGGTCTCCGGCGCGCATCTGACGATCGCGGGTGACGGTGCCGTGGACGCGGCCACACAGCAGGTCGCCGAACTCGGTATCGACGACACCGTCACCATCGCGGGATGGACGGCACCCGAGAAGGTTTCCGGACTGCTCCGGGACAGCCGGATCCTCGTGCTGCCGTCCCGGAACGAAGGTCAACCGATGGCGATCCTCGAAGCCATGGCGGCCGGATTGTGTGTGGTGGCCAGTCCGGTCGGCGGGATACCTGATCTCGTCGACGCCGATTCGGGAATCCTCGTCCCACCCGATGATCCCGACGCCCTCGCCGCCGCCCTCCGGAAGGTCGTCACCGACGACGCGGAGCGGGCCCGTCTCGGCGCCGGCGCCCGGCGCCGGGTGTGCACGGAATTCGACGTCGACGTCGTGTCACGGCGTTTCGACATCCTCTACAGAGAGGTCGGCAGATGTCCCGTCCGCTGCGACTGATGTATGTCGTGCCGGATCTCGGTGTGGGCGGCGCCGAACGGCACGTCACCACCCTGCTCCCACGACTCGACCCCCAGCGCTTCACCTCGTGTGCCGTCTGCATCGGAGAACCCGGCGCGCTGTTCTCCGACCTGGTCGAATCGTCGATTCCCGCAACGGCGCTGCGCAGGACCAAGCGGCAGATGGTGCGCGCCCTGGTCGATCTGGTGCGGGAGATGCGCCGGTTCCGTCCCGACATCGTGATCACGCGGGGATACAACGCCGAGACGCTGGGACGGGTTGCGGCCTTCCTCGCCCGGGTTCCGCACGTCGTGGTGTGGGTCCACCACTGCGGTGATCCCGAACCCCGCGGCCGGCTCCGGCGACTGATCGACCGGTGCCTCGATCCGCTCACGGACTCCTATTTCGGTGTGGCCGAAGCCCAGCGCGCATTCATGACCGACGATCTCGGCTACCCACCCGAGAAGATCACCGTCGTGTACAACGGGGTCGATCCGTCGCTGTACGACACCACCGACGATCGCAGCGTGCTGCCCGAACTCGGCGTGCCCGCGGATGCTCCCACCGTCGGGATCGTGGCGGCACTGCGTCCGGAGAAGGACCACGCCTGTTTTCTCCGCGCCGCACGGCGGGTCGTCGACCTGCGACCCGATGTCCGTTTCCTCGTCATCGGCGACGGTCCGTGCCGCGAGGACCTCGAAGCGATCTCCGACGCCGCCGGTCTGCGCGCGAACGTCGTCTTCACCGGTGCGCGCAGCGACATCCCCCGCATCCTCCGCGCCCTGGATCTCGTCGTCCTGTCGTCGTACAGCATCGAGTGCTTCCCCATGGCCCTGCTCGAAGCCATGGCCTCCGGCCGCCCCGCGGTGTGCACGGCCGTCGGCGGCGTCCCCGAGATGCTGGTCGACGGGGTCACCGGCCGACTCGTGCCTGCCCGCGACGAACGAGCACTCGCCGACGGGATGCTCGAACTGCTCGACGATCCCGAACTCGCCCGCAAGATGGGGCGGGCCGCGCGGGAACGCGTGGAATCGGAGTTCACACTCCTCCGAAGTGTCGAGGGCGCCCAGACCGCCCTCGTGGAAGCCGCACGGTCCGGAATCGTGCGACCCGCACGGTCCGGAATCGTGCGACCCGCACGGCCGGCGGAGCGAGCCGATCGGACGGATCCTGTCCGCCTCACGCTCGTGCTGGACCAGACGTTCGTCGGGGGCGTCGAGGTCCTCATGCTCGAGGTGTTCCGGCACCTCGATCCGTCGGTCGTGCGCCCCCGTCTGGTGTGCCTGCGCGAAGCCGGCCCGCTCGCCGAGGAGTACCGGCGCGCGGGATTCGAGGTGGAGGTCGTCCCCCGATCCGGCCGTTACGACCCGCGCCGGTTGACGCGGCTCGTGCGCATGCTGCGTACCGACCGCACCGACGCCGTGCTCGTGACACACCACCACCACGCTGCCCTGGCACTCGGCAGGCCGGCCGCGCGACTCGCCCGGACACCCGCGAATCTCGTTGCCGCACACGACATGGATCTGACGAGCATCGGCAAGCGGTGCCTTCCCCGGTGGGCCGTGTCCACCCTCTTCCTCTCCGACGCCCTCGTGCTGCTGGGACCGCGCCAGGGCGACTATCTGCGCCGCGAGGAGGGAGTCGCCCGCCGGCCGTGGTCGCGCACACGAGAAGTGGTCATCACCAACGGGATCGACCTCGGCGATCCACCCACCGAGGAGGACCGCGACCGGGCACGCACGGCACTCGGGCTGTCCCCCGACGCCTTCGCCGTCGGTATCGTCGCGCGGCTGAGCCATCAGAAGGCACACCAGGTGCTGTTCGAAGCGGTACGAATCGCCGCACACACCCGTCCCGAACTGCGACTGCTGGTCATCGGAGGTGGCGAGAGAGAATCCGAACTACGCTCGCTCGCCGTCGATCTCGGTATCTCCGGCCGGACCGTGTTCACGGGTGTGCGCCGCGACGTCCGGGCACTGCTGCCGGGACTGGACGTGTCGGCGCTGTCGTCCGTCCACGAAGGCGCACCCATCACCGTCATCGAGGCCATGGCCGCCGGCCTTCCGGTGGTGGCCACCGAATGCGGCTGTCTGCCCGACATGGTCACCGACGGGACCGACGGCTTCCTCGTCCCGGTCGGAGACGCCGCGGCACTCGCGGAACGACTGTGCGTGCTGGCCGCCGACCGGTCACTCGCGCGCCGCCTCGGCGCGAACGGCCGCGAACGCGCGGAACGCGAGTACCGGATCTCCCGGACCGCACGGTCGTTCGAGGCCCTGCTCACCGAACTGACGGGCAGGTCGAACCGAGGGGTAGGTCGAATCGACGGTCAGCTCGACCGGGTCAGTCCGTCCGCAGGAGGATGAGGCCGTCCAGCGGTTCGAGCACCACCTCGTCGGTGACGCTGCCGTCGTTCACACTCGGGTCCTGCGTCCCCTGCAGGTGACGGTAGGGGCGCTCGAGATACACGTGTTCGGCGTTGTCCCCGCTGTTCACCAGGACGATCCCGTTCTCGAAGTCCCGGCGGAGCACGGTCCGTCCCCCGTCGCCCTGCAGGCCGGCCTCGGAGACGGGCAGGCCCAGATAACCGGGGCCGAGTCCCGCCCCGTCCATCTCGTCGTAGTAGGCGGTACTGCCGTAGTGCAGGAGCATCGGCGCCCAGTAACCGTCTCCGAGGAGCGTGGCCGTGAGAAAGAAGCGCGCTCGTCGATAGGTGTCGGCCACACTCCGGCCCGTTCCCAGGCGATCGATCGTCATCCACACTCCCGGTGATCGATGTCCCCCTCCGGCACTCGTCTCGAGATAGCGGTCGAGGTCCATGCCCGGATCGCGCTCGACCATCGGATCCGCGAAGCTCTCCCAGGCCCGCCCGTCGAGCAGGCCGTCGACCGGGCTGCGATCGCCGTTCGCGACGATGATCGCGTCGGGCATGCGCTCCCGCATGATCCGCTCCGCCACGGTGAGTCCCCGCGCCCACGGCCCGTCGGGGCCGTAGATCTGCGAATCCGGTTCGTCCACACCGTCGCCGTCGATGTCCCACGCGTCCGCATCGGCCGAGTAGATCCGATCCCCCCAGACGTCGAGGAGGACACCGTCCCAGATCCCGGTCGACCAGACCTGATCGGCGACCCACTCCGCGGCGTACTCGGCATAGATCCTGCCGTCGACCCGCGGCGCCACGTCGGTGAGGTTGGTCATCGTCGTCCGGGGCCATTCGCTGACCGGCTCTCCCGATGCCGTGGTGGCGAGCCATTCCTCCGGGAAGGCGCTGTTGTTCGGGCCGTCGAACTGCCACAGGGCGTACCGATCGGCCCAGTATCCCGGCGATCCCAACGCTCCCGGAAGGTCGACGAGGTTCATGTACGCGAGCAGACGGACACGCGGATTCCGTGACCGGAGCCCGTCGAAGTACGACTCCGGAACTCGATGCGCCCATTCGTGATCGAGAACCACGAGATCGTATCGGGCGAGCTCCTCCATCGGAGGGAGGCGATCCTGGTCGAGATAGTAGGTGGCGGTTCTCGGGAAGGTCGGCTCACCGGTTGCGGGCATACCCGGCAGGGACATCGCTGTCGACGCCGCATCCGCGGTGGTGTCGCGCGCGGTGGGCGCCGCGCAGGACAGCGACGACGTCGTCACCAGCACGACGAGCAGGATGCGGGACACCGTACGGCCCTTCGATCCTCCGGATCGGTAGCGGTGCCGGGATCCTCCGGGTCCGCGGCGGCGTCCCGTTCTCTTGTACACGGGATGACGCCTCACTCTCCCGGACCCAGGCGATAGCCGGCGAAGGCCTCGGCCACGGCCGCCGGAACGGCACGGTCTCCCCCACCCTCCACCACGGCCGTCTTGAGTTTTCCGGAGGCGGTGCGCGGCACGGCATCCAGAGTCACCACGCGGAGTTCCTGTCCCGGGCCGAACAACCGCTCGACATTGCGTCTGTACTGTTGCTCGACACGCTCGGCGTCGAAGCCCACGCCCGGAACCATCCGGATCTCGAACCGCCCGGGAGCAAGTTGCGCGATCTGCGCTTCGCGGACACCGGTGACGTCGTCGATCACGGTGGACGGCAACGGAAGCGGCCTGCCGTCCGCGGCGGTGAACGCGTCCTCGACCCGACCGTCGAGCGCTCCGAGGGTGGGGAATGCCCGACCGCACGCGCACCGGCCTTCCGGTGCCGGTCCGACCAGATCGCCCGTCCGGTAACGGAAGATCGGGAAACCCCAGTTGTGCAAGGGTGTTCCGATGATCTCCCATCTGTCCGGGACACCGGGGACGGGTTCGAGTTCGACGATGCCGTAGTCGGGGAAGATATGCATCGTGCCCGCCTCGCACGTGCCCGCCATCGCGACGCGCTCCGTCTGACCGTAGTGATCGACGATCGGGCCTCGGAAGACCTCGCGGATCAGGGCGCGCTGGGCGGACCGCATCGTCTCGGAGGACGTGAGGACGGCGCGGACCGGGAGTTGCTCCCCCTGCTCGTACAGCAGTTCCGCGAGCAGACAGATGCTCGACGGCCAGCCGTCGATCGCGTCGGGACCGAACCTGCGGATGTCCCACACGATCGTGGGCAGATCGTCGGGGGTGAGCCGGTAACTCGACACCAGCAGCTGTCGTGCGCCGGGGACGATCTCGGTCGGGTTTCCGGGACGGTCGGCCGCGAAGTCGCTGCCGCCCAGCGTCACCCGGCGAGGGGCACGCGGCAGGCCGAACCAACTCCACTGCCGCTCGAGCACCCGCATCTCGTAGACCGACGAGCCCGGGGTCCGGTAGACGGTGACGGCCCGGCCCGACGTTCCGCTCGAATGGGCCTCCCACATCGCGCGCGTGGGATAGGCCCGGAACGTCCCGGGACGGTCCGTCAGGTCGTTGCGGCGGAGGACGGGCAGGCGCCGCAGGTCGTCGAGGGTGCGGATCTCACGCGGGTCCACCTTCCCGCGGCGGAACCACTGCCGGTAGAACGGCGAGGCGACGGCCGCCCATCGCGTCATCGCACGGAGCCGACCTTCCTGGAAGGCGCGGATCTCGTCGGGGCCCGCCGCGGCGATCCTGCGGAGTTCACGGCTCATCGGGGCGGCGAGTGGATGCATACGCCGCACGCGGTGCTGGACGGCGACGAGTTTCTTCGGAGGTGCCATGGGCCCACCTTCGGTTCGGATGCGCTCGCGCTAAACATACCTGTAGTCTGATTAAGCGGCAATCTACAGACTTTGATTTTGCTACGGTGGGGATTCGCACCGTGCCGATCCCCTGTCGATCACCTCGTAACGGAGGTCCCGTGCAACCACCTCGTAACGGAGGTCCCGTGCAACGACTCACCTGGTACGCACATCGGCTCCGCGCGATGGAACCCGCCGAGATCGAATGGCGGGTCCGTCGCGTGGTCGGACAACGACTTCCGTCCCGATCGTTCACCGACGCGCAGCTCGTCGGACCCGACCTCGACTGGTGTGGCACCCTCGACCGTTTCCGTGCAGCCGAGGGCCGTCCCGTGCTCCTCGGCCACGAACAGGCCGACGCCCTCGCCGGAACCGAGATCGCCACCGCCACGCTCGTCGCCGCGGATCGGGTTCTCGATCACCGCTTCGCCTACTTCGGCTATCAGGAGGCGGCACTCGGGCCCGAGATCGACTGGAATCACGACCCCATCGGCGGGATCGACTGGCCGGCGCTGCCCGGTCACCGCATCGATCACCGCACCGCGGCCGGCGACCCGAAGTGGATCTGGGAACTGAACCGGCTGCAGCACCTTCCGTGGCTGGCGCAGGCCTGGCTCCTGACCGGCGACGATCGCTACGCCGCCGAGGCGTTCGACCAGCTGGACTCGTGGATCGCCGCCAATCCCCCCGGACGCGGCATCGCCTGGCGCGGAGCGTTCGAGGCGGGCATCCGCGCGATCTCGGTGGCCGTCGCGCTGCAGGGGCTGCGGCACAGTCCGCGTCTCACCGTCGCCCGTTTCCGCGCCGTCGTGTGCATGCTCGCGGAGAGCGCCCGCCGGTGCTGGGCCGAACGCTCGTTGTACAGCTCGGCGAACAATCACCTCATCGGTGAACTCGCGGGCCTCGCCACTGTGGCGCTGTTGTTCCCCGATCTACGACCCTCTCCGCGATGGGAGCGTGATGCCGTCACCGCGTTGTGCGCGGAGGCCGACCGGCAGATCCTGCCCGACGGCAGCGGTGCCGAACAGGCCGTGGGCTATCAGATGTTCACCACCGAGTTGCTGCTCCTCGTCGCCGAGATGCTCCGGCGACGCGACGGATACGCGCCCGTCCTGCTCACGAACGCGATCACGCGCAGCGCGCGGTATCTCGCGGCGGTGGTCGGAGACCACGACCCGGCACCGCGCTACGGGGACGACGACGAAGGGTTCGCCCTGCGCCTCGACGCGTCGCCCGTGCGCACCGTCCGCGATCACCTCGGTCTCGTGGGGGCCGCCCTCGACATACCCGATGCGATACGGGCCGGCACTCGACCGCCGGCCGCCGGATGGCTCGCCGCCCTTACGAAAGCCACCGAGGACGCGCCTCGTGGCGAACCCTTCGGCAGCTTCCACGCGCCCGACGGCGGCCTCGTGGTGCTGCGATCCGGGCGACGCCGGATCACGATGGACGTCGGCCCCCTCGGGTACCTGTCGATCGCGGCGCACGGCCACGCCGACGCACTCGCGGTCACCCTGAGTGCCGACGGCCACGAACTCGTGGGACATCCGGGTGTGACGAGCTACTACGGCCATCCCGACTGGCGGTCCGCACATCGGGGCACGCAAGCCCACCCGACCGCCTCGGTGGACGGACTCGACCAATCCGTCATCGGCGGCGCCTTCCTCTGGCGGCAGCACGCACGGGTGCACACGCATTCCGTGGACACCGCAGCCGGCTTCGTGGACGCCGAGCACGACGGCTACCTCCGACTCGACGAACCCGTCGTACACCGCAGGTGGCTCATCGCACCGCCCGACCGTGTCACCGCGGTGGTGGTGGACCTGTTCACCGGTGCCGGCCACCACGAGTTCCGCACAGCCTGGCCACTGCACCCCTCCCTCGACGTCCGGCCCGCCGGGTGCGGCCATCTCGCCCTCCGAGAGGACGCACCCACCCTGCAGCTCGCCTACGCCGCGTCCTCCGGAGAACCGATCCGCAGCGAGATCCGCGGCGACACCGACACGAATCTGGGCTGGTGGTCGCACCGGCTCGAATCCCGCGTCCCCGCATGGCTCGTCGGCGGTGTCGTGCACGCGCAGACTCCGGTCGCGCTGGTGACGACATTGACGCCGGGCAGCGCCGGAGAACCGGCGTTGTCGGGACTCGCCGTCGCCCTGCGCGACGACGCGATCACCGTCCGGTGGCACGACGAGGACGGCGCCCACCTCCACACCGTCCTGCCGAGCGGCGACCCGCCCGGACACGTGCGGCGCGAGGACGTCGCCGACCCCGTTTCCTGATCACCCGCCAGATCCCCACAGTTTCTCCGAGGAGTTCGAACATGGAACCGACCTTCGGCTTCCTCACCACCGCCTACCGCACCGAGGACTACGTCGCCGAGACGATCGAATCCGTCTTCGCGCAGAAACGGGACGACTGGGAACACGTGATCGTCGACAACGGCATGTCGGACGACATGGCCCGCGTGGTCGGGCGGTATCTGAACGACCCGCGGATCATTCTGGTGCGCCAGGAGAATCGCGGCTACGCGGGCGGGATCGCTGCGGCGGCGAAGGCGGCGCGCGGACGGTACCTGTGCGTCCTCGACAGCGACGACCACCTGATGCCGGGCTTCTGCACGCGGGTCGGTGCCGTGCTCGACGCCCGGCCGGAGATCGACGCCGTGGCGGTGGACGCCCACCTGTTCACCGATGCCGAGGGACTGCTGCCCACCGGGTACATGCGGTCGATCGGGGCCGGCGGGAACCGGCGGGGGCGCGGACGCCTCTCACTGCTCGACGTCCTCGGCGGCGAGGTCCCCTACTACACGGCGGCGATCCGCCGTGAGGCGTGGTCCGCGGTGAACGCCTACGCGTCGGGCATCGAGGACGTCGACGAATCGGTGATCGTCTGGCTCCGCCTCGTCGACCGTTTCGAGGTGCAGATGCTGCCCGACCGGCTCGCCCGGTACCGCCTGCGCGGCGACTCCGATTCGCGGGACGAGGCCACCGTCTCGACCTTCGAACGGCAGCTGATCCGGTCGTTCCAGGCGGGCGCGGCGTTGGCGACGACCCCCGAGGAACACGAGGCCCTGGACGAGACGGTGCGCAGGCTCCGCTACGACCAGGCACTGCGTCGGGCCCGGTCCGCCTTCCTCCGCAACGATCTGCCCGCCGCCCGGATCGCGGCCCGTGACGCCTTCACCCACCGGCGTTCCCTGCGTGCCGCTGTCGCGCTCGCGTCCGTCACGGTGGCTCCCGGCCCGGTCCGGATGTTGTACCCGGCGAAACAACGACTGACGAGCGCGGCCGGGCGGGTGGCCGTCCGTCTGAACGCGCCGGTCTGACGCACCTTCCCATCCCGTAGACACGAGGGAGACCTGCGATGCGTATCGACACCACCGACCTGGCCGGTGTTCTCGTTCTCCGCCCCGAACCGTTCCATGACGAGCGAGGCCTGTTCACCCGCACGTTCGACGCGACCGAATTCGACGCCTACCTCCGGAGCCGTCCCGATGCGCCGGCCGTCCGGGCATCCGATTTCGTGCAGGACTCGCAGTCCCGCTCGGTCCGGGGCGTCGTGCGCGGCATGCACGGTCGCTCCGGGGACGGGGAGGCGAAACTGGTGCGCTGTGCACATGGAGCGATCCACGACGTGCTGGTCGACATCCGTCCCGGATCGCCCACTTTCGGCCGCTCACAGGCATTCCTGCTCGACGACGTCGAGTTCGCCCACCTGTTCGTACCGCCGGGATTCCTGCACGGTTTCCAGGCGCTGGCCGACGTCACCGACGTCTGTTACCGCATCGACCGGCCGCACGATCCGCGTGAGGATCTCGCGGTGGCACACGACGACGCGGATCTCGGCATCGTCTGGCCACTGCCGGTGACGACGATCAGCGCACGTGACGCCGCTGCCGGCAGCTGGAAGGACCTGTTGGCCGGGCTCCCCTCCTCGGAGAACCCGGCCGACGTGTTGTGGTGAATGCTCAGGCGCCCTGCCCGCCGAATCGGACGACCGCCTTCTCCAGGACGAACGCCTCGGCGTGCGGGTACCGGCACTGCACCCCGCGGAGACGGGACAGGCCCAGGAACGACTCCTCGTCGAACCAGTCGTGATCGGTCTGCGACGGATAGTGCTTGAGCAGCACACGCGCCTTCTCCGCCGCGACATCCCTGGTGAGCGGGTGGTACACGGAGGTGGCCGGCGTGTCCGCCTCCCACTTGAGGATCTCGTAGCCGAGGACCAGGTGGTCGCGGAAGACCGTCGGCACCATCTCGGCGAGCAACCGATGGTCCTGATGCGCGTCGGCGCGCTGCGGAGTGAACACCACGTCGGGTTCGGTGTGGTAGCGGAAGGACTGGAGTGCGATCTTGATCCCCTCCCAGTACCCCGGGGCACGCCCGTCCGGGATGTCCAGCACGCGGACCATCACGTCCGCTCCGGGACACAGGGCCCGCAGCGCGTGGTTCTCCTCGATCTCGCGCGGGGTGTCGCCGCCGGAGAGGACGAAGGCACGCACGCGCAGGTTCGGGCACGCCGCCGACAGGGTCAGCAGTGTTCCGCCGACCCCCATGGCGATGTCGTCGCAGTGGGCGCCGAACAGCGCGACCTCGCGGACGTTGCGCGGCATCAGTTCGATCACGACTCCCACACCCCCTCGGTGCTGCGGCCGGGTGCGCAAACGACGGGAGACAGAAGCACTTTCATGATCAACACCTTGTCTTCGGCGACGGAGCCCAGGCTGACGGCAGACCCCGCAGAGGAATGTCGATGGGTCCGAAATTTCGATCGTGGTTCCCACTAAAACACATCCGAAGTCCGCCAACAAGGCTTAAACAAACTCTAGGACTTTTTCTAGCTCAGTAGCTATCCTTGCATCAGTTATTTCCGCCATTCACAGACTTTCATCCACTCCACGGACACGGCATTCGTCCCGCGAAGGAGTCCCCATGAAGATTGCGGCAGGACTGCACAAAGATCACGCACCCCCGCAGAGCGGCAGCGACCCTGTACCGCCGCAGAGCGGTAGCGACCACGTACCGCCCCGGAGCGGCACCCGACCGGAGACGGCCGTACGCGTCATCCAGTTGACCGATCTCGCCGTACGCGGGCTCACCCGGATGTACGACGGGGACGGCTTCCCCCAGACCGCACGCGGCACGAGGACATCGTTCGGTACCGAACTCCGGCTCGAGGGGCGGAGCACGCGCTACACCTCGATCGCCGCCCTCGGACTGCACCTGCTGCCCGAACACGTGCAGCGCAGTGTGCTCCACGGGGACACGGCCGCCGAGCTCGCCCGTCGGACGGGGATCCGGGCCCTCGGCCACCGTGACACCGGCGCCCTCGCGCTCGCGGTGTGGGCCTGCGCCGAGATCACCGGCTCGGTCGATTCCGCGCTCTACGAAGAACTCCGGGGCCGGTGCGAGAGCGGCAGCCCCCTGGCGACGGTCGACGCGTCCTGGGCCCTCACTGCCGCACTCGCCGCGCGCACACAATTCGATTCCGGTGGTCTCGTGCAGACGCTGAAGCGACGGATCCTCGCCGCGCAGGGTCCCGGTGGTCTCTTCCCCCACATGATTCCCGTGGGCACGGGCAGCAGACTGCGCCGGCACATCGGGTCCTTCGCCGACCAGGTCTATCCCCTCCAGGCACTCGCCCGGACGGCCGCGGCGACGGACGACGACGTCGCGCTCGCCGCGGCGAACGCGTGCGCCACCCGGATCTGCGCGCTGCAGGGCGAGGCCGGTCAGTGGTGGTGGCACTACGACTCGCGTGGGCACAGCGTGGTCGAGCGCTTCCCCGTCTACAGTGTCCACCAGCACGCGATGGCGCCGATGGTGCTGTTCGATCTCGCCACAGCCGGCGGCGACGACCACACCGCCGCAATCGAACTCGGGATCGACTGGCTGCAGAGCCATCCCGAGGCGCTGGCAGATCTCGTCTGCGAGTCCCAGGACGTCGTCTGGCGCAAGGTCGGTCGGCGTGAACCGCGCAAGGCCGCGAGATCGCTGGCTGCCGCGGCCACCGCCCTGCGTCCGGGTTCGGAACTGCCGGGACTCGATCGGCTCCTTCCCGCCGGAGTCGTGGACTACGAATGCCGCCCGTACGAACTCGGCTGGATGCTCTACGCGTGGCTGCAGCGCAACGAATTCGGAGGAACCCGATGACCGCCGACCCCACCACCGGCACCCGCACGTCAGCGACCCTGTTCGGGATGCCGCTCGACGCCGTCACGATGGACGAGGCCGTGGCACGGTGCCGCGACGCCCTCGAGCGTCGAGAACCGATGACCGTCGGAGTCGTCAACGCCGCGAAGACCGTTCGCCTCCGCAAGGACGCGGCCCTGCGCGAATCCCTGCTCGAGTGCGACATACTCCTCGCCGACGGTCAGGCGGTCGTGTGGGCGGGCAATCTCCTCGGGTATCCGCTGCCCGAACGCGTCGCCGGAATCGACCTGTTCACCTCGCTGCTCGCGACGGCCGACACCGAACACCGCTCCGTCTATCTGCTCGGCGCGGAGCAGTCGGTGCTCGACGCCCTCGTCGACGTCCTCACCACGAAGTATCCCGGCCTCCGCATGGCCGGTGCCCACCACGGCTACTTCGACGAATCCGAGGAGGAGTCGATCGCCCGGGCCATCCGCGAGTCCCGCGCGGACATGCTGTTCCTCGGCATGCCCTCTCCTCGCAAGGAGAACTTCCTGCGGCGCTGGGAGGACGTGCTGGACGTCCCGATACGTCACGGTGTGGGTGGCTCGTTCGACGTCCTCGCCGGGATCACCAAGCGCGCACCCGAGCGGTGGCAGCGCGCCGGCATGGAGTGGGCCTACCGCCTCCTGCAGGAACCGCGCCGGATGTGGCGGCGCTATCTCACGACCAACACCGCGTTCCTGATCCTGCTCGCCCGCGAGCGTTTCCGCACCACCCCGCCCTATCCGCGTCCCGAGAAACTCCCGACCCCGAGGAAGCATCATGGCTGACACATTCAGCGGCACCGTCGCCGTCGTAGGACTCGGCTACATCGGCCTGCCGACGGCCGTCGTCCTCGCGACCCGCGACATCGACGTCATCGGCGTGGACATCGATCCCCGTATCGTGTCGGCCGTCTCGCGGGGCGAGGTGCCGTTCGCCGAACCCGATCTCGCGGTGAGCCTCGCCGGCGCCGTGGCCATGGGGACGTTGAGCGCGACCGACACGGTTCCCCTCGCCGACGCGTACATCATCGCCGTGCCGACACCGTTCAACGCCGATCACACCGCCGACCTGTCGTACGTGCGGCGGGCGACCGAGCAGATCGCCCCCCAGTTGCGCGGCGGGGAGATCGTGGTGCTCGAATCCACCTCACCGCCCGGTACCACCGAGAGCGTCAGCCGGTGGTTGTCCGAACTGCGACCCGATCTCCATCTCCCCCACGCCGACGAGGGTCTGCCGGACATCCACGTCGCCCACTGCCCCGAACGGGTGCTCCCGGGCCGCATCATGATCGAGATGATCACGAACGACCGCGTGGTCGGTGGGATCACGCCGCTGTGCGCCGAGCGCGCCGCCTCGATCTACCGCGTCTTCTGCCAGGGTGAGATCTGCCTGACCGACGCCGCGAGCGCCGAGATGGCGAAACTGGTCGAGAACGCCTACCGCGACATCAACATCGCCTTCGCCAACGAGTTGTCGTACGTCTCGGACGAACTCGAACTGGACGTCTGGGAGGTCATCCGGCTGGCGAATCGCCATCCCCGGGTGAACATCCTCTCTCCCGGCCCCGGTGTCGGCGGGCACTGCATCGCGGTCGATCCGTGGTTCATCGTCGGCGCGTCGCCGGGTTCGGCGAAGTTGATCCGTACCGCACGCGAGATCAACGATTCCAAGCCGAACTACGTGGCCCAGCAGGTCATCGAAACCTGTTCGCGTTTCAAGAATCCGACGGTCGCGTGTCTGGGGTTGACGTTCAAGGCCAACGTCGACGACATCCGGGAGAGTCCGGCCCTGCACGTCGTCGAGCTCATCGCCAAGGCGCTGCCCGACATCGAACTCCTGCTCGCCGATCCGTTCGTGCACGAGGTTCCCGACACCCTCCTCGGATACGAGAGCGTGCGCACCGCGCGGTGCCGGGACGCCATCGCCGCGGCGGACATCGTCGTCGAGCTCGTGGACCACGATCAGTTCCGGTCGCTGTCGCGCAGCCTCCTGGCGGGCAAGGTCGTGTACGACACCCGCGGGGTGTGGCGCTGAACCCACGAGAATACGGCACCCGCGAA
This sequence comes from Rhodococcus sp. 5G237, assembly GCF_053764735.1. NCBI lineage: Bacteria > Bacillati > Actinomycetota > Actinomycetes > Mycobacteriales > Nocardiaceae > Rhodococcus > Rhodococcus sp. 5G237. The sequence continues at coordinate 602,067 of NZ_JBSNCD010000001.1, read as the reverse complement.
AATACGGCCGGTAGGTGTTCTCGCACCTGCCGGCCGTATTCCTTTCGGACTACGCGGTATCCGGACCTGTCAGTAGGAGCCGACCGCCTCGACGGGCGCGAACTCCGAGGGGCGAGGTCCGAGGCCGAAGAAGTGCTCGATCGCCGCCACCGAACGCCGGGCGGCGCTCCCGTCGCCGTACGGATTGACCGCGCGGGCCATCTCGTCGTAGGCCGCGGGCTGGGTGAGCAGCCGGGTGACCCATTCGACGATGAGCTCCTCGTCCGTCCCCACCAGCCGGACGGTTCCCGCCGTGACGGCTTCCGGCCGCTCGGTGGTCTCCCGCATCACGAGGACGGGCTTGCCGAGGCTCGGTGCCTCTTCCTGCACACCACCACTGTCGGTCAGCACGATCGTCGACGCCGCCATCGCGAGCGCGAAGTCGCTGTAGGACAGCGGATTCGTCACGACCACGTTGTCCAGATCGGCGAGGGGCGGGAGGAGGACCTCCCGCACGATCGGATTGAGATGTGCCGGCAGCAGGAAGGTCATGTGCGGGAACGCGCGGGCCAGACGGGCGATGGCCCGCGCCGAGCACGCCATCGGCTCGCCCCAGGACTCGCGTCGATGTGCCGTGACGAGAACCATCGGACGACCCAGCAGCGGAGCGAGATCCGGGTTGTCGAGCGAGGGTTGCTGCGAGGTCACCGTGTAGAGCGCGTCGATCACCGTATTGCCGGTGACGACGATGTCGCCGGGATCGATCCCGTCCGCCAGGAGATTGGCGCGGGAGGTGGGGGTGGGTGCCAGGTGCAGCGACGCCAGTTGCGAGGTCAGGCGCCGGTTGAGTTCTTCGGGGAAGGGGTTGTAGCGATCCCCCGTCCGGAGTCCGGCCTCGAGGTGCACGAGCGGCACCTTGCAGTAGAACGCCGCGAGGGCCGCGGCGAAGCAGGTCGTCGTATCTCCTTGGACGAGAACCGCACCGGGTTCCTCCCGGGCTATCACATCCGACACCCCGCCGAGGGCCTTGGCCGTGATGGCCTCCAGCCCCTGCCGTTGGGTGAGGATGTCGAGGTCGTGGCTCGGTTCGATACCGAACAGGGTGTTGACCTGGTCCAGCATCTCGCGGTGCTGGCCGGTCACTGCGACAACGGGTTCGAGTACTTCCGATCTCTGCAGGGCGGTGACGACCGGCGCCATCTTGATCGCCTCGGGACGAGTTCCGTAGACCACCAAAACCTTCTTCATCGCCCAAGAATAGCGTGAAATCAGTACTTCAGGACCGTTTAAATCCTAAAAACCAACTTTCAGTTCGTTATGCTCGGACGGGCACACGGAAACGGCTCCCCACCGCGGGCGCAGTGGGGAGCCGTCGTCGAGGCTGTGTGCCGTACGGGTCAGCCGGCGGGTTCGAGCACCTCGCGTCCCACGAACGGGACGAGAGCCTCGGGCACCTTCACCGAACCGTCGGCCTGCTGGTGGTTCTCGAGCAGCGCGACGAGCCAGCGGGTGGTGGCGAGCGTGCCGTTGAGGGTCGCGGCGGTCTGCGGCTTGCCGTTCTCGTCGCGGTACCGGACGTTCAGGCGACGCCCCTGGAAGGTCGTGCAGTTCGACGTCGACGTGAGTTCGCGGTAGCGCTCCTGCGTGGGCACCCAGGCCTCGCAGTCGAACTTGCGGGACGCCGACGACCCGAGATCGCCGGCCGCGACGTCGATGACGCGGTACGGCACGTCGATGGCGGCGAGCATGTCGCGCTCCCAGGCCAGCAGACGCTCGTGCTCCGCCGCGGCCTCCTCGGGCCGGCAGTAGACGAACATCTCGACCTTGTCGAACTGGTGCACGCGGATGATGCCGCGGGTGTCCTTGCCGTAGCTGCCCGCCTCGCGACGGAAGCACGACGACCAGCCCGCATAGCGCTTCGGCCCCTTCGACAGGTCGAGGATCTCGCCCGAGTGGTAGCCCGCGAGCGGCACCTCGGAGGTGCCCACCAGGTAGAGGTCGTCCTCCTCGAGCCGGTACACCTCGTCGGCGTGCCGGCCGAGGAAGCCGGTGCCCTGCATGATCTCGGGACGCACGAGCACGGGCGGGATCATCATCGTGAACCCGTTCGCGGTGGCCTTCTGGGCGGCGAGCTGCAGCAGACCCAGCTGGAGCAGCGCGCCGTAACCGGTGAGGAAGTAGAACCGGGCACCGGAGACCTTGGCGCCGCGCTCCATGTCGATGAGCCCGAGCGATTCGCCGAGCGCGAGGTGGTCCTTCGGCTCGAAGTCGAAGGTGGGCAGCTCGCCGACGGTCTCGAGCGTGACGAAGTCGTCCTCACCGCCGGCGGGCACGCCGTCCTGCACGACGTTGGAGATCGCGAGGTGCGCGCGATCGAAGGCCTCCTGCGCGGCGTGCTGCTCGGCCTCGAGTTCCTTGACCTTCGCGGCCAGCTCCTTGGCACCGTCGAGCAGCGCGGGGCGCTCCTCGGGGGACGCCTTGCCGACCTTCTTGCCCAGGGCCTTCTGCTCGGCGCGTGCGTTGTCGCCGGCGAGGACCGCGGCGCGACGGGAGGCGTCGGCCTCGAGCAGCACGTCGACGAGGCCCGGGTCCTCCCCCCGCATACGCTGCGACTCGCGGACGGCGTCGGGATTCTCGCGGAGGAACTTGAGGTCGATCACGGAATCGAAGCCTACCGCTGCCAGAGTTCCAGGTAGTCGTCGCGCCCGAACATCTTCGCTGTGTCCTCCGCGGTGGGGTGCCCGTGACGCGGGTCGGCGCCGGCCTCGGCGAGCACCCGCACCACTGCCTCGACGCCCTTGAAGACCGCGCCCGCGAGAGGCGACTGGCCGCGGTCGTTGAGCCGGTTCACGTCGGCTCCTCGCTCGACCAGGGCCTGTACGGCGTCGGCATGACCGTGGTAGGACGCCAGCATGAGCAGCGTGTCGCCGGTCTCGTTGGTGAGGTTCACCGGTACCCCGGCATCGACGTACGCGGTGAGGGTCTCGACGTCTCCCTGGCGGGCGGCGTCGAAGGTCTGCTTGGCGATCTCGAGAATCTCGGGATCGATCGGGTCGTCGGCCATGAGCCGAAACTACCTGCGTCCACTCGAACAGGCATGATGGAAGTGATGGCCGAAGACAACAAGCCCAAGCCCGACCGGCGCCCGCCCTCGGCGCGGTTGACCCGACGCGCCCTCGTGCTCGTCGCGGCCGGTGCCGTCCTGGCGGCGATCGCGACGTTCGTCGTCGCGGGGTTCCAGGGCGCCGACGGCGGGGACGACAGCGCCGGCGCCGGCATCAGCACGACCGGCGCGGTCGCGGGGGAAGCGTTCGGTACCGCCACCGCCGGCGATTGCCTGACCTGGAGTGCTCTCGACGCGAGCGACCTCACGAAGGTCGACTGCGCCGAGACGCATCTGTTCGAGGTGGTCGCCGACATCGACCTGAGCCTGTATCCCGGCACCGAATGGGGACCGGGATCACGCTTCCCGTCGGTCACGCGTTTCACCGAGCTGCGCGACGAGCAGTGCGCACCCGCCGCGATGGACTATCTCGACGGCCGGTTCGACCCGCACGGCAAGTTCAGCATCGGCCTCATCAACCCCGGCGAGGCGGGCTGGGCGGCCGGCGAACGCACGCTGCGGTGCGGTCTGCAGTTCTCGTCGACCACCGGCAACCTGCTGCCCATCAAGGGCCGGGTCGCCGATCAGGACCAGTCGCGGGCCTGGGACGTCGGTGTCTGCATCGGCATCAACAACGGTGTGCCTGCCGACCCGGTGGAGTGTTCCAAGCCGCACGCCTTCGAGGTCGTCGCGGTCGTCGACCTCGGTGGGCAGTTCCCCGGCGGGCTGCCGAGCATCGAGGACCAGGACGGCTATCTCGAGGAGACCTGCACGCGCCTGGTCAACGAGTACCTCGGCGACCCCGAGGCCCTGCGCAACAAGACCCTCACGCTGTTCTGGGACAACCTCGACTACGACAGCTGGCTCGCCGGCAGCCGCAAGGTGAACTGTTCGATCGGCAAGCAGGTCGAGGGTGGCGGCTTCTCGTCGATCACCGGCAGCGCCAAGGGCGACATCCTCATCGACGGCCAGCCGCCCGTGCCGCCGCCGCCCGTGCCGGAAGGCCGGTCGCTGCCGACGCCGTTGCCGGGCGCCGTTCCCCTGCCGGGGTCGTGACGTGCCGGTACACATGGAGGACGAGCACTTCGAGGAGCTCGTCTCGGAAGCGCTCGACGAGATCCCCCGCGAACTCGCGCGGGCGATCGACAACGTCGTGGTCCTCGTCGAGCCGCGCCACGAGGAAGAACCCGACCTGCTGGGTCTGTATCAGGGCGTCGCGCTGACCGAGCGCGACAGCCACTACGCGGGATCGCTACCGGACACGATCACGATCTACCGCGACGCGATCCTCGACATCTGCGAGAGCGACGACGACGTCGTGCACGAGGTACTCGTCACCGTCGTCCACGAGATCGCGCACTATTTCGGAATCGACGAAGAGCGCCTCCACCAGCTGGGCTGGGGCTGAGGCGCTCTTCGCGATCGGTACCGGGTGCTACTTGTTGCGGGCCGCGGTCGCCTTGTCGAGGCGGGGTCCCTTGGCCTTGCGCTGACCGAAGTGCGGGCTGAGCGTCGAAACGACGAACATGATGACGGTTCCGACAGCGACGACGGCCACGGTGAGCCACACGACGATGACGCCGAAGAGTTCCAACATGCCCGGTTACCTCCACAGTCGATGTCACTTCGAGGCAAACGGCACACGTCCGCCCCGGGGGTCACCCTACCGTCCGCGTTCCGCCGGGTGACGACCGACTCCGCCCGCGCTCCGGTGGGGACTCAGAGGGTGGTGAAGTGCTCGAGCTTCGGTGCTCCCGCCAGGAGGGGTCCGAGGTCGGTGATGGCGCCCTCGCCGGCGCGGAACTTGCGGTAGGCGGCGTCGTGCTCGGCCGAGCGCCACTTCTCCACGACCACCCAGCGGGCCTCGTTCTTCTGATCCACGAGGATCTCGATGCCGTCGCATCCGTCGAACTGTCGCGTCTCGTCGAGCACGCGGGTCATGACCTTCTTCGCGTCGTCGAGGGAGTCGGCCTTGAATTCGAGTTCGAGCAGAGCGGTGAGCGCCATGGGAGACCTTCCGTGATGTGCGATGTGACTGCCCTCACCACATTTCCCCATGGATGAGAACTGCGCAATACCTCTGTGAAAACAGGATTATCGGGAGGCCGACGCGAGAGCGGGAAGGACGTGGTGCTCGAGCAGCGGCGCGAGATCGCCGGGGAGCGGAAGGACGGCCGGGTCGAGCCAGCGCGTCTCCGCGATCTCCGCGGCGGCACCGGCGACCTCCACGAGCGGGTGTTCGTAGACGGTTCCTTCGAGCCGGTAACCGGGCTCGTTGGCGGCCTCGGCGTCGAAGACCCCGACGAGACGCAACGACGACAGATCCAGTTCGGCGCCCAGTTCCTCGGCGCACTCGCGCACGGCGGTCTCGGCCGGGGTCTCCCCCGGATCCGGCTTGCCTCCGGGCAGCATGAACCGCGACGTGTTCCGCTTCCGCACGGTGAGCACCTCACCGGCGGCGTTGCGGAGAACGACGGCGCTCACTCTGATCACACGGTCACGAATCGCGGGATGCTGGTTCACCGGACCATCCTAGGACCGGTCAGAACATGCTGTAACCACCGTCGATGAGCGTCGTGCTGCCCGTCTGGAAGGACGACGCATCGCTCGCGAGATAGACGGCGATGCCTTCGAAATCCTCCGGGGTACCCCACCGGCCGAGCGGCACGCGGCCGATGACGTTCGAGTTGAAGACGTCGGACTCCTGCAGCGGACCGGTCATGTCGGTGGCGATCCAGCCCGGCAGCACGCTGTTGACCCGGATCCGGTGACGCGCGAACTCGACGGCACAGCCGTTCGCGAGCGCGAGCACCGCGGCCTTGCTCGCCGCGTACGGCTGGTTGCGTCCGGCGCCCTGCAGTGCACCGAGGCTCGACGTGACGATCATCGAACCCCCGGTGCCCTGCTCGACGAGCACACGCGAGGTCTCCCGCATCGTGAAGAACGCGCCGTCGACGTTCGTCGCCATGACGGCGCGGTACCGCTCGGTCGTCGACTCGTGGAACTTCTGCAGCGACGACCCGATGCCGGCGTTGACCACCACGATGTCGAGCCCACCGAAGTCGTCGACGAGCGCCGCGACACCGTCGGTCACGGCCTGCTCGTCGGAGACGTCGACCGCGCGGGTGGCCACGCGGCCGGCGAACCTCCCGATGTCGGCCGCGGCCTTCGCGAGCTTGTCCTCGCTCCGACCCCACAGGGTGACGTCGGCGCCGGCACGGGCGAGCCCCCGGGCCATGCCGAGACCGATCCCCGCGGAACCACCCGTGACGAGAGCGCGCTTACCTGTGAGGTCGAACATCGAATCCCTCTTCCCTGAAACGATTACGCGTACCCGGCGGCGATGTCGCGGCCGATGATCTCCTTCATGATCTCCGTGGTGCCACCGTAGATCGTCTGGATGCGTGCATCGACGTAGGCGCGCCCGATCGGGTACTCCATCATGTAGCCGTACCCGCCGTGCAGCTGCACGCAGCGGTCGACGACACGCTTCTGCAGTTCGGTCGCCCACCACTTGGCCTTCGACGCATCCACCGGTGTGAGCTCCCCGGCGTTGAGGGCGAGTACGCACCGGTCGACGTGCGACTCGGTGATCTCGATCTCGGTGAGCATCTCGGCGAGCGCGAAGCGGGTGTTCTGCAGGTCGCCGATGGGCTTGCCGAATGCCTTGCGCTCGAAGACGTACTGCACGGTCCACTCGTAGGCGGCCCGCGCCGAGGTGATCGCGCTGACGGCGATACCGATACGTTCGAGGGGCAGGTTCTCCATCAGGTGCACGAAGCCGCGACCCTCGGTGCCGAGCAGGTTCTCGGCGGGGACACGGGCGTCCTCGAAGACGAGTTCGGCGGTGTCCTGCGCGGCGAGACCGACCTTGTGGAGCTTGCGGCCTCTGCTGAAACCGGGGGTGTCGCGCTCGACGACGATGAGCGAGAAACCTTTCGACCCCGCGTTCGGGTCGGTGCGGCACACCACGATGACGAGATCGGAGTGGATTCCGTTGGTGATGAACGTCTTCTGGCCGTTGATCACCCACTCGTCACCGTCGCGTACGGCGGTGGTCTTCACGCCCTGCAGGTCGGATCCGGCTCCGGGCTCGGTCATCGCGATCGCGCCGATACGCTCACCGGTGGCCATCTTCGGCAGCCAGCGGGCCTTCTGCTCCTCCGTGCCGAGGTGCACGATGTACGGGATCGTGATGTCGTCCTGCAGTGCGAGTCCGGCGCCGAACGAGGTCGTTCCGGTGCGTGCGATCTCCTCCTGCACGACGTGACGGAACCGGTAGTCGGTCACGCCCGAGCCACCGAATTCCTCCGGCGCTCCCAGACCGACGATGCCGGACTTACCGGCGGCGATCCATGCCGAGCGGTCGACGAGCCGTTCGTCTTCCCACTTCTCGTAGTTCGGTTCGATCTCGCGGGCGAGGAACTCGCGAACGGTCTCCCGGTACGCCTCGTGATCGTCGTCGAAATGGGTGCGCTTCAAGGGGTTCTCCTAAAGGGTCAGGCGTTCACGCGCGACATCATGCCGGTGAGTCGCTCTGCGATGAGGCTTTCGGCGTCGGCGACGATGCGCTCGACGAGTTCGCCCGCGGGGGGATTGTCGTGGATGATGCCCTGCACCGTGCCGACGGTCCAGATTCCCGCCTCGGGATCACCGTTCTCGTAGACCAGACGGCCGCGGGCACCGGCGACGAGTTCACGCACGTCCTCGAACTGTCCACCGCGGTCGAGGATTTCGACGACCTCACGGCTGACGGTGTTGCTCGCCACGCGGGCAGTGTTGCGCAGCGGACGGAAGATCAGTTCGGTGTCGGTCTCGTTCGCCGCGACGATCGCTTCCTTGATGTTCTGGTGGATCGGAGATTCCTCGGTGCACATGAACCGGGTACCCATGTTGATGCCATCGGCGCCGAGAGCCAGGGCGGCGACGAGACCGCGACCGTCGCCGAAGCCGCCGGACGCGATCATCGGGATGGTGATCTTCTCTGCGGCGGCGGCGATGAGCACGAGGCCGGGGACGTCGTCCTCACCGGGGTGGCCGGCGCATTCGAAGCCGTCGATGCTGATGCCGTCGACACCGATGTCCTGCGCCTTGACGGCGTGCCGGACGCTGGTGCACTTGTGCAGCACCTTGATTCCGGCGGCGTGGAAGTCGGGCAGGTGCGGCGCGGGATTCGATCCGGCCGTCTCCACGATCTTCACACCGGAGTCGATGATGACCTGGCGGTACTCCTCGTAGGGCGGCGGGTTGATCGCCGGCAGGATCGTGAGGTTGACGCCGAACGGCTGGTCGGTGAGCTCGCGGGTGCGCTCGATCTCCTTCGCGAGATCCTCGGGGGTCGGTTGCGTCAGAGCGGTGATCATTCCGAGCGCGCCGGCATTGGCGACCGCAGCGACGAGTTCGGCGCGGCCGACCCACTGCATCCCTCCCTGCACGATGGGATGGCGGACGCCGAAGGTTTCGGTGAAGGCGGTGGTCAGCACGGCATGGACTCCTTGCGTGGAGGTGGTTCGAAAGACTCTCAGGCGGCCGGGTGGCCCACGACCCGCAGTGCGATCACGATGTACCGCTGGGCAACCTGAGCGGGAGTGAGGGGACCACCGAGCTGGTACCAGCGGACGATGGACTGGAACATCCCGAGGAGAGCGCGCACGGCCTCCTCGACGTCGTCGACGTCGAACACCCGCTGGTCGACGCCCTCGCGCACCAGGTCGAGCATCATCAGCTCGAGACGCTTGCGGGTCGCGGCGTAGGTCCGGCGGTTCTCCGGGGAGATGTGGCGCACTTCGGAATCCAGGCCCGAACGCTGTGCGCGGTGGGTCATGTTCAGCACGATCGCCTCGACGGCGTTGACGAAGCGGGCGACCGGGTCGTCGCCGCCGTCCGCGACCGCGGCCGAGACACGGCCGATGAGGTCGAGGACGGCGGCGTCGAGCAGCGTGACGAGAACGGCTTCCTTGTTCTCGTAGTGGTAGTACAGCGCGGGCACCGTCACGCCGACCCGGCGGGCCAGGTCGCGGACGGTGGTGCCGTGGAAACCGTTCTCGCTGAACGCTTCCAGGGCGTGTTCGAGGATGGGGTCGAGCCCCAGAGGCTGGAACTCGCGCCAGTCGGCGGACTGCACGTCCGCGTGGGGCGTGTCGGATTCCTCGGCCTCGTATGCCGGGGTCATCGACCCCCTCCTCTCACAGTCGGTGCTCGGGTCAGCGCGGGGCCATGCGGATCGCGCCGTCGAGGCGGATGACCTCGCCGTTGAGCATCGGGTTCGAGACGATGTGCGCGGCGAGGGCACCGTACTCGGACGGATCGCCGAGGCGGGCCGGGTGCGGCACCTGCGCGCCGAGCGAGGCCTGGGCCTCCTCCGGCAGCGAGCCGAGCAGCGGGGTCTTGAACAGGCCCGGTGCGATGGTGACGACGCGGATGAGCAGCGACGCGAGGTCGCGGGCGATCGGCAGGGTCATGCCGACGACACCGCCCTTGGACGCCGAGTAGGCGGCCTGGCCGATCTGGCCGTCGAAGGCGGCGACGGAGGCGGTGTTGATGATGACGCCGCGCTCGCCGTCGATCGGCTCGGTCTTCGCGATGCGCTCGGCGGCGAGACGGATGACGTTGAACGTGCCGAACAGGTTGACGTCGACGACCTTCTTGAACGCGTCGAGCGGGAAGGCACCCTTCTTGCTGACGGTCTTGATCGCGTTGCCGATGCCGGCGCAGTTCACCGCGACACGCACGGGTCCGAGCGACTCGGCCACGTCGAGGGCCTCGGTGACGGCGGCCTCGTCGGTGACGTCGGCGGCGACGAAGCGGACGCGGTCGCCGAGCTCCTTGGCGATGGTCTCACCGTTGGACGACGGCAGATCGATGATGACGATCTGCGCGCCGTCGTTCAGCAGGGCCTTGACGGTGGCGAGACCGAGGCCGGAGGCACCACCGGTGACGACGGCGACGCTGTCGTTGACGATCATTGATTACCCTTTCGAGAGTGGTTGCGGTTCGGAGATGTTCGAGACTTCGAGACGTCAGAGGCGTTCGATGACGGTGGCGTTGGCCATGCCCGCGCCCTCGCACATCGTCTGCAGGCCGTAGCGACCGCCGGTGGCCTCGAGGTGGTTGACGAGGGTCGACAGCAGGCGGGTGCCCGAGGAGCCGAGTGCGTGGCCGAGCGCGATCGCGCCGCCCCACGGGTTGAGCTTGGCCGGGTCGGCACCGAGTTCGTGCGCCCAGGCGAGCGGCACGGGCGCGAACGCCTCGTTGACCTCGTAGGCGTCGATGTCGTCGATGCCCAGACCGGCGCGGGCGAGGACCTTCTGCGTGGCCGGGATCGGGGCGGTGAGCATGAAGACCGGGTCGTCGCCGGCGACGGAGAACGAGTGGAAACGCGCACGCGGGGCCAGGCCCAGCTTGTTCGCCATCTCCTCGCTCATGATGAGCGCGGCCGACGCACCGTCGGTCAGCGGCGAGGAGTTACCGGGGGTGATGACCCACTGCGCCTCGGGGAACCGGGCCGCGTACTCCTCGGTGTAGAAGGACGGCTTCAGACCGGCGAGACCCTCGGCGGTGGTGGAGGCCCGCAGCGTCTCGTCGACGGTGTGCTGCACCTGCTCGCCCGCGGCGTTCTCGACGCTGATCGGGACGATCTCCTTGTCGAAGTAGCCGGCCTCGTAGGCGGCGGCGGCACGCTGGTGCGACTGCGCGGAGTAGGCGTCGAGGGCGTCGCGGTCGAACTTCCACTTCGCGGCGATGAGCTCGGCCGAGATGCCCTGGTTGACCAGGCCCTCGGGGTAGCGGGCGCGCACGCTCGGACCGTGGGTGTCCTTGCCGAGGGTGGCGGTGCCCATCGGGATGCGGCTCATCGACTCGACACCGCACGCGATGACCATGTCGTAGGCGCCGGCGATGACGCCCTGGGCGGCGAAGTGCGCGGCCTGCTGGCTCGAGCCGCACTGGCGGTCGATGGTGGTCGCGGGCACCGACTCGGGGAAGCCGGCGGCGAGGAGCGCGGTACGCGAGATGTTGAGGGACTGCTCGCCGACCTGGGCGACGCAGCCGCCGATCACGTCGTCGACCTGCGCGGGGTCGATGCCGTTGCGCTCGACGAGCGAGCGCAGCACGTGAGCGAGGAGTTCGACGGGGTGGGTGCCGGACAGGGCACCACCCGGCTTGCCCTTACCGACAGCGGTACGGACGACGTCGACGATGACAGCGTTGGTCATGACGATCCTTTCGAAAGTGCAGCGTGCGGGCCGGAGACGTTCCCAGCGGCGTACTTATCGATCGCTAAAAGCTCTACCACGGACTTAACGCTCGGTCAATGGTCTCTGAGAGCTAGCGCACGCTAAGCGACTCTGATAGTGATGGATCACGACCCGAGTCGAGGAGACGCCCGTGCGCGCAGCGCAATTGACCGAACACGCCGGCCCCGACGCCGTCCGCGTGACCGACATTCCCGAACCCGAGGCGGGCGATGCGCTCGTCCTCGTCGACCTGCACGCCGCCGGCGTGTCCTTTCCCGACCTGCTGCAGACGACCGGCGGCTACCAGATGGTCCGGCCGCTGCCGTGCGTGCTCGGCGCCGAAGGGGCAGGCATCGTCCGCAGTGCACCCGAGGGCAGCGGCCTCACCGCCGGACAGCGCGTCGCCGTGCTGTCCATCGACGGATCGTGGCAGCAGACCGTCGCACTGCCGCGCGAACTGGTCTTCCCACTGCCCGACAGCGTGTCCCTGACCGCGGGCGCCGGGATGCTCATGAACTACTTCACTGCACACTTCGCGCTCGACGAGCGCGCCCGGTACCGGGCGGGTGAGACCGTCCTCGTCCACGGTGCGGCGGGCGGTCTCGGGGTGGCGTCACTGCAGGTCGCGGCGGCACTCGGCCTCGAGACGATCGCGGTGGTGAGCACCGAGGAGAAGGCCGCGGTGGCCAAGGCCAACCGCGCGACCCACACCGTCCTCGCCGACGGCTTCAAGGATCGCGTCCTCGAACTGACCGGGGGGCGCGGGGTGGACATCGTGCTCGACCCCGTGGGCGGCGACCGCTTCACCGACAGCCTGCGCAGTCTCGCGCCGGGTGGACGTGCCGTCGTTCTCGGATTCACCGGCGGCAGCATCCCCACCGTGAAGGTCAATCGCCTTCTGCTGAAGAACATCTCGGTCGTCGGCGCGGGGTGGGGTGAGTACCTCCGCACCGACCCCGGCTACCCGGCGCGGCAGTGGGCCGCACTCGAACCGCTGCTGCGCGACGGGACGCTCGTCGTCCCCGAGCCCACCCTCCATCCCCTCGACGAGGCTCCGGCAGCACTGCGTTCGCTCGAGAACCGTTCCGCGACCGGCAAGGTCGCGCTCGACCTGACGTCCCGACCCTAGGAGAACAGCCATGACCGACGACCTGCCCGGTGTCGACACGACCGTCGACGACGGCGTCCTGCGCGTCACCCTCAACCGCCCCTCGCGGATGAACGCCGTGAAGACCGAGACGCTCGACGCGATCGCCGATGCCTTCGAGAAGTACGCCGACGATGCCTCCGTCCGGGTCGCGGTGCTGACCGGCGTGGGTCGCGCGTTCTGTTCCGGCGCCGACCTTTCCGGTCGTGACCTGAGCGCTCCGCCCTCCGCCGACACGATCGACGCCGCCAACCGCGCGGTTGCCGCGATCCGGGCGTTCCCCCGGCCGGTCGTCGGAGCGGTCAACGGCGCGGCCGCGGGTGTCGGCGTATCCCTCGCTCTGGCATGCGATCTCACCGTCGCGAAGGAGTCGGGATACTTCCTGCTGGCTTTCACCCGGGTCGGTCTGATGCCGGACGGCGGGGCGTCCGCGCTCGTCGCCGCGTCGATCGGTCGTGCACGGGCGCTGAAGATGGCCCTGCTCGCCGAGCGACTTCCGGCCGGTGAAGCAATGGCCTCCGGGCTCATCGCGGACGTCTACGCGGACGACGAATTCGACGGTGCGGTCGAGACTCTCGTGCAGCGACTCGCCGACGGTCCGTCGACCGCCTTCGCATCGACGAAGAATGCGATCAACGATGCGACGCTCACCGAACTCGACCATGCCTTCGCCCGCGAGCGCGAAGGGCAGCTCGTCCTGCTCGGCAGCGCCGACTTCACCGAGGGTGTGACGGCCTTCCAGGAGAAGCGCACCGCGAACTTCCGTCGCTGAGCCGTCGACCATTTCGGTGGATCCGGCCCCGCTGAGCGGGGGCGGATCCACCGAAGTCGTTTCAGGAGTCGGGGATCACGCGTTCGATGGCCGCCCGCACCAGTTCGGCGACACGGTCCTCGTCGACGATCCCGGGGAGGGTGAGCCGGTCGAGCACCAGCCAGTTCAACGCGAGATAGAGCAGCACGACGGCGTCCTCACCGCCCGGCAGGCCGGAGTGCCGGTAGTTGGCGATGTTGAAATCCAGGTCGGCGCGCACCCGCTCGGTGAGCAGGGCCTGCAGTTCGGGCCGCCGGGTGGCTTCGAGGCGTAGTTCGAGGAGCGCGAGATAGCCGGCGCGGAACCGGACGAGCCGGTCGACGACCTCCGTCATCAGCTCGATCATGGATTCGCGGGTCTGTGGCGCCTGCGACTGCGCCATGACCTCGTCGGCGGGCAGGAGCCGCTCGTAGTAGCGGTGACCCACCTGCACGAGCAGGTCGTCGCGGTTGGCGAAGTAGTTCGACGCCGTCCCCGTCGGGACCCCGGCCTCCTTGTCCACCGCGCGGAAGGTGAGCCCGCGCGCGCCGTCGCGCGCCAGCACCTCGATCGAGGCATCCAACAAGGCCTGTCGCCGTTCCGGATTCGTGCGAACCACTTGACACCACTCCATGTGTAGTACTACGTTCAAACCACTTCAATCATAGTACTACGAATGGTGGTCGGAGATGCGAAAGCTCGTCTACTACGTGGCAGTGACCCTCGACGGCTACATCGCCGGCCCGAACGGGGAGTACGACTTCTATCCGATCTGCGACGACATGGCTGCGGCGATGAGCGCGAGATATCCCGAAGCCGTTCCCACCGCGCTCCGCGAACAGGTCGGCATGCCGGTCGACACGCCGAACAAGGAATGGGACACGGTGATCATGGGGCGCGGCGCCTACGAACCCGGTCTCTCGCTGGGACTCACGAGCCCGTACAGCCACATGCAGCAGTACGTCGTGTCCCGCACTCTCGCGCCGGTAGACGATCCGCAGGTTCGGATCGTCGACACCGACCCGGTCGAGCTGGTCCGCAAGCTGAAGGCGGAAGAGGGGCTCGACATCTGGCTCTGCGGTGGCGGCAACATCGCAGGGCAACTGGTCGACGAGATCGACCGGCTGATCTTCAAGAGCTATCCGGTGATCGCGGGCGACGGTATCCCGGCACTGTCGGGCAACTTCGCCCCCACGCGATTCGACGTCACCGCGCGCGAGGAGTTCAGTAACGGCACGCAGGTCACCTGGTTCGACCGACGCTGAACTTCGACCGCCGAACTTCGATCGACACCGGATCCGGCCGTCAGACCCCGACGGTCTTGAGGGCGATACCGACGTACTTCTGCGCGACGGCCTCGGGGCTGAGCGTGCCCTCCGCGTGGTACCAGCGCGGGATCGACTGGCACATGCCGAGCAGGGCACGCGTGGTCTCGGCGGGATCGTCCACGTCGAACACGCCCGCGGCGACACCCTCCTCGACGATCTGACGCACCAGCTGCTCGACGCCCTTGCGCACCGCGCGGTACCGCTGGCGGTTCTCGGGGCTCAGGTAGCGGGCCTCGCCTTCGAGCGCGGCGAGGCGGGCCCGCAGGGTCATGCGCAGCACGATCGCCTCGATGACGTTGGACAGCCTGCGCACCGGGTCGCCGTCGGCGTCCTCGGCGGCGGCGTGGGCTCGGGAGAGCACGTCGCTGGTCGAGAGCTCGAGAAGGGCGATGAGCAGCCCTTCCTTGTTCTCGTGGTGGTAGTAGAGCGCCGGGACGGTGACGCCGACGCGGCGCGCGATCTCCCGCACCGAGGTGCCGTGGAAGCCGGTCTCGTAGAAGGCGTCGAGGGCAGCGGTGAGGATGGGACTGAGCTGCATCGGTTCGAGGATGCGCCAGTCCGGGATCGCCTCACCGTTGGTGAGGGTGTCGGCCCCGTCGCTCGAAGCACCCATGAAACCGCACCTACCTACCGATCGCTACTTCATACGGACGCCCCGAGGATACCCGTATGTTTTGCGCTCGAAGGATCGGAAGGTGGGCGGTATCACCCCATCGGGTCGTCGGCACCACCGCGCGCGGTGTCGTGGAAGGGCGCGAAGAAGGTTCCCCAGCGCGCGCACTCCCAGCCACCGCCGGCCACCGGCACCAGTTCGACCGTCTCGGTGTTGGCCAGGTGGTTGGTGATGGCGAAGCCGGACGGCACCTTCCCCAGATAGGCGGCGACGAGTCGAATGGCGGCGCCGTGACTGACGACCACGACGTCGCCCGAACCGGCGTCGAGATAGTCGCTGCGCAGCGACTCGAGGACGGGCAGATACCGGTCGAGCACGTCGAGCGCCGACTCACCGCCCGGGACCCGCGCCCGCAGGTCGCCGTTGTGCCACTCCTCGTAGACCTTCATGAACAGCTTGTGCGACTCCTCGTCGCTGCGGTCCTCGAGCTCGCCGACCTGCACCTCGTGCACGCCCTCGTGGACGACCGTCTCGAGCGACACCGCCGGTGCCGCGTGCTCGGCCGTCTGCCGAGCACGGAGTGCCTGCGACGCGACGAGCAGCGACGGCCCGCGCTCGACGAGATTCTTCCCGAGCGTGCGGGCCTGTTCGACGCCGAGCTCGGTGAGCTCCGCACCCGGGAGTTTCGTGTCGAGCCTCCGGGCGACGTTCGCCACCGTCTGGCCGTGCCGGGCCAGGATCAATCTGCCGCTCACCCTCAGTCCTCTCCGCGCCGCAGTCGGTCGAGCCACCGCGCATCCTCGTCGTCCGACACGGGGGGGACACCGTGTTCGGACACAGCGGGCCACGATCCGAGGAAGCGCACCTGCGCGAAGCGGTGCAGTCCCTGCAGCGCCTCGGCGACCAGCGCGTCGTCGATGTGACCCACACAGTCCAAGTGGAAGAAGTAGGTGCCGTATTCCCTGCGTGTCGGCCGGGACTCGATGCGCGACAGATCGATTCCGCGCGTGGAGAACTCGGTGATAGCGCGCACCAGCGAGCCGGGCTCGTTGGGGAGCTGCAGCACGACCGAGGTGCGGTCGACACCGGTGCGTTTCGGCACCGGACGCGGCGGCGTGATGAGCACGAAGCGGGTGCGGGCGCCCTCGAAATCGGCGACCTTGTCGGCGAGCACGGACAGGCCGAGCCGCTGTCCGGCGAGCGCGGTGGACACCGCTGCGTCGACCTTGCCGGACGCGACGTCCTCGGCGGCTCCCGCGTTCGAGGCCGCGGTCACGACCTCGGCGTCGGGCAGGTGGTCCTCGATCCAGCGACGCACCTGCGCTGCGGCTACTGGATAGGCGCCGATCGTGCGGACCCGATCGCGGGTGATCCCTTCACGGGTGACCACCGTGAACGCGATGTCGAGCTCGACCTCGGACACGATCTGCAGGCGCGGCCCGAGAGCGAGGGCATCCATGGTGGGTGGCACCGAACCCTCGACCGAGCTCTCGATGGGGACGACGGCACCGTCGACCTTCCCGTCGCGCAGGAGCTGCAGGGCAGCGGGCGGGCTGGCGGCCGAGACGCGCTCGACGTCGGCGGACTCGTCGCCGAGCACGTCGAGTGCACCGAGGCTCTCGAAGCGGTCGAGGGCCATCTCGGTGAACGTTCCCGACGGTCCGAAATAGGCGATACGTGGCACGTGTACGAGGTTACGCATCGGTCGTGACCGGAAGGCGGACTCTGCGTGAACCACACCCGAGCGGTGGCTCCGTGTCAGCCGGTGGTGAGGTCGAGCGCTTCGAGCTCCCGGACGACGGCGTCGGTGTCGTCGACCTCGACGACCAGCAGGATCTTCCGCACGGCCGCGGCGGCCTCCGGCACGAGCCGCCGGAGCCGCGCCACGTCGGGAGTCGCGAGGGCTTCGCGGACGTCGAAACCGCTCAGCGCCGCGACGGTGGCGGCGAGCAGGGCGACGACCTCGTCGGTGCCGGTCGCACGGGCGGCGTAGCCGGTGTCGGCGTGGGCGAGGACGGAGAGGAAGTCGGCGACGGCGTCGGCCCCGCGACCTGCGGTCAGGCCGGGGATGTGGCCGGCCTCGGTGAGAGCGCGGGCGGCGTCGGCGAGCACGGCGTCGGGCACGTGCGGATAGACGACCAGGGGCGCCGGCGCGGTGATCGCGAGAACGTCCTCGAGTTCCTCGGCCGCGCAGTCGACCTGGTACCGGACCGGACGCCACCCGGCGGGCGAGGGCAGTTCGGCCGAGGCGTCGAGTTCGACGACGAGCTCGCGGGTCGGTGATCCGGTGACGGCAGCGGCCGGGACGACCGGTGGGGCGAGCATGCGGCCGGCCGTGTCGAGGGCGTCGGTGAGGCTGTCGTGCCGGTGCGTGAGCAGCGCGTCGAGCAGTCCGCGGGGCTCGTCGCGGGACGGCGGCATTCCGAGGGGAAGTGGGATCGGCACCGATCCAGGCTACCGACGGACCACTTGCGACCGCGATCACAATGACTTAGGTTTGCCTCACCTACATCGACAAGGAGGGTTGGCATGCAGACCACCACATCCGTCATCCCCGCGCCGACCACGGCCGAACGCGTACGCACCGCCCTCATCCGCGCCGACACGACGCAGCTCGCGATCGACGGCTGCGACCCGCTCCCCACCTCGGTTCATCACCTCCTCGACGACGGGCAGGTCGCGGTGGTCGTCGCCGAGGACAGCCTCCCCGTCGCACTCGCCTGGCAGGCCGGCAGCGCAGGCATCCCCGCCATGCTCGAGCTCACCGACCACTCCCCGATCGCCCTGCGCAATCCGGTCCGTTCGCTCATCTGGCTCAGCGGCACCCTGCGTCCCGTGGAGCATCCGCGCCGGCTCGCCGCCGAGATCGCGGAGATCCTTCCGCACCCCGAACTCCTCGACGTCGGACACCGCTCCGAACTGCTGTGCCTGACGCTCGACTCCGTCGTCGCCGCCGACACCACCGGGGCCGAGGCCGTCGACGTCACCGAGGTCCTCGACGCCGCCCCCGACCCGTTCGCCGCTCTCGAGACCGGGTGGCTCCAGCACCTCGAAGAGGACCACGCCGACATCGTGCGGCAGATCGCGCGACGCATCCCGCCCGCGCACCGCGGCGGACGGATCCGCCCCCTCGGTCTCGACCGTTACGGACTGCGCCTGCGCGTCGAGTCCGAAGGCGACGACCACGACGTGCGGATCCCCTTCCACGAACCGGTCGACGATCCCGCCGCCCTGAGCCGCGCGCTGCGCCTGCTCGTCGGCTGCCCCTTCCGCAACGGACTGCCGCCGCGCACCTGAGCGGTACGCGGCGGCAGGATTCGGAACTGGAAGGGTCGGACCTTCTGCAGAGCTGTATCGATCAGACCTTCTGCAGGTCGATACCCTTCGTTTCCTTCATGATCAGGGCGGCGATGCCGGTCGCTACGCACAGCACCATGATGTAGACCCCGAAGACCCAGCCGATGTCCCAGCCGGTGAGCAGCTGGTTCAGGTAGGGCGCGGTGCCACCGAAGACCGCCACCGAGAAGGAGTACGCGAAGCCGATGGCCTGAGTACGCAGGCGGGTCGGGAAGCTCTCCGAGAGGGTGCACGACAGGATCGCGCCCGGGATCGACACGATGAGCAGGGCGAGGGTGGTCGACACGAGCAGCGTCCACCCGGCCGACGTGATCATCGACGTCAGCGGGATCTGCAGCGCGAACATGAGGACCGCGAAGCCGCCGAGCATCGGGCGCCGGCCGATCCGGTCGGAGAGCAGACCCCAGAAGGGCAGCGACACCAGCGCGATGACCTGAGCGATGACGAGCATCCAGTAGGCGGTGTCGGCGTCCATGCCCTTCTGCGTGATCGCGTACGTCGAGACGTACGAGGTCCACGTGTAGTGCGCCGCCGTGACACCCGAGGTCATGCCGATCATCAGCAGGATCGCCCGCACGACCACCTTGCGCGGGATGCGCGGTTCGTCGACCCGGGTCTCCTGCTGGTCGAAGACCTCGCTCTCCTCCATGCTGCGTCGCAGGTAGAGGGCGAACAACGCCAGGAAGAAGCCGAGGAGGAACGGCACGCGCCATCCCCACTCACCCACGGCGCTCTCGGAGAGTGTCGAGGTGACCGCTCCGCCGATCGTGTACGCGAGCACGGAACCGCCGAAGATCGCGACGAAGGCGACGCTGCCCCACATGCCGCGGCGATGCGGCGGCGCGATCTCGCTGACGTACGAGTAGGCGGTCGCCGACTCGCCACCGTGCGCGAAGCCCTGCACCACACGGGCGAGCAGCAGGAGCACCGACGCCCACACGCCGATCGACGAGTAGGTGGGCATGAGCCCGATGACGAGGCTGCCACCGGCCATCATGAGCATGGTCGTGACGAGCACGAACTTGCGGCCGCGTTTGTCGGCGATGCGGCCGAACACGATGCCACCGAGCGGTCGCATCAGGAATCCGACGGCGAAGACCGCGAGTGTGGACAGCAGTGCCGAGACCGGATTGTCGCTGTTGAACATCGCTGCGGCGATGAACGGAGCGAACACCGCGTAGGCGCTCCACTCGTACCACTCGAGGATGTTGCCCACGGAGCTGGCGAGAAGAGACTTCTTCTTCGATGCGAGAGTCACCGAAGTTGTTGCAACAGAATTCTTCTCAGGTGTTTCGATGTTCATGTCCCTACTTCCGGGTCGCAGATTCCCCTCGGCCCACAGGGCCCCTATCCGCACCCGAGCGATCGATCGGTCGGGCGTTGTGAAGTGTGATGGGTCACAAGGACTGCTGTCAAATTGGACACATCACCGCGAGCCGGTGGGATCGCCTCCCCGCAGCGAAAGGACCGGCCACGCGGGGTCCGGCACAATCGCTCCGGTGACGACCCTCCGCGACTGGCTGCGGCCCGCCTCCCGCAACCCCGAGCCGCCCCTCGACCCCACCGAGCGCCGCGCGCTGTGGATCGAGATCACCATCGTCCTGCTCGTCACCTTCGGCCTGAGCGGGATCTCGTCGATCCTGTCGCTGGCCGAGGCGGCGCTGGCACCGGAACCACTGTCGGATCAGACCGTCGCCCTCAACACGCCGCGCTCGTCGCAGGGGTTCATCGATCTCGCCCGTCAGCTCCTCGGCATCGTGCGTCTGCTCGCCTGGGGCGCCCTCGGTCTGTACCTGCTCTGGCGCAGCGGCGTCGGACCGCGACTCGCGGGTCTCGCCCGGCCCCGTCTGCGCCGGGACCTGCTGCCCGGTGTGGGGCTGGCCGCGCTGATCGGGCTCCCCGGCCTGGCGTTGTACCTGGTGGCGCGCGCCGCCGGCCTGAATCTGACGGTCGCGCCGAGCCTGCTCGAGGACTATTGGTGGCGACTGCCCACCGAGGTGCTGTGGGCGATCGCCAACTCCGGCGCGGAGGAGATCCTGGTCGTCGCCTATCTCCTCACTCGCCTGCGGCAGCTCGGCTGGTCGGAGAATTCGTCGTTGCTCGCCTCCGCCCTGCTGCGCGGCAGCTACCACCTCTACCAGGGCATCGGCGGCGGGTTCGGCAACGTCGTCATGGGCCTGGTCTTCGGACGCTACTGGCAGCGCACCGGCCGGTTGTGGCCGCTCGTGATCGCCCACGCACTCATCGACACCGTCGCCTTCGTCGGCTACCAAGCACTGAGGGGCCACGTGTCCTGGCTGCCCTGAACGTAGAGTTGTCCGGGTGAACGGCGACCCTCGCGACCCTCGGAACCGGCCGCGGCCTCCGCAGGGACCTCCCCCGCAGGGCCCTCCTCCCCGGCGGGCAGTACTGCCGAACCAGCAGCGCGGGGTACCGCCGAACCAGCAGGCAGGAGTACCCCCACAGCGACCCGCCGGACCGCCTCCGCGGCGCCGCGGCGGTCCCCCACCGTCCCCCGAGGGCACCCAGGTGCTGAGGCGCGACGGACGGCCGCAGTCACCGCAGGCGTGGTCGCAAGCGCCCGCGCCGAACTACCGACCCGCGCAGGCTCCGCGGCAGGACCGGCAGCAACCGCCTCCGCAGCAGCAACGACGCGACTGGGCGCCGACGCAGCGACCCGAACGGTTCGCCGAACCCGCCCCGAACCGGCGTCCTCCGCGCGGGAACACCCCACCGCCCGCACCCCCGCGACGCCCTGCGGCACCGCCCTCCCGACCCGCACCGCGCCGCCCGTTGGGTGCCCGGCGCATTCTGCGGCGACTCGCGATCGTCCTGGTCGTGCTCGTCGTCGCGATGGGCGCGAGCATGGTCTACCTCGACGGCAAACTCGCGCGCGTCGATGCACTCGCCGACTACGACGGCCGTGTCGGCGACACCCCCGGCACGAACTGGCTGCTCGTCGGTTCCGACAGCCGGGTGGGACTCACCCCCGAGCAGGAACAGGAACTCGCGACCGGCGGGGAGGTCGGCGCCGACCGCACCGACACGGTGCTCCTCGTCCACATCCCGCCCGGTGGCGGCGCCACGACGATGGTCTCCCTGCCCCGCGACTCCTACGTGAGCGTCCCGGGCTTCGGCCAGGACAAGCTCAACGCGTCGTTCGCGCTGGGTGGGCCGCAGCTGCTCGTGCAGACGGTCGAGGGCGCCACGGGCGTGCACATCGACCACTACGCCGAGATCGGCTTCGGCGGGTTCGCGTCGATCGTCGACGCGGTCGGCGGGGTCGACATCTGCGTGCCCTATCCGATCGACGACCCGCTCGCCGGGCTCAGGCTCGAACCGGGATGCCAGGAGCTCGACGGGGCGCAGGCCCTGGGCTTCGTGCGTACGCGCGCCACCCCGCTCGCCGACCTGAACCGGATGAACAACCAGCGCCTGTTCCTGTCGGCGCTGCTGAGCAAGGCCACGAGCCCCGGCACCTTCCTGAACCCGTTCCGGGCGTGGTCGCTGATGTCGGGTGCGGCCGGGTCGCTGCGGGTCGACGACGGCGACCATCTGTGGAACCTCGCGCGACTCGCGTGGGCGATGCGCGGCGAGACGGTCACCACGACGGTTCCGGTGGGCGGATTCGACGACGTCTACGGCATCGGCAACGTCCTGCTGTGGGATCGTGAGCGCGCCGTGCCGTTCTTCGGAGCCATCTCGGAGGGCGACCCGATCCCGCCGGAACTGCTCGCTCCGGCCCCCTGACGGACGCCGCGAATCGTCGTCGATCTTGGGGAAGGCTGTCCGAATTTTCCGTAGGGTAGCCGATGCTGCCTTGTGGAAGGGTAGCCAACACTTGGATGAAAAACGCGTTGACCTGCACTAACGTCGTGATCATGACGACGATGGGCGACATGACCAAGACCAAGTTCCACACGCTGCTGCACGACCAGATCCGTTACGAGTTCACGGCGTCGCATCAGTACATCGCCATCGCGGTCTTCTACGACAACACCGATCTCCCGCAGCTGGCGAAGCACTTCTACGCGCAGGCCGTCGAGGAGCGCAACCACGCCATGATGATCGTCCAGTACTTCCTGGACCGCGACATGGCCGTCGACCTCACCGGCGTCGACGCGGTGCAGTCGATGTTCGAGGATGCTCGCGAGCCGATCGCGCTGGCCCTCGCCCAGGAGAAGAAGGTCACCGACCAGATCGTCGAGCTCGCCCGCACCGCGCGCGACGAGGGCGACTACCTCGGCGAGCAGTTCATGCAGTGGTTCCTGCAGGAGCAGGTCGAGGAGGTCGCGACGATGACGACCCTGTTGACCGTGGCCGACCGTGCCGGATCCAACCTCTTCAACCTCGAGGACTTCGTGGCCCGCGAGCTCAACTCGAAGGTGCGCGAGCCGCGCGGCAACGCCCCGCTCGCCGCCGGCGGCGCCATCTGATCGTTCCTCCATCCGGGGACAGCCCACCCGGAACGACGAAGGCCACCTCCCGCAGGAGGTGGCCTTCGTGCTGTCGTGAGCAGGTCAGCGCAGGGTGACCTGCCGGCTGCGCAGGCCGTCGCGCGACCGGCGCTCGGCGGCGGTGAGCGGCTCGTCCACGGCCAGGGCCTCGTCGAGACGCTGCCCGAACTCGATCGTCGGGGCGACCCACTCGTCGGGGTGCTTCTCGCGGTCGAGGTCGAAGACCGGCACCAGCAGGCCGTGGGTGCGGAACGAACCGGCAAACCGCGATCCCTCACCGAGGTGCAGACCGCCCGCCGCGTGCACGCGCGACAACGCCGCCATCAGCGCGTCCTCGTCCTCGGGGCGCACCCAGCGCAAGTGCGCCTTCTCGCCCGGATCGACCCACCACGCGCCGCGGAGACCGTCGCCCTCGAGACGCGCCGACGGCAGCACGGCTTCGTTCGCGTGCTTGACGGTGTGCGCGATCTCGGCGCTCGGTTCGACACCCGCCGGGATCCACCAGTCGAAGTCGTTGTGGACGGTGATCGCCGGCACGGCTGCCGGGTCGATCAGCTCGGCCAGCGGCGGGGTGTCGTCGTCGACGCTCGCGACCTGCAGCGACGAGCCCGGCTCGGCCGTGTGCGCCCAGTGCAGGGCCGCGGCCAGTTCACCCGCCGGGTCCGGTCCGAAGCCGGCGGCGAGCTGCAGGCCGACGTACGCGACCGGCGCACCGTTCTCCTCGCGGACCAGGGCCGCGACCCCACCGGGAAGGATGGTCGCACCCACGACGCGACGGCCGTCCTCGGCCGCGGGCAGCTCCGCGAGGGCCGACGGCACGAACTCGCGCAGTGCCACGAGATCGCATTCGAAGGCGAGTCCTTCGAAGGGCCGGGACGTCGCGGCGGCCGCTGCTTCCCGCTCGAGCCGGCGCTGCTCGAGCTTCGCGGCGCGGTTGCTGCCGGGCTTGGGTCCGCTGTTTCTCTTGCTCTTCTTGGCCACGGCGTCAAACTACACGGCGACCCGTGTCGCGATGTCGAGGTCGCGGGACGAGGTGGGGGTGCTCACCGATCGAAGGCGGCGTCGAGCTGCAGCTTGGTGCGCCCGGGATGGTTGGTGGCGACCCACTCGACGCCCAGCTCACGGCACAGCTCGACGTCGGCGGGGTCGTCGACGGTCCAGCAGTAGGTGGCCCGGCCCGACAGCGCGGCCCGGTCGACGAGATCGCGGTGCTCGCGCAGCGTCGCGATCGACGGGCCGACAGCGGTCGCGCCGACGGTGGTCGCGGCACTGCCGCGCAGGTAGCGCGAGGTCTCCCCCAGCAGCACGGTGGGCAGCAGCGGCGCGGCCCGGCGGATGCGCCAGACGGCCCCCGCCGCGAACGACATCACCACCACCCGGGAGAAATCGGCGGAGGCCGGGGTCGCGAGACCGAAGCGGGCCAGTTCGGCGAGCAGTTTGCTCTCCACGAGACCGCCGTAGCGGACGGGATGTTTGGTCTCGACGAAGACCTTCACCGGGACGCTCGTGAAGTCCATGACGAGTTCGAGCAGTTGCCGCAGCGTGAGCAGGTCGGCGGGCTCGCCGGGACGTCCGTAGTCGTACTGCGCGAGCTCGTCGAGGGTCATCTCGCTGACGACACCGGTGCCGTTCGACGTCCGGTCGATCGTGCGGTCGTGCACGCACACGAGGTGACCGTCGCGGGTGAGCCGCACGTCGCATTCGACGCCGTCGGCGCCTTCCTTCAACGCGAGTTCGTAGGCACCGATCGTGTGTTCCGGGAGCGCGGCGGACGCACCGCGATGCGCGACGACCCGGGGATGCGCGCTGCGGGTCACGGCGCCACCGCCTCGGCGCGCTCCTCGTCGTCCGCTCGTTCGCCGGCCGGCTCCTCCGGAGCGTCGTCCTGGTCCTCGCGGGCCTCTTCCCGTTCGCGCACGGCGGCGGGGACGATGGGCGCGATCGGCGACGAGGCCGGACCGGTCGCATGAGTGAAGCGGCGACGACGCAGCGGCCGTCCCCACAGATCGGCGTCGTCGAACAGACGCAGGACGTGCAGGGTCGACAGCGCGACGACCGCCCCGAGCGCCGCGAGGACGGCGGTGAGCAGGACACCGTCGGCGCGGGCCTGCAGGGTGTCGCGCTGGCGCCACGCGAGCAGCGCCACCATGAGCACGCCGTTGACCACCCACAGCACCCACCAGGTGCGGATCGCGCGGAGCAACCGCGGGTCGCGGTCGGCGATCTCGGTGAGGAAGACACCGGGCATCGCGAGGTTGAGGCCCGGAACGACCAGCCCGGCGAGGATGGACAGCGACGACCGCGACTCGACGAGACCACGCTCGGCGTAGATGCGCCGGCGCAGGTCGATCAACCGCAACCCGGATGCGACCGCCGCGGCCAGCGCCACGACCGGCCCGACCACCTGGGTCGCCCACACCGCGGCATCCGACACCGCGAGCACGAGCGGGTCGACGAGACGGGTGCGGTTGTACAGCAACACTCCGTACCGGACGGCCTCGGCGACCGCCGCGAGACCGAAGACGACGGCGGTGCCGACGAGCAGCGTCGGTGCGAGGTCGGCGGCGGTCTCGGCGCGATCCGGTTCGACGTCCTCGTCCGGGAGAGGATCGAGCAGTCCCCAGCGGGGCATCTCGCGATAGGACGGGGTCTCGGCCGACGGACGCCCACGCGGAGGCGACGCCGGTTCGGTCGTCGGAGGGCCACCCGCCGGCCGCGCGACCCAGCGGAAGTTGCGGCGCGACGGAGGAACCGACCCGTCGGGGGCGACGGGTGAGAGCAGCACACCGCGGCAGGCCGGGCACCACTGCCGCGGCTGATAGGTCACCGGCCAGCGATTCTCACAGCGCACACAGATCTGATAGGCCGACATCAATAGATCTTTGCCGGTTCGTCGCGCTCGGAGACGAGCGGGAGTCCGTGCTTCTGCCACGCCACCATGCCGCCGGCGACCTGGAAGGTGTCGTACCCGATGCGGGCCAGGTACTCGACCGCTCCGAGAGAGCGGCCGCCCTGCCTGCAGATCACGTAGATCTCGGCGTCGGGGTCGAGTTCCTCGATGCGGGCGGGCACGTCGGCGAGCGGAATGTGCAGCGCGCCGGGGGCGTGTCCGAGTTCCCATTCGTCGTCCTCGCGGACGTCGAGGAGGACGACCTCGTCGCCGAGTTCGGGTACCAGGTCGACCGACACGGTGGGCACGTCGGAAAAGCTCACGTCTCAATAGTGGCACGCGGCATGAACGGATGTGGGTGTGGTCGTACCGATCTTGTTGCGCAGGTGGGGCCGGTGGGTCCTCCACAACACTCCCCATCAACCCCATCCGCTGGAGTTATCCACAGTTTCCACAGGTTCATCAACAGGTCTATCCACGCATGGGGAATCACACTCGAGACATCTCACAGTGGACAGGCGCCCGCCGATACCCCGTGCGGGTTCCGGCGCTGAAATGATCGAGTCATGGAATTACGCATCTTCACCGAACCCCAGCAGGGCGCCACCTACGACGACCTCCTCGCCGTCGCGCAGACCGCGGAACGACTCGGCTACGGCGCGTTCTTCCGCTCCGACCACTATCTGGCCATGAACGCCGAGGGCCTGCCCGGACCGACGGACGCATGGATCACCCTGGCCGGTCTCGCCCGCGACACGTCGACGATCCGCCTCGGCACGCTCGTCACCTCGGCGACCTTCCGGTACCCCGGCCCGCTCGCGATCTCCGTCGCGCAGGTCGACACCATGAGTGGCGGACGCGTCGACTTCGGCTTCGGAGCCGGCTGGTTCGAGGAGGAGCACCTCGCCTACGGCATCCCCTTCCCCACGCTGAAGGAGCGGTTCGACCGCTTCGAGGAGTCCCTCGCGGTCATCACCGGCCTGTGGGACACCCCTGAGGGCGAGACGTTCTCGTACGAGGGCGAGCACGTGCGGATCGAGAACTCCCCGGCGCTGCCGAAGCCGTACCAGCGTCCCCACCCGCCGATCGTCATGGGCGGCGCGGGCAAGAAGCGCACGCCGGCACTGGCGGCGCGCTACGCCGACGAGTTCAACGTGCCGTTCAAGTCGCTCGACGAGACGAAGGTCCTGTTCGAGCGTGTGCGCTCGGCCTGCCGGGATGCCGGACGCGACCCCGAGGAACTGACCTACTCGAACGCACTCGTGCTGTGCTGCGGCCGGGACGAGGACGAGATCGCGCGTCGCGCGGCACGGATCGGCCGTGAGGTCGACGAACTGCGGGAGAACGGACTCGCGGGTACCCCGCAGGAGTTGATCGAGAAGATCCGCACCTTCGCCGAGGCCGGGACGCAGCGCATCTACCTGCAGGTCCTCGATCTCGCCGATCTCGAGCACCTCGAACTGGTGGCGAACGAGGTCATGCCCGCCGTCGCGGATCTCTGACGCGCCTCCAGTGGGTCAGTGGCTGCTGGTGGAGCCGAGGAACGCTTCGATGTCCCGGCTCCACTCGCGGCTGCGCCGCACCTCGAGACGCCAGTGCGCGAGGGCGAACAGGCCGGTCGCGGCGGCGGACGAGAACGTCCACAGCGACACCCCGGACAGCACGGCGGTGAACTTCGCGGCGGAACTGGTCAGCGGGGCCTGCGTGTATTCGCCGGTGCTCGCGTCGACCCAGACCGGCACCTCGCTGCCCGCGGTCGCGAGACTGTCGACCTGGACGAGAGCGTGACGCGTCTCGTCGCCCCAACCCCAGGTCGCGGGGGCCGAGGAGATCTTCACGGTCTCGCCCCATCCGGCGGAGTCGCTCAGGGCGTCGGCGTCGAGGACGGCCGTGACGCTGACGCGTTCGGCGTTCTGCTTCTCGGAGAGTTCGAGCTGGGAGCTCCACATGGTGGCGGACACCCACACCGCGACGGGGATCAGGAGCGCCATCACGGCGATCATGAGGGTGAAGCAGCGCGCCTCGAGCTTGTCGGTGCGACGCACGAGCGGGTCCCGCCTGCGCAGACTTCGCCGTGTGCGCCGCAGATACCCCGCTCTGGTCGTCATGTCGGCAAGCCGTCCCTTTCCCCCTCTGGAATGATCCCTTTTTCCAGGATGCGTCCGCTTTCGGGGAAGTTCAAGGAACGCCAACGCATCTCACACTCGCGCTGCGAGCGGAGATGTGGTGCGCGACACCGTCGGCCCCTGAGGCCCGACGCTCTCTCAGGCGCCGAGGCCCACCGGGCAACTCACGCCTGTGGCGTGGACGGGGCAGTAGCCGTTGGGGTTCTTCGCGAGGTACTGCTGGTGATAGTCCTCCGCATAGTAGAACTGCGTGAGCGGGGCGATCTCCGTGGTGATCTGCCCGTATCCGGCGTCGGCCAGTCGCTTGCCGAACGCTTCGGCCGTGGCCTCGGCGACCTCGATCTGTGTCTCGTCGTGGGTGTAGATCGCCGAGCGGTACTGGGTGCCGTGATCGTTGCCCTGCCGCATGCCCTGGGTGGGGTCGTGGTTCTCCCAGAACTGCTGCAGGATGTGTTCGTAGCCGATCACCTTGGGATCGAAGACGACGAGCACCACCTCGGTATGCCCGGTCCGGCCGGAACACACCTCCTCGTAGGTGGGGTTGGGCGTGTAGCCGCCGGAATAGCCGACCGCGGTCGAGTAGACGCCGTCGAGCTGCCAGAACTCCTTCTCGGCGCCCCAGAAGCAACCCATGCCGACGACTGCGGCCTGCAGGCCCTCGGGGAAGGGGGGAACGATGCGGTTGCCGTTGACGTAGTGGGTCTCGGGGACGGGCAGCGGTTCGGCGCGACCGGGGAGCGCGTCCTCGCGCGTCACCATCTGCGACTTCGAACCTGCACGGGCGAGGATCTCGTCGAACCAGGACATGACCCGATGCTACGCGCGGGTCGGAGCGGCAGTCCGTTCGTCGGAAGCGACCTGCTTCGGCGCGAGCCAGCGGCTCTTGATCCAGTGCGCAGCCGGTACCTCGACGCTGCGGTACAGCACCTCGGCGACGAGACCGCAGCCGATCAGCAGCAACACGATCGCCGCGGTCGTGCCGACGAGGCCCACGGTGTTCTCGTAGATCCGGTACATCACGAGGGTGTGGGTCAGGTAGATGCAGTAGCTGCGGGTCGCGACCCAGGAGACGACGGTCGAGCGCGCGAGGCGCCCGTCGTACCGCGCGACCAGCACGACCGCCGCGAAGACCACCGTCACCGTCCACAGATAGCGGCTGCCCGACCAGTAGACGTTGATGTCCGTGGCCATCACGATCACCGCGATCTGCGCGAACATCGCCGCCAGCAGGGCGCGCAGCGAGATCAGGCCGGCCCAGCCGAAGTACACGATCTGCCCGAGGAACAGGGTCGGCAGCGTCGACGCGATCTTCGACAGGAACGGCACCGTGTACGGCTCGGGCACGTACAGGTTGTAGAGGAGCACCAGCATGCACAGCACGGCGCCGAGCATCGGCACCGCCACCGGCGCCGTCCGCAGCAGCGACCGTCCCGCCACGCACCACAGGTAGAACGAGATCTGTGCGGCGAGCGTCCACACCACGCCGAGCACGATCACCTGCGGTTTCAGGAAGAACGCACCGAGGAAGAAGGACAGGAACGCCTCGGAGACCGACACCGTGGTGTGGCCGCTGAAGGTGCCGTTGATGCCGAGCCACACGAGCACGACCGCGGCGAGGATCGCCACCCAGAAGGCCGGCAGGAGCCGCGCGGCCCGGGCGATGAGGAACTTCCGTCGGTCCTGGCGGATCGCGGACCGGGTGACGAGCATGCCCGTGAGCATCATGAACGCCGTCACCCCGACGGACGACAGGTGCTGGTTGAGACCGGCGCCCTTGACGAGCACCTCGTAGGTGAGGTCGATGCCCCACCAGCCCGTCCCGAGGTCGTCGATCAGGTAGAAGGCGATGTGGGAGTAGAGCACGGCCGCGACCGCGACGAACCGGACGACATCGACGCCCGGCAGATCCACACGCGGTGCATCGGCCCCGCGTGTCGGTTCGTTCAGGAAGGGCCGAAACACGCGCCAATGTTAAGGTCCCGTTCACGCAGCTGTTGCCGATGGTCCCGTTATCCGGCTGTTCCCGCTGGTGAGGGACGTTTCCGGAGGCAGGGACGGTTTCGGGTGCTCTCCGACACAGTCGGGGTCCGATCGTGTCCGCATTACGGCGAATGTTGCGGACGGTGTAGTTATGGACTTGGGTGGAAACCCGAAAAGGTACGGAATAACTGCACGGGCCGGACGGCCCGGTGAAGAAGGGACCCTTCGTGGCTGAATACACACTTCCGGACTTGCCCTACGACTACGCAGCGCTCGAGCCGCACATCTCGGCGAAGATCATGGAGCTGCACCACTCGAAGCACCACGCCACCTACGTCGCCGGTGCGAACACCGCTCTCGAGAAGCTGGCCGAGGCCCGCGAGAACGGCACCATGGCGGCCCAGGCGACCAAGCTCGAGAAGGACCTCGCCTTCCACCTGGGTGGTCACACCAACCACTCCGTCTTCTGGAACAACCTCTCCCCCGAGGGTGGCGACAAGCCCGAGGGTGAGCTCGCTGCTGCGATCGACGACGCCTTCGGCTCGTTCGACAAGTTCCGCGATCACTTCTCCGCGAACGCGAACTCCATCCAGGGCTCCGGCTGGTCGATCCTCGCCTGGGATTCGATCGGACAGCGTCTGATCATCGTCCAGCTGTACGACCAGCAGGGCAACATCCCGATCGGCCTGACCCCGCTGCTCATGCTCGACATGTGGGAGCACGCCTTCTACCTGCAGTACCAGAACGTCAAGGCCGACTACGTCAAGGCCTTCTGGAACATCGTGAACTGGGCGGACGTGCAGGCTCGCTTCGAGCGCGCTCGCACCGCCACCTCGGGCCTGATCGTCTAGTACGGATCGGTCACAGGTCGCGAGACCGACAACGAGGGCGCCGGGACACCGGCGCCCTTCGTCGTCTCCGGGCCTGGTCTTCCCCATCCGCTACAGGAATCGCCATCCGCCGCAGCAATTTGCCGAAGCGGATGGCAAAAGGTGTAGCGGAAGTGCTGGCACTCGACACCTCTTGTGTGCCAACGGAGAAAACGGGCATTCTCCCCTTACCGACCGAGAGGGAGGAGTGGGATGAACGCCGAGGAACACAGCCGCATCGAGCTGTCCGCATTCCAGTCCGCCGGTTCGCTTCGAGGTTTCGTCGTCTCGGGCAGATGGCCCGCGACCACCCGTGAATGGGCTCAGGTGCTGGCGATGACGGTGCGGATCGCGTCACTGCCGGGACTGCTGCCCACCTCGACGGTGTTCGGGGTCAAGGAAGAACTGCCCGACGACCCCGAGCCCGGAACCGTCGGCCTCGTGGTCGCCGAGGGTCCGGTGCTCGGCGAGCGTGCCGTGCAGCCCGGGCGGTTCGCCGAGCATCAGCCGCCGGCGCTGATCATGCTGCATCCGCCGTCCGAGACGACGCCGTCACTGCCGGAGAACGCCGGCGCCGCCTCGGGCTGCGTGCTGCTCCCCGGGATTCCGCATCTCGGGCTCGAACATCGCGCGGCGTGGGTGGAGGCCGAACCGGACGGGACAGTGACGGCGCTGGTCAGCAAGGTGGGAGTGGATCCGGGCAACGATCCCGACACCGCAATTCTGGCCATGCTGCTCGCTTCGTGAGGGCGCCCTGAAAGCGAGAGTTCGGTTCTCCGAAAGTTAGCATTGCCTTTACAGAATTCGGTTCGCCGGGCTAACGTTGTCGTCGGCGAAGGGGAGTAGCCCCCAATCGCAGGGTCGACATACTGGCGGCGCCCGACAACGGCACTTCCCGGCCCCGCGGACCGGATCATCCTCCGGTGGGCGAGACCTTCGGCCGCTGGTCGCACCGTGCGTCCGGCGTCCGGAGGAAGCCCCGTTTCCTCCATACGAAAGGAGGAAACGCGTATGTGGTCCGCGCTCGTCCTGTCCTTCGCAGTCGTCTTCGTCGCCGAACTCGGCGACAAGTCCCAGCTCATGGCGATGACCTTCGCCCTGCGGTATCGCTGGTGGGTCGTCCTGTCGGGGATCCTGTTCGCGACCACCGCGGTCCACCTCGTGTCGGTCGCCGTCGGGCACTATCTGGGTGTCGCCATCCCTGCAACCGCCATCTCCATCGTCGGCGGCATCGCCTTCCTGATCTTCGGCGCGTGGACTCTGCGCGGCGACTCCCTCGACGACGACGAGCAGTCCAAGGCCGGACGCGTCGCGCGCTCTGCCTTCCTCGCCGTGACCTCGGCGTTCTTCCTCGCCGAACTCGGCGACAAGACGATGCTCGCGACCATCACGCTCGCGACCGACAACAACTGGGCCGGGGTGTGGATCGGATCCACCGTCGGCATGGTCGCCGCCGACGCGCTGGCCATCGTCATCGGTGCCGTGCTCGGCCGGCACCTTCCCGACAACGCCATCCGCTACGGCGCCGCCGCGTTGTTCTTCGGCTTCGGCGCGTGGATGCTCGGCGACGGCCTGTTCCCGGAGACCGGCGCCGTGGGACCGATCGCGGGCGCGGTGGCCCTGCTGCTGTCCGTCGCCGCGATGGTGGTCGTACGCCGGCGCTCCCGCCGTGTCGCCGAGGACGAGTCCCCGGCCTTCATGCGTTCCTGATCACCCTTCCGAACAGTGTCTTTCCGCTTCGGACAGGAGTATGCTTGCCGATAGGCAAATAAATTCGGAGGTGGTTCCATGTCTGAACTCACGGACAGCACCCCTCGATCCGAAACTCCTCCGTTCGACGCGGAAGACGTCCACCGTCTGCGTATCGCGATCGGACGGATCTCCCGCCGCATGGGCATGTTCGCCTCGGAGGAAGGGCTGACGCGTTCGCAGTCGACTCT
Organism: Rhodococcus sp. 5G237; assembly: GCF_053764735.1. NCBI lineage: Bacteria > Bacillati > Actinomycetota > Actinomycetes > Mycobacteriales > Nocardiaceae > Rhodococcus > Rhodococcus sp. 5G237. The sequence continues at coordinate 569,254 of NZ_JBSNCD010000001.1, read as the reverse complement.
CCTCACGACCGTCGCCCGCCACGAGACGATCGGAGTCCGCGAACTCGCGGAGATCGAAGGGCTCAACCCCACCATGTGTTCGCGCATGGTGGGCAAACTCGAAGACGCCGGGTTGCTCACCCGGTCCCCCGACGCCGACGACAAGCGCGTCGTCCGCGTCCACATCACTCCCGCCGGTGCCGCACTGTCGGCAGAACTGCGCGGCCGCCGCACCGCCCTGTTCGCCCGTCACCTCGCCGAACTGAACGACCGGCACCTCGAAGCTCTGCACGACGCACTGCCCGCCCTCGAGGCACTCTCGCAGCGCGTCGCCGATTCACCGCGCCCCTCCGCCGAGGGGGGTCGCCCGTGACGATGCTCGCCGACCTCAGAGGACAGACCTTCGCGGCCCTGCGCGGCCCCAACTTCCGCCTCTACATCAGCGGCCAGGCCGTCTCGCTCATCGGCACGTGGATGCAGACGGTCGCGCAGTCGTGGCTCGTCCTGCAGCTCACCGGCTCCGCGACCGCCATCGGCATCGTGCTCGCGCTGCAGACCGTGCCGATGCTGCTGCTCGGTCCCTACGGCGGGGTGGTCGCCGACCGCTCCGACAAGCGCCGGCTCATGATCGGGTTGCAGACCCTCATGGGTGTGCAGGCCCTGATCCTGGGGCTGCTCGTCGTCACCGACACCATCGCCCTGTGGCACGTCTACGTCCTGGCGGTCGCGCTCGGCCTCAACCAGTGTTTCGAGAACCCCGCGCGACAGTCGTTCATGCTCGAACTCGTCGGCCCGGAGGACCTGCGCAACGCCGTGAGCCTGCAGTCGGTCCTCGCCTCGTGCTCGCGCATGATCGGCCCGGCCGTCGCCGGCCTGGTCATCGCCGCAGGCGGCCTCGGCGTGTGCTTCCTGCTCAATGCTGCGAGCTTCGTCGCCGTCGTCACCTCGCTGCTGCGACTCGACGTCTCCCGGCTTCAGCGCTCCCCCGCCGCCGCCCGCGCCAAGGGACAGCTGCGCGAGGGCTTCGCCTACGTCCGCCGCACGTCCGACCTGGCCGTCCCGCTGCTGATGATGGCGCTCGTCGGATGTCTGGCCTTCGAGTTCCAGGTGGTCCTGCCGGTCCTGGCCGACCACACCTTCGCAGCCGGTGCCGGGGCCTACGGCTTCCTCACCGCCGCGATGGGCGCGGGATCGGTCGTGGGTGGGCTCGCCGTCGCCACCTGGGGCCGCACCGGGACCCGGCCGCTGATCCTCACCTCCCTCGCGTTCGGCATCGCCATGGCGGTCGCCGCCGCGGCCCCGAACCTGACCACGCTCATCGTGCTCATGGTGATCGTCGGTGCACTGAGCGTGACGTTCACATCCACCACCAACAGTTCGCTGCAGCTCGCCTCCGCGCCGACGATGCGCGGACGGGTGATGGCCCTGTGGTCGGTCGCCTTCCTCGGTTCCACGGCCATCGGCGGTCCCATCGCCGGATGGGTGTGCGAGCAGTGGGGTGGTCGGGCCGGACTGCTGCTCGGTGCCGTCGCGTGTCTCGTAGCCGCGGCGATGGGAGTCGTCGCACTGCGCCGCCGGACCGCGACCCCCGCGGAACCCGCGGCCGTCACCGGTTAGGGTTCGTGACGAACGACACTCACACGGGACAGGAGATACGAACAGTGGAGATTCAGGGATCCGCCGCACTGGTGACCGGTGCCGCATCCGGTCTCGGCGCCGCAACCGCACGCCGCCTCGCCGACGCCGGAGCGACCGTCTTCGGCCTCGACCTGCAGCAGTCCATCGACCGCGTCGGCGATGCCGCACCCGCGGGTGTCACGCTCCTCGCCACCGATGTGACCAGCGGCGACGAAGTGCAGGCTGCCGTCGACCGCATCGTCGAGTCCGGTGTTCCGCTGCGCATCGTCGTCAACTGCGCCGGTGTCGGCTGGGCCGGCCGCATCCTGTCGAAGAACGGCCCGCACGACCTCGAGCTGTTCCGCACGGTCATCACCGTCAACCTGCTCGGCACCTTCAACGTCATGCGCCTCGCGGCCGACGCGATCTCCAAGACCGAGACGGTCGACGAGTCGGGTCAGCGCGGCGTCATCATCAACACCGCATCGGTGGCGGCGTTCGAGGGCCAGATCGGCCAGATCGCGTACTCCGCGTCGAAGGGTGGCGTGCACGGCATGACCGTCCCCGCCGCACGCGACCTCGCGCAGTTCGGCATCCGCGTCAACACCATCGCCCCCGGCATCGTCGACACCCCGATGCTCGCCGGTGTCACCGAGGAGTACCGCAAGGGCCTCGAGGCCGGTGTGCCGTTCCCGTCGCGGCTCGCCCAGCCTGCCGAGTACGCGCAGCTCGCGCAGATGATCGTCGAGCACGACTACCTCAACGGCGAGACCATCCGCATGGACGGTGCGCTGCGCATGGCGCCGCGGTAATCACGTCCCTTCCGTGCGCGTTTCCGGTGGTTCCGGCCACCGGGAACGCGCACGTGCGTTAGACCGGTCCCATGCGGATCGTTCTCGCCGTGGTGCTCGTCGTCGCGCTCGTCGGCGTCGCCGGCTGGGCGTTGCAACGACGCCTGATCTACCTGCCCGACAGCTCTACTCCCCCGTCCGCCGCGACCGTCCTGCCCGGCGCCGAGGACGTCGTGCTCACCACCGCCGACGGTCTCGAGCTCGACGCCTGGTTCGTGCCCGGTCGCGCTCCCGACGGACCCGGAGCCGGCTTCACCGTCCTCCTCGCCCCCGGTAACGGCGGCAACCGCCTCGGCCGCGTCGACACCGCCGCCGACCTCGCCGCGGCGGGTTTCTCGACGCTCCTGTTCGACTACCGCGGGTACGGCGGTAATCCCGGCTCCCCCACCGAGGAGGGTCTCGCCGCCGACGCCCGCGCGGCGCTCGGGCATCTCCGTTCGCGCGACGACGTCGACCCCACCCGGCTGCTGTACTTCGGGGAGAGCCTCGGTTGCGCCGTGGTCACCGCGCTCGCCGTCGACGAACCTCCCGCCGCGATGCTGCTGCGCTCGCCGTTCACCGACCTCGCCGCCGTGGCCCGGCACCACTATCCGTTCGTCCCCGCCGCAGCGCTGAAGGACGAGTTCCCCGTCGCCGAACTCGTCGGCCGCATCGACGTGCCGATCACGGTCGTCTACGGCACCGCCGACAGCATCGTCCCGCCCGCCCAGAGCGCGGCAGTCGCCGATGCCGCCCGGCGGCTGCACGAGCGGGTCGAGCTCGGCGGTCTCGAACACAACGATCCACCGATGTTCGGCGCGCCTGTGGTGGACGCCCTGATCCGGCTCAGAGCAGGCCTGTGAACCTCACTGATCCGTCGAATCTCACCAGGTCGGGATCGGGTTGCATCTTCGCGGCCGAACCGTGCAGGTACAGGCCGCCGACGACGAACGACGACGAGTCGCGGATCGGGACGGCCGGCGCAGCTCGGCGTCCGGAGCCGCCCCGGGGCACGTGTGCCGACATCAGCTTGCCGTCGGAACCATGCACGGGGCACGACCTGCGCTACAGGTCCTCGATGAACGGGATGTCCAGCACCGCGCGATCACTCATCCACTCGCGCAGGACCTTCGTGGCGATCACGTCGTCCTCGTTGTACTCGAGCAACCGCACACGCTGGGCCGGATCGGGCTCGCCCGCCATGCCCACGGCCTCGCGGTACCAGCTCATCGACGCCTCACCCCCGGCCTCGGCGTCGCGCCAGTGATGCCCCGCGATCGGCGCGATCTTCTTGAGCCCCTTGCCGTTCGGGCACACGAACTGGTCGGTGACGGCCTGGAAGATGTCGACCCACTCGTTCGAGCCGATGAACGCCTTGACCTCCGCGAGTTCCGGCACACCCGGGAAGCCGTGGAACCGGCGCGCCGACGACAACAACCACTTGTCCTCCGCCGACCGCGAATAGCAGTAGGCCGCAAAGGTCTTCCCGCGACGTTCGGCCGTGCGCCGCTGGTCCGACAGCCAGCGCCAGAACTCGGCGAACGAGCGTGCCTCGTCGTCGGTCGGCACGGGCTCCCACGTCGCGAACGGGATGTACTCCGAGGACGATCCCGAATTGAGGAGCGTGCCCCACAGATAGGCGCCGTGCTCGTGGTAGCTCTCCATGTCGATGTCGACCTCGACGTCGGCGCGGTGGACGTGCACGTGCCGGTAGCGACGCACGAGCGGCACACCGGCGATCCACGCCCGCGCCGTGACGATCGCGTCCTCGAACGAACCCTGCGGCCACGCCTCGGGTTCCTCCCCTTCCCACCGGGCGAGACCGTCGATGGTGTGCACCTCGAGTTCGCGCAGCACGACGGCACGCTGCCCCGGCGCGACGAGCGACACATCCCGGGTGACGGTGAGTTCGGCGCGGCAGCGGTCCCACCACGGGCAGGTCTTGCACTCGCCGATCTGCGACGGCGCCGTCGGAGCCAGACCCCGCGCGACCTCCAGACGGTCCGCCAGGCGGGCGTCGTAGTCGTCGAGGATCTGGTCGAGATCGTGCACGAGGATGCAGTCGCCGCCGTAGCCGATCGCCCCGGCGACCTTCGCGGGGCTCGCGAGTCCGTGACGCTCGAGCATCCGGTACAGGTGCGCGAGGCGCATCTGGTCGCGCACCTGACTGCGCACCTTGCGGGTCTCGTCGACGGCGGGTGCCCACGCGAACAGATCGGTGGTGAGCGCGCCACGTCCGGGATCGGTGACCTTGTGGTTGACGACGATCACCGGGATGTAGCCGCCGCGTTCGGCGTCGCGCAGCAGGATCTCCGACCGACCGCGGCGTCCGGTGTCGGGTTCGCTCGGCAGCACCGCACCCCAGATGCGGTCGGCGCCCGCACGGCACGCGTCGAGTGTGCGCTCGGCGCGCTGCGACATCGGTCCTTCGGGGGCGACGAGCGTCCACCCGTCCGGGTCGGCGTCGAACAGCTTCTGGCGGATCGCCTCGCGATGCGCAGCCGCCGCCTCCTGGCGTTGCCGCGCACCCGGATTCTCGGGTGCACCTGCGAGTTCGTCGGGGAAGGTGGCGTCGAGATAGACCCGGTGGCGGCACCTCGTCAGCGCAGCGGCCTCGAGGGAGACGGCTGTGCGCTGTGACACTCCGCGTGGGGGCCGCGGTAGTTCTCCGGTTGCGTCCACGACATTCCAGGGTATTCCCTGCACAGGCGACGGCTCGCAGCAGCACCGTCACGTTAGGCTGACGCGGGGCGCCGGAGCGTCGTGTCGTACCGAATGGAGGGTGCTGTTCGATGGGGTTGTTCACACGGAAGCGTCGCGCGACTCGCAGGGCGGAAGCGAAGGCGCTGAGGACCAAGGCGAAGCTCGAGGCCAGGCTGGTCGCGAAGAATCGGCTCGAGAACGACCGGCGGGCAGCGAAGGCCCAGGCGAAGATCGACAAGAAGCTCGCGAAGTCGCAGGTCAAGCTCGACCAGGAACTCGCGAGGTCGCAGGCCAAGGTCGAGAAGGAACAGATCGCGACCCTCAAGGCACAGAAGAAGGCCGCCGAGAATCAGGGCCTCACCGCGGCGAAGGTGCGCCGCTATCTCGGCGTCGCGCGTCTGCTCGCGCCGGTGCTCGTCCCGATCGTCTACCAGGCCGTGACGGCGCTGCGCGGTCAGCTCGACTCGCGTCGCGCGCAGCAGCTCGGGGTGCCGATCGAGGAACTGGGTTCGTTCACCGGTCACGGTGCCCGGCTCAGTGCCCGCATCGCGGGTGCGGAGCAGTCGCTCGCGAAGGTCGAGCAGCGCAACCCCAAGGACGCGGAGACGCAGAAGTTCGCCACGGCGACCCGCGAACGCCTCACCGATCTGACCGCCGCCGTGCAGACGGCCGAGCAGATGCCGGCCGCGCGCCGGAAGTCGGCGCATGCGGCGATCTCGTCGGAACTCGACGGCATCGAAGCGGATCTTCTCGCACGCCTCGGCGTGCGCTGACACGGCTGCACATCAGGAACGAGCACGACCGACAGTGACCAGGTACCCGACCGTTCTCGGCACCACCGCGGGCATCGCCACCGCGGTGCTGGCGGTGGCCGCCCACGGCTCCGCCGGCGGTGGTGTGCCGACGGGACCGGTCGCGGTACTGCTGGTCGCGGTCGCGGCGATCGTCGGGATCCTCGGCGCGCACCAGCCGTCGCTGTCCCCGCTCGTGCTGCTCGCCGGTGGGCAGGCGGCCACGCACGTCGCGCTCACCGTGCTGGTGCCCGGCCACGAGCACCTGTCGGTGTCCATGCTGGGCGCCCACACGCTGGCCGTGGCGGTGTGCGCGGTGTTGCTCAGCGCCGCGGCCCACGTGTACGCGGCGTGCGGCACCGCGCTGCGGGTCGTGCTGCTGCGCGGGCCGCGGGTCGCCGCACCCGCCGTGCTCGCCCCGACCTCGTCGACCGGCCGACTGGTGTGGGGACGTGCACCCCCGGCCATCTCGCGGAGAGGACCACCGCTCGCCACGGCTGTGCTGTGACGATCGATCCTCCAACCACGAGAAAGACCACATATGTTCGAGTTCTCCCGTCGCGCCCTCGTGGGCGCGACTGCAACCGCTGCGCTGATGGTCGCGGGCGCCGGCATCGCTTCGGCCCACGTCACCGTCGTCGCACCCGGAGCCGAGCAGGGCGGCTACACCGTCCTGACCTTCCGGGTCCCCACCGAGTCCGAGACCGCCGGCACGACGGCACTCACCGTCGAGCTTCCGGGCCTGCGCTCGGCGCGCACCGAGCCGCTGCCCGGCTGGACGGCGACCGTCGAGAAGGATCCCGAGTCGCAGCTCGCGACCTCCGTGACGTGGACCGCCGAGCCGGACGTGCAGGTCGGGCCGGGGCAGTTCCAGCAGTTCGTCCTGTCCGTCGGGCCGCTGCCCGAGGAGGACGAGGTCGCCTTCCCCGCAATCCAGACCTACAGCGACGGCGAGGTCGTGGCGTGGGACGAGATCACGACCGGCGACGAGGAGCCCGAGCGTCCCGCCCCCAGCCTGACGCTCGTGGCGAGCAGCGGTGACGGGCACGGCGGCAGTGGCGATGCGCACGTCACCGACACCGGGCAGACCGCTGTGGCGTCGGAGGGCACGACGACCGACAGCACCGCGCGCTGGCTCGGCGGTATCGGTCTGGTGCTCGGCGCGCTCGGTGCCGCACTCGGTCTCGGCGCCGTGATCCGGGGGCGGCGGGCATGAAGCGCATCCTCGTTCTCCTCACCGCGCTGATCGCGGCGCTGACCCTGTCCGTCGGTTCCGCGGCCGCCCACTCGGTGGTGCTGTCGAGTTCGCCCGAGGACGGCGAGCAGATCGCCGAGGCACCCGATCGGGTGACCGTGACGCTCAACGAGAACCTGCAGGAGCAGTTCGCGGCCCTGACCGTCGTCGGGCCGGACGGCAACCTGTGGTCGAAGAGCGACCCGATCATCGAGGGTGCGAACGCATCCGTCGAACTCGACGGTCTCGGCCCCGTGGGCGAGTACACGATCGCCTACCGGGTGACCTCCGCCGACGGGCATCCCGTCAGCGGAACCCGCACCTTCACGCTCACCCAGGAGGGAACCGGCACGCCCGGCGAGGCGGCGTCCGGTGACACCGCGACCGGTGAGACCGGCGCGGAGTCGGGCGAGAGCGACAGCAGCGGACCTGCCGTGTGGTGGTTCGTCGTCGCAGGTGTCGTCGTGGTCGCCGCAGGTCTCGCTTTCGCGCTGCGCAAGCCGAAGGCCTGACCGGCATGATCCCGGAACGCCGGCAGTGGCTCGTCGTGGCCGCTGCCGGCGTTGCCTTCGGAACCGTCGCGGGCATCGCCGTGGCCGGTTCCCTCGCCCTGCCCGCCCCCTCGAGTTCGGTACGGGCGATCGGGCTGTGCGTCGGCTCGACCGTGCTCGGGCTCGCCGTCCTGGCGGTCATGGTGCAGCGGCAACGCCGTCCCGCGGTCTCCTCCGACACGCTGTGGCGGACGATCGCCGCGCTCGGCGGTGTCTGGCTCGCGCTCGCGAGCGTCGACCTCGCCTGGGCCGCGTCCACCGCGGCCGACGTTCCCGCCGCGGACCTGGACGTGGGGCGGTTCGGGCAGTTCGTCGGCACCACCACGGGCCGCGTGGATGCGGCGGCATGGGTGTGCATCGCCGCGATCGTCGTCGTCGCCGCGGTGGCGTACCGCCGGTCGGCGGGGTGGTCCACCCTCCCGGTGCTCGTGGCCGCGGCACTCGCGTTGATCGCCCGCCCGGTCACCGGCCACATGGCGCAGCAACCGCTGGGATCGCTGCTCAACGCCGTGCACGTGCTCGCGGCCGCGGTGTGGTTCGGGGTGCTCGTGGCGCTGGCCGTCACCGTGCGGGGCCGCGGAGGATGGGCGGAACTGTTGCCGCGCTATTCGCAGCTGGCCCTTCGGTGCGTCGTGGCGTTGGTGATCACGGGGGTGGTCGACGCGGCGGTGCGGCTCGGTTCGGTCTCCGCGCTACTGGGCACGGGCTACGGACGCGTCGTGCTCGCGAAGGCGATCGTGCTGTGCGCGCTGTTGGGGCTCGCGTGGAACTGGCGGCGCAACTGGCTCCCCGCAGCCTCGGCGCACCGCCTGCCGGAGGAGGAGTCGCTGCGCAACGCCGTCCTCGAGGTGTGCGCGATGTCGGTGGCGCTCGGGCTCGCGGCAGGGCTCGCGACCACCGGCTGAGCCGTCACAAGGACGCCGCGCGTTCCAGGTCCTGCACGAACGAGCGGAACATGTCGTCGCGCTGCGATTTCGCCCGCAGCACCGCCGACGGGTGCACGGTGACGACCACCGCCGGATCGCACGACCCGCACAGCTCCTCGGGCAGGTGCAGGACCTCCCCGCGGTGCTGCGTGAGCTTGAAGTCCTTACCGAGCAGCGACTGCGCGGCCGTGGCTCCGAGGCACACCACCACGTCGGGGCGGACGGCGTCGAGTTCGGCCTCGAGCCACGGCCGGCACGCCGCGACCTGCCCACCCGACGGTTTCTTGTGGATGCGTCTGCGGCCGTTGGCGGACCGGTCGAAGCGGAAATGCTTGACCGCGTTGGTCACGTACACCGCCCCGCGATCGATGCCCGCGCGTTCGAGGGCCTTGTCGAACAAGTGCCCCGCGGGCCCGACGAACGGTTCTCCCGCGAGGTCCTCCTCGTTGCCCGGTTGTTCGCCGACGAACAGCATGCGTGCGTCGCGCACCCCTGCCCCGAAGACCGTCCGCTCGGCCGCCTTGTAGAGATCGCATCCCCGGCATCCCGCGGATGCGGCGGCGAGTTCGGCGAGGTCGCGGCTGTCGGGTACGTACTCCTGCGCGCCGGAATAGGTCACCATGGCTGTCGCATACCCGGCTTCACCGCGGTTGCACCAGTCGCGCGATCCAGGCGCGGCTGTCGGCGGGGTCGATGACGTCGTCGAGTTCGAAGCTCGTCGCCGCCTGCAGGGCCTTGCCCTGCTGGTAGGCGAGGGCGACGAGCCGGTCGAACAGTTCCTCGCGCTCCCGGGGTGTCTCTGCGGCGTCGAGTTCCTTGCGGAATCCGAGACGCACGGCCCCTTCGAGTCCCATTCCGCCGATCTCCCCCGTCGGCCACGCGACGGTGAATTCGGGTGCGTGGAAGGATCCGCCGGCCATCGCCATTGCGCCGAGGCCGTAGCCCTTGCGGAGGATGATCATGCCGAACGGGACGGTCAGGCGTGCGCCGGCGACGAAGAAACGTCCGAAGCGGCGCACGGTGGCGTCCTTCTCCGATTCCGGTCCGACCATGAATCCCGGTGTGTCGCACAGACTCACCACGGGAAGCCGGTGTGATTCGCACAGTTCCAGGAAGTCCGCGGCCTTGTCGGCGGCTTCGGCGTCGATCGCCCCGCCGAGGTGGGCGCTGCTGTTGGCGAGCACACCGTAGGAGGCGCCCTCGACGCGCATCAGAGCGGTGACGATGCCGACGCCGTAGTCCGGGCGCAGTTCGAGCACCGATCCGAGGTCCGCGATCGCGTCGATCGCCGACCGCACGTCGTAGGCGCGGAGCCGGTTCTCCGGCACCACATGTCGCGCGAGACGCGGGTCGAGTGCCTGCCGGTCCTCGTGCGGCGCGGTGAAGTAGGCGAGATATCGCCGGGCGACGTCCACGGCGTGTGCCTCGTCGCGCGCTGCGACGTGCACGACGCCGTTGCGGCGTTGCACGTCGATCGGCCCGATGTCCTCGGGGCGATGCACGCCGAGTCCTCCGCCCTCGATCATCGCGGGGCCGCCCATGCCGATGTTGGCGTCGGGGGTCGCGATGAGCACGTCGCACACCCCGGCGAGCGCGGCGTTGCCCGCGAAGCAGCGGCCGGAGACGACCGCGACGGTGGGCACGCGTCCGCGCAGCGACGCCATCGAGCGGAAGGTGGGCAGGTCGAGGCCCGCACCGGAACCGGCGTCGACGTCCCCGGGTCGCCCGCCACCACCCTCGGCGAACAGCACGAGCGGCACCCGCCGCCGGGCGGCGAGTTCGAGCAGCCGATCGGTCTTGCGGTGGTTGTTACGGCCCTGGGTACCTGCGAGGACGGTGTAGTCGTAGGACATCACGACCACCTCGGCCCCTCCGATCCGGGCGGTGCCGCCGACGAGTCCGTCCGCGGGGGTGTTCGCGATCAGGTCCTCCTCGCTGCGGCGACCGCGCTGCGCGGCGAGGACGAGCGGCCCGTATTCGACGAAGCTGCCGCCGTCGACGAGGTCGGCGATGTTCTCGCGCGCAGTGCGCCGGCCCCGCCCGTGCCGCTTCGCCACGACCTCGGGCCGCGCCGCGTCGGTGGTGATCTCGTGCCTGCGGCGGATCTCGTCGAGGTCGGCACGGTCGGCGTCGAGGTCGACCGCGGCGATGTCGTCCGTCGCGGTGTCCGCGTCGAGCACGCGGACCACCGCGAGCACGGTGCCCGGGTCGACGGTGCGGCCCGGCTCGACGAGCACGCGTTCGACCACGGCGCTGCCCGGTGCCCGGATCTCGTGCTGCATCTTCATCGCGTCGAGCACGGCGAGCGGCGCACCGGCCGGAAGGGTATCGCCTGCGCGGGCGATCTCCACGACCGTGCCGACCATCTCGGCGTGCACCGCGTGTTCGTCGGCGCGCAGATCCGTGTACTCCACCGGCGCGGTCGTGGCGGTGTCGACGAAATCCGCGAGCCGCTCCCCCAGCCACGTGGTATGGACGTTGCCGGACCGGAACTCCTTGTCGTCCAGGATCTTCTGCAGGAGATCGCGGTTGGTGCCGATACCGTCGACGACGAACTCGCCGAGTGCCGTCGACGCCTTGCGCAGCACGGCCGCGCGGTCGCCGGAGCGCACGTACGCGACGACCTTGGCGAGCAGGGAGTCGTAACGTCCGGTCACCTCGAGGCCGGGTCGGCCGTGGGTGTCGACGCGGATGCCCGGTCCGGTGGGAGGCGTGAACGCGGTGAGCGTCCCGGCGGTGGGCAGGGCGATGCCGTCGGCGCGCGATGTCTCGGCGTTGACGCGCACCTGCACCGCGATGCCCTGCGCCACCGCAGGATGTCCGCCGATCCCGTTGCCGTCGAACGTGATTCCTGCGGGGAGGCCGAGTTCGTCGAATCCCGCCCCGCGAGCGATCGCGAGCTGGGTCGCGACGAGATCGACGCCCGTCACCTCCTCGGTGACGGTGTGTTCCACCTGGATCCGGGGGTTGACCTCGAGAAACACGAAACCGGCGTCGTGGACGAGGAATTCGACGGTGGACAGCCCGTGGCATCCGACGTTCCCGATCAGCCGGACGGCCGCGCCGTGCAGCGCCTCCCGCAGGGCGTCGGGCAGGTCGGGCGCGGGTGCGACCTCCACGAGTTTCTGGTGTCGGCGCTGCACGCTGCAGTCGCGGTCGCCCAACGCGACGGCGCGGGTACCCGACCCCGACTCGGCAGCCACGACCTGCACCTCGACGTGCCGGGCACGCTCGACGAGCGCCTCGGCGTACAGCCGGTCGTCGTCGAAAGCGGCGAGCGCTTCGGCGGCGGCGAGCCGGAGCGCCTCGTCGAGATCGGCGGCATCGCGGACCACGCGCATGCCGCGACCGCCACCACCCGACAGTGCCTTGACGACGATCCCGCCCGGATGGTCGCGCAGGAAGGCCCGCACGGACTCCGGATCCGTCGCCTCGACGGCAGCGGTCACCGGGATGCCGAGTTCCTCCGCCACCGAGCGGGCGGCCCGCTTGTCGCCGAGGACGCGCAGTGCTTCCGGGGACGGCCCGACGAAGGTGAGCCCGGCGTCCGCACAGGCCTGCGCGAAGGCGGCGTTCTCGCTGAGGAAACCGTAACCGGGATGCACCAGCGTGCACCCGGTCGCCCGGGCGACACCGACGATCACCCCGGGGTCGAGATAGACCGAGGGACCGGACCCCGGCAGGGCCTCGGCTCGCGTGGCGGCGCGGACGTGCGGAGCGTCGGCGTCGTCCGCGGCGTGGACTGCGACGGTGTCGAGTCCGAGGTCCGCGGCCGTGCGGACGACACGCAACGCGATCTCACCCCGGTTGGCTACGAGCAGCATCGACGATCCTTCCCTCGGCAGCGGTTGTATCCACTCCTACTCCGGCCGGCACCCGCACCGCAGACCGCCGTCTCACGCAACGACCACGGGACGGTGACGCAGGGCGCGGCCGAGACCGAGCGCCATCAGCACGGACGTGATCGAGGCCGTCGCCATGATCGCGGCGAGCACGACCACCTGGAACCGTCCGGCCTCCACCGGCGACAATCCGCCGAAGATCGCGCCGACGAACGCCCCGGGCAGAGTCACCAGACCGGTCGTCTTCGTCTGGTCGGTCGACGGGATCATCGCCGCGTGCACGGCGAAGCGTGCAGGTGAGAGTGTCGCCTGCCGCATGGTCGCGCCGAGTGCGAGCCAACCCTCCACCTCGGGCCAGTGGTCGTCGACGGTTTCGTGGAAGCGGCGACCGGCGAGGGCCGCGACGGTCATGGTGTTGCCGATGATGATGCCGCCGAGCGCGAGCGCGTAGCGCGGGGTGGCCTCCACCGCGCCGGTCGCGAAGACGATGCCCGCCGCGACGAGTACGCCGGTCGACATCGCGACGGCCGTCGCCCCGCGCACGACGGCCTCGTTCCCGATCCGCCGGCAGGCCGTCCACCACGCGACGGTGAACATCACGACGAGCACCACCGCGACCCACCGGGCGTCGGTGATGACGCCGGAGAGCACGACGCTGATGAGCGCGAGTTGCACCGCGCCGCGGGCGATGGCACCGACGGGCGCGAATCGGTGCGGGACCCGGAACGCCCACAGCACCGCCGTCGAGATCACGGCGAGAGCGAGGATGCCGATGATCGTGCGGATCAGGACGGTCGGGTCGATCACAGGGTCGACGTTAATGCCCCGGTCGCCGGGTGAGGCCCTATCGGCGCTCGGGCGCGGCGTGCGGCAGATCCGCGGTGGACGCCACCGGCCAGTGCAGCGGATCGGGGCCGAGCGTGCGGAGCTGCCCCACCTGTTCGCGGCACCACACCGAGACTTCACGGCGTCCCTCGACGACGTCCTCGGAGAACTCCGTCCAGTCGACCCATTCGGTGTCGTGCACTTCCGACGGCTCGGGAGTGGGCGCCGGCCCGTCGTAGAGCACGCGGAAGACGGGGCAGATCTCGTTCTCGACGATGCCGTTGTCCATCACCGCGCGGTAGCGGAAGGACGGCAGGACGACCTCGATGTCGTGCACGTCGAGCCCGAGTTCCTGACGTAGCCGGCGGCGCACGGCCTCGGTGAGCGGTTCGTCGGGTGCCGGATGACCGCAGCAGCTGTTCGTCAGGACGCCGGGGAAGGTCGACTTGTCCAGGGCGCGCCGGGTGAGCAGAACGTTGCCGTGGGGGTCGAAGACGTACGACGAGAAGGCGAGGTGCAGCGGGGTGTCGGTGGTGTGCACCGTGGCCTTCGGTTCGATCCCGACCGCGCGGCCTGCGTCGTCGAGCAGCACGACCTGTTCCATGTGTTGTCCTGTTCTGTATTCGTGTCCGAATGCCGGCTCGGCCGGGCGGGCCTCACCGGCCGAGCGGCGCGGTGGGCGTCCCCAGTCTCGACCGTGAACGCAGCGTGGTCCAACCGGCCGAGGCCAACCGCGGTGCCGCCACCGACAGGCGCCGGCGCCGCGACACGCGTGCGCGCTGGTGGAGTACCCGGTATCCGCTCTCCTCCACCGCCCGCAGGATGTCGCCGTAGAGGACGAAGGCGGTCCGCATCGCGGGGCGCACCGTGGGGTCGAGGAGGTCGATGCCCGGTTCGGCCACACGGTAGAGCGAGCGGGTGTGCGCGATCAGGTGCGCGAGGGCGCGTTCGAGCCGTATGTCGCGCTGCCCGGTCCGGCGGCAGTGCCACAGCAGGTCCTCGTCCACGTCGAAGGCGGCGAGGATGTCGGTGGGCAGGTAGATGCGGTCGCGGTCGAGGTCCTCACCCATGTCGCGGATGAAGTTGGTGAGCTGGAAGGCCTCACCGAGCGCGGCGGCGGGGGCCTCGGCCCGTTCGCGTTCGGCCTCGATGCCGAGGATGGGCAGCATCTGCAGCCCGATGACGGCGGCCGAGCCGTACATGTACTCCGACAGTTCGTCCATCGTGCGGTACCGCGACCGGAACAGTTCGGTGCCGGGGATGTCCATCCGCATCGACCGCAGGAAGGCGTAGTAGTACTCGTGCGGGATGTCGTACCGCTGCGTGGTGTCGACGAGGGCCCGCAGCACGAGACCGAATTCGTCGTAGGTCGGCGGCCTGCCCCTGAGCGCGTCGGACAGACGGCGTTCGAGCGCGTCGAGAACAGGTGCCGCGTCGACCGGTTTCACGTCGACGATGTCGTCGACCATCCGCGCGAAACCATAGAGGGCGTGCACCCCGGCCCGTTTGGACGCCGGGAAGATGCGGGTCGCGAGGAAGTAGGTCTTGCCGTGTCGCCGGTTGAGCTCACGGCACAGCTGATACGCCTCGTGCAGATCGGGATCGATCCCGTCGAGTTCACGCATGAGCAACCGCACCTGCTTCCATCGGAATCGACATCGTCGTGGATCCGGCAGTCACACCACCGGAGATACGTTCTGCGGCAAGACGTCCGGAGATGAGCACGGTCGGGACGCCGACACCCGGCGTGGTGCCCGACCCGGCGAGGACGAGATTGTCGACGCCGTGCACGAGGTTGGGGCGGCGGAAGGGCCCGGTCTGCCGGAACAGGTGTGCCGCCGAGAAGGGGCTGCCGTCGAGCATGCCCTTGTCGGCCCAGGTCTGCGGGGTGTCGAGGTGGTCGACCCACATGGAACTCGCGAATCCCCGATAGCCGCGCCGCTCGAGGACCTGCTGGATCTCCCGCATGTACGGCTTGCCGAGGCGCCCCCAATCGAGGGGTGCGGCAGCGAGATTCGGGCACGGAGCCAGCACCGAGACCGGTTCGCACTCGACACCGCCGCGCACGATCCGCAGGGACGGATCGGTCACGGCAGGTCGCGTGACGAGCAGGGACGGATCGGCCATCAACCGGCCGCGGCCGCGCGGCGCGGTGATCCGCGCGAAGGTCTCCGCCCACTCCTCACCGAAATCGATGGTGTGGTGGGATTCCGGCCAGGCCTGCGTCACGTCGGTGGGCACCGTGCCGTGGAAGACGACGGCCGAGGGCGACGCGACGGTGGCGCTGCGGGCGCGGCGGCGCGGCGGGACCCCGGCGCGCAGCAGCAGGTCGTCGACCACGGGCAGGTCCACGGTGAGGACGACGGCGTCGGCGGCGAACTCCCGGCCGTCCGCGGAACGCACGCTCTTCGCGCGGCCGCCGTCGACGCGGAGTTCCGACACCTCGACCCCGGTGTGCACGGTGCCGCCGCCCCGGACGAGCGCGTCGACCATCGCGGCGGCGATGGTGGACATGCCGCCCTTCGGGAAGTAGACGCCGAGCGAGGTGTCCATGTGGGCGATGGCGCCGTAGACCGCCAGGGCTGTCGACGGTGCGGTGCCCGCGTACAGGGCCTGGAAGGTGAAGATTCGCCGGAGCCGGTCGTCCCGGATGAACGACCCGACGCGCGATCCGAGCCGGCCGAAGCCGCCGAGCCGGACGAGGTTGGCGGTGTCGCGCAGCGCCGCGGGTGTCGACACGAGGTCGAGCGGCGAATCGAAGTTGGAGTCGATGTAGCGGTCGAACTCGGCGTCGAAGATCGATGCGAGCCAGCGGCGCAGCCGCCGGTATCCGCCGGCCTCCTCGGAACCGCACACGCGCGCGATCTCGGCGGTCATCTCGTCCGGATCGGAGTACACGTTCAGTGCGGTGCCGTCGGCGAAGCGCGCGTGGTAGCCGGGGGCGAGCGGGGTGAGGTCGAGCGCCGGGGTGGTCGAGTCGAAGGATTCCCCGACGGCCGCGAGCGCGTCGGCGATGAGGTTCGGCATCGTGAGCACACTGGCGCCGTTGTCGATGTCGTAGAGATGCCGCCCGTCCTCGAAGACCGGGTACGTACCCACGCGACCACCGACCGTGTTCTCGCGTTCGAGGACGGTGACGCGCTTGCCGGCACCGGTGAGGTGGAGCGCCGCGGACAGTCCCGCGAGGCCCGCACCCACCACGACGACGGACTCGACGGGGCCGCCGACGGACCTCACGCCTTGCCTCCCTGCGCGCGCGGGGTCGTCTGCTCGGTGCGCGTGCGCGCTTCCATGAACAGCTGGAGGAAACCCACGGACGGGTGCGGGTGCCGATTCTCGTTCTGCCGGGTTTCGTAGTTGGGCATGATCGGTGTTCCTCTGGTCGTCGCCTGAGCCGCGTGGGCGTGCGTAGTGGTTCGTGTCGGTCGGTTCGGGTGACGGCCCTCACGCCGTCTCTCCCCGTATTCGGAGCCGGTCGTCGCGCGGATGGGTCGGGTCTGCGGATTCGTCCCGTCCCTGGACGGGCGCGATACGGTCGAGGTATGGCTGCCCGCAAGACCGCTGTGCTCCGACGGCCGTCGGAGACCGACGACTACCTCTACGAACCCGTCGATCGCCGGATCAGAGGTGAGTGGTTCGGCCGGACGGTCGTCGACAGCACCCGGGCCGTGCTGGTGTGGGCGCCCGGCAAGCCCGTCCCGTTCTATGCCTTCCCCCGCGAGGACGTCCGGCTCGACCTGATCTCGGCGTCCCTGTCGCCGAGCCGCTCCCGGCAGGACGTCTGGCAGTGGTACGACATCGTCGTCGGCGACCATCGGGCCTATTCACCGGTCTGCCAGCTCGACGTCGACGGGCTCGACGACCGTCTCGTCTTCCAGTGGTTCCGGTGGGGCGAGACCGGTCCGGGCGACGACGTCGACGAGGGCGAACGGTGGTTCGAGGAGGAGACCGAAGTGTTCACCCATCCGCGCGATCCCTATCACCGCGTCGACGCCCTGCGCAGCTCCCGGCACGTGCGGGTGAGCATCGGCGACGTCGTGGTCGCCGAGACCCGCAACCCCGTGCTCGTGTTCGAGACCGGCCTGCCGACCCGCTACTACCTGCCGCCTGAGGACGTCGACTTCTCGGTGCTCGAGGAATCCGAGTGGCGGACGAGCTGCCCCTACAAGGGCGTCGCCCGGTACTGGTCGTTCTCCGGCACACCGCCGGCCGAGAACGTCGCATGGTCGTATCCCGAGCCGTTCCCCGGCATGGAACCCATCGAGGCATACGTGTGCTTCTACGACGACGCCGCGGAGATCACGGTCGAGGAGTGAGTGCGTCGGCTGCGGGACGCAGCGCTGCCCCGATCCCCGAGCCGCGGGCCTGGCGTGCGCTGTCGGCCCTGTGCGTGGGTCTGTTCATCACCCTGCTCGACCAGTCGCTCGTCGCGGTGTCGCTGCCGCGCATCCGCGAGGATCTGGACGCGAGCATCAACCAGGTGGTGTGGGTGTCGGCGGCCTATCTGCTGACCTTCGCGGTGCCGCTGCTGGTCACCGGTCGTCTCGGTGACCGCTTCGGTCAGCGCAACGTCTACCTGGTGGGCATGGCGATCTTCACGGCCGCGGCCTTCGCGTGCTCGATGGCGCCGACGATCGAGTGGCTGATCGCCCTGCGTGCGGTGCAGGGGCTCGGCGGGTCGCTCATCAACCCGCAGCCGCTGAGCATCATCCACCGGATCTTCGCGCACGACCGGCGGGGCGCGGCCACCGGTGTATGGAGCGCTGTGGCGAGTTCGGCGGGTCTGTTCGGGCCCGTCCTCGGTGGGGTGCTCGTCGGTACCGGCGGGTGGCGGTGGGTCTTCTTCGTCTACATCCCGCTGGGCCTGATCTCTCTGGTGATGGTCGCGCGGTACGTACCGAAGTTGCCGACCGGTGCGCGTCGCATCGACGTGCTGAGCGCCGTCGTCTCGCTGGTCGCGGTCACCGGCGTGATCTTCTCCCTGCAGCAGGGCCCCGAGGTCGGCTGGACGGTGTGGGTGTGGGTCGTCCTCGCGGTCGGGATCGTGGCGTTCGGAATGTTCGTGCGACTGCAGCGGACCGCGGCGGCCCGCGGCACCGAGGCGCTGGCCCCGCTCGGGTTGTTCACCCGCCGCAACTTCACCCTCGGAGTGACCGCCGTGGCGACGCTGGGTTTCACGGTCTACGCCGTGAACCTGCCGATCATGCTCTACCTGCAGGTGGGACAGGGACTGTCCGCGCAGGTCGCGGGTCTGATGCTGGTGCCGATGGGTGTGATCTCGGTGATCATGGCGCCGTTGATCGGACGGGTCACCGATCGGGTCGCGCCGGGCCGGATCTCCCGGATCGGTTTCTCCGCGATGATCGCGGCGATGCTGTCGTTCGGTGTGGCGATGCATCTCGAGGCGACCGTCGGCTGGCTCCTGATCCCGATCGTGTTGCTCGGTTTCGCGAACTCGTTGTGCTGGGCTCCGAACTCGACGATCGCGTTGCGCGACCTGCCCGGTGACCTCGTCGGGGCCGGATCGGGTGTGTACAACACCGCCCGGCAGGTCGGCGCGGTGCTCGGTGCGGCGGCCCTCGGCGCGGTGATGCAGATGGGTGAGGGGACGCTCGGGTTCGGTGCCGCGATGGGCAATGCGGTGCTGCTCCCGGTGGTCTTCCTCGTGGTGGGGCTGGTGGCGGTCTCCCGGTTCCGCGAGGCGGAGATCCGGCCCGCCGACGAGCGCCAGCGTCGGTGAGAATTACACTCTCAATATCGAATATCTACATTTTCATATACGGAAACTTGCGCTACTGTAAAACTTCATGACTGCAGCTGCGTCGGACGCCGTCCGCACCGTGACGATCTCCCACCGCGAGCGCAAACGCGTCCGCACGTGGACGGCGATCCACTTGGCCGCCGCCGACGCCGCAGCACGCCACAGTCGCCTGTCCGACATCACTGTCGAGACCATCGCCGAGCAGGCGGAGGTCTCACCGCGCACCTTCTTCAACTACTTCCGGTCGAAGGAGGACGCCGTCCTCGGCCTGTCCTCCCCCGTCATCGACGACACCATCGCCGACGGCTTCGACTTCGAGCCGGGCGACGACCTCGTCGAGAAGGTCGCCTTCCTGCTCCTCGCGGTCTTCCGCACCGCGGCGAGCCGTCGCGCGATCGCCTACGACGAGTACATCGCGCTCATGGACCGCCATCCCGAACTCGCGCGCAGACGCTTCCAGCACATCGACGACGTCGAGGCCGTCGTCGCCGAGCTCGTCACCGAACGACTCGCGGCGACACGACCCGCCGAGGACACCGCCGACACGGTCGGCACTCTCGAGGACACCGCCGACACGGTCGGCACTCTCGAGGACACCGCCGACACGGTCGGCACTCTCGAGGACACCGCCGACATGATCGTCACGGTCGCAGGTGCCCTCATGCGCTCCGCGTTGCGCCCGCTGCTCACCGCCCCCGGGAAGACGGAGGCCGACGCCGACTCGGTCCTGCATCGCACCTGCCTGTTGTTCCGGGAGGTCACGCGACCGTGACCGATCCACTCCGAGACGAGGTCGAAAGAGCCACGCCCGCACCGGAACAGAGCGCCTCGCGGGTCACCTTCGTCTTCGCGGGTCTCATGCTCGCGATGCTGGCCGCGTCGCTCAACCAGACCGTCCTGAATCCCGCCCTGCCGACCATCGTCGGCGAACTCCACGGCGTGGACCGGATGCTGTGGGTCATCACCGCCTACATCCTCGCGTCGACGATCACGATGCCCGCCTACGGCAAGCTCGGGGATCTCTTCGGCCGCAAACCGCTCCTGCTCACCGCGTTGTCGATCTTCGTCGTCGGATCGACGATCGGCGCTCTCGCCGGGGACATCACGTGGCTCATCGTCGGCCGGGCCGTCCAGGGCGCCGGTGGTGGTGGCCTGATGGTGTTGTCGCAGGCCACCATCGCCGACGTGATTCCCGCTCGTCAGCGCGGGAAGTATCTCGGCATCATGAGCAGCGTCTTCGCCCTGTCGTCTGTGGCCGGGCCGTTGCTCGGCGGATGGTTCACCGAGGGCCCCGGCTGGCGGTGGGTGTTCTGGATGAACGTGCCGCTCGGTGCCGTCGCCGTCGTCGCGGCGCTGGTCTTCCTGCGTCTTCCTCGCGTCTCCGGTTCGGGCCGGCGGATCGACGTGCTCGGCATGGCCGTGCTGTCCGTTGTCACGACGCTTCTCGTGCTCGTCGCGACCTGGGGCGGTTCACGCTATCCGTGGTCGTCGCCGGTCGTGATCGCGCTGATCGCCGCTACGGCGGCCGGTGCAGTGCTGTTCGTCGCGGTGGAGCGACGCGCCGCCGAACCCGTGATCGGCCTGCATCTGTTCCGTGACCGCAACTTCGATCTCGTCACCGCAGCCGGATTCGTCATGAGCGTCGCACTGTTCGGCGTGGCCGCCTACATGCCCACCTACCTCCAGATGGTCGCGGGCGTGAGCGCCACCGCCGCCGGCTTGCTGATGCTCCCCATGATGGGAACGTTGTTCCTGACGTCGACGCTGGCGGGACGATACGTCACGAGAACGGGCCGCTACAAACGGATCCCGATCATCGGTTCGGTCTTCGTCACGGCCGGTCTGGTGCTCCTGGCGACCCTCGGGGTGGACACCCCGATCTGGGTGCTGGGCTGCTGGTTCGCCGTGATCGGCGTCGGATTCGGCACGTCCATGCAGCTTCTCGTGCTGGTCGTGCAGAATTCCTTCCCCGTCGAGGAGGTCGGCACCGCGACGGCAGGCAACAACTACTTCCGGCAGATCGGCGCGACCCTCGGTTCCGCCGTCGTCGGCAGTGTCTTCGCCACGCGCCTGGCCGGTGGACTGTCGGGCACCGGCATCGACGATCCGGATTCGCTGACCCCCGGCGCGGTCCGGGCACTGCCCGAAGCGCTCCGGCAACCGGTCCTCGAGGCGTACAACGACGCGCTCGTCCCGATCTACCTGTACATCGCGCCGCTCGTGGTGGTCGCGGGGGTCCTGCTGTGTCTCGTCGTCGAGAAGCCCCTTGCGACCACCATCGTGCGGAAGAACGATCCGGCTCCTAGCGACCCGGCAGCCACTGCATCGACTTGACGAAGGGGGCGAGCATCTTCGCCCACACCCGCCGCGGAAGTCCGCGCGGGCCGTCGAGATTGAGCAATCGCGTCGTTGCGATGGTCTGCGCCTCGGTGTACTTGTACAGGCCCTCCGCGCCGTGTCGACGTCCCATGCCGGAGACGCCCATACCGCCCATCGGTGCGTCGGTGCTGCCCCAGGCCGGGGCGTATCCCTCGTCGACGTTGACCGTGCCGGCACGCACCCGCGCGGCGATGGCCTCGCCCTGTGCCTTCGTCGCACCCCACACCGACGCGTTGAGCCCGTACTCGGTGTCGTTGGCCTCGCGGATCGCTTCCTCGACGTTCTCCACCGGATAGATGGACACCACCGGGCCGAACGTCTCGTTCCGGTAGCACTCGGCGTCCTCGGGCACGTCGGTGAGCACCGTGGGTTCGAAGAACAGCGGGCCGAGGTCGGGCCGCGCCTTCCCGCCGGCGACGACGGTCGCGCCCTTGGCGACGGCATCCTCGACGTGCCGGGTCACCGTCTTGACCTGACTCTCGCTGATGAGGCAGCCCATCTCGGTGCCGAAGTCGTAGTCGGGACCGAGCGACATCTCGCGCACCCGCGCCCCGAACATCCGGATGAACTCGGGGGCGATCGACTTCTCGACGTAGATCCGCTCGATCGAGATGCACAGCTGACCGGAGTTCGAGAAGCATGCCCGCACCGCGGCGTTCGTGACCTCGCGCAGGTTCACCCCGGAGGTGACGATCATGGGATTCTTGCCGCCGAGTTCGGCGGAGAACCCGATGAGGCGCCGGCCGGCCTGCTCGGCGAGGAGACGCCCGGTCTCCGACGAACCCGTGAACATCAGGTAGTCGGTGTTCTCGACGATCGCGGTGCCCACCACGGTTCCGGGCCCGGTGACCACGGCGAAGACGTCGCGGGGAACACCGGCCTCGTAGAGGAGTTCGACGACGGCGAGCGCGCAGTAGGGCGTCTGGCTGTCGGGCTTGAGCACCACACTGTTGCCGGCGAGCAGGGCGGGGATCGCGTCGGAGACGGCCAGCGTCATCGGGTAGTTCCACGGCGCGATCACGCCGACGACGCCCTTGGGATGGTGCAGGACGGTGGTCTTCGTCAGGCCCGGCAGCATGCCCGTGGCCTTGCGGGGGCGCAGGAGCTTCGGTGCGACGCGCGCGTAGAACCGCGCGGTCATCGAGATGTCGAGCACCTCTTCCTGCGCGGAGACGCGGGACTTGCCGGTCTCGGCCTGCGCCATGTCCATGAGCTGCTCGCGTCGGGAGAGCACGAGTTCGCGGTAGCGGTGCATGATCGCGGCGCGCTTCTCCACGGGCAGCTTCGCCCACGCGACCTGCGCGGTGCGGGCCCGGTCGATCGCGGCCTTCGTGTCCTCGGCCGTGCCGACCGGCACGGTGGCCAGCTCCCGTCCGGTGAACGCCTCGACGACGGGGCGGGTGGTCCGCTCGGCGGCGTCGGGGATCGCGATGAGGTCGGCAAGACGCTGGAAGGTCGCAGCGCTCGGAGCTGGCATGATGCACCCCTACCGGTGAGTAGTACTTGCGGTTTCACCAAACCTACCCGGGCGGGGTGTGTGCTGTCACACAGACGTGGGGTCGGCCCCCGCCTCGTGCTCGTGCTCGTCGCCCTTGCGCTCGGGACCGGCCTCGACGATCCGCCGGGCGATCTCGGCGAGGGGGACGTTGCTGTCCTGCGAGAGCTTGCGTAACAGTTCGAAGGCCGCGACGGCGTCGATACCGAAACGTTCCATGATCATGCCCTTCGCCTGCCCGATGATGTCGCGGGTCGCCAGGGCGGACGCGAACTGCCCCTGACTGCGCGCCGCGCTCATCGCCATCGCCGCGTGGGCGGCCAGGACCTCGGCGGTCGCCTCCGCGAGAGGACCGAATGCGTCGGCCTCGAAGGAGAACATGTTCAGCGCGCCCATGCTCTCCTGATCGAGATACAGCTGGAACGACAAGGCGCCGAGCACACCCGCATCCACGGCGGCCTTCGCAAAACGTGGCCAGCGTGTTTCCGTCCGAAGGTCGTCGGCGCGCACCACGAGGTACTTGAAGCTCGCATCGAGACACGGACCCTCGCCGAACTGTTCCTGGACGTCGTCGAGGTGCTCGGCGATCTCCGAGGTCGCGGCGAGGGAACGGAAGTGCTTGCGTCCGGTCACGATGAGGATGTCGGCACAGGCGGCCCCCTTCACCAGTTCGACGGCCGCCGCCGTCACACCGCGCAGAGTCTCGTCGAGATCGGTCGGACGGTAGAAGCCACGCGCCAGCTGCGCGATACGACGACCGAGATCTCCGTCTTCCGACGAACGTGTCATGAGAACATCCCTCTCCGGCGGACAAGCTCATTACCCGACGAACCGGGCGATCAAGTGTAAATCGTTCGATTCCACGAGTCCTGCACGGCAGCCCTACCTCCGGAACACGACCTCTTCCGTTCTACCTCGCTAGGCTGTACGAGTGGATCCGCCGGTCACCCGGTACCTGCCCCGCGACGGTCACAATCTGGCCTACGGGGTGGTCGGAACGGGCCCGACCGACGTCGTGTGGTTCTTCGAGGTCCAGATGCATCTGGACCTGTTGTGGACCGATCCGTACATGCACTCGCTCTTCGAACGACTCGCCACCTATTCGCGGGCCGTCTACTTCCAGCGCCGCGGTTTCGGGTTGTCCGATCCCGTCGACCACGTGCCCACGATCGAACAGCAGGCCGAGGACGTCCTCGCCGTCATGGATGCCGAGCAGATCCGGCACGCCACCCTCGTCGGGATCCACAGCACGTGCGGCCCGCAGGTGCTCGTCGCGGCGACCGCCCCCGAACGCGTCAATGCGTTGATGCTGATCGCGCCGTACTGCGAACCGCTGCTCGACGACGACCGGCCGCCGCAGGGGTGGACCGAGCCCGAGATCACCGAGTTCGTCGAGCTGTGGCGCGACGCCGTCCGGCACTGGGGCGAGGGGCGCACGGTCGCGTTGACCGACGCGCACGTCGACAGTCCCTACAACCGCCGGCTGATGGCCATGCTCGAGCGGTGCTCCGCCTCGCCGAGCACGATGAGCGCACACCTCGAGGCGAGCCTGCGGATCGACTACTCGCACGCTCTCGGCTCGGTGCAGTGCCCCACGAAGGTGGTGCTGGTCGCCGGGGGTTCGATACCTGTGGGCCCGGCGAGACATCTGGCCGATCTCGTGCCACGCGGGGAGCTGGTGATCACCCGGCCGTCACCGCGCGGCGCCGCACTCGGTGAAGCGTGGTCGCAGGTCCAGGCGATGGTCGAGGAACTCGTCCGCGGTTCCGTCCCACCCGTCGACGCCGGCCGTCGGTTCGCGGTGACCCTGTTCACCGACATCGTGGGGTCGACCAAGCTCCTCGCACGCATCGGCGACACCTCCTACCGGGCCCTGCTCGCACGTCACGAACGCGACGTGCGGTTCGCGGTGACCGAAGCGGGCGGGCAGCTGGTGAGCACCGTCGGGGACGGCACCTTCAGTCTGTTCGACGGGCCCGTGGCCGCCGTGCAGTGCGCGGCGCGGATCGTCGCGGAGGCCCGCCGCCTCGGGTTCGAGGTGCGTGCCGGGGTGCACGCCGGCACCGTCGAGCCGACCGGGACGGACGTCACCGGCCTGACCGTGCACGTGGGGGCGCGCATCGGCGCAGCGGCCCGCCCGGGCGAGGTGCTCGTCTCGAGCCACGTGCGTGAGCTGGCCGGTGGGTCGGGACTGCAGTTCGCCGACAGGGGATCGCATCGGCTCGCCGGTGTGCCGGGCAAGGTCCGCCTCTTCGCCCTGACCGGCGGCCGTCCGTCCCTGCAGGCACCGCGGAAGCGGGTCTCGCTCAACCCCTTCGACCGCGCCGTTCTCCGAGCGGCGCGACGCACGCCGCAGGTGCTGCGTTCGGCTGCCGCACACGCGAACGCCCGGCAGCGGCGTCGCACGGAGGAGAATTGAAGTAGAAAGCCGGCCGGCTCATCATCCGCCCGTGTAGAACGCACTCGTCCGCTCGGCGGCGGCGCGTGCCTGTTCGGGGTCCTCGCCCGCGGCGATGTCGGCCTCGCACCAGGCCGCGCTGCTGTCGCGGACGAACTGCAGACCTTCCTCGGACATCGACCAGGTCTCGAATTCCTTCGGATCCACCGCCTCTCCCGATTCGATGTGCAGTCCGAGTCCGAGAAGCGCCTGATCCCAACCGATACCGACCGCGCCGGGTCCGTACTGCTCCCAGTGCTCGTCGGGGTGGGCGATGTGCGTCAGTTCCAGGCGCGCCCGGTCTCCCGGTTCGGGCAGGACCGACACCTCGATCCAGCTCACCCGACCCGCGAATTCCCAGGTGGCCGTGAACGTCCGGGGCGGTTCGCAGGTGAGGACCTCGCCACCGGCGTTGCCCTGGAGCTGGTACCGGCCACCGACCTCGAGGTCGCCCTCGACGGGCAGGAACCAGCGGGGGATGCGCCGCGGGTCGGTGCACGCCTCCCACAGGTCCTCGGCGCTCGTGCGGTAGCTGCGCGAGATCGTGACGACCTTGGCCTCGCGGCCCTCGACGGTGCGACGCCCGACCGTGCGGCGACTCGTCTCGTTGCTCGTGATCACGTTCTTCATGAGGATTTCCTTCTCTCGTCGGAAGCAGGGAGCGCGGGCGGGACGGCGTCGCGGCTCCGCCGCTCACGCTTACCGCGCGCGATCTCGGTCTCCAGCGCGTCCAGAGCCGCGAAGACCGGGGGATGCAGACCCGCCAGCCAGTCCTCGAGTTCGACGAGGACCGCGGGATCGAGTTCGTAGTAGCGGCGGGTGCCGTCCTTGTGGACGGCTGCGAACCGCTGGTCGCGCAGGATCTTGAGATGTTGCGAGACCGCCGGCTGGGAGATGGAGAACTCCCGGCCGATCGCCGCGGCGATCTCACCGGCCGTCTGCGGGCCTCCCGCGAGCAGTTCGAGAATGCGGCGGCGAACCGGATCTGCGAGGACCTCGAACCCGTGCATGGACCCCACTATATAAGTTTCTACTTATATTGGCCAGAAGCACGGTCCTGCTCCCTAGACTTCGATGCATGACGACAACAACGCGCGTCTCCGAGGAAAAGGTCGACCGAGCGGTCATCGACAACCGGGCTCCCTCGGTCGCCCGCCTGTTGCTCGACCGAGTGTCCACCACGCCCGACGCCGAGGCCTTCCGCTTCCCCGACGGGGCCGGCGGCTGGACCTCGGTCACCTGGGAACAGACCGGAGACCGGGTGCGGCTGCTCGCGGCCGGCCTGATCTCCCTGGGCATCGAATCCGAGGACCGTGTGGCCCTCGCATCGTCCACCCGGTACGAATGGGTGCTCTCCGACCTCGCCGTCATGTGCGCGGGCGCCGCGACCACCACCGTCTACCCCACCACCCACGCCGACGACGTGGCGTTCATCGTCGCCGACTCCGGCAGCCGGATCGTCATCGCCGAGGACGCCGGGCAGGTCGAGAAGCTCGTGAGCCACCGCGGCGATCTGCCCGACGTGGCGAAGGTCGTGGTCGTCGACGGCACCGGCGACGGTGATTGGGTCATCAACTTCGACGAGCTCGCCGAACTGGGCCGCGGCCTGCTCGCCGAGGACTCCGGAGTGGTGCTCAACCGCATCCACAGCATCAGGGCCGAGCACCTGGCCACACTCATCTACACCTCGGGCACCACCGGCAAGCCCAAGGGCGTGCGCCTGCCGCACTCGGCGTGGACCTACGAGGCCGCCGCCATCGATGCGCTGCACATGCTCAGCTCCGACGACCTGCAGTATCTGTGGCTGCCGCTGTCGCACGTCTTCGGCAAGGTGCTGCTCACCCTCCCCCTGCAGATCGGCTTCCCCACCGCGGTGGACGGGCGCGTCGACAAGATCGTCGAGAACCTCGCGGTCGTCCGCCCGACCTTCATGGGTGCGGCCCCTCGCATCTTCGAGAAGGCCCACGCGCGCGTCGAGGGAATGATGGAGGAGGAAGGCGGCGCCAAGAAGAAGATCTTCGACTGGGCCGTGGGCGTGGGCCGGAAGGTCTCGAAAGCGAAGCAGGCCGGCAGGTCGCCCGGACTGCTCGCCAAGCTGCAGCACGGCCTCGCCGACAAGCTGGTCTTCTCCACCATCCGCGAACGCTTCGGTGGTCACCTGCGGTTCTTCATCTCCGGTTCGGCGGCGCTCAACCCCGAGGTCGGCGAATGGTTCGACGCCGTCGGCATCCCCGTCCTCGAGGGTTACGGCCTCACCGAAACCTCTGCCGCGACATTCGTCAACCGTCCCTACGCCAACCGCATCGGCACGGTGGGCTGGCCCGTCCCGGGCACGGAGGTCCGCATCGCGGAGGACGGCGAGGTGCTCGTCCGCGGCCCCGGTGTGATGACCGGCTACCACAACCGGCCCGACGCGACCGCCGAGTCGCTCTCCGACGACGGATGGTTCCACACCGGCGACATCGGCAGCCTCGACGACGAGGGCTATCTGCGCATCACCGACCGCAAGAAGGACATGTTCAAGACGTCGCAGGGCAAGTACGTCGCCCCGTCGTCGCTGGCAGCGACCTTCAAGGGCATGTGCCCATACGCCTCGGAGATCGTCGTCTACGGCGAGGGCAGGCCCTACTGCGTGGCGCTGGTGGCGCTCGATCCGGAATCCATCGGCGAATGGGCGAACAAGAACGGTGTGAGCGGGTCGTTCGAGGACATCGCACGGCACGACAAGACCCACGAACTCGTCTCCGGCTACATCGACGATCTGAACCTGCAGCTCAATCGGTGGGAGCAGATCAAGAAGTTCACGATCATCGAGCGTGAACTGTCGATCGAATCGGGCGATCTGACGCCGAGCATGAAGTTGCGCAGGAAGGTCGTCGTCGACAACTTCGCCGACAGGCTGGCAGGCCTCTACGAAGGGTGACGGCCTATCCTGGGTCTCATGATGAGTAGTGCACGACCGAATTTCCTGCAGCGGATCGGCTACATGTTCGGTCGCGCGCTACCGCCCGAGATGCGGCAGTGGGTACGCGACGACGTCCTGGGCACCGGCGGAACACGCCGCTACCTGCTGCGATGGAATCTGCCGATCATCCCGCTGCTCCTGCTGTTCCTACTGATCCCGGGGCCGGTGTGGATCCCGATCGCGATGATGCTGTTGCTGTTGCTGCCGTGGGTCTACTTCTCGGTGGCGTTGATGCCTATCTGGCAACGGCACCGCCTCCAGCAGCACGGTCTCGATCCGGAGTTGCTCAGCGCGAAGGCACGCGCCCGCGCCGCGCGCGAACGAGAGGACTACGAGCGCCGTTTCGGCCGCGCGTCCTGATCGGGCCTCCCCCTGTGCGGGGCAGCGCGTCCGCTTATCCTCGCACCATGAGTGACGCCCCTGCCTTCACAGCCACTGCAGACCTCGCCGACGAGATCGGCCCGGACATCCGCAGCTGCGACACGCAGTTCATCCAGTTCGGCGGCCGCACCGAGTTCGTCGGCCCCATCACCACCATCCGCTGCTTCCAGGACAACCTGCTCGTCAAGCAGACTCTCTCCGAGCCGGGCAACGGCGGCGTGCTCGTCGTCGACGGCGGTGGCAGCATCCACACCGCGCTCGTCGGCGACATCATCGCCGGTCGCGGTGTCGACAACGGCTGGGCCGGGGTCATCGTCAACGGCGCGGTCCGCGACTCCGCGATCCTGCGCACGCTCGACATCGGTATCAAGGCCCTCGGCACCAACCCGCGCAAGAGCACCCAGACCGGCTCCGGTGAGAAGAACGTGCCCGTCGAGATCGGCGGCGTGACGTTCAACCCGGGCGAGATCGTCTACAGCGACTCCGACGGCGTCGTCGTCCGCGCCGAGAACTGATCAGCCGAGCGCGCGGGTCGACCCGCTATTCGTGCGCGACCCGCGCGCTCGCCCCGGCGATCTCCACCACGTCGCCCACCTTCAGCTGACGGCCGCGACGCACCTCCACGTCACCGTTGACCGACACCAGGCCGTCGGCGATCACTTCCTTGGCCTCCGCACCCGACTCGATGAGGCTTGCGAGCTTGAGGAACTGACCGAGCCGGATCGACTCGTCACGGATCGGTACATCGAATGCGTCGGACATGACACCCATTGTCCCCGACACTGGATCCATGGCCCGCCCCAGCATCATCTGGTTCCGTCGTGATCTCCGACTGAACGATCTACCCACCCTGCTCTCGGCCACCGAGGCCGCCGACGACGTCCTCGCCCTGTTCGTCCTCGACGACGCACTGCTCCGCCCGTCCGGGGCCCGCCGGCGCGACTTCCTCATGGGATGCCTGCGAGCCCTCGACCGGGATCTCGGCGGGCGCCTGCTCGTCGTCCAGGGAGACCCGGTGACCCTGGTGCCGCAGGTCGCCGCCGAGTTCGATGCGACCGCGGTCCACATCAGCTCGGATCACGGGCCCTACGGCACGCGACGTGACCGGGCGGTCGCCGAAGCGCTCGGCGACGTTCCGTTGGTGGCCACCGGCTCGCCGTATGCCGTCACGCCGGGCCGCGTGACGAAACCCGACGGCACTGCATACAAGGTGTTCTCGGCCTTCCGCCGCGCCTGGAACGACCACGGATGGCACACACCCGCGGCGACCGGACCGGACACCGCCGACTGGGTGGACCCGAGCGGCTGCTCCGCACGCGTGCCGATTCCCGAGGCGGGCGACGAACCCGCACCTCCCCCCGGAGAGGCGGCCGCGCTGGTGCGGTGGCGCGAATTCCTCGACGACGGTCTCGAGCGGTACGCCACCGACCGCGACCGGCCGGCCTTCGACGGCACGAGCGGCCTGTCCCCCTATCTGAAATTCGGCTGCATCCATCCGCGGACCCTGCTGCACGACATGAGGAACCGGTCGGACGACGGGGCCGTCACCTTCCGCAGCGAACTGGCGTGGCGCGACTTCTACGCCGACGTCCTGTTCCAGCGACCCGAGACCGCCCGGACCAACTACAACAGCGACTTCGACGCCATCACCTACGATTCCGGACCCGACGCCGACGCCCTGTTCGCCGCGTGGTGCGAGGGCCGGACGGGATTCCCGATCGTCGACGCCGGGATGCGGCAGCTCCTCGCCGAAGGCGTCATGCACAACCGGGTACGGATGATCGTCGCGTCGTTCCTGACGAAGGACCTGCACCTGCCGTGGTGGCGTGGGGCACGACATTTCATGAAGCATCTGGTGGACGGCGATCTGGCGTCCAACCAACACAATTGGCAGTGGACGGCGGGAAGCGGCACCGACGCCGCTCCCTACTTCCGGGTGTTCAATCCGACCCGGCAGGGCGAGAAGTTCGATCCGACGGGTGAATACGTGCGCAGGTGGGTACCCGAACTGCGGAGCATCGACGGCGCTCGTGTGCACAGCCTGCCCGACGGCCCTCCGGACGGATATCCGGAACCGGTCGTCGATCACGCACACGAACGTCGCGTCGCTCTGGACAGATACGAGCGGATTCGCTCACCCCGATGAAGAAGACGGCGAAACGACCCATCCGGTCGTGGCGGTGCTCCGAACAACTTCCGGACGGACAACGCGTTCGCCGTACACCCAACGAAAGGACACCGCAGTGCGCGCTCTCGTCGAAGCAGCTTTCATGGCCATCCACAACCCGCTCGTCGACGCATACACCTTCCTGATCAGCGTCCTCCCTGCTTGAGTGGATACGGCGCCGGAGTCCGCTCCGGCGCCGTCACCACCGGGTGAGCACTCTGCGAACGGGAGGTAGGGCATGGGTATCGAGTTCTCGAGCGTCGTCGACGCACCGCGTGACGACGTGTTCGACTGGCACTCCCGTCCCGGCGCCATCCTCCGCCTCATCCCGCCCTGGCAACCGATGAACGTCGTTGCCGAGGCCGACTCCCTCGAATCCGGCACGGCCGTCCTCGGTCTCCCCGGCGGTCTGCGCTGGATCTCCCGGCACAGACCCGAGGATTACGATCCACCAGCACGTTTCGTCGACGAACTCTCCCACGACGGTCTGTTGTCGCGCCCCGCCACCGTCATCGGCTCGTGGCGCCACGAACACCGCTTCGACGTCGTCGACGAATTCCGCACCCGCGTCACCGATCGCGTCGACACGCCGGTACCGGGCCGTTTCCTCACCCAGACCTTCCGTTACCGGCACCGCCAGCTCGCCGACGATCTCGCGAGCCACCGCTGGTCGCACGCGCAGGGCATCCGGCCCGGGACGGTCGCGGTGACCGGATCGAGCGGACTCGTGGGTACCGCCCTGACGGCCTTCCTGTCCACGGGTGGCTACCAGGTCGTCCGCCTGGTGCGCCGGAAACCGCAGCGCCCCGACGAACGACGCTGGGACCCGCAGGATCCTGCGCCCGACCTGCTCGAAGGCGTCGACGCCGTCGTCCACCTCGCGGGCGCGTCGATCGCGGGACGGTTCACCGACTCCCACAAGGCCGCGATCCGCGACAGCCGCATCGAACCGACGCGCCGACTCGCCGAACTCGCCGCGACGACACCCAACGGTCCCGCGACCTTCGTCTCCGCGTCCGCGATCGGTCTCTACGGCTACGACCGGGGAGACACACCGCTCGACGAGAGCGCATCACGTGGAACGGGTTTCCTCGCCGAGGTCGTCGCCGACTGGGAGGCCGCGGCACATCCCGCGGAGAAGAAGGGCCTGCGGGTCGTGCACGTGCGCACCGGCATCGTCCAGACACCCCGCGGCGGAACGCTCCAGTTGATGCGGCCGCTGTTCGCGAGCGGTCTCGGAGGCCGGCTCGGCGACGGCCGGCAGTGGTTCTCCTGGATCGACATCGACGACCTCCTCGAGGTCTACCACCGCGCCCTCACCGACCCCGGCCTGGCCGGTTCGGTGAACGCCGTTGCACCGCAACCGGTGCGCAACGAGGAGTACACCCGGGTACTCGCGTCGGTGCTCCACCGTCCCGCACTGCTGCCCGTCCCCGGTTTCGGTCCCCGCCTGTTGCTCGGCGACGAGGGTGCACGCGAGGTCGCCCAGGCCGACCAGTTCGTCGTCCCGAAGGCGCTGATCGACGCCGGGCACCGCTTCCGGCGTCCCGATCTCGAAGCGTCGCTGCGGCATCAACTCGGCCACATCCTGGAGGAGCCGTGAGCGGAAAGCGTGTCCTGGTCACCGGAGCGACCGGCTACATCGGGGGCCGGCTCGCTCCACGCCTGCTCGAGGCGGGTTACCGGGTACGGGTGCTCGCGCGCAGCCCCGACAAACTGCGCGACGTGCCGTGGGCCGACGACGTCGAGATCGTCCGCGGCGACCTCGACGACGCCGAATCGCTGCGTGAGGCGTGTCGTGACATCGACGTCGTGTACTACCTGGTGCATTCGATGGGTGGCCGCGACGAGTTCGTCGACGCGGAGAAGCGGGCCGCACAGAACGTCGCCGACGCGGCACGCGACAACGGTGTCTCCCGCATCGTGTACCTCGGTGGGCTGCACCCGGAGTCGGGTGATCTCTCACCGCACCTGTATTCGCGCGCCCAGGTCGGACGCATCCTGACGGATTCCGGTGTGCCGACGCTCGTGCTGCAGGCCGGGGTCGTGATCGGTTCGGGTTCGGCGTCGTTCGAGATGATCCGGCACCTGAGCAATCGGCTCCCCGTCATGACGACCCCGCGTTGGGTGAACAACCGGATCCAGCCCATCGCGGTGCGCGACGTCCTGCACTATCTGGTCGCCGCCGCCGATGCACCCCTCCCCCGCAGCGGCACCTACGACATCGGTGGGCCCGACGTCCTGCGGTACGGCGAGATGATGCAGCAGTACTCGGAGGTCGCCGGTCTGACGAAACGCCGGATCCTCGTCCTGCCCGTCCTCACACCGAAGCTCGCAGGTCTGTGGATCGGTCTGGTCACGCCGATCCCTCCACCTCTCGGCCGGGCGCTGCTCGAATCGCTGTCGACCGACGCGGTGATGCGCAACCACGACATCGACTCGATCATCCCCCCACCGGAATCCGGCCTCACCGGATACCGCGACGCCGTCCGACTCGCCCTCGGCCGTATCGAACGGGGAGAGGTCGAGACGACGTGGACGAACGCGTCCCCGGTCGGCGCACCCGCCGATCCGCTTCCGTCCGACCCGGACTGGGCCGGCGAGGTCGTCTTCACCGACGAGCGGTCACTCGAGTCGGATTCGTCTCCGGAGAAAGTGTTCGCCGTCGTCGAGAGCATCGGTGGCGAGAACGGTTGGTATTCCTTCCCGTTGGCGTGGACCATCCGGGGCTGGCTCGACCGCTTCGTCGGCGGTGTCGGACTCCACCGGGGTCGCCGCGACCCGAAGACCCTGCACACCGGTGACGCCCTGGACTTCTGGCGCGTCGAACGGATCGAGCGCCCGACGCTGCTGCGCCTGCGCGCGGAGATGCGGGCGCCCGGCGGAGCGTGGCTCGAGTGGCGGGTCGAACCGCTGGAGTCGGGCCGGTCGCGCGTGCACCAGCGGGCGATCTTCTTCCCGCGCGGAGTCGCGGGCCGTCTCTACTGGTACGCGCTGGTTCCCTTCCACGGCATCATCTTCCGCGGGATGCTCGAGAACATCGCGGGAACCGCCGGCCGCTAGAGCGATCCGCTACGTTGCTCGCCATCCGCCGCAGCAATTGCTGTAGCGGATGGCGAATTCGCGAGCGGATGTCCCCGGCACGACGAATCGGGGTGGTGTACGGATCTTCCTCGCGATCCGCACACCACCCCGATCGCCCCGAGAGTTACACGGTGCAGAGCGGTTTGATGTCCTGCAGCCCCTCGGCGGTGGGCGAGGTGAGCATCAGGCACGAGTTGTACCCGCTCGCCTCGACGACGTTCCGGATCTCGCGCCACGCGTCGTCGCTCACGACGGGCGAACGCGACAGCACGAATCCGGAGATGCGCGTCGGGTCACCGACGAATGCCCACGAGTAATCGTCCGCGAGGTACGTGACGATGTAGTTGCTCGGTCCGTCGAGCGAATCCTGGAACGGCACCCCCGGGAACGACACGTGCAGTGCGGCAGTGTCGTTCACGCGGGCGTTCCCGATGATCCCGCGACGATCACCGGTGAACGTGGTGCACGAGTTCTCCACACGCACGTTGCGTTCGTCGAGCAGCGTGTAGAACGCCGTCGTGTCGCGAGCGCAGTCGATGTTGTAGGGAGCCGGATTGGCGGCGAGCTGATACCACTGCCCCACATATCGGTTCACGTCGAGCTCGGGAACCGGGGTGAGCGGCGCTGCGGCGGCGGGCGTGGCGAACAGGAGCGCGCCTGCGGCGGCGATGAACGCCGCCGCAAACCCCCGAACGCCGTGTCGGGACCTACGCATGTCTTCTACCTTTCCGTCGTCCGGTATCGGTTACTGCTGGGGCATGAGAACGCCGTCGATCAGGTACACGGTGGCGTTCTCGGTCTCGATGCCACCGCAGATGACGTTGGCGTCGTTGACGGTCCACATCTCACCCTCGCCGGCGACCTCGACGGTGCCGCCCTGGACGGTGGTCTGCGTGCCGGCGATGTCGGCGGTGGTCAGCTCACCGGGAACCACGTGGTAGGTGAGGATGTCGGTGAGCAGAGCCGAATCCGTCTGCAGCGTCTGGACGGTCTCCGGCGGCAGGGCGGCGAACGCGTCGTCGACCGGTGCGAAGACGGTGAACTCGCCACCGTTGAGCGTCTCGACCAGGTTTACGTCGGGGTTGAGCTGGCCGGACACGGCCTGCGTGAGAGTGGTCAGGATCGGCACGTTTCCGGCGGCCTCGGCGACAGGCTGGTTCGCGAGTTCCTCGACGGACGACGGGCCGGTCGGGTTCGCGGCGACGTAGTCGGCACAGCCCGGGCCGACGGGGCCGGCAGCGGGAGCAGCGGTTCCCGTTGCAGCAGTGGTGGTTTCCTCGACGATGGTCTCCTCGACGGTTTCCTCCATCGTGGTCTCGTTCGTGTCGCTCCCCGAATCGTCGGAGCATGCCGCGACACCCAGCAGGGACATCGCACCGATTCCGACGGCGGCCAGGCTCTTGCGCGCAGTGATGTTCATGATCGTGGTTCCCTTCGTATGCCGTGGCCGGAAAGCAGCCACGTCGACCAGGTGTGTCACTGAGCATTCGATCCCCGGGGCGGTGCGGATGGGTCGGATCGAAAGAATTTTTTTCGGATCGGTATCCGGTGTTCGACCCATCCGGATCGCGGTCGGCTCCGAATGCAGGTCATGGACAACGTCGAGGATCTCCGACCGGCTCACGTACTCGTGTTGCCCGGTGGGCGTCCGGTCGGCACCACACCGCCACGTCCGTGGCATCCGTCGCAGCTGCGCATGCGTCTGTTCACCGATGCCCTGCGCCTGAGGCTGAGCACGTACGACATCGCGGTCGACCTCGTCGACTACCGGTACTGCGGGTGGAACGACGATCACATGAGCCCGGTCCGCGACGGTCTGCGGGCGATCGAGTCGGTGATCCGGCGTCGCGGGGACGTCCGGTTCGGGCTGGTCGGGCACGCGATGGGTGCGCGGGCGATCGCGCATCTCGCGGCCCAGCACGGCGTCGAGTCGCTCGTCGCCCTGGCTCCGTGGTGGCCGGCCGACGACGCCGACCTGATCCCTGCGGGCCGGCACCTGCTGGTCGCGCACGGTACGGAGGACACCAGGACCGATCCACGGATGGCGCAGAGCCAGACGATGGCGGCGGGAGACCGGGGCGTGAACACGCGTTGGCGGCCCCTGCCCGGAGCCGGACATTTCCTCCTCACCGACCCGCGCTGGTGGGCCGACACCACGGCCGATTTCCTCACGTGCACACTGGCGGGGAAACCGACCACGTGCCCCGGAGACGACCATGCATCCTGACCTTCCCCGCGCAGTCGCGATGATCGGCGACGACGTCGAGTTCCGGGGTGGCCGGGAAGCGGTCGCGCCGGCGATCTACCGGACCTTCGTCCGCCACGCACAGGGCTCGGCCGAGCGCCCCTCGCTCGAGTACCGCGGCTTCAGCTGGGTCATGGACGTCGACGAGACGACGCCCTCGTCCTGGTGGCTGCGCACGCTGATGCGGTTCGAGCCGTGGGACCACTTCGTCGCGAGCGATTCCGACACCTTCCGCGGCCGGGTCGAGGACCAACTCGTGGCCGACGGGGTGAGGGTTCCGGGCGGGCGGATCACGGCGCTGCTGAACATCCGGCGTCTCGGTCTCGGATCGGATCCGCTGAACCTGTTCTGGTGCCACGATCCGAGTGGTTCCCTGGCCTGTGTGGTCGCGGAGATCCATTCGCGCCGGAACGGACGGCACTGCTACACGCTGCGCTCGGACGAGATCGACATCATCACCCGGGCAGGCGACATGTTCGCGGTTTCGGTCGCCCTGCGGCGGCCCGGTGTCCCTGTGTTCACCGCGACCGTCAGCGGCGAACGGCTGCCCGTCGATCTCACGACAGTTCTCCGTGCTCGGATGTGGATGGGGTGACGCTCGTGGTCGACACGGTTGCCTTGAGTGGAGGGAATGTCCCGGCTAGGCTTTCCTCCGATGAGCGGACTGAGCCGATGACCGGCGTCGGAGGCCATACCGATACCCTCGGCGAACTGCTCGGGCGGGTGGCCCGGCAAGACCCCACGGCGTTCGCCGAACTGTACGACGCGACGCGTTCCCGAGTCTTCGGCATGGTGCTGCGGGTCCTGCGGGATCCCGGCTACAGCGAGGAGA
Source organism: Rhodococcus sp. 5G237 (assembly GCF_053764735.1). Classification (NCBI taxonomy): domain Bacteria; kingdom Bacillati; phylum Actinomycetota; class Actinomycetes; order Mycobacteriales; family Nocardiaceae; genus Rhodococcus; species Rhodococcus sp. 5G237. The sequence continues at coordinate 532,210 of NZ_JBSNCD010000001.1, read as the reverse complement.
CCACCCAGGAGGTCTACCTCCAGGTGTGGAGGTCGGCCGACAAGTACGACCCGCGTCAGGGTTCCGCTCTGTCGTGGATCATCACGCTCGCCCATCGGCGCGCCGTCGACCGCGTCCGAAGCGAACAGTCCGGAGCCGACCGCGAGTCGCAGTACGGCTCGACGAACGTCGACGCGGCCTTCGATTCGGTGAGCGAGGAGGTCGCGCAGCGCGACGATCGCCGCCGGGTGAACGAGTGTCTGGGTTCGCTCACCGAACTGCAGCGACGCTCGGTCGAGCTCGCCTACTACAGAGGCTTTACGTATACCGAAGTGGCAGAAGAACTTTCGTCCCCGTTGCCGACGGTCAAGTCGCGCATCCGGGACGGCCTGAAACGACTGAAGAATTGTCTGGGGGTGACTGTGGATGGCTGATGAAGCGAACGATTCCTCGCGCGATCTGCTCGACATGGCACCCGTCTTCGCATTGGATGCCGTCACGCCCGACGAGCGTCGGGAGCTCGCCGAGCGACTCGCGGAAGCAGACCCGGAGGTGGTCGAACGGTTCGACGCCGAGGTCCGCGAGGTCCACGAGACCCTCGCGGCGATGTCGGCCGGTACCGCGACCGAGCCGCCGCCCGAACTCCGGGTGCGACTGCTCGATCTGGTCCACGCCGAACTCACCGCGAAGGCGCCCGCCGAGAAGACGCACACGGAACGACCCGGTGAGCCGGAGGCGACCGAGGCACCTCGGGCGGAGGACGATCACCTTCCCCCGCCCGTCTCCCTCGACGAGCGCCGCCAGGCCCGACGGCGGAACTTCCTGCTCGCCGCGGCAGCGGCCGTGATCGTTGCGATCGGCGGCGTCGTGGTGGCCGGTCAGTGGCAGACCACGTCCGAGCCGGGCACGAGCGAGCGGGTCTTCGCCGCCGAGGACGTACGGACCTCGTCGGGCGAGCTCGACGGTGGCGGCACCGCGACCGTGGTGTTCTCCAAGGAGGAGGACGCGGGCGTGCTGGTGATGAACAACGTCGCCCCGCCGGCCGAGGGCAGCGTCTACCAGATGTGGCTGGTCGGGCCCGAGGGCATGGAGCCCGCGGGCACGATGACACCCGACGACGTCGCGCCGTCGACGACCGCGGTGCTCGAGGACATCTCGGGTGCCACCGCGCTCGCCTTCAGCGTCGAACCGACGGGCGGGTCGACCCAGCCGACCGCGATCTTCGCTCAGCTACCGCTCGACTGACATGTTCGCGGCAGCGAGCACGTCATCGACGGGTGCCGATGACGACCGTCGCGTCGGACTCCTCGGAACCCCGCGTGTCGGCGTCGAGTCCGGCCCGGGTCACGAGGTCGCGCACGACGGGTGCCTGCGACGCGGCCGACTCGACGAGCAGCGACCCACCGTCGGTGAGCCACCGGCCCGCGTCGGCGACGAGCCGGCGGTGGACGTCCAGTCCGTCGGGTCCGCCGTCCAGTGCGTGTCGCGGCTCGCTGCAGCGCGCCTCCCGCGGCATCGACCCGATCGCCCCCGACGGCACGTAGGGCGCATTGGCGACGAGCACGTCGACGCGACCGCGCAGCGTGCCCGGCAGGGCGTCGAACAGATCGCCGTCGAACACCCGGTGGGGCGGCAGGTTCAGGCGGGCACACGCGGTGGCGACGGGATCGATGTCGGCCGCGTAGACCTCGCAGTCCTCGACGGCGGTGGCGAGCGCGGCACCGACGGCACCGCACCCGCAACACATGTCGACGATCACGGCACCGGGCCGCGTGAGTTCGATCGCGCAGTCCACCAGATACTCGGTGCGGCGACGGGGGACGAACACCCCTTCTCGCACCGCGATGCGCCTGCCGTGGAAGAAGACCTGTCCCAGTACGTGTTCGAGGGGTTCGCCGCCGACGCGCCGCGCGATGAGCCGCTCCAGATCCGAGGGTGTGGGAGCGGCTTCGACGAGCAGCTGCGCCTCCTCCTCGGCGAACACGCACCCGGCTGCTCGCAGTGCGGACACGACGTCGGCGTGGGTCCGGGGAGCGGAGACCATGCGGCACCCTACCGCGCGCGCTCCGGACGGATCTTCTCGTTTTCCGGAGAGGGTGGCAGCTCACATCCCGCCGAGGGGTGGACTCTCCCGATCGTGGGTACTCCCGGGGCTGTCACGAGGAGTGCTGTGCGAACGAACGATTTCGAGCAGGAGCCGGCGCAGGGTAGCCGGGTCCGACACCGCGACCGGAGAATCACCGCCGGGCTCGTCGTCGCGTTCGAGTTCGATCACGCGCCGGTAGGCGTCCACGCCCGACGGCGTGATCTCCACCCGCATCCTCCGTTCGTCCTCCGGGTCGACCGCGCGCGTGACGAAACCGCCGCGGACGAGATGGTCGACGGTCCGGCTCATGGTCTGGTCGGTCACCCGGCATGCGCGCGCCATCTCCCGTTGCGACAGCGGGGCGTGGGCCACCGCGTGCAGTGCGATCACCCCCGCGTGGGTGAGCCCTCGCCGTCGCAAGGACTGCTCCCAGGCCTGCTCGACGAGCCGGGCCGCGGTGGACAGCAGACGTCCGGTGGGCCACTCGTCGAGGTCGTCTCCACCCCCATCGTTCAGCACGCTGAATAATCTAGTTCCGACACATTCGCTCACGCCAGGAGGAATCTTGAGCACTGCTACCGAGCCCCCACGCACAACCAGCCGATGGCGGTGGCTCCTACCTGCCCTGTTGCTCATCGCGTGGCTTGTGGCCGCTGGTGGCGGCGGTCCGTTCGCAGGCAAGCTCAGCGAGGTCGCCTCCAACGACGCGAGCACCTTCCTCCCGGCTTCCGCCGAATCCACCCGCGCGGACGAGCTGTACGCGCAGTTCAACGAGAGCGAGTTCATCCCCGCGATCGTCGTCGCCGAACGCGACGGCGGGATCACCGACGAGGACCTCGCCTTCCTGGCCACCGAATCCGCAGGACCGCCGCCGATCCCGTCCGAGGACGGCGCAGCGGCGCAGATGATCGTGCCGCTCGACGCCTCCGGGGAGGTCCAGGAGGCCGTCGAGGAACTCCGGACGGCCCTCGAAGGCGCCCCCGACGGCCTGACCGTCTACGTCACCGGCCCCGCCGGGCAGGCCGCAGACCTGTCGTCTGCCTTCGGCGGCATCGACGGACTGCTCCTGCTCGTCGCGGGCGGTGTCGTTCTCGTCATCCTCGTGGTGGTCTACCGCAGCCCGATCCTGCCGTTCGTCGTCATCATCTCGGCGCTGTTCGCACTCGCCCTCGCGAGCCTGCTGGTCTACGTGCTCGCCGATGCCGGAGCGATCGCGCTCAACGGCCAGAGCCAGGGCATCATGTTCATCCTGGTGTTCGGTGCCGCCACCGACTACGCACTGCTACTGGTCTCCCGGTACCGCGAGGAACTGCGACTGCAGCAGGACAAGTACGCCGCGATGCGCAGCGCGCTCCGCGGTTCGATCGAGCCGATCGCTGCGTCCGCCGGCACAGTCATCCTCGGCGTGCTGTGCCTGCTGCTGTCGGACCTGAACTCCAACCGCGGTCTCGGCCCGGTGGCCGCCATCGGCATCGCGACATCGTTCCTCGCGTCGCTCACCTTCCTGCCCGCAGCGCTCGTGCTGCTCGGCCGCGTCGCGTTCTGGCCCACCCGCCCGGTCTACGACGCGAACGCCGATGCCGACGACATGCAGAAGTCCCACAAGGTGTGGGGCCGGGTGGCCGACTTCGTCGGGTCTAAGCCGCGTCCCATCTGGATCGTGTGCAGCCTCGTGCTCGTCGCCTTCGCCTTGCTGGCACCGCAGTTCAAGGCGAGCGGTGTCGCGTCCTCGGATCTGTTCCTCCTGCAGACCGATTCGAAGTCCGGCCAGGAGGTGCTCGGTGAGCACTTCGACGCCGGCACCGGTTCGCCCAGCATCGTCGTCGCCCGCGAAGGCGCGCTCGAGGGTGTCGTCGACGCCACCGAGGGCGTCGAGGGCGTGACGACCGTCCAGCCCGTCCCCGGCCCCGACGGCGCGCCGCGCGTGGTCGACGGACTGGTCGCGGTGCAGGCGACGCTGTCGGATCCTGCCGACTCCCTCGCCGCCGAGGAGACCGTCGAACGCATCCGCGAGGCGGTGGGCTCCGTGCCCGACGCCGAGGCACTCGTCGGCGGACCCACGGCCGTCGACCTCGACACGAAGGACACCGCGACCCGCGACCGCACCGTCATCATCCCGGCCGTGACGCTCGTGGTGCTGCTGGTGCTCATCGCACTGCTGCGGGCGGTCGTCGCACCGATCCTGCTGATGCTCACCGTGATCGTCTCGTTCGCGGCGACCCTCGGCATCTCGTCGCTCGTGTTCAACGACCTGCTCGGTTTCCCCGGCGCCGACCCGGTGGTGCCGCTGTTCGGGTTCGTCTTCCTCGTGGCGCTGGGTATCGACTACAACATCTTCCTCATGACTCGCGTCCGCGAGGAGACGAAGAAGGTCGGTACCCGCGCCGGCACACTGCGGGCACTGACCGTCACCGGCGGTGTCATCACGTCCGCCGGCGTGGTCCTCGCTGCGACGTTCTCGGCGCTGGCGGTGATCCCGCTGCTGTTCCTGGCGCAACTCGCGTTCATCGTCGCCTTCGGCGTCCTCCTCGACGCACTGCTCGTGCGGTCGCTGGTGGTGCCGGCGCTGACGATCGACATCGGCAAGAAGATCTGGTGGCCGAGCAAGCTGGCGCGGACCGAACCGTCCGAGCCCGACGCCACCGAGGACGTCGCGACCGCGGGAGCACCCCGTTCCTGACGGGCACATGAACGGATGAGAACGGCCGCGGGACCGGGAATGCGACCCGGTCCCGCGGCCGTTCGTCCCACGTCTGCCGCGTTTGCCCGTTACCGTTCTATTCCATGTCTGCGGATTCCACCGCTCCTGTCGAGCGCCCGCGTCCGGTGGAGGACGGCCCAGCGCCCTCCCGTCCATCGCCGACCGACCTCGTCGGTGGGCGTCTGTCCGCCGTACCGCACATCCTCGGCCTGATCCTGGGCATCTACGCGGTCGTGGTCGCGCTGTGGTCGATCTCCCCGACCCTGCGCTACTGGATCCACGCTCCGCGCGAATATCTCGACGAGTACTACTTCGACGCTCCCGACACGAGCCTGTCGTTCGCTCTCGTCCTGGGCCTGCTCGCCGGTGCCGTCGCCGGCCGCAAGCGCATCGCGTGGTGGATCCTGACGATCTATCTCGGCGGATTCACCATCACCAATCTCGTGATGAGCATCGTCGAGCGCGACCCGAACCACCTCGTCGCGTTGATCGTCCACCTGTTGATCGTCGCGCTCCTGCTGCTGTCCTATCCCGAGTTCTACACGCGCGTGCGGCGCGGAAACGTCTGGGCCGCACTCGGTGTGCTCGTGGGTGGCCTGGCCGTCGCGACACTGATCGGCTGGGGTCTGGTGGAGCTGTTCCCCGGCACTCTGCCCGCCCCCGACCGGTTCCTGTGGGCCCTCAACCGTGTCACCGCGCTGACCTTCATCGACAACGACCAGTTCGGTGGTCGCCCGAACGGGCTGGTCAACACGGTCCTCGGCCTGCTCGGCGCGCTCGCCGTGCTCGCGGCCGTCGTGGTGCTGTTCCGCTCGCAGCGAGCGAGCAATGCGCTCACCGGCAGTGACGAATCGGCCATCCGCGGCCTGCTCACCCACAGCGACGATTCACTCGGCTACTTCGCGACGCGCCGCGACAAGGCCGTGGTGTTCGCCCCCAGTGGCAAGGCCGCGGTGACCTATCGCGTCGAACTCGGTGTGTGCCTCGCGAGCGGTGATCCGATCGGCAACCCCGAGGCGTGGCCGCACGCCATCGACGAATGGCTCGATCTCGCCCGCGCCTACGGGTGGACACCCGCGGTGATGGGGGCGAGCGAGGACGGTGCGAGGGCTTATCACCGTGCGGGCCTGAACGCGCTGCAGCTCGGCGACGAGGCCGTCCTGCTCACCCGCGACTTCAGTCTCGCCGGACGCGACATGCGACCGGTGCGGCAGGCCGTCAACCGCGCCCGCAAACACGGTGTGACCGCACGGATCATGCGTCACCGCGAACTGTCGCCCATCGAGCTGTCGGCGGCGATCCAGCGCGCCGAGGCCTGGCGCGACACCGAGAACGAGCGCGGTTTCTCGATGGCCCTCGGCCGGCTCGGTGATCCGCTCGACGGCGACTGCCTGCTCGTCGAAGCGGTCGCGGACGGCAAGGTCGTCGCGATGCTCTCGCTCGTGCCGTGGGGATCGGACGGGGTGTCGCTCGACCTGATGCGCCGCGACCCGCAGGCCCCCAACGGCGTCGTCGAACTCATGGTCTCCGAGCTCGCCTCACGTGGTGCCGAATTCGACGTCGAGCGGATCTCGCTGAACTTCGCGGTCTTCCGGTCGGTCTTCGAGGAGGGCGCGCGGATCGGCGCCGGCCCGATCCTGCGGTTGTGGCGGTCGATCCTGCTGTTCTTCTCGCGGTGGTGGCAGCTCGAGGCGCTGTACCGGTCCAACGTCAAGTACCACCCCGAGTGGGTGCCCCGCTTCCTGTGTTTCCGCGACAACCGGCTCATCCCGCGCGTCGCGCTCGCGTCGGCGATCGCCGAGGGCTTCCTCACCCTCCCCACCTTCGCTCGCCGGAACACCGAGCAGCACACGGGAACACATTCGGCGTTCCCCGAGGACCAGGTGGTCGCGGCGGAACTGCACGACGACGGCAGCGCACCCGGCGTCGAACTCGCCGACGGCACGCCCGCCGTCTCGCACGGACGTCGCCGCCCCGAGCAGGTCCAGGTGCGGATGAACACCCTGCAGCGGATCGTCGAACACGGTGTCGATCCCTATCCGGTCGCGCATCCCCCGACCCACACCGCCGCCGAGGCCCGGGCCGCGAAGCCCGGCACTCCGGTGACCGTGGCGGGACGCCTGCTGCGCATCCGCAACTTCGGCGGTGTGCTGTTCGCGGTGCTGCGCGACTGGTCGGGCGACATCCAGATCCTCGTCGATCGGCAACGGGTTGCCGGACAACGCTTCCTGTTCGACCTCGGCGACCTCGTCGAGGTGTCCGGCGAGACGGGACGCAGCCGCACCGGCGAGATCTCGGTGCTCGCCGATTCGTGGCGCGTCGACGGCAAGTGCCTGCACCCGCTGCCCGACAAGTACCACGGTCTCGTCGACCCGGAAGCCCGCGTGCGGCAACGCTATCTGCATCTCGCGATCGACCGCGGCGCACGCGACCACCTCGCGGCGCGCAGCGCGGTGGTGCGGTCGCTGCGCGACGAACTGCAGGCCCGCGGCTATCTCGAGGTGGAAACGCCGATCCTGCAGTCGGTGCACGGCGGCGCGAACGCCGCACCGTTCGTCACGCACATCAACGCCTACGACGCCGATCTGTACCTGCGGATCGCCCCCGAGCTGTACCTGAAGCGGCTGTGCGTCGCGGGCATGGCGAAGGTCTTCGAGATCGGCCGGGTGTTCCGCAACGAGGGTGCGGATTTCAAGCACAACCCGGAGTTCACGATCCTCGAGGCGTACGAGGCGCACAGCGACTACGAGAAGATGCGGGTCGTCGCACGCGAGTTGATCCAGGCAGCGGCCCGTGCGGCACACGGACGCGAGATCATCCTGCGACCCGGCCCCGACGGCACCCCGGTCGAGATCGACATCTCCGGCGAGTGGCCCGTCAAGACCTTCCACGACGCGATCTCCGAGGCGCTCGGGACGTTCGTCGACGCGCAGACCCCCGTCGACGTCCTGCGACGCATGTGCGACGAACACGAGATCCCCTACAACCCGGCCTGGGACGCCGGCGCCACCGCACAGGAGATGTACGAGCACCTCGTCGAATCGAAGACGGAGTTCCCCACCTTCTACACCGACTTCCCGACCTCGGTGTCGCCGCTGACCCGGCCGCACCCCCGCAAACCGGGTGTCGCAGCGAAGTGGGACCTGGTGGCCTGGGGTGTCGAGCTGGGGACCGCCTACAGCGAGCTCACCGATCCCCTCGACCAGCGTGCCCGCCTCACCGAGCAGTCGCTGCTCGCCGCGGGCGGTGACGAGGAGGCGATGGAACTCGACGAGGAGTTCCTCGAAGCACTCGAATACGCGATGCCTCCCACCGGCGGTCTCGGCATGGGTGTCGACCGGATCGTGATGCTCGTCCTCGGAGGCAGTATCCGCGAGTCGCTGGCGTTCCCGTTCACGAAGCCGCGACGCTCCTGACGGGTCGTTTCACGTGAAACCGCTCCACCTGGCATCGTGAGGTCGTGCAGCTACTCCTGATCCGCCACGCCGAGCCGAACAACGCCCGCGCCGAGACCGGGGTCGCCGACCCGCCGCTCACGGAGACCGGTCGTCTCCAGGCGTCGCGGTTACCGGACGCGCTGTCCCCCTACAACATCACCCGTCTGTTCTCGAGCCCGCAGTTGCGGGCCCTGCAGACGGCCGAGCCGGTCGCGGAACGACGCGGGCTCGACGTGGAGAAGATGGAGGACATCGCCGAGTACGACTACGGCCACGATCACTACTTCACGATCGACGCCGCGAAGGACGTCGCACCGGCTGCCTACAAGCGCATCCTGGCAGGTCACCTGCCCGATTTCGTGGACGGGGACGCCTTCCGCACACGGGTGCTGCGCGGGATCGACCACGTGGTGGGCACGTGCGACCATGCCGAGACCGTGGCGCTGTTCGTCCACGGCGGGGTCGTGAACATCGTGCTGCAGCACCTGCTCGAGCTGCCCCGGCCGCTGATGTTCCCCATCGAATACGCGTCGGTGACGCGCATCCTCGTCTCACGCAGCGGCGCACGCCGCGTGGCGTCGATCAACGAGACCGGGCACGTACGCGACACCCTGCGCGTCTGAGCTCCTCCGGCAGCCGGCCCGTGGGTGAGCCCCCAGCGCCCACCCACGAGTCGTGGGTTCAGCGCCGTGCGCTCGCGAGGAGGTCGCGGGCGGCGGTGCTGCCGTCGAGCAACCGCGACGTGCGGCGCGCTATCTTCCAACTGCCGTCGATCCGGGCGAGTTCGAATCGGTTGGCGCTCACCCGCCACACCCGGAACGAATCCGAATCGGCGTTGCGGCGCAGCAGCAGGGAGTGACAGGTCGCGACGGCGGTGTCGCCGTCGACCCGGATGTGCACCGGGTCGAGCAGATGACCGCAGCCCTCCTCGATGTAGTCCTGGTGCGGCCGGGTGCGCACCATCTCCATGATCGTGTCGCGCCCCTCCATCAAGCGGATGTCGATGTCGTAGACGGCGTCCTGCGTCCACAGTTCCCCCACCGCCTCGGCGTCACCGGCGTCGACGGCCGGGCCGTAGGCCGTGAGGACCTCGTGGATCGCAGCCTTGTCCTCGAGGAGCTGTACGCGTTCGAGGAGGGAGGCCAGCAGGGCGGAGTCGGTCATCTCGATCCTTCCGGACGGGGGCATCGCCTTTCGTTCTACCGGGATCGGGAGCGTGCGTTCCCGGTCTGTCCCGGTGACCGGAAGCTCCGGCGACCACCACCTGATCAGGCACGATCCGGATGCCGACGTGATCTTCGCCCGCAGGATTGGTACGGTCACCGCCGGAGGTGCACCGGATGGATGCGGACAGGATCGACGAGCTCGTACAGGGCGGGATACGGACACAGGGCGAGCTCGAGGCCGTCCTGGGCATTCCGCACCCGGCGATCGTCGACAAGGCGCGACCACACCTGACCCCGCTCATCAGGCATTTCTTGTCGCTGGCGCGGTTCTTCACGATCGCCACCGCCGACGCCGTCGGCAACTGCGACTGCTCGCCGCGTGGCGACATCGAGTCGGCGGTGCTCGTCCTCGACGACCACACGATCGCGCTGCCCGACCGGCCCGGCAACCGCCGCGCCGACTCGTACCGGAACATCCTCGAGAACCCTCACGTCGGGTTGCTGTTCTTCGTCCCCGGCGACGAGGAGGTGCTGCGGATCAACGGCCGCGCCACCCTGTCGACCGACCCCGACCTGCTCGAGAAGCTGTCGCTGCAGAACAAGCCGGCGCAGCTCGCTGTGATCGTGCAGATCGACGAGGTCTTCCTGCACTGCGCGCGGGCGTTGCTGCGCGCCAAACTGTGGGATCCGTCGACCTATCCCGACCGCGCGGCGGTCCCGTCGATGCGCGACATGCACGCCGAACTCCACTCGATCGAGATCCCGGCCGACGCAGAGCCGGGCAAGCGCGAGCTCTACCGCGAGTTCCTGTACTGACCGGACCACACGCGGCGAGTGCGTCACGATGGTGGGGTGCCCTCTCGGATCGCTCAGATACGCCGCTGGCGCGCCGGCGCTGCACTACGCAGCCGTCTGCGCGACCTGACCGGCGCCCTCGTCGTCGTCACCGGCGGCGGTAGCGGGATCGGCCGGGCGTCGGCGATCGCCTTCGCCGCCGAAGGCGCCATCGTCGTCGTCGCCGACAAGGATCTCGACAGTGCCCGCGAGACGGTGGCGCTCGTGAACGTCCCGGCTCCCGGCGCCGGCGGTTCCGAGGCCGTCTTCGGCGGCGCCGCCCACGCCTACGAACTCGACGTCTCCGACGAACAGCAGGTCCGGAAGTTCGCGCAGACCGTCCGCGAGCGGCACGGCGTCGCCGACGTGCTCGTCAACAACGCGGGCATCGGTGTCATCGGTGCCTTCGCCGACACCCCGCAGAGCGTGTTCGAGAACGTCATGGACGTGAACTTCTGGGGTGTGGTCTACGGCTGCCGCGCCTTCACCGAGCAGATGATCGAAGCCGGCACGGGCGGGCAGATCGTCAACGTCTCGTCGGCGGCGGCGTACATGCCGCAACGCAACCTCGCCGCCTACACGACGAGCAAGGCCGGGGTGTTCATGTTGTCGGAGTGCCTGCGCGCCGAACTGCTCGAACACGGGATCGGCGTGACCGTCGTGTGTCCCGACCTGGTGGACACCAACCTCACCCGGGCGACGGAGTACGTCGCGCCGAACAAGGAACTACGAGCAGCGCGACGCACCCGCACCCTCGCGATGTACCGGCGCCTGCACATCGCGCCGGAGAAGGTGGCCAAGGCGATCGTCGGGGCGGTCCGTCACAACAAACCTGTGGTGACGGTCGCGCCGGGTGCGAAGGTCCGCAAGTGGCTGATGCGCTTCGCGCCCCGTGTCATGCGTGTGGGCGCACGATTCGATATCGACTGATGGTCAGGCCTTGGAGGCGATCCAGTCGTGCAGCCACCGCGTGGCCGTCGTTCCGCGACCGTCGACCACGTAGTTCGAGTAGTCCTGGTGGATCTGCGACTCGTAGAAGGTGCGGATCTTCTGCTCGCGCAGCTCGTTCGCCTCGGGCGTGAGCTGCAGCTGCAGCATCGGGATGCCCCCGGCGGTCATGATGTCGTTGTAGAGCGCGGTCGCCTCGTCGCGGTAGTTCTCGAGCTGCTCGAACGGGCTGCCCGCCGAGATGGCGAGGAAGCCGGCCAGTCGCGTGACGAAGTCCTCCGGCGGCGTCGAGCAATAGAGGTCGCCCACCGCGCAGATGGTGCGCACGTTGGGCGTTACGAATCCGAAGCCACCCGCACGGGCACCTCCGGCACCGGTGCCGGCGACGGGCGGACCGACGAACGGGTCGAGTTCGGAGCGGCGCGGATCGGACAGCAGACCCACCGCGACGAGGCGGTGCGGACCGACCACTCCCAGCCCGGTGCCGATCTCGGCGGCGAGATCACCTGCGGCATCGGCACCCTGGCTGTAGCCGACGAGGGCGAAGTTCGTGAGGGGGCACCGCGCGGCGGTGGCCGCGATGATGCCGCGCGCGTTGTCGACGGCGCGGTTGCGGGAGGCCGCGTACACGTCGCCCTCCCACGGGAAGGCCGTGGCGGGATACGCGACGTAGTCGACGCGTGCCCCTGCGGGAAGATCGGACGTGACCTGGGCGAGCATGCCGTTCCCGCGGCCGGGGTCGGGGGTGTTCGAGGTCTCCCACGTTCCGGGCACAGCGACCACGTTCAGGGTCGGACATCCGGGCGGATTCGCTTGCGCCGCAGGCATTGCGACGAATATTGCTGCACATGCCGCCACTGCGGCCACCGTTGCCGCCCACACTCTTCTCATAGCCATGTCCCCGCCCCGCTACTGTCCTGGTGCCGCGTCCCTCCCCGGCAGTATCGAGTAGAAGGATGACATATTCGTGAACCGGATGTGATACATCCGAGTCCGGAACGTTGTCGGGGAACGACGGGGCCGGCGGATCAGCCGCGGACGACGGTCACCTGTCCCCCGCCGATGTTCGTCACGAAGACGTTGCCCGTCCCGTAGTCGACCGCCGTTCCCGGAACCGGTCGCTCGACCGCGCTCCCTTCGGCGGTCGAGGCGGGTTCCGCGACGACGATGTCGGGCCCGAAGAGGTTTGTGACATAGATGTTTCCGCTGAACGGATCGGTGACGACCGCACCCGGGGGAGGCGGTGGCGAGGCCGGAAGCTCCGCCGGCGCGACGGCACGGTCGACGACCGTGACACCGCCCGTACCGACGTTCGTGACGAAGACGCCGTCGGTTCCCGCGTCGAGGATCAGCTCCGGCATCCCGGGGAGCGGAGCCTGGGTGGGCGCCGCAACAGGCTCGGGCGTGACCTCCGTCCGGTGCACCGTGACCGCACCGGTACCGACGTTGGTGACGGCGACGTTGCCGAGCCCGCCGTCGACCCGCATCTCCACGAGCGCGGTGGACACCTCGGTGCGTCCCGGGACACGTCCCTCGGGATGCGTGACCGTCACGGCGCCGGGACCCACGTTGGTGATGCACGCGTTGCCGACACCGCCCTGGAGTCCGAGCAGGCGGGGGCCGTCGAATCCGAAAACCGGTGGGACGGGCTCGGCGCCGTCGACCGTCACGAGCCCACCACCGTTGCGGATGCACGCGTCCGCAGGATCCGCGGCCGCGGCGGGAGCCGCCGCGACGGCGGCCACGACGGCACCCGCACCCATCACGACCATCGCCAGTGCCCGTCTCGTAGCCGTCATGCGCAGAACCATAACGGGTGCGACGCCCGGCGACACGGAAATATCACAGTGCAGCGCGTCCGGCGGTTGCTGTTGAACCGCGGAACGATGACCAAGCACCCTGTATGTAAGGGTAGGCATGCTTTACTTCCGCACGTGATGAACTCAGTGCGCCACTGGCCGGACCGTTTCGGCGACCACGCCGTCGCCGCCTTCCGCATCGTCGTCGGTTTCCTGTTCTTGTGCCACGGCACCACGAGCCTGTGGGCGTGGCCGACGGAACCCTACGGCGGAGCCACCGCACAACTCGGCGCATGGCCCGGCTGGTGGGGCGCGATCATCCAGGTCGTGTGCGGCACCGCCCTGATCCTCGGTCTCGGCACCCGGCTCGCGGCCTTCCTCGGCTCCGGATCGATGGCGTACGCCTACTTCTGGGGCCATCAGGCCGACGGCGCACTGCCCATCCAGAACGACGGTGAATCCGCCGCGCTGTTCTGCTGGGCGATGTTCGTCCTGATCTTCGTCGGCTCCGGATCGTGGGCCGTCGACCGCCTCCTCGCGCGGCGGCGCGAGGAGGCCACACCCGAACCGGCGCCGGCCACCGCATCCGACACCGATCCCGCGTCGCTCGTCGACGCCTGACCTCACCCACGAACACCGCTGGGCCGCACACCTTCCGGTGTGCGGCCCAGTGGTCGTACCTCGTTCAGCGCTGCGACGCTGGAGCGCTCAACTCTCCGGCGCCACTCGGACGCCGATAGATTTCCGCGCTCAGCGCTGCGGCATCGTGGTGGTCGCGATCGGCGCCGGCAGTGCCGTCTCGCCCTCGAGGAAGCGGTCCACCGCAGCGGCGCACGCGCGACCCTCGGCGATCGCCCAGACGATGAGCGACTGTCCGCGACCCATGTCGCCGGCGACGAAGACACCGTCGACGTTGGTGGCCCACTCCGACGAGCGGGCGACGTTGCCGCGCTGGTCGAAGTCGACACCGAGATCGGTGAGCAAACCGGGCTTCTCGGCACCGGTGAAGCCCATCGCGAGCAGCACCAGATCGGCCTCGAGTTCGAAGTCGCTGCCTTCGACCTTCTCGAAGCGACCGTCGACCATCTGCACCTCGTGTGCCTTGAGCGCGGTGACCTTGCCGTCCTTACCGACGAATTCCTCGGTGTTGACGGAGAAGACGCGCTCGCCGCCCTCCTCGTGCGCCGACGAGACGCGGTACATGAGGGGGTAGGTCGGCCACGGGGTGGACTCGGCGCGCTGCTCCGGCGGCCGCGGCATGATCTCGAACTGGTGGACGCTCGCCGCACCCTGACGGTGCGAGGTGCCCAGGCAGTCGGCGCCGGTGTCGCCACCGCCGATGATGACGACCTTCTTGCCCTCGGCCGTGATGGTCGGGGCGGGCAGGTCGCCGAGCTGCACGCGGTTGGCGATCGGCAGGAACTCCATCGCCTGGTGGATGCCGTCGAGCTCGCGTCCGGGGATCTGCAGGTCGCGGGCGACGGTCGCGCCGCCGGCGAGCACCACGGCGTCGAACTGCTCGCGCAGCTCGTCGGCGGTGATGTCGACACCCACGTTCACGCCCGGTTTGAAGACGGTGCCCTCGGCCTCCATCTGCGCGAGACGGCGGTCGATGAAGCGCTTCTCCATCTTGAACTCGGGGATGCCGTAGCGGAGCAGACCACCGATGCGGTCGGCCCGCTCGAACACCGTCACCGAGTGACCGGCACGCGTGAGCTGCTGTGCCGCAGCGAGACCGGCAGGCCCGGAGCCGACGACCGCGACCTTGCGGCCGGTGAGCTTCGACGGCGGAACCGGCTTGACGCGGCCGTCGTCGAAGGCCTTCTCGACCAGCTCGACCTCGACCTGCTTGATGGTCACCGGGTCCTGGTTGATGCCGAGCACGCACGACGCCTCACAGGGCGCCGGGCAGAGCCGGCCGGTGAACTCGGGGAAGTTGTTCGTGGCGTGGAGACGCTCGATCCCGTCCTCCCACTTGCCCTTGTAGGCGAGGTCGTTCCACTCGGGGATGAGATTCCCGAGCGGGCAACCGTTGTGGCAGAAGGGGATACCGCAGTCCATGCAACGGCTCGCCTGGGTCCGGAGGGTGTCGAGCGGGAACGGCTCGTAGACCTCCTTCCAGTCGAGGAGTCGCAGCGGGACGGGCCGGCGGACCGGCGTCTCGCGGGAACCGTGCTTGAGGAAACCGGTGGGATCAGCCACGAGCAGCCTCCATGATCGCCTCGTCCACGTTCGCACCACGGATGGTGGCGTCCTTGATAGCCATGAGTACCTTCTTGTAATCGCGAGGCATGACCTTCGCGAAGTGGCTGACCTGTTGTGACCAGTCGGCCAGGATGCGGGCTGCGACCTCGGAGCCCGTTTCGTCACGATGCCGTTCGACGGCGCCCTTGAGCCACGCGAAGTCCTCGCCCTCGAGATCCTCGAGGTCGACCAGCTCGGTGTTCAGGTTGTTCTCGAAGTCCTTGTCCGGGTTGTACACGAACGCGACGCCACCGGACATGCCCGCACCGAAGTTGCGGCCGGTCTTGCCGAGGATGACGACCTTGCCACCCGTCATGTACTCGCAGCCGTGGTCGCCGACGCCTTCGACGACGGCCGTGGCTCCGGAGTTGCGGACCGCGAAGCGCTCACCCGCGATGCCACGGATGAGGACCTCACCCGAGGTGGCACCGAACAGGATGACGTTGCCGGCGATGATGTTGTCCTCGGGCACGAAACCCTCGGCCGCATTGTGCGGCGGACGCACGACGATGCGACCACCCGACAGGCCCTTGCCGACGAAGTCGTTCGCGTCGCCGTTGAGCCGCATCGTGATGCCGCGCGGGACGAACGCACCGAAGCTGTTGCCGGCCGAACCCGTGAAGGTGATGTCGATCGTGTTGTCCGGCAACCCTTCCGCACCGTACTTCTTGGTGAGCTCGTGGCCGAGCATCGTGCCGACGGTGCGGTTGACGTTGGTGATCGGGGTGTCGAACGAGACCGGCGTGCCCGACTCGAGAGCGGGCTGCGCCTTCGCGATCAGCTCGTTGTCGAGTGCCTTGTCGAGAGCGTGGTACTGCTCCTTGGTGCAGTGCATGTCCTGCTCCCCGTAGATCGGGGAGGTGACCTTCTCGAGCAGCGGCGACAGGTCGAGCTTCGACGCGCGGTAGTGCTCGACGGCCTTGCGGGTGTCGAGGACGTCCACCTGGCCGATGGCCTCGTCGAGGCTGCGGAAACCGAGCTCGGCGAGGTACTCGCGCACCTCTTCGGCGATGTACAGCATGAAGTTCTCGACGAACTCCGGCTTACCGGTGAACCGCTTGCGCAGCACCGGGTTCTGCGTCGCGACACCCACGGGGCAGGTATCGAGGTGGCACACGCGCATCATGATGCAGCCCGAGACCACGAGCGGCGCGGTCGCGAAACCGTACTCCTCGGCACCGAGGAGAGCGGCGACGACGACGTCGCGGCCGGTCTTCATCTGACCGTCGACCTGCACGACGATGCGGTCGCGCAGACCGTTGAGCATCAGCGTCTGCTGGGTCTCGGCGAGACCGATCTCCCAGGGAGCACCCGCGTGCTTGAGGGAGGTCAGCGGCGACGCGCCGGTACCACCGTCGTGACCCGAGATGAGCACGACGTCGGCGTGTGCCTTCGACACACCCGCGGCGACCGTGCCGACACCGAGCTCGGAGACCAGCTTCACGTGGATGCGGGCCTTCGGGTTGGCGTTCTTCAGGTCGTGGATCAGCTGCGCGAGATCCTCGATCGAGTAGATGTCGTGGTGCGGCGGCGGCGAGATCAGGCCGACGCCGGGCGTCGAACCACGGACCTCGGCGACCCACGGGTACACCTTGTGCGGCGGCAGCTGGCCGCCCTCACCGGGCTTCGCACCCTGCGCCATCTTGATCTGGATGTCGGTGCAGTTGCTCAGGTAGTGCGCGGTCACACCGAAGCGACCCGAGGCGACCTGCTTGATCGCCGAGCGCCGCCAGTCGCCGTTCTCGTCCGGGGTGAAACGGCTCGGATGCTCGCCGCCCTCACCGGAGTTCGAGCGGCCACCGAGACGGTTCATCGCGATCGCGAGGGTCTCGTGCGCCTCGGCCGAGATGGAGCCGTAGCTCATCGCACCGGTCGAGAAGCGCTTGACGATCTCGCTCGCCGGCTCGACCTCGTCGATCGGCACCGGCGGGCGCACGCCCTTCTTGAACTCGAACAGACCGCGCAGCGACGCGAGTCGCTCCGACTGGTCGTCGACGAGCTTCGTGTACTCCTTGAAGATCGAGTACTGGCCGGTGCGGGTCGCGTGCTGGAGCTTGAACACCGTGTCCGGGTTGAACAGGTGGTACTCGCCCTCACGACGCCACTGGTACTCGCCGCCCACCTCGAGCTCGCGGTGCGCGCGCTCGGACTGGCGGTCGAGGAAGGCCGTGCGGTGACGGGCCGCGACGTCCGCGGCGATCTCGTCGAGACCGACGCCGCCGAGCTGCGACTGCAGACCGGTGAAGTACTCGTCGACGAGTTCCTGCGACAGGCCGATGACCTGGAACAGCTGCGCACCGGTGTAGGAGGCGAGCGTGGAGATGCCCATCTTGGACATCACCTTGAGCACGCCCTTCGAGGCCGCCTTGATGTAGTTGGCGATGGCCTTGTCGAGGGTCATGCCCTCGGGCAGGTCGCCGTTCTGCAGCAGCTCGTCGATGCTCTCGAACGCCATGTACGGGTTGACCACGGCCGCACCGAAACCGCACAGGGCGGCGATGTGGTGGACCTCGCGGGCGTCGCCGGCCTCGACGAGCAGACCGACCTTGGTGCGGGTCTTCTCACGGACGAGGTGGTGGTGCACTGCGGAGGTGAGCAGCAGCGACGGGATCGGCGCCAGCTTCTCGTCGGACTCGCGGTCGGACAGCACGATCAGGCGTGCGCCCTTCTCGATGGCCTGCGAGACCTGCTCGCGGATCGAGGCGAGCGCGCGACGCAGACCCTCACCGCCCTCCGCGACCGGGTACAGGCCGCGGATGATGACGCTGTTGAAGCCGGGGAACTGCTTCTCGTCGTTGACGTGGATGAGTTTCTGCAGGTCGTCGTTGTCGATGACCGGCGCACCGATGAGGATCTGCCGGCACGACGCCTCGGTCGGGTTCAGCAGGTCGCCCTCGGGGCCGAGCATGCCGCCCATGCTGGTGACGATCTCCTCGCGGATCGCGTCGAGCGGCGGGTTGGTGACCTGGGCGAACAGCTGCGAGAAGAAGTCGAACAGCTGACGCGGGCGCGACGACAGCACGGCGATCGGCGTGTCGGTGCCCATCGAGCCGAGCGCCTCGGCACCGGAGGCCGCCATCGGCTTGACGAGGAGGTCGACCTCTTCGCGGGTGTAGCCGAAGACCTGCTGCCGCAGCACGACACGCTCGTGCGACATGTAGGTGTACTTGCTCTCCGGCAGGTCCTCGAGACGGGTGACGCCGTTGGCGACCCATTCCTCGTAGGGATGCTCGGCGGCGAGCTCGCGCTTGATCTCCTCGTCCTCGACGATGCGGCCCTTGGCCGTGTCGACGAGGAACATGCGGCCCGGCTGCAGGCGGCGCTTGCTGACGATCTTCTCGGTGGGGATGTCGAGCACACCCACTTCGGAGGCCATGACGACGAGGCCGTCGTCGGTGACCCAGGCACGCGAGGGGCGCAGGCCGTTGCGGTCGAGCACGGCGCCGATGACGGTGCCGTCGGTGAAGCACACCGAGGCCGGTCCGTCCCACGGCTCCATGAGGGCCGCGTGGTACTCGTAGAACGCGCGACGTGCCGGATCCATCGAGTCGTGGCGCTCCCACGCCTCGGGGATCATCATGAGCACGGCGTGCGGCAGGCTGCGGCCACCGAGGTGCAGCAGTTCGAGCACCTCGTCGAAACGCGCGGTGTCGGACGCGCCCGGCGTGCAGACCGGGAAGATCTTCTCGAGCTTGTCGCGACCGCCGAAGACCTCGGTGTCGATGAGTGCCTCACGGGCGCGCATCCAGTTGGCGTTGCCCGTGACGGTGTTGATCTCGCCGTTGTGCGCCACGCGGCGGAAGGGATGCGCGAGCGGCCACGACGGGAACGTGTTGGTGGAGAACCGCGAGTGCACGAGGCCGAGGGCCGAGACGACGCGCTCGTCCTGCAGGTCGCGGTAGAAGCCCTTCATCTGGGGCGTGGTGAGCATGCCCTTGTAGACGAAGGTCGATGCCGACAGGCTCGGGAAGTAGACGGTCTCGCTGCCGGGACCGTCCTCGCCCGCGCCGTGGTGGCCGAGCTCGTGCTCGGTGCGCTTGCGCACGACGTACGCGCGGCGCTCGAGCTCGAGGCCGGTGAGCGCGCGGGCGCCGGAGGCGATGAAGATCTGCCGGAAGGTAGGCATGGCGTCCTTGGCCATGGAACCCAGCTCGGACTCGTCGATCGGCACCTCGCGCCAGCCGAGGACCTCGAGGCCCTCTTCGGCGACGATGCGGTCGACCTCGGCGGCCGCGGCGTCGGCCTTGGCTGTGTCCTTGGGCAGGAACGCGATACCGGTCGCGTATGCGCCTTCGGCGGGAAGATCGAAGTCGACGACCTCACGGAAGTAGGCGTCGGGGACCTGGATCAGGATGCCGGCGCCGTCGCCGGTGTTCTGTTCCGCTCCCGCTGCACCGCGGTGTTCGAGATTCACCAGGGCGGTGATCGCCTTCTCCACGATGTCGCGACTGCGACGACCGTGCATGTCGACGACGAACGCGACGCCACAGGAGTCGTGCTCGTTCGCCGGGTGGTAGAGCCCTCGAGGCCCGGGGAGATGAGTCATACCTAGCCTTCGTTGATGCGATAGCACCGACGACCAGCAGCGCTGATGGCCATCTACTGCCGTAGACGGGTATCGGCCGGGTGCCCGATACCTTCGACATCGCCAGTATCCGCTCATCCGCGACGGTGCGGGTGCCTTTTTCGGCAGCACGAGCGTGGATCCGGCGACCGGTGGGACGTCGTGGTCCCACC
Source organism: Rhodococcus sp. 5G237 (assembly GCF_053764735.1). NCBI lineage: Bacteria > Bacillati > Actinomycetota > Actinomycetes > Mycobacteriales > Nocardiaceae > Rhodococcus > Rhodococcus sp. 5G237. The sequence goes on along the minus strand of NZ_JBSNCD010000001.1, from coordinate 512,279 downwards.
GTCTTCGAAATGAACGATATGCCAGGTGGCGGGGGGTAATGCAAGCAAGCCTGCCCTATTCTCCCGCCCACCTGCGGAAACGCAGCCGTAACGCACCGGAATCGCGGGCGTCACCCTGCCGTGGAAAGGAGCATTCGCACCATCCGGGACACGCCGTCGCGCGGGTCCGGTCCGTCGTCGTGCGAGGTGCAGCGATGCAGGATCAGTCCGTCCAGGTAGTCGATGAGAACCCGCGCGGCGGTGACGGAATCGTCGACGTCGAGGCCCGCGAGCACCGTCCCGATCCATCCGCGCAGTTCGCTGCGGCGGGTCTCGACCCCGGCACGCAGTTCGGGCGTCGCCATCGCCTCGACGAACATCGCGAAGCGTGCGCGGGTTCGCACGAGGTCGTCCCCCGTCACGAACATCACATAACCGTGCATCAGGTCTTCGAGCTCACGCGCGTCGCCCGGCAACGCGGCGCCGATCGCCGCGAGCTGGACCCGGTCCTGCTCGAGGAGCCTGTCGAGCACTCCTTCGACGAGGGCCTGGCGGGTGCGGAAGTAGTTCGACGTGGATCCGGCCGGCACACCCGCCATGGCATCGACGCGGCGGTGGGTGAGGGCGCGCAGCCCTTCGGTCCCCACCAGATGGATCGCAGCGTCGAGAACCGCTGTGCGCTTGTCGGTTGCCACCCGAGGGCGTTCGTCGGTCACGACTCGATCCTACGAGATTCACTACAGGAGTAGTGACACGACACTACATCCGTAGTACGGTCGGGTCATGACCGCACGACACGGCAAAGCAGCGATCCTCGGCGGAGGGATCGGCGGGCTCACCGTCGCCAACGCGCTCGTCCGGCGCGACTGGCACGTCGACGTCTTCGAACGCGCACCCTCCCTTCCGGAGACGGGCACCGCACTCGGCATGTGGGCCGAAGCCCTCGACGCCCTGACCACCGCCGGCTGCGGCTCCGGTCTCGGCGGGCAGGTGGAGAAGCTCGGCGTGCTGCAGGACGGCGCGGCCTTCCTGCGATGGGACGGGCGGGTGATCGGACGCATCCGCACCTTGGCGCGACCGGTCGTCCTTCTCTCCCGGCCGAAACTGCTCACGATCCTGGCCGAGGGGCTTCCGTCCGATGCCGTCCGGTTCGGAGCGCCGGCACCCGGGTTGCCCGATCTCGCCGCCTACGACGTCGTGATCGCAGCGGACGGCATCAACAGCGCGACGCGCGACCGGCTGTTCGGTCCCGCCTACCGTCCCGTGTACACCGGCTACTCGGCGTGGCGCGGCTGGGTATCGGGCACGGTGCCGACGACGAGCGAGTCGTGGGGACCGGGCGCGCTGTTCGGCATCACCCCGCGTGACGGGGATCTGACCAACTGGTTCGCCGCCGTGCGCGCCCCGGCCGGCGGAGCGGGGAGCATCGACGAACTGCGCGAGCGTTACCGCGACTGGCACCCGGCCGTGCGCGACGTGCTCGATCGGATCGACCCCGCCGACGTGCTGCACCACGATCTGTACGAATCGCCCCCGCTGCCGTCCTTCGTCCACGGCAACGTCGCGCTGATCGGTGACGCCGCTCACGCGATGGCACCGAATCTCGGTCGCGGCGCGTGCGAGGCGATGATCGACGGCGCGACACTCGCGGTCCTGCTGTCCGAGCATCCGGTGACCGAGGCGCTGGAGCGATACGACCGCACCCGGCGGCGCCGCACCCAGCGGCTGGTGCGCGCGTCCCGAACCCTTGCCCGGGTGGCGACCGCACGCCGGTTCACGGCTCTGCGCGACCCGTTCGTGGGCGCGGCAGCGCGATTCACCCGATGATGCGATTCGTGCCCTGACCTGGGCGTAAATAACAACTGGCCGCAGCGATGAGAATCAGCTGCGGCCAGAGGTAACGAAAGAATAACTTGGGGCACCCGAACTTCGGAAGACGAGCTCGGGTGAGGTCTGTCACACGGCGTCTCGATCCCACACACGGTGGGTACCCAGCAGCTCCAGCACCTGCGCGACGGCCGTTTCCGGTCCGTCCACGATCTCGACACCCGGTGCCTTCAGCTCCTCCAGTGCCGCCGCACCGGCGCCCCACGCGGCCAGTGCCTTGTGATGCCGGAACATCTCGTCGACGAGGATCCGGACCCTCGTGTCGGGGACGGTCGTCGCCATGATCACCGCGTCGAACTCGATCGAGCGGGCCGTGAGGAAGGTGCGCGAGATCGGCACGATTCCCCCGAGCATCCCGCCGTGCGGGGCGACGACCAGCGGGACGCAGTCGGCCGCATCCACGGCCTGCACGGCCGCGAGCACCTGGTCGACGTCGGTGGTGTCGTCGGCGACGATGCCGATCAACCGGCCCTGCACGGGCCACGTCTTGCCGACCTGCGCCAGCGCGGGGCTCTGCGGGAGATCGGAGACCTCGACGGTCGGCTTCGGAGCGGGCAGACCGAGACCGGCCGCCACCTTCTCGCACAGGCCGGTGTCGATGTTCGCCAGGATCTGCAGCTGCCGCTCCTTGATGGACTGCTCGTAGCACTTGCCCAGCTCGAAGGTGTACGCGTAGGCCACGTGGTCCTGCTCGATCTCCGACAGGCTCAGGTAGAACTGGCGGACCTGCGTGTAGTGGTCGTCGAACGACCGGGAGACCTCACGCTCCTTCTTCGCCGCCGGTACCTCCACAGGCAGGTCGATGAAGGCGCCCTCGGTGACACCGGCCATGAACGGGCATCCCGCGTCGAGCGAGTTCGGCTTGTACGGAGCGACACCCGTGTGGACGGCGTGCTGGTGGAAGCCGTCGCGGAACATGTCGTTGACGGGTGCGTGCGGACGGTTGATCGGGATCTGCCCGAAGTTCGGTCCGCCGAGTCGCGTCAGCTGGGTGTCGAGGTACGAGAACAGGCGGCCCTGCAGCAGCGGATCGTCGGTGACGTCGATGCCGGGAACGAGGTGGCCCGGGTGGAAGGCGACCTGTTCGGTCTCGGCGAAGAAGTTGGTGGGGTTGGCGTTGAGGACCATCGTGCCGATGATCTGAACGGGCGCCAGTTCCTCGGGGACGATCTTGGTGGGATCGAGCAGATCGATCCCCTCGAAGGTCTGTTCCGGGGTGTCCGGGAAGACCTGCACACCGAGATCCCACTCGGGGTAGGCACCGGCCTCGATCGCGTCGGCGAGGTCGCGGCGGTGGAAGTCCGGGTCGAAACCGTTGATGAGCTGGGCTTCCTCCCACACCAGCGAGTGCACGCCGAGGCGCGGCTTCCAGTGGAACTTCACCAGCGCGGTGTCGCCCTCGGCGTTGACCACGCGGAAGGTGTGGACGCCGAAGCCCTCCATCATGCGGTAGGAGCGCGGGATGCCGCGGTCGGACATGTTCCACATCGTGTGGGCCGTGGCCTCGGTGTGGAGCGAGACGAAGTCCCAGAAGGTGTCGTGGGCGCTCTGCGCCTGCGGGATCTCACGATCCGGGTGCGGCTTGCCCGCATGGATGATGTCGGGGAACTTGATGGCGTCCTGGATGAAGAACACCGGGATGTTGTTGCCGACGAGGTCGAACGTGCCTTCCTCGGTGTAGAACTTCGTCGCGAAACCGCGGGTGTCGCGCACCGTGTCGGCCGAGCCACGGGAACCGAGCACCGTCGAGAACCGCACGAACACCGGTGTCTCCACGTCCTTCTGGAGGAACTGGGCACGCGTGATCGAGCTCGCGGCGCCCGTCGCGCGGAAGACACCGTGGGCGCCGGCGCCGCGGGCGTGCACCACCCGCTCCGGGATGCGTTCGTGGTCGAAGTGGGTGATCTTCTCGCGGAAGTGATGATCCTGCAACAGGATCGGACCACGCCGGCCCGCCTTGAGGGAGTGGTCGGTATCCGTCAGCCGCGCACCCTGAGCCGTCGTCAGGTACTCCCCCTGCTGGGCACGACCGCGCGGCAGATCCGCGGGAGTACCGGTGGCCGTCCTGACCTCGGGCTCGGCCTGCTCCGGCTTGGGCTCGGGCGGAGTCGTGGGCGTCGTGGGTTCCTCCACGGACGGCACGGTGGACGAGGGAACACCGGGGATCTTCGGGGTGTCGGCGGGCATGGGAACTCCGATTCGTGGCTGTCGTCTGTCGAGTGGATATCCGGGGCTGGGCACGTCTTCCCCACGACTACCCGTGGGAACAAAGATCAAACTCGGTCAGCGAATTCCGTCCCACAGCGTCCGCAGATCGGCCTCGTGGTCGTCGGCGGTCGTACACGTGTCGCCGAAGAGCATCTCGGTGCGTTCGTCCCCGTAGGGCGGCCATCCCGGCGAACCCGTGGTCGCGAAGTCCACCCACGCCCGGTGCATCCGCGTCGCCAGCTCCTGCGGAGGTGCGGAACCCGCGAGCGCCGCGGCCTGAGGGAGATGGAGATTGTCGAACACGAAACCGATGTCGAGCGCGTGGGTCGCGCCGAGCCGGCCGTCGAACAGCGGCGACTTCCAATCGAACCGGTAGACATGGGTTTCGGCGTCGTGTGCGGCACGCGCCTCCGCGACGCGGAGCACCGGGATGCGGTACATCCAGTCGCGCACGATGTGCATGGCCACCTCACCGGGACGAGCATCGGGCCGGGCGCGACGGTAGGCGTCGAACGCCTCCGGATCGGTGAGGCCGTAGGCGGCGGCGAGTCCGCGCGCAGCGGCCTCGTCGAGCAGTCCGTCGACCCCGAGAGGCACGAAGAACAGCGTCATCTCGTCGTCGTTGTGGCCGATGAGCACATCGACGTCGGATCCCGCGCCCTTCCCCACGAGGTCGATCGGCCGGCCCGGGAGCACGGTCCCGTCCACGCACGGTTCGAAGGCCATCGAATCGGTGGCGATCTCACCCCATGTCGCCGGGTCGCGCTCACCGCGGATCCGGGCCGTGAGACGTTCCTGTGCGTCGACGAGCACCTTCGGCTCGATCCCGGCGAAGGCCGCGCGGGTCGGGGCGACGCCGAGCATGTCGCTCAGGGCGCCGGCGACCGTCCGCGCGGTGCCGGCCGACATCACCGAATGTCCGGCGCCGCTCTGGGCGATCGCGCGACGGAACAGCCCGCGCGCGGCGGGCATCGCCAGCAGCGAGACCACACTCATCGCCCCCGCGGATTCACCGGCGATCGTCACGCGATCCGGATCACCGCCGAAGGCCGCGATGTTGTCGCGGACCCATTCGAGGGCGGCGACCTGATCGAGGAGACCGCGGTTCGCCGGAGCGTCGTCGAGGAGCGCGAATCCCTCTGCGCCGAGTCGGTAGTTGATGCTGACGAAGACGACGCCATCGCGTGCGAAGTTCGCACCGTCGTACAGCGCCACCGCGCTGCTGCCGTGCACGAACGCGCCACCGTGGATCCACACGATCACGGGCAGCGAGCCGGAGAGGTCGGGACTCCACACGTTGAGTCCGAGGACGTCCTCGCCCGGGATCGACGGTTCGTGCAGAAGCTGATCGATCGGTGGGGCGTACGGCGCCTTCGGGGCGGTGGGACCGAACTCGGTCGCGGGGCGCACGCCGTCCCATCGGGGGACAGGTCCGGGCGCTGCGAATCTGAGCTCACCGAAAGGCGCGGCGGCGTACGGGATGCCCTTGAAGACGGCCGTGCCGCCGACGGTCGTACCGCGTACTCGTCCGCCGGTGGTGTCGACGACGGGTTCCATCCACGCTCCTCCTTCACCGGTTCCGGCGTCAGCATGGCACGGAAGTCGTTCGCCCGAGCCCGATTCACGGCACGAGAACGGTCCGGCGGGTGGCGCTCACCCACCGGACCGTCGGGTCGTCCGGGTCAGAAGTCCTCGTCGATGCAGGCGAGCCGGTCGCCGGCCTGTCCTGCCTCACCCGGTGCGGTCATGGTGTGCTGGGCGTGGAGCACCACCGAGTTGGCCTCGTCGTCGCGGAACTCCCAATCGACGGTCGTGGACGCCTCGGCGTTGCCCTGCGCGTCGGTGGTGATGTCGAGCCAGATCTCGTTCTGCGGATTGGCGTAGGCGGGATCGGTGGACGGCGAGTCGGGGTTCGCCGCCGGGTCGACCTGATTCTGGTAGTGCGGCCCCGAATCGGGCGGGTTCGGCCCGCACCGCTGCGTGTGGACGTGCGCCCCGAAGTCCCGATCGGGTTGCAGACCCATCACCCTGAGGGTCACGGTGGTCCGGCCGTTCTCCTCTTCGGATTCGACGTCGAAGGTCGCCCCGACCGGCACGGCCGCTTCGTCGTAGGTGAAGGCGTTGTCGTCGTCGCCTCCCTCGTTCGGGAGCCCGAAGGCGTCGCCACTCATTCCGGGCAGCGGCGTGGGCATGGAATCGGTGGTGGTGGTCGTGAGCGAAGTGGGCGGGGTCTCGACGGTGGTCTCGGTATCGGTCGACGAGTCGTCGCTGCTGCACCCGGCGGCCACGAGCGTGGCGACGGAGAAGCCCGCGACGAGACATGCGTGGCGTGTGTTCATGACTTCGACGTACCCCGAGGGGGCCGTCGGCGAACCTGGCCGCAGGAACGTGCCCGCGCCACGGGCGCGCAGGTCCCGCCGGTCCTACGACCCGGTCTTGCCGTCCTCGGCCTGCTGGGCCTCGACGATCGCGGCGAGATCCTCCGCGACCTTCTTCTCCACGGCGCTCTTGTTCACGCCGGCCGCCGAGAGCACGCCGTCGCCGTTCTCGAGTTCGAGGAGCGCGAGGAGGATGTGCTCGGTGCCGATGTAGTTGTGCCCGAGTCGCAGGGCTTCGCGGAAGGTCAGCTCGAGGGCCTTGCGGGCACCCGCGTCGTACGGGACGAGTTCGGGGACGTCGCTCGTCGGTTCGGGGAGCGTCGCCACGGCGGCCGAGCGCAGCGCCGCGAAGTCGACGTCCTGGGCCGCGAGTGCGCGGGCGGCGAGCGACTCGGTGTCGACGAGCAGACCGAGGATCAGATGGACGGGCGTGATCTCGCGGCTTCCCGTGGCACGTGCTTCGTTCATCGACGCCATCACGGTGTTCTGTGCGCGCGGGGTGAATCGCGAGAACCCCTGCTCGGGGTCGAGGTCGTTGTCGCTCTTCGACACGAACCGTTTCTGGGCTGCCTGCTTGGACACGCCCATGCTCTGGCCGATCTCCGACCACGACTTGCCGGAACGTCGGGCCTGGTCGACGAAGTGTCCGATCAGGTGATCGGCGACCTCGCCGAGGTGGTCGGCCGCGATGACGGCATCGGAGAGCTGTTCGAGTGGATCATCGTGGACCTTCTTGATCGCGTCGATGAGGTCGTCGAGCCGGATGGGATGGGAAGGACGAATGGGTTCCATGCGTCAACTCTAAGTTGACGCATGGAACCCGTCAACCCTGGGTTGACGACCGATCGTCAGCCGGGACGTACCGCTGCCCGGAACTCCTTGATCGGCCAGACGTCCTGGTCCTCGCCGTAGACGATGCGGCCGTCCACGTCGAACTCGAGCAACGTGTTGATGCAGATGTTCGTCGATCCCGGCAGGATCAGGCGGCTCCGAGCGCGACCGCTCACGGTGATCTCGGCACCGCTCTCGTCGACCGCGGTCAGATCCAGCGACTCGATCCATCCTCGCTCGGGATCGCGGCCGGCCTTCCGGTGCCCGCCGCGCACCGCGACGACGTCCTCTCCCCGGCGCACATACCCGGAGTGGATGTCGTCGCTGTCGTCGGTGGGTGCCGAATAGGTGAGGAGGGTGAGCTGCGGATCGGCCAGCCATGTGTAACCCACACGGCGGTAGCCACGTTCGGTCCGCGGCCCCCACGAACGGTCGCGCATCGCGTAGCAGTCGACGTCGATGCGTTCGCCGTCGAGCACGACGGTGCCGGTGACGCGTCCGGTCTGGTCGTAGTGCGACGCCGACGGATACGGCGGTGACCCGCTGCGGAGCGGCACCGGCCGCTCGAGCCCGACGAAGTGCAGGTCGGCGGTGATGCGGTCGCGATCGTCGTAGCGGACCGAGTACTCCATCCCCGGCTGCACGACCGTGATCGTCGCTCCCGTGGGGCTCGTCAGCACACCGTCCTCGAACTTCGGTGGCTTGAGATGCGAGAACCCCTCGAAGAAGGGAACATTCCACGGTTCGCTACCGGTGTGGTCCCACAACCACAATCCCCCACCGGTCGTGCCGGCGTTGGCCCGGACGCTCACGTACACCCAGGCACCGATGTTGCGCTCCGGCACGAAGAACGAGAACCAGAAGGTCTCCGTCTCGTAGAAGTTGTCGGAGACGGGATGCAGACCGTCGTCCTCCGCCGTGAATCCACCGTCCGTCGTGAATTCTTCGGCAACAGTGGAATCCGTCATTCCGGAAGTCCTCTCAACGGAGCCGGCCGGCCCTCGCCGCGCACGCGATCGCGCACGGCGATCATCGCGGCGAGTCTGCGCTCCATGTCTTCCCGCGACATCACGATGTCGTCTCCCCCTTCACCTCGGTCGAGCCTCGCGAGACGTTCGCGTTCGGCCTCGATCTCCTCGTCGAGGAGAGATCCCGCCAGATCGCGGGTCAGCAGATCCTGATCGGCCCAGTCGTCCTCCGGGATCTGCGTGATCGGTTCCTCCATGTCGGATTCCCTCTCGTCGGGCCGGATCACGCACGCGGAAAATTGAACAGCCCCCGCGCGTTGAGTTCGACGATCTTATGGACGTCCTCGTCGGGCACCAGGCGCATCTGCTCCTGGACCACCTTGCGACTGTTGGGCCAGTTCGAGTCGGAGTGCGGGTAGTCACCCTCCCAGGTGATGTTGTCGATGCCCACGGCCGCGCGGTTGTCGACACCGAACTGGTCGTCGATGAAGCAGCCGTAGATATGCTTGGCGAACAACTCCGACGGCCGGACGCTCTGATTGATGTTCTGGTAGTAGCGGTGCTTCTGCCAGGTCTGGTCCATCCGCTCGAGCATGTAGGGCACCCAGCCGATGCCACCCTCGGAGAGCATGAACTTCAGGCGCGGATGCTTGTGGAAGACCGGCGAGAACAGCAGGTCGGCGGTCGCGTACATCGAGTTGCAGCCGAAGAGTGCGATCATCACCGCCATCGGTGCTTCGGGAGCGGTGATCGGTGCCTGACCCGACGTGCCGAAGTGCACACACAGCGGCTGGCCGGTCTCCTCCACCGCCGAGAACAGCGGGTCCCAGTGATCGGTGTGGAAGGACGGCAGACCGAGCGGGACGGGGTTCTCCACGAACGAGATGGCGCGCGAACCCTTCGCGGCGGTGCGGTGCACCTCCTTGACGGCCTCCTCCACCGACCACAGCGGCAGGATCGTCAGCGGGACCAGGCGATCGGGTGCGGTGGGGCACCATTCGTCGAGAATGTAGTCGTTCCACGCCTGCACGCAGAGCAGGGCCAAATCCTTGTCCTGCCCCTCGAGGAAGACGGTGCCGGCGAACCGGGGGAAGGACGGGAACGACAGGGTGGCCTGCACACCGTCGATGTCCATGTCCTGCACACGGGCCTTCGGGTCGTAGCAGCCCGGCAGCATCTCGTCGTACCGCGTGGGTTCGACGCCGTACTCCTCGGGCTTCTTGCCCGCCACGGCGTTGAGGCCGATGTACGGGTAGATACGTCCCTCGTACTCCCACACCTGCGCGATCTTGGTCGCGGCGTCGAGCGCGCGGTCGCCGTCGCCGACGTGGATGGCCTTCGGCAGTTCTTTCTCGACGATCTTCGGGCCGGCTTCGAGGAACTTCGACGGCAACCGGTCCGACCACAACGCCGGGTGCTCGATCAGGTGATCGTCGGTGGAGATCAGGTGCATGTGGTCCTGCAATGGCATTACGTCCTCCTGGATGTGCGGGGATCGCCGTGCGGGGAGCTCGCGGCCGGCGAACTCAGGCCCGGTCCCATTCGATCGGCAGCGAGGTGAGACCGAGCTGACCGCCGGTCTCGGTGAGCTCGACACCCGGAACGAGGCGGTACTCCGGAATCCGCTTGTGCCACTCCTCCAGAGCGATACGCAGTTCACGTCGCGCGAGGTGGGAGCCGAGGCAGCGATGCGGACCCGCACCGAAGGCGATGTGGTTGTTCGGTGAACGTTCGATGTCGACCTCCGCAGCGCCGTCGAAGGCCTCCTCGTCGCGGGTCGCGCCGCTCAGCGGAAAGTTCACCATGTCGCCGGCCTTCAGCTGCACACCCTGGAGTTCGGTGTCGTGCATAACCTTCCGGGCCGGAACGACGATCGCGTAGGCGCGGAGGAACTCCTCGACCGCACTGGGGATGATCGACGGATCCTCGACGATGCGCGCACGATCCTCCGGATGCGACGCCAGGTGATAGAACGCCCATCCCAGGGTCGCGGCCACCGTGTCGAGTCCGGCCATGAACATCAGGAGGCAGAAGGAGAGCAGATCCTCGTCCTTGACGGGCTCACCGTCGATCTCGAAGGTCAGTGCCTTGCTGATGATGTCGTCCTTGGGTTCGGCACGCCGCTCGGCGATGATCGAGGCGAACCGTCCCATCACGGCCTGCATGGCCGCGAACTGACGCTCCCCGTGGGCTTCGAGATCGTCCGCGGTGGCGTGCAGGATCGCGTGTTCCCACTCCATGAACTGGTCGAGTTCCTCGACCGGCATGCCCATGAGTTCGAGGAAGATCGTCGCGGGGAAGACCTGCGCGAACTCGCGCATGAAGTCCACCTGGTTGTCCGACCGCGACGCGATCTCGTCGGCCAGTCCCGCTGCACACTCACGGATGTGTGGTTCGAGCGACTCCACCCACTTGGGTGAGAACAGTGGGCCGAGCTGCCGTCGCCACTGGTGGTGCTCGTCGCCGTCGAGCATCTCCGGGATCCACTTGAAGGCCGGGTTCGGGTCGAGCGGGGTGACGACGCTGTTCGAGAAGGTGTCGGGCCGCTGGAGCAGGTCGAGGATGCCCTCGTAATTCACCACCGAGTAGAAACCCGGACCGAATTCGTTCCGGTAGACGGCGGATTCGCTGCGCAGCTCGTCGTACTTCTCGAACCACGTGCCGGCCTTCTGCAGCTCGGTGTAGTTGAAGTTGTGGACGGGGCAACCGGAGGTGGTGGCTCGGTCGGATTCGGCTCGGGTCATGTCAGATCCTTACGAAGAGAAAGTGTGAGGGGGTTCAGCCGCCGCTGGCGGCGCTCCATGTGACGGCCTTGGTTTCCAGGTACTCGTCGAGTCCGGCTGCGCCCCATTCGCGTCCGAGTCCCGACTGCTTGTAGCCACCGAACGGAACGTGCGGGGTCACTCCCCCACCGCCTCCGTTGATCGACACGAAACCGGTGCGGATGCGCTTGGCGATGCCGTAGGCGCGCGCCGGGTCGGCGGCGAATATGCTTCCCCCGAGGCCGAATTCGCTCTCGTTGGCGAGACGGACGGCGTGATCGTCGTCGTCGAACGGGATGATGACACCGACCGGGCCGAAGAACTCCTTCTGCGCGATGTCCATCGAGTTGTCGACGTCGACGAACAGGGTCGGTTCGACGAAGTAACCCTTGTCGAGTCCGGCGGGGCGACCTCCACCGAAAGCGATCTTCGCGCCTTCCTCGACCCCGCGGGCGATGAGCTTCTCGACCTTGGTGCGCTGCGCCTCGCTGATGAGCGGACCCATCATGACACTCGGATCTGCGGGGTCGCCGACCGTGATGGTCCCCAGTCCCGCGGTCACGTAGGCGACGAGTTCGTCGTAGCGGGAACGGTGCACGAGAGTGCGGGTGAACAGCGAGCATCCCTGCCCGGAGTGGGTGACCATGTTGCCGATCACCGATTCGGCGACCTTCGCCAGGTCGGCGTCCTCGCAGATGATGTTGGCCGACTTGCCGCCGAGTTCGAGGACGACCTTCTTCAGGGTGGGGGCGGCCTGTTCGTAGACCGCGCGGCCCACCGTGTCGGAGCCGGTGAAGCTCACCAGGTCGACGTCGCGGCTGGTGGTGAGTTCGCGGCCGGCCTCGGTGTCGCCGGTGACGATGTTGAGCACGCCCGGCGGGAGCCCGGCCTCCTCGGCGATCGTGCCGAGGATCAGCGCCTCGAGAGGCGTCGTGGGTGCCGGCTTGAGGACCGCGGTGCATCCGGCGGCGAGCGCGGGCGCGACCTTCATGATGTTGAGGAAGAGCGGGAAGTTGTACGCCGAGATCAGGGCCGCGACACCGGCGGGTTCGCGCAGCACGACGCCCTGCCCGATGCCCTGTCCGATGGTCGGGAGCACGGGCTTCTCGAAATCGAAGGACGGCAGGATGCGTTCGGCCATGTCGCGGAAGTGCTGCAGTGGAATACCCACCTGCAGGTATTCGGCGAGTGCCCGGGTGGAACCGGCCTCGGCGATGCTCAGGTCGACCAGTTCGGCGCGGCGCTTGTCGAGGGCGTCGGCCATGCGCAGCATCACCTGGGCGCGTTCGTGCGGGGTCATGAGCGGCCATGGTCCCTCGTCGAACGCGCGCCGGGCGGCGGCGATCGCCCGGCGGACGTCGGAGACGGTGGCCTGCGGGGCGCGGCCGACGAGTTCGCCGTTCGCGGGATTGTGGACGTCGAGGATCTCGCCGCCGTCGCTGTCGACCCAGGCACCGTCGATGAACAGCCGGGAAAAGTCGTGTGTCACAGGATTCTCCGTACTGGGCAGGAACTGCGTGCGCAGTTCAGAAGGCCGGGGTGGCGGGACGATTGCGCACGTAGCCGCCGGCATCGACGCGCATCTGCATGCCCGTGATGTACCGCGACTCGTCGGAGAGCAGGAACAGCACCGTGTCGGTGACGTCCTCGGGTTCGACGTAGGGCACGTTCATCACGCTCATGACGGGGAAGACCGGCAGGGCGTCCTCGAGGGTGGGCGACTCGAGATCGGGCCGGAACTGCCGGTACATCACCTCGCTGTTGAGCATGTCGGTGTTGCAGTTCGTGGGGTGTACCGCGTTGACGCGAATCTTCTTCGGTCCCAGCACGACCGACAGGTCGTTGACGAACGACGAGATCATCCGCTTGGCCAGGGAGTAACCGAGTCCGCCCGTGCCGTTGGTGGGATTGTCGGTGGCGCCGGGGAGCAGGGCCGCGAGACTGCCGGTGGCCACGATCGACCCGCCGTCGGCGAGGTGCGGAAGGCCGGCCTCGACCGCGTTGACGACACCGACGAAGTCGACGGTGAAGGCGTCCATGAAGGCCTGCGGATCGTCGGTTCCCAAGGGGCAGATACCCGCCTGGGCCACGACGCCGTCGAGCCGGCCGAACTCCTCGGCACCGCGCTGCACGGCGTCGAACAGGGCCTGGCGGTCGCGGACGTCGGCGACGGTGGTGAGCAGTGTGCCGCCGGCCTCCTCGACGAGGCGGGTGGTCTCGGTGAGATCCTCCGGCGACGCCAGGGGGTAGGCGTTGGTCTTGATGTTGTCGCAGAGGTCGACGCCGATGATCTTCGCGCCTTCGCGAGCCAGACGCACTGCGTGAGTGCGTCCCTGACCGCGGGCGACGCCGGTGACGAAGACGACTTTGTCCTGCAAACGGCCCATGAGGGGTGTCCTTTGCTTCGGATCCGGTGGGAGGGGAGGTGTGAAGAAACGGACGAGATCGGTTGTCGTGCAGACTGTTCACATAGGTAACGAGAATTCAGGAGAGCGTGATGGCCCGCTCTGGGCAAGCGGCGACGCCGGCGCGCACCGCGGCGTCGACGGATTCGGAGACCTCGCGGTCGAGCGGCAGGGCGTATCCGTTGTCGTCGATGTCGAAGACCTCGGGGGCGGCTTCCCAGCAGCGCGCGTGGCCGGAGCATTTGGCGGTGTCGATCGTAAGTCTCATGAAGCCCTGCTTTCGACGTGGACGAAAGAGACGAAGTACTGACGGTCGCGGCAGATCGTGAGACCGAATCCCCCGATCGGTCTCACTGCCTGAGACTCATTGGACACACCGTAGCAACATCGGATGCGTAAGTCGAGACCTGGATCACACTTTTTACCAAGTTTACTATGTCGCGGTGTGCGTGCCCCCGACGACGTGCAGTGACCACCGTTAGGGTGAGGTGGTGCCGATGGACGAGTCCGTGACGACCAACGAGATGAGCTTGCGCGAGCGCCTCGTCCGCGCCGCCGACGAGGAGATCCGGCACCGCGGCACCGTGTCCGTGAGCATGACCGCGATCGCTGAACGCGCAGGTGTCTCCCGAGCGACGGCGTTCCGGCAGCTCGGCGGGGCCCAGGAGATGATCGTCCAGGTAGGGCTGCTTCGCGCCGAGCGTCATATCGAACGCGCACTCGACCGCTCGGCCGGCCACGGCGACATCTTCGCCAAGATGGAAGACACGATGGCCTACAACGCCCGGGAACTCCCCGAGGACCCGGTGATCGTCGCTCTCATGGCTCAGCATTCGGCGTCGGCGCGCCATCCCGACATCCTCGCCGTCACCTCGGCGGTCTCCGAGCCCCTGCTCCGCACCGGACAGGAGGCAGGACTCATCCGCACCGACATCCCGCTGGAGGAATTGCTCGAATACCTCATCGAGCAGACCTTTCTCGCGGCCGAGGACCCCAAGCGCTCCGACGAGGCCGCACGCCTGCGCTTCCGCAGATATGTCGTCCCCGCCCTACGCCCTCAGCCCTCCGAGGACGGTGGCGATGCCGCACGCGAGGACCTCGAGAAGGCCCTCGAGGCGGCCACCGAGGCGCTCGCCGTCGCGAACCACGCGGCACGCAGGTTGAGGCACGACGCCACCGAATGACGTGACGCTACAGGGTGATCCTGACGTCACGGGATGGTCGTGGACCGTATTACGTGACGGCCCCGGCGATCTTGAGTTCGATGAGCTTGTCGTCGTCGAACCCGAGTTCGCGCAGGATGTCGTCGGTGTGTTCGGCGAACTGGGGTGCCCGCGTCATCTTCACCGGCGCGTTGTCGAACTTCACCGGGCTCGCCACGAGCTTCTGCGGCTTGCCGTCGGCGTCGACCACCTCCACGATCCGCCCGTTCGCCACGAGCGCTTCGTCGTGCCCGAGATTCCAACCGTCCTGCACCGGCGCCCACTGCCCGGTCAGGGACGCGAACACCTCGAGCCAGTCGTCGTAGTCGCGTTGCGCGATCGCGTCGGCGAACCAGCCGCCGATCTCCTCGGCGTGCTGGAAGATCGCCTCCATCGACGCGAAGCGCTCGTCGTCGACGAGGTGCTCGAGACCGAGAGCGGTGACGAATTCGTTCCAGTAGCGCGTGGGCTGGAGCATCGAGAACTGCAGCCAGCGTCCGTCGCCAGTGCGGTACGAGCCGCTGAGGGGATTGCCGGGCGCGGCGGTCTTGCGCTGCACCTTCGGCAGCGGACCACCGGTGAACAGCGAGAGGTTGACGGAGAACTGGGTGGCCCAGGCTCCCACCGCGAGCAGCGAGACGTCGACCTCCGACGGCTGGCCCGTGCGTTCCCGGCCGGCGATCGCGGCGGCGATCCCGCCTGCGATGGTCATGCCGCCGATGTTGTCTCCGTACGCGCCGGACGGCATGAACGCCATGTGGTCGGCATCCGGCGGCATGACACCGTCGGCGCTTCCGCCGCGCGCCCAGAATGCCGTGGCGTCGTAGGCACCCTTGTCGGCGTCGGGACCCTCGGTACCGAAACCACTTCCGGTGACGTAGATGATCTTCGGGTTGATGGCGCGGACGTCCTCGAGGGTGATCGAGAGCTTCGCGCGCGGTCCGGGGAGGTAGTTGGTCAGGAAGACGTCGCTGCGCCGGATCAACTCCTCGAGGACCGGTCGCGACTCGGGGTTGGCGAGGTCGATTCCGATGCTTCGCTTGCTGCGGTTGGGTCCTTCCATGATCGGCGCGAACGACGATCCCGCCTTGCTCGCGTCGAGCCCGAGCACACGGACGAGTCCGCGCTGGGCGTCACCGTTCTCGGCGTGCTCGACCTTCACGATGTCGGCTCCCCAGTCGGCGAGCACGGCGCCGGCGGCGGGAACGAAGGTGAACTGTGCGACCTCGAGAATGCGGATGCCCTCCAAGGGACGGTCCATGACGACTCCTGACCTGGTCGGGTACGGGTGGGGTGTTCGGGATGTTCTTCGCTAGCGGGTCCGGAGGAGCATCGCGCCGGACGGCACGCCACCACCGGCGGTCACGACGGCGACCTTCGCGTCGGCGACCTGCACCCCGGGGGCCTGTCCCCTCAGCTGCAGCACCGCCTCGCGGACGAAGCCGTAGCCGTGGGTGCGACCGGCCGACAGCTGACCGCCGTGCGGATTGAGGGGCAGCACACCGTCGACGGAGATGCCCTTGCCGCCGTCGATGAAGTCGGCGGCACCACCGAATTCGCAGAAACCGAGACCTTCGAGCCACGACAGCGCGTTGAACGTGAAGCCGTCGTACAGCAGGGCCACGTCGACGTCGTCGGGTCGCAGATCCGTGCGACTCCACAGGTGTGCGGCCGGGCCGAGCGACTGCGGGAGGTGTGTGAGCGTGCCCTGGTCCCAGGAGAGGTTCTCCGTGATCTGGGTACCGACGGCCTCGACGAGCACGGGTTCGTGCCGCAGATCCGCGGCGGCGTCGATCGCGGAGACGACGACGGCGACGGCCCCGTCGACGGGCACGTCGCAGTCGTACAGCCCGAAGGGGGTCGAGACGACGCGGGCCGAGAGGTAGTCGTCCATCGTGATCGGATCCCGGTACACCGCTTCGGGATTGGCCGATGCGTGGTCGCGGGCCGTGACGGCGATCGCGCCCAGGGCGTCCTTGGCGTCGCCGTAGCGGTGGAAGTAGTGCGAGGCCTGGCACGCGATCCAGTTGGCGGCGGACACCGCGCCGAAGGGGTGCCGGAATTCGAGCATGCCCGAAGCCCTGCCGCCCCCGCCCGACCACTTCCCGGCCTTCACCAGTTCGGAGTGCGTCGACTCCCAGACGGTGCGGAAGCACAGCACGTGGCGGCACAGACCGGATGCGACGGCGAGCATCGCCGCGACGATCGAACCGTTCTGCCCCGGCAGGTCGCCGCCGCCGTTCACCCACACCGGGCGGATGCGGAGAGCCTGTTCGACCGGCATGATGCCGCCCTCGGAGATGCCTCCGGGAGCCGCGCCGGGATAGGTGGACAGGCCGTCGATGTCGGCCGGCGTGAGGCCGGCGTCCTCCACGGCCCGCAGGCACGCGTCGACGGTGAGGGTCAGCGGATCCACCATCAGGCGTCGGCCGACGGCGGACTGGCCGACACCGGTGATCGCGACCCGGTCCTCGAACCTGTCGTTCGAGACCGGGGTCCGGACATGCGCGCGCACGTCCTCGGGTTCCGGCAGCGGGCCGGACTCGTCGCCGGCCTCGGGGTCGGGTTCGAACAGCGGCAACCAGATGTCGTCGGCGGCCTGTTCGAAGACGACCCGCACACGGTCGCCCACCGCGACCTCGCCCGGTTCACATCCGACGATGTTCGTCGTGAGCCGGACGCTCGGGTCCTCCTCCAGCGCGACGATCGCGATGACGTAGGGCGGTGGGAGATCCGGAAGCCACGGCTGGGCGTTGACGGTCACGCCGACGACGACGGCGCGTCCCGAGACGGGCTGCAGCGAGATCTCGCGCGATGCGCATTCCGAGCACAGCACCGCAGTGGGATGCATGAGCTTTCCGCAGGCATCGCACTGTGCGACCCTCAGGACATCGTCGGCGCCGGAGGCCCAGAACCCCGCTGTGGTCAGGGTGGGTTGAGGCAACGGTCTTCGGGACGCTCCCACAGATATCCTCCGTGTCCGATCACCAAGTTAGACAACTTGGGGACGGATGCTAGCACCGACCATGACCCACGTCACCATCCATTCCGAAGCTCGTGGAAAAGCGTGCCGAACACTACCCAGACCGCATCGAGATATATAACCTAGTGCACAACCATCGGGTGACAGCGCACGAAGGAGCAGGGCACGCACATGACCGAGAACCGAGGCGCACTCGAACCGGCCCTCCTGGAGTGGGTGTCCGAGACGGCCGGCGGAACCATCGTGGAGATCGACCGGCGACCGGGCGGCGGCCGTCGCGAGGCGTGGATCGTGGACGTCGAGACCGGCGACGGCACGATCCTTCCGCTCTTCCTGCGCTACGACCGGCTCGATCCGGCACAACGCGGAGATCCGTTCACCCTGCACCGCGAAGCGCACTTCTACCGCGCCTTCGCCGATTCCCCGGTTCCGGTGCCCCGCATCGTCGGAGTCCACCCCACCGAACAGGCCATCCTGTCCGAGCGAGTTCCCGGGCAGGCCTGGTTCTCCCGGATCCGCGACGAGGACGAACGCGTGTCGGTGGCCTCCGATTTCATGCGCATCCTGGCCGAGATGCACCGCGTCGATCCGCACCGTTTGCAGCTGCCCGACCAGCATCCGGAGACGGGACTGCGACAGCTGGTCGCGCAGGAGATCGACACCTGGGAGACCGTCTACCGCGACGCCGGCGGGAAGGCCGATCCGCTGATCGAACTCGCACTGACCTGGGTGAAGCGGAACATCCCGGAGGTCGACGGCCCCGTCGTCATCGTCCAGGGCGACACCGGTCCGGGGAACTTCCTCTACGAGAACGGTAGGGTCACCGCGGTTCTCGATCTCGAACTCGGTCATCTCGGCGACCCGCACGACGACCTCGCCTGGGTCACGACCCGCGCGGTCCAGGAGCCGTTCACCGACATCCACGATCGCTTCGCCGACTACGAACGCGCATCCGGGACCACGGTCGACCTCGATCGGGTGCGCTACTACCGGGTGCTCGCGGAATTGCGCATCGTGATCCTCGGGCAGGGGAACGCCGCCCATCCGGATCTGTTGGCCGAGGTGGGAAATGCCTTGCCGTACGGGCTCCTGCACCGCCGCCTGCTCGTCGAGGCCCTCGCGGACGTCCTCCGCATCGACCTCGACACGCCGAACGACGTCGAGGCGGAATCGACCGAGCGCGAATGGCTCTACGACGCTGCCCTCGAACAGATCCGGCACATCATCGTGCCGCGCAGCGAGGACGCCTTCGTCATCCAGCGCAGCAAGGGACTCGCCCGCATCCTGAAGTATCTCCGCGACGCGGACCGGTACGCAGATCGCATCACCGAGCGCGATCTGGACGATCTCGAAACCGCGCTCGGGTCGCGACCCGACACCGTCGTCGACGGCACCACCGTGCTGGTCGAACGGCACCTCGCCGGTGAGATCCCCATCGACGACGTCCTGACGGTGTTCGCCCGCCAGATCGCCGGGCGCACCCAGCAGTTGCGTTCGGCCATGGGCGTTCTCGCCGAACGTCACTTCGACGTCCTGTAGTCACCGTGGAGACCCGAGCGATCCGCAGCCCGAAGGCCGCGGAAGTGGTGGCGCGGACCCTGCGCCGGATGATCGTCGAGGGAGCCCTCGTCGACGGCGATCATCTGCCGCACGAGGCAGAACTCATGGAGCACTTCGCGATCAGCCGGCCCACCCTGCGCGAGGCCGTCCGGGTGCTCGAGGCCGAACGTCTCGTCGAGGTGCGGCGAGGTTCCCGGGCCGGAGCGCGGGTCCGGGTTCCGGGTTCGGAGGTCGTCGCGCGACCGGCATCGTTGTTGCTCGAATTGTCCGGTGCCACAGTCGCCGACGTGTTCGATGCTCTCGAGGCGGTGGAACCTCCTGCCGCACGTCTCCTCGCGATCACCGGGACCGAGGTGGCGTTCGACGAACTCGAGCGCTTCGTCGACGAGGAGATCCCCGCAGCGTTCACGACCCGCGATCTCGGTGTGGCGGCCGCGCGGTTCCATCTGCGGATGGTGCAACTGTCCGGGAACGCGACGCTGGCGCTCATCGCGGGAATGCTCCACGAGATCTTCGCCCGGCACACCGGCGAGGTGGCACGCGAACGCATGTCGCTCGCGAATCCGGATACCGCGGAGAACTTCATGCTGCTCGTGCGATCGCTGCGGCGTCTGATCCGGTTGCTGCGCCTACGCGACGGCGACGGTGCGTTCGAGCACTGGCAGCGGCACATGCACGCGTCCCGGCTGCTCACGCTCGAGGGGGATGCCGGCACACCGGTGCGCGATCTCCTCGACTGATCAGGGGTGCGAGACCGCCGTTGCGGACAGCGTGGTCTCGATGCGCGTGCCCTCGCCTCCCACCGCGAGCACCTCACCGAAGCCCTCGGCCAGCGACTCGACGAGGACGGGCAGGTCGGGGACGGCGGCGGAGTCGGCGTTGATTCCGATGCAGCAGTGGTTCGTGTGCGACATCAGGGTGATGTTGACGGCCGAGCCGACGGTGGGAGCGAACGGATAGTACCTCAGCACCTCCGCCCCGGCCATGTACAGCGGGATCGGGGAACCCGGGACGTTCGACGCGAGAAAGTCGATGTGCTCGAGGATTCCACCCAGCACACCGGCCGGGAGCACGTTCAGCACACCCGCGATGGCGGACGAGAGCGGCACGGCCGGTTCGTCCCGCCACGACCGGACGATCCGGTCCACCCGGTGCATCGATGCGACCGGATCGGCGATGTCGAGGGGAAGCGCGAACCGCGCCAGGGTGATCCGGTTGCCTCCGATCGCGTCGCCCTCGCGCCGGAGACTGATCGGCAGCGTCGTCCTAAGTTCGGCGACCTGCGCACCGTGCCGGGAATGGTAGTGCCTCAGCCCCAGCAGGATTCCGGCCAGGAAGGCGTCGTTGAGCGAGGAGTCCGCTGCCCGTCCGGCCCGCCGCAGCGCGTCGAGCGGCAGATCGAGGGCCGCGACCTCCCGAACCGTGCTGCGGCCGACCATCACCGGAGACAGCGTCGTGAACACCGGCTGCACGAACCGGGCCGTCGAACGGGCCGTGTCCACGACGCTGCGCAGCGCCGCGACCGGATTCGTCACCGACCGCAGACCGGAACGCACGAGCCATGGCACACCCCTCCCCACCATCTCGCCGGCCGTCGAGAGGTACCAGCCCACGGAATCGGCGAGGTCCGATGCCGGAGCCGAGGCCGGCGAATCCTCGGGCAGTGGCCCGCGGTCGGTACCGTCGCGCTCGAAGTCGACCATCTCGTTCGCGATCTGGATGCCGCCGATACCGTCGGTGAGCGAGTGGTGCACCTTGAGGACGATCGCGGCGCGACCGTCGTCGAGGCCGTCGACGATCGTCGCCTCCCAGAGGGGACGGTCCTTGTCGAAGGCCGACATCGCCGCGGCACGCACGAGCGGGAGCACGGTGTCCAGTCCCCCGGGATGCGGGAGCGCGATGCGCCGCAGATGCCAGGACAGATCGAAGTCGGGGTCGTCCACCCACCGTGGTGGGGTCCGCCCGAACGGGGATTCGACGAGCTTGCGACGGAAGCTCGGCACCGCACGTGTTCCGCGCTCCATCATCCGGACGAAGCGCTCCTGGTCGGGTGACCGGTCGAGCAGCGCCACCGCGACGATCGTGGACCGCAGGACGGGGTCCTTCTCCATCCGCCAGGACATCAGATCCGGCTGTGACATGTGCCGATCGTCCGCACCCATGCGCGCCACCTCCCCCGCCTCCGGTTCTCCCTCGCACGGTAACCGCCGCGATGCGCGGATACCCGCGATATCGGCCCTCGAACAGCACCGATGGGCCGGATCGAGGACCTTTCGCTCACGCTGACGCAAACCCTGGTCCCCCGCCGACGGATCGCACAGGATCGGTGACGACTTCGACGCCGTCGAAGATCGCTCCCCATCGCCAGAACCGTGAGGAAGTCCATGCCCCGTCTACGTCGTGCCGGATCGACGGCCATCATCGCGCTCCTTCTGACCGCGGTCGCGGCATGTAGCTCCGGTTCCTCGGGCGACGGCGGCCTCGGTTCCGACAGCGCGCTGCCCACCGAGATCCCCGCGGGCACCAAGCTCGTCATCGCCGACCAGGGTGAGCGGCAGCTGTCCCTCCTCACCGGTTCCGGACAGCTCGACGCGCTGCCGTTCGAGTACGAGTTCGCGACCTTCCAGGGCGCGCCCGCGATCCTCGAGGCGTTCCGCGCCGACGCGGTCGACGTCGCGTGGGCCGGCGAGATCATGACCGTCCAGTCGCTGGTCGCCGGTGACGACGTGCAGGTCGTCGCGGCCATGCAGACGAACAACAGCCTCAACATGGGCATCGCTCCGAACGCTTCGGACATCGAGACGCTCGCGGATCTGAAGGGCAAGCGCATCGGCTACGCCGAGGGCACCTCGCAGCAGGCCTTCGTGCTCCGTGGCCTCGACAAGGCCGGCCTGTCGGTCGACGACGTCGAGCTCGTGTCGATGTCGCTGCCGGACTTCCCGGACGCGCTGCGCTCCAACCAGATCGACGCCGCCCCGATGAGCGAGCCGGTCTTCTCCCGCTACATGCAGACACCAGGCGCGACGTCGCTGCCGCGCCCCGAGATCGAGGACCTCAGCGAAGGCATCTCGTACCTCTACTCGAGCAAGAAGGCCCTGTCGGACCCGGCGACCGCCGCGGCGGTCCGCGCCTACGTCACCGCGTACATCACGTCCGTCGACTGGGCCAACAACAACCCCGACGCGTACATCGACACCTACTTCGTGAAGAGCCAGGGCCTGACGGCCGAGGACGGCGAGCGCATCCTCGACACCTCCGGGATCACCACCTTCCCGCATCTCGACGAGGAGCTCATCGAGATCCAGCAGCACACCATCGACGTGATCGATGCCGCCGGTGAACTGCCCAAGCCCGTCGACGCCGCCGACGCCTTCGACCTGCGTTTCGACGAGGTCGTCACCGAAGCGGTCGCCGAGACCGGCGCCTCCCACACCCGCAGCTGACCTTCCGAGGGGAAATCCGACATGACGAACCGCCAGCTCAACCTCAACGCCTTCATCTACCCGACCGGCCACCACGAGGCCTCGTGGCGTCATCCCGGCAGCGTGCCCGAGCGTCTCTACGACGTCACCTACTTCCAGGAACTCGCCCGCCTCGCGGAGAGTGCGAAGCTCGACGCGGTGTTCTTCGCCGACGGCCCGGCCCTGCGCACCGAGGTGAAGTACCGTCCCGACTACGGCCTCGAACCGATCACCACGCTGGTCGCGATGGCCACGGTCACCACGCATCTCGGGCTGATCGCCACGGCGTCGACCACCTACTACGAGCCCTACAATCTCGCCCGGTTGTTCTCCTCCCTCGACCACATCTCCGGTGGCCGCGCCGCCTGGAACATCGTCACCACCGCGACCGACGCCGCAGCGGCGAACTTCGGGTACACCGAACACCCCGAAGTTCACGAACGGTACGCCCGCGCACGCGAATTCGTCGACGCCGCGATCAAGCTGTGGGATTCGTGGGAGGACGACGCACTCGTCCTCGACAAGGCCGCCGGCGTCTACGCCGACCCGGACAAGATCCACCGCATCGACGTCGAGGGTGACTACGTCAAGGTGCGCGGCCCGTTCGGTTCGGCCCGCTCCCCGCAGGGACGCCCCGTGCTCGTGCAGGCCGGATCCTCCAACGACGGGCGCGATTTCGCGTCGACCTACGCCGAGGCGATCTTCACCGCGCACCAGCGCATCGAGGACGCCCAGGCCTTCTACACCGACATCAAGACCCGCGCAGCGGCATTCGGGCGCAATCCCGATCACGTGAAGATCCTTCCCGGCCTGAGCCCGTTCATCGGTGCGACCGAGGCCGAGGCGAAGGAACTGCAGCGCGAGTTCAACGAGCTCACCATCGTCGAATACGGCCTCGGGCAGCTCCAGAAGATGGGCCGCATCGACGTGTCCCGGCTCGAGCTGGACGAGAAGGTGCCGGTCGAATTGTTCGCCGGCGCAGGCGACATCACCGACAACGACAACAGCCGCCGCCTGGTCTTCGCGAAGATCGTCGAGCGCGAACAGCCGACCCTGCGTCAGCTGCTGCACAAGCTCGCCGGCGCACGGGGCCACAACGTCGTCGCGGGTACGCCGGTGCAGATCGCCGACATCATCGAGGAGTGGTTCACCAACGGTGCCGCGGACGGCTTCAACATCATGCCGCCGCAGTACCCGCAGGGTCTCGAGGCGTTCGCCTCCCAGGTGGTGCCGATCCTGCAGGAGCGCGGCCTGTTCCGGACCGAGTACACCGGCACCACGCTGCGCGACCACTACGGCCTGCCGCGTCCGGAGAGCCAGTACGCACGCGAGCTCGCTGCCGCCGGCGTCTGACCGACCGAACCGACGAAAGGACTGGAGCCATGAGCGTCTCCGTCGAACCCCGGCGTTTCGGCAGTGGCCTGGCCGGTGACGCCGACACCGACCAGAAGCCCGATCCCGGCGCGACGGCCGACCTGTCGCCGCGCACGACCCGCAGCCGCCTCGCCCCGGGCAAGCCGATCAAGTTCGGCCTGGCGATCGGCCCGGCGCTGCTGCTGGTGGCATGGATCGTCACCTCGGCCACCGGGGTGCTCGATCCGAAGACCCTCTCGGCGCCGTGGACGGTCGTCACCACCGCATGGGAACTGATCGGCGACGGACGACTGCAGTCGAACCTGTGGACCTCCGTCCAGCGCGCCCTGATCGGCGGGGTCATCGGTGTCGTCCTCGGACTGGTGCTCGCACTGGCCGCCGGCCTGTCGCGCATCGGTGAGGCGTTGATCGACGGCCCGGTGCAGATCAAGCGCTCCATCCCCACCCTGGCGTTGATGCCGCTGGCGATCCTGTGGTTCGGCATCGGCGAGGAGATGAAAATCCTGCTCATCGCCCTGTCGGTGTTCGTCCCCGTCTACATCAACACCTACTCGGCGCTGCGCGGCATCGACGCCCGCTACGTCGAACTGGCCGAGACGCTGGATCTGTCCCGCGCCCGGTTCGTCCGGCGCATCGCCCTGCCGGGGGCGCTGCCCGGTTTCTTCACCGGCCTGCGCCTGTCGGTGACCATCGCATGGCTGGCCCTGGTGGTCGTCGAACAGGTCAACGCCTCGAGCGGCATCGGCTACCTGATGTACCAGGCCCGCAACTACGGCATGACCGAGATCATCATCGTCGGACTGGTGGTCTACGCGATCCTCGGATTCGGCAGCGACCTGCTGGTCCGTGCGGCAGAGAGGAAGGCGCTGGCATGGCGCAGGACGATCGGCAATTGACCGTACGCACCCGGGGACTGAGCCGCGGCTTCGACGGACGCGCGGTGCTGAACAACATCGACCTCGAGATCGCCCCCGGCGAGTTCGTGGCACTGCTCGGCCGCAGCGGCTCGGGCAAGAGCACCCTGCTGCGCGCCCTGGCCGAACTCGACCACGGCGTGCCCGGCTCGGGCACCCTCGAGGTGCCGCAGAAGCGGGCGGTGGTCTTCCAGGACTCGCGACTGCTGCCCTGGGCTCGGGTGCTCGACAACGTGATCCTCGGTCTCGACGGCGACGACGCCGCCGAGCGCGGCCGCACCGCCCTGGCGGAGGTCGGGCTCGCCGGACGCGAGAAGGCATGGCCCACCGAGCTGTCCGGTGGTGAGCAGCAACGGGTGTCGCTGGCGCGGTCGCTCGTGCGCGAACCCGAGCTGCTGCTCGCCGACGAGCCGTTCGGTGCCCTCGACGCACTGACGAAGATCAGGATGCACGGACTGCTGCAGGAACTGTGCGCCAAGCACCGGCCCGCGGTCCTGCTCGTCACCCACGACGTCGACGAGGCCATCGCCCTCGCCGACCGAGTGCTCGTGCTCGACCATGGCTCGTTCGCCGTCGAACTGACCATCGACCTGCCCCACCCGCGGGCCGATCATGTCGTCGAGATCGCGGAGTACCGCCGCACCCTGCTCGAGGCACTGGGAGTCGAGGTCTCCGTCTGAGCGACCTGCACTGTCTCCGCTGGAGCGACCCGCTCCGTCTCCGCCCGAGCGATCCGCTCCGTCTCCGCCCGAGCGATCCGCTCCGGAGCGACCGATGAGAGAGAATCGAATCGTCGCTCCGGAGTCGCCGACGGGAGATGCATCGTGTGTGGACGCTATGCCAGCACCAGTACCCGCGGGGATCTGCTCGCGGCCTACGACGCCGTCGAGGCCGTGGGTGAGGAACTGCCCCCGTCGTACAACATCGCGCCCACCCAGCGCGTGAACGTCGTGCTCGAGCGAGCGCCGCGCGAGGAACCGGACGCCGAGCCGATCCGCATCGTGTCCTCGCAGATCAAGTGGGGGCTCGTGCCGTTCTGGGCGAAGGACCCGAAGATCGGGTCGCGGATGATCAACGCCCGCTCCGAGACCATCACCCAGAAGCCCGCCTTCAAGGCCGCGGCAGCGAAGCGTCGGTGCGTGCTGCCCGCCGACGGGTACTACGAGTGGATGAAGGGTGAGGACGGGAAGAAGATCCCGTTCTTCCTGCACGCGGACGGACCGATCTCGATGGCCGGGCTCTACGAGCTGTGGCCGAACCCGGAGCTGCCGGAGGACCATCCCGACCGCTGGTTGTGGACGTGCACCGTGCTCACCCGTCCCGCGACCGACGCCGCCGGGCACATCCACGAACGGTCGCCGGTGATCCTGCCCGATACCTTCGTCGGTCCGTGGCTCGATCCCGAGCTGAACGACCGCGACGACGTCGACGCCCTGCTGAATTCGATTCCCGAACCGACGCTCGAACCGTACGAGGTGAGCACGGCGGTCAATTCACCTCGGAACAACAACCCCGACCTGCTGCGACCTGTCGGTTCGTGACATTCCGGCCGTATGGCATTCCCCACGTCGGACCGGAACGATTATCGGAATTGACTAAAGTTGCCGGGTGCGACAATCACGGCAGACTCCGATCGGTTCGACGACGCCTCCGTTCCTCACCGGACCTCGCGGTACCGCCGTCGCGGTGATCGCGTCGCTCGTCTCCGTGGGTGTGCTCGTCGCGATCCTCGTCAGGAGCGAACTCATCGACTTCCTGGTCTACCGGATGGGCGCGCGGGTGCTGCTCGACGGCGCCGACATCTACGGGCAGATGCCTCCGGTGACCGACGACTTCGCGTTGCCGTTCACCTACCCGCCGCTGTCGGCGATGCTCTTCGCTCCCCTGGCGCTGATCCCCGTGACGTTCGGCAAGATCGTCTTCACCCTCGTCTCGGTCGCCGCGCTCGTCGTCACCCTGCGGGTCGTGCTGGACCGGCTCCGCCCGGACTTCGAGACGCGAACGGCATGGATCGTCACGGCGGTCGCGGTCGCCGGAGCACTGTTGCTCGAACCTGTGCGCGAGACGATCTCGTTCGGGCAGATCAACCTCGTCCTGATGGCGCTCGTCGCCCTCGACGTCCTGGTGAAGACCCCGAAGTGGCCGCGCGGAATGCTGATCGGACTGGCCGCCGCCGTCAAACTCACGCCCATCGCATTCCTGCTGCTGTTCCTGCTGCGGCGCGACCGGCGGACCAGCGCCACCATCATCGCGTCGACCTTCGGGTTCACCGCCCTCGCGTTCGCCGTGATGCCCGCGACCTCCACGAAGTACTGGCTGGACACCCTGCCCGACACCGGCCGGATCGGCGCGGCGTACTTCGCCACCAACCAGTCCTTCAAGGCCGTGATCTCCCGCTTCGGGCCGCCCGAACTCATGGGGTCCGTGCTGTGGCTGCTCGCCGTCGCGGTGATGCTGCTGGTCGCGGTGGTGGCCATCCGGCGTGCCCTCGAGCAGGGCGATCTCGTGCTCGCCCTGTTCGCGAACGCGACGGCCGTGCTGCTGGCGTCGCCGGTGTCGTGGTCGCACCACTGGGTGTGGGTCGCGCCGGCACTGCCGGCCCTCGCGCTCGCGGCGTGGCGCGCAACCGATGCGCAGAGGCTCACGGCGATCGCCGCCGGCGTCGCGCTCGTCTTCCTCATCGGCCCGCACCACCTGTTCCCCACAGGTGGCGATCTCGAACTCGGCTGGGCCGCATGGCAGCACCTGCTCGGCACGCTCTACGTCACGGCCGGATTCGGGTTCCTGCTCTGGCTCGCCTTCGGTCCACGGACCGATCCGGACTCCGCCTCGTCGGAACAACTGCCGAACGCGGAGACCGCGCGCTGATCGTGTAGAGGGTGCGCCGGTTGTCGGGCATCCGGGTCGTTGTTCGCGAAAGGCCGACGGGAACCCGGAAAGAACGTAATAGTGAGAGGGATGTCGCCGTCGCACAGGACGGGTGACAACTCGATTACGAGAAAGCCCATCAACTGCATCCGAGGGAGAACACCGTGACCGATGTTTCGTCGCAGGGCCCGGCCCGGAGAGACGACCGACGTGTGTTGACCAACCGCCAGGGCCACCCCGTATACGACAACCAGAATCAGAGGACGGTGGGCCCCCGCGGACCCGCGACGCTGGAGAACTATCAGTTCCTCGAAAAGATCAGCCATTTCGATCGAGAACGTATTCCGGAAAGAGTGGTGCACGCGCGCGGTTTCGTCGCCTACGGATATTTCGAAGCCACCGGGAAATGGGGCGATGAACCCATCACGAACTACACGCGCGCGAAACTCTTCGCCGAGCCGGGGAAGCGGACCGACGTCGCCATCCGGCTCTCCACGGTCATCGGTGGACGCGACTCGTCGGAAACCGCCCGCGATCCACGAGGTTTCGCGGTCAAGTTCTACACGGAGGACGGTAACTGGGATCTCGTCGGAAACAACCTCGCGGTTTTCTTCATTCGCGACGCGATCAAGTTCCCCGACGTCATCCATTCACTGAAGCCCGACCCCGTCACTTTCCGGCAGGAACCCGCACGCATCTTCGACTTCATGTCGCAGACACCCGAAGCGATGCACATGCTGGTGAATCTGTTCAGTCCCCGTGGCATTCCGGCCAATTACCGCACTCAGCAGGGCTTCGGGGTCAACACCTACAAGTGGGTCAACGCCGAGGGCGTGACACACCTCGTGAAATACCATTGGATTCCGAAGATCGGTGTCAAGAGCCTGACCGAGGACGACGCGGCAGCCATTCAGGCGCACGATCTCGGGCATGCCAGCAAGGACATGTACGAGGCCATCGAGCGCGGTGACCACCCCGAATGGGAACTGCGCGTACAGATGATGAGCGACGACGACCATCCGGAGCTGAACTTCGATCCCCTGGACGACACGAAGGTCTGGCCGGAGAACGAGTTCCCCGCCATGCCGGTCGGCAGAATGGTGATCGACCGCAACGTCGAGAACCACTTCCTCGAGAACGAGCAGATCTCCTTCGGCACCGGCGTCCTCGTCGACGGACTCGACTTCTCCGACGACAAGATGCTCGTGGGACGCACGTTCTCCTATTCCGACACGCAGCGTTACCGGGTGGGGCCCAATTACCTGCAACTTCCGGTCAACTCGGCGAAGAACGCCCACGTGGCCACCAATCAGCAGGGCGGACCGATGGCATACGGCGTCGACGATGTCGGCGACAACCCGCACGTGAACTACGAACCGTCCATCACCGGCGGTCTGCGCGAAGCCGAGTTCCCGACTCACGACGATCAGGGGCCGGAAATCCGGGGTCGTCTCACGCGCAAACGTATTCCGCGTACCAACGACTACGAGCAGGCCGGCCAGCGCTACCAGCTCATGGAGCAGTGGGAGAAGGACGACCTGGTGAAGAATCTCGTCGGCGGTATCGGGCAGGCCGTCCGCGAGGTGCAGGAGCGGATGGTGTGGCATTTCTTCATGTGCGACGACGAGCTCGGACAACGCGTCGGCGACGGACTCGGTATCAGTGCCGACGACATACGGGATCTACCGCCGTTGCAGAGCCAGACCCTCGACGAGGACGAACTGCAACGCGCAGCGAATCTCGGCAAGAACGGTCCCCGTGATGTGACCGGATTGCAGATGACGCATTGCGTGCCCAACGAGCGCGAGGTCCACGCGTCCTCGTAGCGTCCGTCCGTCTCGGCCCCGGTGGGCAGTCACTTGTCGAAGTGGCTGCCCACCGGTCGTTCTCCGGAACCGTTCTCAGGCGGTGACGTCGACGACCACCCGGCCGCGCACCTTGCCCGCCAGGATCTCCTCGGCGAGTCGCGGGACGTCCGAGAGCGGTTCGACCCGCGACAGCGAATCCAGGGTGCTCGCAGGGAGATCGCGGGCGAGACGATCCCACGCCGACCGGCGCAGCGGAGTCGGCGCCATCACCGAGTCGACGCCCAGCAACGCGACGCCGCGCAGGATGTGCGGCATCACCGTGGCATCGGGCATCGACGGTGACTCCGTGAGACCGCACGCGGCGACCGCGCCGCCGTAGCGGATCTGCGACAGCACGTTCACGAGCGTCGAACCGCCCACCGCGTCCACCGCGGCATCCCAGCGTTCCTTGCCCAGGGGCCGGCCCTTGCCCTGCAGTTCGGCACGGTCGACGAACGACGACGCACCGAGTTCGCTCAGGAAGTCGTGGGTCTCGGGACGGCCGGTCGCGGCGACGACCGTGTGTCCCGCGGCAGCGGCGAGCGCGACGGCGATCGACCCGACGCCACCGGCCGCGCCGGTGACGAGCAGTTCCGCGTCGGATGCGATCCCGTACCGTTCGAGCGCGTCGAGGCACAGGGCGGACGTGTAGCCGGCGGTGCCGATGGCCATGGCGTCGCGGGTGGAGAAGGCATCGGGGATGCGCACGAGCCACTCGGGCTTCACGCGCTGGCGCCGGGTGTACCCGCCCGACTGGGTCTCGGACAGACCCCAGCCGTTGACGACGACGCGGTCGCCCGGCTTCCAGTCGGGGTTGCTGCTCTCGAGGACGGTGCCGGCGAGATCGGCTCCGGCGACCAGCGGGGTGCGTCGCGCCATCTTCTGCGGTCCCGCGATCACGAGACCGTCCTTGTAGTTCAGCGAGGAGTACTCGACCTCGACGAGGACGTCGTGTTCGGGAAGGTCGGTGTCGGTCAGTTCGCGGAACTGTGCCACCTGGCCGTCGTCGGTGTCGTCGACGACCAGGGCACGGAAGGAGGACGGCTGTGTCATGGATCCGATCCTGACAGGCCGTCCTCCTCGCTGCAGCCGAAAGCGGTCAGGCCGCGTGCGCGCGGAACCGTCGCAGTCGCAGGCTGTTGGAGACCACGAACACCGACGAGAAGGCCATCGCGGCACCGGCGAGCATCGGGTTCAGCAGGCCCGCGGCCGCCAGCGGCAGTGCCGCGACGTTGTATGCGAACGCCCAGAACAGGTTGCCCTTGATCGTCGTCAGCGTGCGGCGCGACAACCGGATGGCATCGACCGCGACCATCAGGTCGCCGCGGACCAACGTCAGGTCGCTCGCCTCGATCGCGACGTCGGTGCCGGTGCCCATCGCCAGACCCAGGTCGGCCCGGGCGAGCGCCGCGGCGTCGTTGACACCGTCGCCGACCATCGCGACCACCGCGCCCTCGCGCTGGAGTCGCTCGACCACGTCGACCTTGTCGGTGGGCAGCACGTCGGCGATCACGTCGGCCTCGTCGATGCCGACCTCGGCCGCCACGGTGTGCGCGACGGCGGCGTTGTCGCCGGTGAGCAGGATCGGACGCAGGCCGAGCTCCCGCAGTTCGGCGACGGCCTTCGCGGAGGTCGGCTTGACCGCGTCCGCCACGACGACGATGCCGCGGGCCTTTCCGTCCCAGCCGACGGCGATGGCCGTGCCACCGGACTTCTGGGCCTGCTCGAACGCCTGCTGCAGGGTCTCGGAGAGATGCTGCGACCAGTCGGCCAGCAGCTTCGGGCGTCCCACCAGCACGGCGCGGCTCGTGTCGCCGTCGACGAGCACTCCCTGGACACCGAGGCCCTCGACGTTCGTGAAGTCCTCCACCTGGGGCAGGCCGCCGAACCTGTCCGCAGCCGCGTCGCTGATGGCACGTGCGATCGGGTGTTCCGACGCCGACTCGAGTGCCCCGGCGTACCGCAGCACGTCGTCGGCGTTCTCCCCGTCGTCGGCGACGACTTCGCGCAGCGTCATCCGGCCGGTGGTGACCGTACCGGTCTTGTCGAGGACCACGGTGTCGACCGAACGGGTCGACTCGAGGACCTCGGGTCCCTTGATGAGGATGCCGAGCTGGGCGCCGCGACCGGTACCGACCATCAGCGCGGTCGGGGTGGCCAGGCCGAGGGCACACGGACAGGCGATGATCAGCACCGCGACCGCCGCGGTGAAGGCCGCCGCAGGTCCGTTGCCGGTGCCGAGCCAGAAACCGAGTGTGCCGGCAGCGATCAGCAGGACGATCGGCACGAAGATGCCGGAGATCCGGTCGGCCAGGCGCTGCACCTGGGCCTTACCGTTCTGGGCGTCCTCCACCAGCTTCGCCATCTGCGCGAGCTGGGTGTCGGAGCCGACGCGGGTCGCGCGCACCACGAGTCGTCCACCCACGTCGACCGTGCCGCCGACGACACTGTCGCCCACACCGACCTCGACGGGAACGGATTCACCGGTCAGCATCGACGCGTCGACCGCCGACGTGCCCCGTTCGATCACACCGTCGGTGGCGATCTTCTCACCCGGCCGTACGACGAACAGATCCCCGACTGCCAACTGCTCCACCGGAACCCGGGTCTCGGTGGTCCCGTCCGGTCCGAGGACCGCGACGTCCTTGGCACCGAGTTCGAGCAGGGCACGCAGGGCGGCGCCTGCGCGTCGCTTCGATCGTTGCTCGAAGTAGCGTCCGGCGAGGATGAACGTCGTGACACCGGCCGCGGCCTCGAGATAGATGTTGCCGCTGCCGTCGCCCCGCGCGATGGTGAACTCGAACGGGTGGACCATCCCCGGTTCACCCGCCGTTCCCCAGAACAGGGCGTAGACCGACCATCCCAGGGCAGCAAGGGTTCCCAGCGACACAAGGGTGTCCATGGTGGACGTGCCGTGGCGCAGGTTGATCCACGCCGCCCGGTGGAACGGCCACGCACCCCACACCACGACCGGCGCGGCGAGGGTGAGCGAGAGCCACTGCCAGTTGGTGAACTGCAGGGCCGGGATCATCGCCATCGCGATCACCGGCACCGTCAGGATCGCCGAGACGACGAGCCTGTGACGAAGCGCCGCAACCGAATCGGTTTCGGGCACGTCATCGGACCGGTCGGCCGTCTGCGCGGGCGGCGGCGGCAGTGCGGCGCCATAGCCGGCCTGTTCGACGACCGTGACGAGATCCTCGGGTGTCACGTCGTCGGGGTAGGTGACCTTCGCCTTCTCGGTGGCGTAGTTGACGGTCGCGGTGACGCCGTCGAGCTTGTTGAGCTTGCGCTCGATGCGATTGGCGCAGGATGCGCAGGTCATGCCGGTGATGGCGAGTTCGATCGATTCGGCGGCGACCGGCTGACTCTGCGTGGTCATGTGCATCTCCTCGGGAAAAGGGCCGTCAGCGGCCGGAACGGCTGTGGTCACCGTGCGCGCCGGACCCCGACTGCACCTCGCCGGTGCCTCCGGCGGTGAGGGTGAACGCCGCGGTGCGAACCACTCCGTCGTGCTGGAAGTCGAGATAGAGGTGATAGGTGCCGGCACTCGGGACGGAGGTGTGGAAGACGACCTCGGGACCGGGTCGTGTGGTGCCGTCGCCGGGTGTCCCGTCCGGGTGGACGTGGAGATAGGCGAGGTCGCCGCCGCGCAGTGCCACCAGGTGTCCGTAGGCACCGAGATAGGGCTGCAGGTCGGTGACCGGCTGTCCGTCCTTGCTCACGGTGAGGGTGAGCATCGCGTCGGTACCCGACGACAGGTCGCCGTCGAGGGTGACCTCGTAGCCGTCGACGGTAGCGGTGCGGTTGTCGGCTTCCAGTGGGGCAGGGACGAATTCGCCTTCCACCGTGAGGTCGGTGCCCAGCGTGAGCGCCTCTCCCCCGGTGGGCGTGAAG
Organism: Rhodococcus sp. 5G237; assembly: GCF_053764735.1. NCBI lineage: Bacteria > Bacillati > Actinomycetota > Actinomycetes > Mycobacteriales > Nocardiaceae > Rhodococcus > Rhodococcus sp. 5G237. Next base: position 478,755 of record NZ_JBSNCD010000001.1, on the reverse strand, counting down.
TCGGTGAAGACCCGCCACGTGCCGGGCGTGAGGTCGACGTCGACGGACCAGATACCGGTGTTCTCGTCGAGTACGGGATGGACGTGCTGGAAATCGGTGAAGTCGCGGCGCACGACGATCAGGTGCAGCTCTTTGTCGTGGGTGACGTCGAAGTCGGTCACCGGCACGCCGTCGGGACCGTTGATCGCGAATGTCAGGTTCCTGCCCTCACCCGACTCGAGATTCCTCTCGGCGAGCGCGAGGGTATAACCGTTCTGAGACATCATCAGACCTCCCGGGATGTCTTCCACAGCAGGTGTTTCCGCGGCGCTGCCGGTGGCGGTGTCCTCACCGTGACCGGCGTCGTGGGCGCTCGCGGTCGGATCCCCGGTCTGCTCCTCCACCGGGCCGACGGTGGCGCCGACGAGCAGCGCGATACCGAAGACCGCGGCTACGGCGGCGACGAAGCCGGTGAGCTTGGCCGGGGTGTTCATGCGAGGTTGTAACCGGCCTCCTCGACGGCGGCCGCGACGGCGGCATCGTCGAGGGACTCGGCGCTCGTGACGGTGACGGCACCGGTGTCCAGATCGACCTCGACGTTCTCGACGCCCGGGATCTCCTGGACCTCTTCGGTGACCGACGCGACGCAGTGCCGGCAGGTCATGCCGGTGACGGTGTAGGTGCTGGTGTGGCTCATGGGAACTCCTCGGATACGGGTCGTGAACGGGTCGGGACGATCAGGAGCGGACGAGTCGCGCAATGGCGTCGCTGGCTTCCTTCAACTTGAGGTCGGCCTCGTCGCCGCCGGCGCGCACGGCACCGGCCACGCAGTGCGCCATGTGCTCGTCGAGCAGACCGAGCGCGACGGCCTCGAGAGCCTTCTTCATCGCCGCGATCTGCGTGAGGATGTCGATGCAGTACTTCTCTTCCTCGACCATCCGCTGCAGGCCGCGAGCCTGCCCCTCGATGCGACGCAGTCGCTTGAGGTAGTCGGCCTTGGTGTTGTTGGCGATGTAGCTGTGCTGATGCGCGTCGTCGTGTGCGACGGCATCGGTGTGCACGGTCTCGCTCGGGGTATTCGGCATCGGAGTCGTCCTTGTCGGTGCGCTCGGCGGTCGTCCTGACGGATACCATACCCCCCTAGGGTATCTACGACAAGGAGCGACCACCGAGAGACATCACCCCTGGTCGACGGCCGGGGCGATCACCAGACTCGCGAGGCGACCGGCCGCATCGAGGCGGAAGCGGTAATCCAGGTCGACGACACCCCCGGGGAAGTTCCCTTCGATTCGGCACCGCACCGACACCCGATCCGAGGCGGCGTCGCCGTCGGCGGAGATCGGGGTTGTGGTGTACGAGAACTCACCCGCGACCCGGTCGAGCCACTCCCTGATCTCGGCCCTGCCACGATGGTCGGTCCCGTCGTCCGTCACGTGCGCATCCTCCGCAAAGAGCGGAGTCGCCGCGGTGCGATCCTCGCCTGAAGCAAGAGCCAGGTAGGCGCGCACGGCATCCGGACACCGGTCGACCACGGAATTCGTCATTGCAGTTCCTCTCGATAGTCCTCGAAGTCACTTCTATTTTAGAAGTAACAGTGACTGCTAGAATAGCAGCGACGTCGAGGAGGTGGCATGGCCGGCAGAATTCGTCTCGAGGACCGCGAGTGTCCGCTGTCGACGACATTGGGCCTGGTCGGTGAGTGGTGGACGGTGCTGATACTCCACGACTGCTTCGACGGTTATTCGCGTTTCGACGAGTTCCAGGACAACACCGGGATCTCGTCGAGCATGCTCACGAGCAGACTGAAAGCGCTTGTCGAGGCGGGAATCCTGGAGCGGAAGCCGTACCAGGAACGACCCGTTCGTTACGAATACGTACTCACCGCGCTCGGCCGATCGCTACGGCCCGTGCTGATCGCGCTGGCGGCCTGGCGGAATGCGCAACTGGCCGCGCAGGAGCGGTCCATGATCCTGGTCGACTCACACACCGGCCGCGAAGTCGAGCCGGTGGTCGTCGATGCCGCCACCGGCGAGCGCGTCGACGATCCGCGATACATCTATACCGCCGGCCCGGCGGCGGGACCCGAGATGCGCGAACGCTATGCCCGCAGAACCGGCGCCGCGTCCGGACGCGCAGACGCAGACGATGGTCACGAGCCCACGGTGTCGTAACGACATTCCGTGCGGATGAGTCGTCGTTTCGGGGCGGGAGCGACATCCACGGCGCCCGGGTCGCACGCCGCACCACGAGCTCCCTGCGAAGCTCAGGGCACGTGCATCATCTTCCCTGCGAGGGTGAACAGACGGCGGGAGAGCCGGATGACGGGGATGCCCAGCGGAATCAGCAGGATCGTCACGCACAACACCGCGCCCAGGAGCATCACCACCGCGGCGACGATCCCCAGGACGGTGCCGAGCAGGGCGGTGAGAAGTCCGAGCACGACATCCAGTAGGCCACTCAGAGCACGCATGACGACCTCCTACCCCCATCCCCCATTATGCGCCGGTCGCCGGTGTTCACTTCCTCCAGAACAGGTGATGGACCACCCCGCTCGCGCTGGGCACGACCTCGAGGTGGAAACGGTCCCGTAGCTCGTCCGGGGAGTCCCAGAGCTTCAGACCGGTGCCGTACCGCACCGGCGCCACCACGACGTGCATGGTGTCGACCAGATCGGCGTCGAGGAACTCGCGGATGGTGGAGACGCCACCTCCGAGTCGGACGTCCTTGCCCTCCGCGGCGGCGCGAGCCTGTTCGAGCACCGCGGCCGGTTCACCGTTCACGAAATGGAAGGTGGTGTCGGAGAGTGCGAAGGACGGACGTTCGTGGTGGGTCAGAACGAACACGGGGGTATGGAACGGCGGTTCGTCACCCCACCAGCCCTGCCATTCGTGGTCCTGCCACGGACCCCGCTGAGGACCGAACTTGTTGCGTCCCATGATCTCCGCACCGATATTGCAGGAGAAGTCCCGGATGAAGTAGTCGTCGAGCCCGCGGCTCCCGCCGGGTTCGGTGCGCAGGTGCCAACTCGCCGTGGCACCGGCCCACTCGAACATCGGACCCGGATCCAGGCCGAAGGGACTCTCGAAGCTCTGGTCCTCCCTCGCACCGATGCCGTCGCTCGACACCGAAAAGTTCTGTACGCGCAGCAACTGACCCACTCTCTTCTCCTCACATCCGATCGACCGGTACGAAGAGGAAGACCTCGCGAGCCGTGCGAACTCATCGCACCGTGCTCGGCTCACGGAGAGCCTCGGGACAGCCGTCCGGCCTGCTGACACCGCGCGTGCCTGCTGGTATTTTCGTGTCCAGTGATCAGCACCGTGTATCCGTGAGACAGATGTTCCGCGCCGTCCGCGAACCGCGTCTGCAGGCGGCGGTGATTCCGTGTGCCCCGAGAGGGAACCCGGGCCAGGGTTCCCCGATCCCGTCGTGCAGTCCTTCATGCATCGGAATCGACTCTCGGAGTTCACATGCTCACCCCATCACGTCACTCGTCCCCATCACCGATCGTTCACCGATCCGACCTTCGGGGCGATTGCAGCCGTTGCTTCGCACTGTGTTGCACGGCTTTCGGATTCACGAGGTCTTCGGACTTCGCCGAGGACAAGCTCGCCGGGTCACCGTGCCGACATCTCGACGCGCGCTTCTCGTGCACCATCCATGAGACGCTGCCGTCCCGCGGCTTCCGCGGCTGCACGGTCTTCGACTGTTTCGGTGCCGGCCAGGCCGTCTCCCAGCGGTTGTTCGCCGGTGTGAGCCGGCAGGATCGATCCGAGACCTGCGACCGGATGTTCTCGGCATTCGCCGTCGTGAAAGAGCTGCACGAGATGATGTGGCATCTGCTCGAGGCCCAGGAACGCACCTACGATCCGGAAACCGCGGACACCGCGCGGGAACTCGTCGCATCCCTTGTATCCCTGACCCGCCGGAGCGTGGGCGAACTCGAATCCCTCGACATTGCCGAGATACGCGCCCGCGTTCGACCGGTCCTCATGGAGGTCAGCGCGGAGGTACGGGCTTCGTACTTCGCCGACGACGAGCGGATACATCCGGACCTGGTCCCGGGCGCCGATCTCGCCGGAACCGATCTACGTGCCCACCGATTGTGCGGCGCCGACCTGCGGGGCGCGGTACTGATCGGCGCCGACCTCAGGGGATGCGACCTCGCCGGCGTCGATCTGCTCGGCGCGGACCTGCGCGGTGCGTGGGTGGAGGACGCCGATCTGTCCCTCGCCCTGTATCTCACCGGGCCACAACTCGCCGCCGCGCACGGCAATCGACGGACCCGAGTACCCACGAGCGTGCCCGTACCACAGATCCGTGTCGACCTCACCGCGGATCGGCACCCGAGCGACTGACCGGCCGGAGGGCCGACAGCCCGGAAGACCACGACGAAAAGGACGAGGTCACGATCTCCGAAGAGTTCGTGACCTCGTCCGTCACAGTTCGTGGAACTGCACACTGTGGGCGAAGGGGGACTTGAACCCCCACGTCCCGAAGGACACTGGCACCTGAAGCCAGCGCGTCTGCCATTCCGCCACTCGCCCGAGCAACGCCGAAAACAGTAACACACACCGGAGTCAAACAACTATTCGCCTGGTCAGCGGGCTGCCAGCGCCGCCGGTTCGAGTGCCGAGCACATCCGTCGGAGACGTGCCGAATACCGCAGGGTCGAATCCGGGGAAAAGTGGATACCATGCAGTGACGAGATCTGCATTGCGACACGCTGAGTACGGAAAGGGGGTCGCCATGGGTATTGCCCAGCGCTTCGAGCGCAAACTCCAGGCCGCGATCGGCGACGCTTTCGCCCGCGTGTTCGGGGGCGGCGTCGTGCCCCAGGAAGTCGAGGCGGCGCTGCAGCAGGAGGCAACGGACGGCGTCCAACAGCTCGATCGGGGCCACATGCTCGCCCCCAATCACTACGTCATCACGATCAGCGAAACCGATCACGACGCCCTCGCAGCGGATCGGGACTTGACTGTGAAGGCATTCTCCCGTCACCTTGAGGACTTCATCCGAGAACAGGGATGGCAGACATACGGTGAGATCCAAGTCGTCTTCGAGTCGTCGTCGGCACTGCACACCGGGCAGTTCCGGACTCGCGGCTCGGTAGATCCCGATGCGGGGCGCTCAGCGACGCGTGCTCCGTCACCGCGGAACCCACAGAACCGCCCACCCGTGACCTCTGAACCAGGAGCTGGCCCAATGACGCAGAACCCCGGCTACGACCCCAGCCGTGACCCCGCCGAGGCGGAACCGCAGTACGCACGCAACGGTCACGCGCACGTCGGCCAGGAGCAGCGCTACAACCAGGGCTACGGCAACGCCGGCTACGACCAGGCTCAGGGCGGCTACGACCAGCAGGGTGGTTACGACCAGCAGGCGTACGGCCAGGCCTACAGCGAGCAGGACTACCAACAGGGCGGCTACGACCAGAGCGGTTACGACCAGCAGGCCTACGGTGCCCAGGGCGCCCAGCCGCAGGCGTACAGCCAGGACTACGGCCACGACTATCCGCAGCAGGGTGGCTACGACCAGCAGGCGTACGGCCAGCAGGGTTACGCGCAGCCCGGTTACGACCAGGGTTACCAGGACCAGGGTTACCAGCAGGGCGGCTACGATCAGCAGGCCTACGGTCAGCAGAGCTACGCACAGCCGGGTTACGACCAGCAGTACGGCGCGCAGCAGGGCGGCTACGACCAGGGTTACGCCGCCGCGGCTCCCGGTTACGATCAGGGCTACCAGCAGGGCGGCTACCAGTCTCCGACTGCCGGTCGGGTGCTGACCGCGACGCTCCAGCTCGAGGACGGCAGCGGTCGCTACTACCAGCTCCGAGAGGGCAGCAACATCATCGGCCGCGGCCAGGACGCACAGTTCCGCCTGCCCGACACCGGCGTCTCGCGTCGCCACATCGACATCCGCTGGGACGGCCAGGTCGCGATGCTCTCCGATCTCGGGTCGACGAACGGCACGACGGTCAACGGCGCCTCGGTGCAGGACTGGCAGCTCGCCGATGGTGACGTGATTCGCGCCGGGCATTCCGAAATCCTCGTGCGCATCCTCTGATCAGCCGGTATCGAAGGACCGACCGGACCCGTTCATACCGTCCGACGCGTGTGACAGCGCGTCGGACGCTGCATGGAGTCGTCCGGTGTCCGTATTGTGAGTGACCGCACGACCAGGAACACGACCGGTCGACTACCCCGAAGGAGGATGCACCGTGCAGGGGCTGATTCTGCAGCTGACCCGAGCGGGATTCCTCCTCCTGCTGTGGTTGTTCGTATGGGCGGTGTTGCGCACGCTCCGGTCCGACATCTACGCCGGTGCCGCGCGACCGCTCCCGCGTTACTCCCCCAAGCAGTCGGTGCTGCCGACGCTGAGCCGTAACAAGACCGCCAAGTATCTGGTGGTCACGCAGGGCGCGCTGGCCGGCACGAGGATCACGCTCGGCACCCAACCGGTTCTCATCGGCCGTGCCGACGACTCCACACTCGTGCTGACCGACGACTACGCGTCCACGCGCCACGCACGCCTGTCGCCGCGAGGTTCCGACTGGTACGTCGAAGACCTCGGGTCGACGAACGGCACGTATCTCGACCGCGCGAAGGTCACCACCGCTGTCCGTGTCCCGCTCGGAACCCCGGTCCGTGTGGGCAAGACCGTGATCGAGCTCCGCCCGTGACCCTCGTACTCCGATATGCCGCCCGCAGCGACCGCGGCCTCGTGCGCTCCAACAACGAGGACTCCGTCTACGCCGGTGCCCGCCTGCTCGCCCTCGCCGACGGCATGGGCGGCCACGCAGCCGGTGAGGTCGCCTCGCAACTGATGATTGCGGCGCTTGCCCACCTCGACGACGACGAGCCGGGCGGCGACCTCCTCGGCAAGCTCGCCGCGGCCGTCCGCGAAGGCAACGCCTCGATCGCCGACCAGGTGGAGGAAGAGCCCGAACTCGACGGTATGGGCACCACGCTCACGGCCATCCTGTTCGCCGGCAGCAAGCTCGGCCTCGCGCACATCGGCGACTCCCGCGCCTATCTCCTGCGCGACGGTCAGCTCACCCAGATCACCCGCGACGACACCTTCGTGCAGTCGCTCGTGGACGAGGGCCGTATCACCCCGGAGCAGGCTCACACGCACCCGCAGCGGTCGCTGATCATGCGCGCGCTGACGGGCAGCGAGGTCGAACCGACCCTGACCGTGCGCGAGGCCCGCGCCGGCGACCGTTACCTCGTGTGCTCCGACGGCCTGTCCGACGTCGTCAGCGACGAGACGATCGCCGACACCATGCGGCAGGGCACGCACGACGAGTGCGCCGACCGGCTCATCGAGCTGGCGCTGCGCAGTGGCGGCCCCGACAACGTCACCGTCGTCGTCGCCGACGTGATCGATCTCGACTACGGCCAGTCGCATCCGATCGTCGCCGGTGCGGCATCGGCGGACGACGACGAGGACACTCCCCCACCGAACACCGCAGCCGGTCGTGCCGCCGCGATGCGACCCCCGCGCGCCACTCCGAAGCGGGTCATCAACAAGGCCCCGGAGCCCGAGCCGAAGAAGAAGCGCAGCCGTCTGTGGTGGCCCGTCGCCGCCATCGTGGTGATCGCGGTGCTGGTCGGCGGTCTGTTCGTCGGCCGTCAGCTGATCCGCAACAACTACTACGTCGGCGCCGACGACGGTCGCGTGACGGTGCTGCGCGGCATCCCCGGCGACGTCTTCGGCTACTCGCTGCAGGAGGCCGCGCGCGTCGGGTGCATCACCGACGAGGGCGACCTCACGCTCGTCGACCCCGCCAGCGCGTCGTGCCGGGTGATGCTCGTCGACGATCTGTGGCCCGCCGCCCGCGAACAGGTTCGTGCCGGTCTTCCGTCGGGGTCGCTCGACGACACCCGCGAGCAGATGCAGCGGCTCGCCGAACTGGACCTGCTGCCGGTGTGCACCCCGGAGGAACCCGAGCCCACTCCCGCACCGGCCCCCGGGCCGGGTGAGCCGCAGCCGGCTCCCGGACCGAACGGCACCCAGCCCACCGAGACACCCGCGGTGCAGCCGCCGGCGCCCGGTGAGCCGCAGCCGGGCGAACCGGCACCGGCCTCCCAGCCCGGCGAACCGCTCCCCGGCGAACCCCGAGCCGGTGAACCCCAGCCCGGTGAACCACAGCCCGGCGAGCCGACTCCCGGCGAACCCGCTCCGAACATGGAGCCGGCTCCCGAGCCCGCGCCCCAGATCCCCGGTCAGAACTGCAGGGTGGGCGCCTGATGTCGGTGTCCCATGGTGTGGGGGCCTTCCCGAGCCCTCCGGGAGGTTTCGCCCCGGCTCCCGTCCAGTCGACCCGGCGCAACACCGAACTGGCCCTGATCATCGCGGCCATCGGTGTCACGACCGTGTCGCTCATGCTCGTCGAGGTCTCGATGGAGCAGGCGCTGACCCTCGACCTGCTCAAGTACGGGGTGACCTTCGCGGCGCTGTTCCTCGCCGCGCACCTCGCGGTCCGGCGCTTCGCGAAGTACGCCGATCCCCTGCTGTTGCCGATCGTCGCGCTGCTCAACGGTCTCGGACTCGTGCTCATCCACCGGCTCGACCTGTCCGACCAGGAGAACGCCCGCTACATGGGCCTTCCGCCGCCGTCGCCCGACGCGACGCAGCAGGTGCTGTGGACGGCGCTCGGCATCGCGCTGTTCATCGTCGTGCTCGTGTTCCTGCACGACTACCGCCTGCTCGCGCGGTTCAGCTACACGCTCGGTCTCATCGGCCTCATCGCGCTCGCGATCCCGGCCCTGCTGCCGAGCAGGTTCTCCGAGGTCAACGGCGCCAAGATCTGGATCCGGCTGCCCGGTTTCAGCATCCAGCCCGGTGAGTTCGCGAAGATCCTGCTGATCATCTTCTTCGCATCGGTCCTCGTGGCGAAACGCGATCTGTTCACCACCGCGGGCAAGCACTTCCTGGGGATGGACTTCCCCCGCGCCCGCGATCTCGGCCCGATCCTGGCGGCCTGGATCATCTCGATCGGCGTGATGGTCTTCGAGAAGGACCTCGGCACGTCGCTGCTGCTGTTCACCACCGTGCTGGTGATGCTCTACATCGCGACCGAACGTGTCGGCTGGCTGATCATCGGATTCTCGCTGCTCGCCGTCGGCTTCTACGCGGCGTACCAGATGTTCGGTCACGTGCGGGTGCGCGTGGAGACCTGGCTCGATCCGCTCGCCGACTACAACAACACCGGCTACCAGATCTCCCAGTCGCTGTTCGGTCTCGCGACCGGCGGGGTCGCCGGCACCGGCCTGGGCAGCGGACGCCCGGGACAGGTGCCGTTCGCGAAGACCGACTTCATCGTCGCCGCGATCGGTGAGGAACTCGGCCTGATCGGCCTGGCCGCCATCCTGCTGTTGTTCCTGATCCTCGTCGTCCGCGGCATGCGCACGGCGCTGGCGGTGCGCGACAGCTTCGGCAAGCTGCTCGCCGCCGGCCTGTCGTTCACCCTCGCCGTCCAGCTGTTCGTGGTGGTCGGCGGTGTCACGAAGTTGATCCCCCTGACCGGCCTGACCACACCGTTCGTGTCCTACGGTGGTTCGTCGCTGCTCGCAAACTATCTGCTCCTGGCTCTGTTGATGAAGATCTCGCACGCTGCCCGCCAACCCGCGATCCCCCGTAAGAAGGCGCCCACGCCGATCGCCGAGGCCAAGACGGAAATGATGGGGCGCGAATGAACGGTCCGCTCCGCAAGGTCGCGATGGCCGTGATGTTCATGGTCGTCGCGCTGCTCGCAAACGCCACCTACGTGCAGGTCATCAAGGCCGACGATCTCCGCACCGATCCGCGCAACTCGCGTGTGCTGATCGACGAATACTCCCGTCAGCGCGGACAGATCGTCGCGGCCGGTCAGGCTCTCGCGGTGTCGGTGCCCACCGACAGCCGCTACAAGTACCTGCGCGAATACCCGGCGCCGCCGACCCAGCCGATGAGCCCGCTGGCCTACGCGCCGGTGACCGGTTTCTACTCGATGCAGTACGGCAGCACCGGACTCGAGCGGTCCGAGGATTCGCTGCTCAACGGTTCCGACAACCTGCTGTTCGGACGTCGCCTGTTCGACCTGGTGTCGGGCCGCAACCCGCGCGGCGGAAACGTCGTGTCCACGATCGATCCGGTCGTTCAGCAGGTGGCCTACGACGAGCTGACCTCGAAGGGTTACACGGGCTCGGTGGTCGCGATCGAACCGAGCACCGGCAGGATCCTCGGGATGGTGAGCACTCCGAGCTACGACCCCAACCGGTTGTCGGGACACGACGGTGCCGCGACCTCGCAGGCCTGGGACGAGCTCAACGCCGATCCCGAGAAGCCGATGCTCAACCGTGCGATCTCCCAGACCTACCCTCCGGGCTCGACCTTCAAGGTCGTCGTGACGGCGGCGGCGCTCGAGAACGGCGTCACCCCCGACACGCAGTTCACCGCGGCACCGCAGATCACCCTGCCCGACACCGCGACGACCCTCGAGAACTACGGCGGAGCGGCGTGCGGCGACGCACCGACGGTGACGCTGCGGGAGGCCTTCGCGCGGTCGTGCAACACGGCCTTCGTCGAGATGGGCATCGACGACGGACGCGAGGCGCTGGTCTCGCAGGCCGAGAAGCTCGGCATCGGCGAGACCCTCGACGTGCCGCTGCCCGTCGCGGCGAGCACCGTCGGCCCCATCCCGGACGGCGCGGCACTCGGCCAGTCGAGCATCGGCCAGCGTGATGTGGCCCTCACTCCGTTGCAGAACGCGTCGATCGCCGCGACCATCGCAAACGGCGGGGTGCGCATGAAGCCGTATCTCGTCGACCGTCGGCAGGGACCCGACCTGACGGTGCTCGAGGAGACCAAGCCCGAATCGCTGGGCCAGGCGATCTCGCCGGAGGTCTCGGCGACCCTCACCGACCTGATGATCGGTGCCGAGAACAATGCCGGCGGTGGCGGTGCCATCCAGGGCGTGCAGATCGCGTCGAAGACGGGCACCGCGGAACACGGCAACGATCCGCGGAACACCCCGCCGCACACCTGGTACATCGCATTCGCACCTGCACAACAACCCCGCATCGCCGTCGCGGTGATCGTGGAGGACGGCGGCGACCGAGCTCTCGCCGCGACCGGCGGCTCGGTGGCCGCCCCGATCGGACGGGCCGTCATCTCGGCCGGATTACAGGGAGGCTGACATGGCTCTGAGCAGCGGCGCCATGATCGCCGACCGTTACCGTCTCCAGCGACTCATCGCGACCGGCGGAATGGGTCAGGTGTGGGAAGGACTCGACACCCGGCTCGACCGGCGGGTCGCGGTGAAGGTCCTCAAGGCCGAGTTGTCCGGCGACGAGGACTTCCTCGCCCGGTTCCGCTTCGAGGCCCGCACCACCGCCCAGCTCAACCATCCCGGCATCGCCGGGGTGTTCGACTACGGCGAGACCACCGACGCCGAAGGCCAGTCCATCGCCTATCTCGTGATGGAACTCGTCCACGGCGAACCGCTCAACGCCGTCCTGTCGCGGCTCGGACGCCTGTCGCTGCCGCACGCGCTCGACATGCTCGAGCAGACCGGACGCGCCCTGCAGGCCGCCCACAACGCCGGCGTGGTGCACCGCGACGTCAAGCCGGGCAACATCCTCATCACCCCGACGGGCCAGGTGAAGATCACCGACTTCGGTATCGCGAAGGCGGTCGACGCCTCCCCGGTCACCCGCACCGGCATGGTGATGGGCACCGCGCAGTACATCGCTCCCGAGCAGGCACTGGGCCAGGAGGCGACGTCCGCGAGCGATGTGTACTCGCTGGCCGTCGTCGGCTACGAGGTGCTGTCGGGCCGACGTCCGTTCCTCGGCGACAGCGTCGTGACGGTCGCGATGAAGCACGTCCAGGAGACCCCGGCGCCGCTGCCGACGGATCTTCCGCCCGAGGTGCGCGAACTCATCGAGATCGCGATGTCGAAGGACCCCGCCTACCGCTATTCGAACGGCGGCGAGTTCGCCAACGCCGTCGCTGCGGTGCGGTCCGGACGGCCCGTGCCCCCGCCCGGCAACGTGCCGCCGGTGACCAGCGCCAACCGGGTTCTTCCGCCCGGCGTGCCCGGGACGACGGCCCACACGTCCTCGACCCGTGCCCTGCACCCGACGCAGTACGACCAGACGGCCTATTCGTCGGTTCCCCGCTCGGCCCAGCCGCCGACCGCCGGCCGTCCGCCGGTGGCAGGTCCACCGACTGCGGGAGTGCCCGCCGACGACGACGGACGACGGTCGCCGAGTCCCACAGCGCTGGCCTGGGCCGCAGGTGCGGCAGTCGTGCTCGCCCTGGTCACTCTGGGAATCGTGCTGTTGGGCGGCGACGACGAGGAGATCCCGCGCGCTCCGTCGCCGACGACGCAGCTCACCACGACCCGCGCGACCACCACGACGACCCGTCCGCCGCTGACCACCACGACGACGTTCGTGCCGCTGCCGCCGCCCGTCGAGACGGAGACCTTCACACCCCCTCCGACCACGACGACGACCCAGCCGCCGGTGACCACAGTGGAGCCGACGACCGAGCCGACCACGACGCAACCGCCCACCACCACGACGGTCCCGACCACGACGACGGCGACGACCACCACCACAGCGGAGGACACGGGTGGCGGCGACGGCGGCACGGGCGGCGCGGAGGGTGACGGCGACGACGAGACCGACCCCGAGGCCGCCGGTGGAGGGGACGACAATTCATCCGAAACCAGCAACGGTACGAACAATCAAGGAACGTCATGACCACACCCCGCAAGCTCTCCTCCCGCTACGAGCTGGGTGAGATCCTCGGCTTCGGCGGTATGTCCGAGGTGCACCTCGCGCGGGATCTGCGGCTCGGCCGGGATGTGGCCATCAAGGTGTTGCGTGCCGATCTCGCACGCGACCCCACGTTCTACCTGCGCTTCCGGCGCGAGGCGCAGAACGCCGCTGCGCTGAATCATCCGGCGATCGTCGCCGTCTACGACACCGGTGAGGCCGAGACCGAGGCCGGGCCGCTCCCGTACATCGTCATGGAGTACGTCGAGGGCGACACGCTGCGCGACATCGTGCGCGCCGACGGGCCGATGACCCCCAAGCGGGCGATGGAGATCATCGCCGATGTGTGCGCGGCCCTGGACTTCAGCCACCGCAACATGATCGTGCACCGCGACGTGAAGCCGGCCAACGTCATGATCAACAAGGCCGGCGCGGTGAAGGTCATGGACTTCGGCATCGCCCGGGCCATCTCCGACGCCGCGAGCCCGATGACGCAGACCGCCGCGGTGATCGGCACCGCGCAGTACCTCTCCCCGGAGCAGGCGCGCGGTGAACAGGTCGACGCCCGGTCCGACGTGTACTCGGTGGGTTGCGTCCTGTTCGAGATCCTCACCGGCGAGCCCCCCTTCAAGGGCGACTCGCCCGTCGCGGTGGCCTACCAGCACGTGCGGGAGGATCCGCCGCTGCCGTCGTCGGTGAATTCGTCCGTGCCGCCCGAGCTCGACTCGGTGATCCTCAAGGCGATGGCGAAGAACCCCGCGAACCGCTACCAGTCGGCCGCGGAGATGCGCAGCGACCTGATCCGCGTGCTGAGCGGGCAGCGTCCGAGTGCGCCGATGGTGATGACCGACGAGGACCGCACGACGCTGATCGACTCCGTCGACAACAACACGGGCCGGCACAGCCGTGTCGCGGCCGCCGGCGCTGCCGGGGCACCCGCCGAGGATTCCGGCGGCGGCTCGGTTCTCAAGAAGGTGCTGCTCGGCATCGCCGCGGTCGCCGTGGTCGGTATCGTCGGCGTCTTCCTGTGGTCGCTCGGCCCCGGTTCGACGGCCGCCCAGGTCGCGGTGCCCGACGTCCGCAACATCTCCGCCGAGCTCGCCGAGAGCCAGCTGCAGAACGCCGGCTTCCGGGTCTCGATCCAGCAGAAGAGCGATCCGGTCGTCGCGAACGGCAACGTCATCAACACCCGTCCCGTGCCCGGGAGCCAGGCCGAGGAGGGTTCGACGGTCACCCTCGAGGTGTCGACAGGACCGGAACAGGTGCAGATCCCGCGGCTCGACGGCATGACCCAGGAACGCGCAGCCCAGGAGCTGTCCGCCGTCGGTCTCCGGCTCGACCCGAACGTCGGACGCGCTCCGTCGGATGCCGACGACGAGGACCTCGTCGTCGACCAGAACCCGGGTGCGGGAGCCAGCGTCGACCGCGACAGCCCCATCACCATCACGCTGGGATCCGGCCCCGAACTGGTGCGCGTCCCCAACGTCGTGGGCCAGACCGTCGAGGTGGCCAGCGACAACATCGAGGGCGCCGGTTTCGAGGTCGTCGTCGAGAACATCGACTCCAGCGAGACCGAGGGCACCGTCGTGTCGACGAGCCCGGCCGGTGGCGCCTCCACCGAACAGGGGTCGACGGTGACGGTGCGGGTGTCCAACGGCGACCGTATCGAGATGCCCGTCATCACCAACCGGTCGGTCTCGGACGCACTCGCTGCCCTGCGCGGCGCCGGCTGGACGGGCAACGCCTCCCAGCTCCAGCAGACGCGTGAGGCGACACTCGATGTCGATCTCGTCGGCACCGTGATCACGCAGGCCCAGCCGCCGGGTTCGGAGATCTCGAAGAACCAGCCCATCACCGTGGGCGTCGGTGTGCTCGGCATCCGCTGAGCGAGCTGATCAACGACGAAAGGCGCCGGTCCTCGAAGGACCGGCGCCTTTCTCGTCGGAAATGGGGTGTGTCAGGCCGCTCCGCCGTCGAGCGCGCGTGCCATCTGCGCCTCGAGGCGCGCGACGAGCGTCTCGTCCGGAGCCTCGCCGCAGGCCGCGAGCCAGTTCGCGAGCATCCGGTGACCTCCCTGGGTGAGCACCGACTCGGGATGGAACTGCACACCGTGGATCGGCAGCTCGGCGTGACGCAGGGCCATGACGATGCCGGTCTCCGTGTGGCCGGTGGGCTCGAGCTCGGCGGGCATGGTCTCGGGCAGCACGGTCAGCGAGTGGTAGCGGGTCGCGGTGAACGGATCGGGCAGGCCCGCGAGCACACCGGCACCGTTGTGGCGGACCAGGCTGGTCTTGCCGTGCAGCAGCTCGGGGGCGCGGTCGACGGTCGCGCCGAACGCGACACCGATGGACTGATGACCGAGGCACACACCGAGCAGCGGAGTGCTGCTGTCGGCACATGCCTTCACCAGGTCGATGCTCGCCCCGGCGCGTTCGGGTGTACCCGGGCCGGGGCTGAGGAGGATGCCGTCGTACTCCTTCGCGACCCGTGCGAGAGCACCCGGTGCGGTGAGCCGCTCGTCGTCGTTGCGCCACACGTCGGCCGTCGTTCCGAGCTGCCCCAGATACTGGACCAGGTTGAAGACGAAGCTGTCGTAGTTGTCGACGACGAGAATGCGCATGAGACGAGGGTACTCAGTGCTCGCTACAGGGCGACCCGCCCGGTGCTCGCTACAGGGCGACCCGCCCGGTGCTCGCTACAGGGCGACCCGCCCGGTGCTCGCTACAGGGCGACCCGCCCGGTGCTCACTACAGGGCGACCCGCCCGGTGTCCGAATCGGGCACGTCTCAGCGCGCGGACGAACTACCGGTGTAGGCGGGGACCGACAGATCCTCCGACGCCTGCTGCGTGTATCCGAGTTGATAGCGGGCCGCGTACTGCTTGTAGATGCGGATACCGGGCTCGGCGTCGAGCGCGGCCTGCAGCCGCGCCGGGTCGCCGAGCGCGGTGACGACGTAGGGCGGCGAGTAGGTGCGCCCGTGCAGCAGCAGCGTGTTGCCGATGCAGCGTGGCGCCGACGTCGCGACGATCCGCTGGTCCTGCATGGCCACGGCCTCGGCACCGCCGGCCCACACCGCGTTGAGCACGCTCTGCACATCCTGCTGGTGCACGACGAGATCGTCGGGTGAGGCACCGGACGGATAGCGCCCGTTGGCGTCGCGGGGTGCGTCGGTGAGAGTGACGGTCACGCCCGGACCGCGGCGGGCCACGAGTCCGGCCGGGTCCTCGATCGCGGACAGGTCGTCGAGCACTGCGGCGACGTCCTCGTCGTTCACCGCGGCACGGTCCTGGAGTTCGTCGATGCGCGCGGTGAGATCGTCTCGGGTGGCGGCGAGTTCGTCGGCCTTCTCCTGCGCGGCACGGACCAGATCGGACAGTCGCGGGGAGTCGCCGGCGCGCAGTTCGTCGCCCTCGGACACTCCGCGGGTGGTGCCCACGAGCAGACCGGCCACGAGGCAGACGACGAGGGTCGCGACACCCCACACGGGCGCGCGCAGTCGTCGTTCCGACACGTCGTACCTCCGATCCTGGCCTTACGTTAGCGTGATCTCAACAGGTAGTTGACCGACCACTCCATCCGTGTACGACGGGTGGAGTCGTGAGAACGAGGACACCATGCCCAAGTCGAAGGTTCGCAAGAAGGACGTCTCCGCGACCCGGACGGTGAGCCGCACACCGGTGAAGGTCAAGGGCACGCCGTCGAGCACGTTGTACGTGACGGTGATGCTCGCCCTGATGGTCATCGGGCTGCTGTGGCTGATCGTCTACTACCTCGCGGCCGAGCAGATCACGTGGATGAACGATCTCGGTGCCTGGAACTTCCTGATCGGTTTCGGGTTCATGGTGGTCGGTCTGATCATGACGATGAACTGGCGCTGACCTCCCCGCCCATTCGGGTTACACCGATGTTATTCATCCCCACCTGGGGATAACACTGTGCACAACCCGGTGAGAGGTCTCCGGGGAACGGATCGGAAGAGGACGCAGATGCCCGACGAGACACCGCTGCGGTGGGCGACGCCGCCCGCCGCAATAGCTGCGTTGTCGGCCGCCGGTATCGCCTTGGCCGTGACGGCCGCGGTTGCGGTTCCCGACGCGGCCGGTCGCGTGCTGGTGGGTTTCGCGGCGGTGCTCGTCCTCGTGATGGTCGCGCTCGCGCTGCGGCAGCGTCCTCGCCTCGAAGTGCTCCCCGGAGGAACGGGGATCGCGACGATGCGGTTGACGGGTCGTCGCGAGTTCCCGCGCGCGGCCCTGCACCGCGTGCGGATCGTCGAGTACCCGCGCTTCGGGCGGCGCGTGCCGATGCTCGAGATCGACACGATCGACTCCGCGACCGGCACGGAGAACCTGATGATCTTCGGCCGGTGGGATCTGGGCACCGACCCGCGGAACGTGCACGCCGCGTTGGCGGTGCGCGATCTCGCGCCCGATCAGACGCCCAGTTGATCGCGTAGCCGCACCACGGCGAGCACGATCGCGACCAGCGTCACCACGACGACCGCGACCAGCGCGATCCACCCGGTGCGCACGATGCGGTCCCGGTCGGTGCCGGCACCGAGATACTGCGGGGCGTAGAGCAGGGCCGCGGTCGCGGCGGCACCGGCGACGAGACCGCCCAGGTGACCCCACAGGGAGATGCCCGGGATGGTGATGCTGATGATCACATTGAGGCCGACGATGGTCAGCACGGGTGCCGGGCTGCGACGCAGGCGCAGCAGGATGACGGCCTGCGCGCCGAGCAGACCGAAGACCGCTCCCGACGCTCCGGCGGTGACCGCACCGGTCTCCATGAACATCACCGCGGCGGATCCACCGAGGATCGACACGAGGTAGACCGAGAGGTACCGGGCGCGTCCGAGCACGAGTTCGGTGTCGCGGCCGATCACCCACAGCGCGAACATGTTGACGGCCAGGTGGAGCAGGCCGAAGTGCAGGAAGCCGCTGCCGAGGATCCGGATGTACTCGCCGTGCGCGGCGATGATGGGCGGCCACAGCGCCCAGTCGAGGAACAGTGCCGAGCCCTGCTCGTTGGTCATCACGCTGCCCGACTGCGCGGCGGTGATGCCGAAGACGAGCACGTTCAGCGCGATGAGCACGTACGTCACGATCGGCGAGGGCCGATCGGAGCGGACGGGTGCGCCGGCGATGGTGCGGGCCTGCGGTGTCGACCGTTCGGCCGCGGCGACGCAGTCGACGCAGTGCTGACCGACCGAGGCGGGACGCAGACACTCGGGGCACGCGGGCCGGCCGCAGCGGGAGCAGGCAAGAAGGGTCGGACGGTCGGGATGGCGAACGCACCGCGGCTGGGGCTGCGGGCCACCACCCTCGGCCGCGGAGCCCCAGCCGGGGTTCGTCATGGGAACTCTCTCAGGAGATGGTGATGCTGTTGATCACGACGTCGTCGACCGGACGATCGGCGCGGTCGGTGGCGGTGGTCGCGATCGCGTCGACGACCTTCTTCGACTCGGCGTCGACGACCTCACCGAAGATGGTGTGGCGACGGTTGAGGTGCGGGGTCGGGCCGACGGTGATGAAGAACTGCGAGCCGTTGGTGCCCGGGCCGGCGTTCGCCATCGCGAGCAGGTAGCCGCGGTCGAACTGCAGCTCGGGGTGGAACTCGTCGCCGAACTGGTAGCCCGGGCCGCCGCGGCCGGTGCCGGTGGGGTCGCCACCCTGGATCATGAAGCCGTCGATGACGCGGTGGAAGACCGCGCCGTCGTAGAACGGACCGCTGGTCTCGCCCTTGGCGTTCTGGGTCTTGTACTCCTTGGTGCCCTGAGCCAGACCGACGAAGTTCTCGACCGTCTTCGGCGCGTGGTTGCCGAAAAGCGCAATCGCGATGTCGCCGCGGTTCGTGTGGAGCGTGGCCGTTGCTGTCTGATGCGGTGAAGTCACCCCACCATGGTGCCATTGCCCGCTTCCCGGGCAGGGCAGGCGGCGCGGGACACGCTCTCCGGTCACGACCGCAGGTCCGGGACGGTATGGAAGAGTGGACGCATGAGCAAGCTGATTCATGCCGAGACCGACGACGTGTGGCTTCCGGCATTCGTGCGACGCCACGACGAATCCGGCAATCTCGCGGGTGCTCTCCGCGTGGCCGGCGAGGGCGCGGTAGCGCTCGCGCAGGGCTCGAGTGCGGCCGGACTCTTCGCAGCACGCAAGGGTCTGGACGTCGCGGGCGAACTGCTCTCGGTGGCCCGGCGGGCCGCGGCCGAGCGGTGTGCCGCGAAGTCGTCCTCGCGACCGGAGCGCACGGGCAGGCGGGTCGGTCTCGTCGTCGCCGGCGCGGTTGCCGTCGTGGCCGCCGGCGGGGTCGTGTTCTACCGGCGACGCCGTCCGGCTCACCCTCCGATCGCTCCGGAACCGCCGCGCGTGCGGCCGGCGGAATCCGCCGCGACGACGACCGGAGAGGCCGCGTCGACGCCGGTCTCCCCCGAGTCCACCGACACCTCGGAGGCCTGATCGCCGGTCGCGGTGCCGAATTCTCGTTCCGCGGATCGGATCTCGTGGTCGACGATGAGGCACGCCGCGAAGTAGAGCACGCCGAGGAAGGTGAGCAGGACGGGGACGAAGGCCAGGAATTCCATGGCCACCTCCGTTCCGATCCGCGGTGCGGATCGGCGAGTGACGGGCGGGGCGCGTCGCCGGTGACGATTCGAGCGTAGGCGTGTCCGGGAGTACCGGCACGCCCCCGACGACCTCCGCAGTAGTGATCTCGTTCACATCCCGACCGCTTCATGATCGACATGTCCGAAGCTGTGATAAGCGACACATCCGGGTGCATACTCACCAGTAGGCACGCGACCCGGAGGCAGTCATGGCAGACAGCGCCGATGATCGAACCCCACAGGTCACCGAGCGGCAGGCTCGCCAAGTAACCGAGCGGCAGGCTCGCGAAGTAGCGGAGCAGGCCCGCGAATCCGAGTGGAACAAGCCGTCCTTCGCGAAGGAACTGTTCCTCGGACGGCTCACCCTCGACCTCGTCCACCCCTTCCCGCGACCGACACCCGACGAGGACTCCCGCACCGAGGAGTTCCTCGCACGCCTGCGCGCCGCGTGCGGCTCGATGGACGGCGGCCGCATCGAACGCGACGCGCGGATACCCGACGAATACGTCCGTGAGCTGGCCGGACTCGGCTGCTTCGGCATGAAGATCCCGCAGGAGTACGGCGGTCTCGGGCTGTCGCAGGTCGCCTACAACCGGGCACTGACGGTCGTCGCCTGCGTGCACCCCAGCATCGGGGCGCTGTTGTCGGCCCATCAGTCGATCGGTGTGCCGGAACCGCTGAAGCTCGCCGGCACCCCCGAGCAGAAGCAGCGCTTCCTGCCGCGATGCGCGCGCGGCGCCATCTCGGCCTTCCTGCTCACCGAACCCGACGTCGGGTCCGACCCCGCGCGACTCGCGTCCACCGCCACTCCCGTCGAGGACGGCAGCGCCTACGAACTCGAGGGCGTCAAGCTGTGGACGACCAACGGGGTGGTCGCCGAACTGCTCGTCGTCATGGCCCGCATACCGAAGAGCGAGGACCATCGCGGCGGGATCTCCGCCTTCGTCGTGGAAGCGGACTCGCCCGGCATCACCGTCGAACGCCGCAACTCCTTCATGGGTCTGCGCGGCATCGAGAACGGCGTGACCCGGCTGCACAAGGTGCGGGTTCCGAAGGAGAACCTGATCGGGCGTGAGGGCGACGGGCTGAAGATCGCGTTGACGACGCTCAACGCCGGTCGCCTCGCCATCCCCGCGATGTGTTCGGGTGCCGGCAAGTGGGCGCTGAAGATCGCCCGCGAATGGTCGTCGGAGCGGGTGCAGTGGGGCAAGCCGGTCGGTGAGCACGAGGCCGTCGCCGCGAAGATCTCGTTCATCGCCGCGACCACCTACGCACTCGAGTCCGTCGTGGAACTGTCGGGTCAGATGAACGACGAGCAGCGCAACGACATCCGCATCGAGGCGGCACTGGCGAAGTTGTGGGCGAGCGAGATGGGATGCCTCATCGCCGACGAACTGGTGCAGATCCGCGGCGGGCGCGGCTACGAGACCGCCGAGTCGCTCGCCGCGCGCGGCGAACGGGCCGTTCCCGCAGAGCAACTCGTTCGCGACCTGCGGATCAATCGCATCTTCGAGGGGTCGAGTGAGATCATGCGTCTCCTCGTCGCCCGCGAGGCGGTCGACGCCCACCTGCGCGCGGCCGGCGAACTCGCCGACCCCGATTCGACGGGCAAGGAGAAGGCGCAGGCCGCGGTACGGGCGAGCGGGTTCTACGCCCGATGGCTCCCGAAGCTCGTCGCCGGCAAGGGACAGCTACCGCGGACCTACAACGAATTCGGTTCCCTGGCACCGCATCTGAGGTACATCGAACGCAGCTCGCGCAAGCTCGCCCGCTCGACCTTCTACGGGATGGCCCGCTGGCAGGCCGGACTCGAGAAGCGGGAGAACTTCCTCGGCCGGATCGTCGACATCGGAGGCGAACTGTTCGCCGCGACCGCCGTGTGCGTGCGCGCCGAACGGCAACGCGTGGACGGGCATCCGGGAGCCGACGCGGCCTTCGAGCTGGCCGACGCCTTCTGCAAGCAGTCGCGGCTTCGCGTGGAGAAGTTGTTCGACGCCCTGTGGACGAACACCGACGCCGAGGACCGTCGCACCGCGTCCGGTGTTCTCGAGGGCAGATACGAGTGGCTCGAGCGCGGCGTGCTCGATCCGAGCGAGGGCACCGGTCCGTGGATCTCCCGCTGGGAACCGGGCCCGTCGACCGAGACGAACGTCGCGCGCCGGATCATCGACACCCGCCACTCGGTGTAGACCCTGCACACGGATCCGGCCCGCACCCCCGGAAGGGGGGTGCGGG
This sequence comes from Rhodococcus sp. 5G237, assembly GCF_053764735.1. Classification (NCBI taxonomy): domain Bacteria; kingdom Bacillati; phylum Actinomycetota; class Actinomycetes; order Mycobacteriales; family Nocardiaceae; genus Rhodococcus; species Rhodococcus sp. 5G237. The sequence goes on along the minus strand of NZ_JBSNCD010000001.1, from coordinate 457,163 downwards.
CCGGATCGATTGCGGATTCGAAGGAGCGTCAGAAGGCTCCGCAGTTCGACGGTGCGGGCTCACCGCGCAGTCGCGCTTCGATGTACGCGACGGATTCGGGCAGTCCGCCGATCATCGGCACCGCGTGGTTGATGACGAAGCCGGGCAGGATCGGCGGCGTCGTGTTGGGCAGGAACTGCACCGTCGCGCCCTTGTCGCACCAGTCCAGCGCCAGCTGACGGCCCTGACCGTAGGGGACCGTGTCGTCCTGCGTGCCGTGCTGGAGCAGGACGGGCACGGCCGGCGTGCGGTTGCCGATGCGCTGCTCCGCGAGGATCTTCTGGACCTGCGGCAGGCGGTCGAGCACGACGTCGAGGGGCTCACCCGTGCGGGTGTAATCGCTGGTGCGCTGGAACGCGAAGTTCGCGACCGTCTCCGGGACGCACTGGTTCGCCACGGCGGCCAGCATCTCGCGGCCGCGGTCGCTGACCTCGGCATCGATCTCGTCGCGGATCTCCGGGTAGGCGTCGCCCAGGCCGTTGATCGTGTACCCGATGGCACCGGTGAGCAGCGTGCCGTCGATCTGCTTCAGCGTGGCCACCAGGTCGGCGGGCGGAGCACCCACGTAGGCGCCGACGAGGTTCAGTTCGGGGGCGTACTCGGGTGCGAGCTCGGCCGCAGCGCCCGACGCGCCGCCGCCCTGCGAGTAACCGAAGAGGCCGACCGGGCTGTTCTCGGTCACCGACGCGTTCTCGAGCTTCAGCGCCGCACGCACCGAGTCGAGCACCGCGTGCGCCTCGGCGGCGCGGTTCACGTAGGTGTGGTGCCCCGGCGTACCGAGACCGTCGTAGTCGGTGACGACCACGGCGATGCCGCGCAGCAACAGCGCGTTGATCGACAGCACCTCGTACTCGGTGAAGAAGTCGAGGGGCGGGTTGTAGTTCACGAGCGCCCCGAGATTGCGGGACGGCGCGCACTGGTCACCCTGACCGTGGGTGCCGATGGCCAGCGCGACGAGCGGCCGGTCGCCGGGACCGTTCCACGGCGTCGACGGCTCGATGTAGGTGCCGCTCACCGCGTTGGGCGCGCCCTTGGCGTCGTTGCTGCGATACAGCAGCTTGGTGCCCTGACCGGGGAAGACGCCTTCGGCGACCGGCGCGCGCAGCGCCAGGTCGGACGGTGCCGTGCGCAGGACGTCGCCGGGAGCACCCATCGGCAGCGGTTCCGGCGGGAGATAGAAGTCCGTCTCGGCTCCCGCTGTCGTCGCGGTTCCGAGAAGCCCGCCCACGAGGACCGTCGACGTCACTGCCGCGGCCATCCACTTCCGAGCACGCCCCACCATGTTGTTCCTCCACCTGGATCCACCGGAGCCGTGTGCCCCTCGTCACGGCGGTACGGACTGTAACACGTACTTACCGGAAAGTAAGGTCGGCACTTCCCTCCCTGTCTGCCACAATCGTTCTTCGCGCCCGAAGCGGTGCATTTGTCCGGCGCACCCGGAGCGAGTCGGGTCCTCGGCAGCAAGACGGACGAGCAGCCTCTCGAGGAAGGGAAGACATGGCGATCGGTGTCGGCCTCCGGATCGGGCGAGTCGTGTCCACGGCGGTCATCGCATCCAACGAACCCGGCACTCCCGACCCTGTCGTCCTCGCCCGCGACTCCGTCCTGCACGTCGACCACGACGGCAACACGTCGCTCGGCAGCGTGGCGCACGGGGACGAAGCACGCACGATCGCGGGCTTCCTCACGCGGGTCGGCGACGCCTCGGGCATCACCGCGAGCGACGGTCGCATGTACCGCGCCGAGGACGCGATGGCTACTGCCATCCACTGCCTGCTGCGGGAGTGCCACCCGCTGCCGACCTTCGGCGGCATGGACCGCGACAGCGATCCCGGCTACGCCGCGACCTACCCGTCGCACTGGGATCCGGACACCATCGCGACATTGCGCGCGGCCCTGGACTACGCGGATCTGCGACACGTCGACCTCGTGTCCGACGCACAGGCGGCCGCCGCCTGGTACGCCTCCGAGATATCCGAGACCCCAGGACAGCTCGTGGGGGTCTTTCATCTCGACGACGGCGGCTCGACCGTCACCCTCGTACGTTCGGGCGTGCCCGCCGGCAAGGCTTACCGCACCCCCGCTCAGGGCGCTCCGTCCCCGGCGGCCCAACTCGCCACGGCCCTCGGATCGTTCGGCTGGATGCCCGACAATCTCGAGGCCGTCGTCGTCATGGGCGACGGTCTCGTCGCCCGCGACCGCACCCACATCCAGGAGATCGCGAACAGCCTCGCCACGAAGCTCACGGTGCGCAGCCTCGTCGGGCCGGGCCCGGAACAGACCGCGGCGCTCGGCGCGGCGATCCTCGCGGCCGGGTTCACCCCGGCACGCGAGACCAACAAGACCCGGATCGGGCTGCCGCCCTCCTATGACGAAACCGACGTCCTCACCGGCGGTCTCGCGCGACTGCGCGAACTCGAGGAGCGGCGTGTCGAGGCCGAGAACTTCGTGGACGCACGCGGCGCCGCGGAGGAGTCCGCACCCGTTCCCGTTCTCACCGCCGACACCGAGGAGGAGAGCGGCAGCGGCGGCAACACGAGAACGGTGGTCATCGGGGTCGTCGCCGTTCTCGTGTTGATCGCGCTCGTTGCCGGCGTGCTGCTCTGACTACTGCCCCGCTCGCTCCGCGGGGGTGCGGTCGGGAGCGGGTACCGCGGCGAGCGCGGCAGCGTCCTCGTCGCCGAAACGTTCCTCGAGCACCGCGGGAGCGAAATCGAGATCGATCTCCTCGAGCGGACGTCCGCGCGCGGATTCGATTGCGCCGAGCCGCCTCTGGGCACGGTCTGCCGCGTAGGAGATGAATTCGTCGTTGTCGAGACCGTAGGGCTGTTCGTCGAACTGCTCGTTCTGCCACTGGATCATGCCGGTCGCGAGGGGAAGCAGTTCCTCCATCCGCTGCAGCACGACGTTCCAGTTCGAATCGTCCGCTGCCACATGCCGTCTACAGGTGAACGTGCCCCAGGCCATGTGCCGGCGCTCGTCGGAGCCGATGCGCCGGATGATCTCCTGCATGCCCGGCAGGATCCCGAACTTCGTGCACACCTTCTGCCACGCGTAGTACCCCGTCAGCGCGAGGCTGCCTTCGATGACGTGGTTGTAGGTGACGCTCGCGCGGACCTGGTTGGCCGGCGACGGATCACGATCGAGGACGCGGAGGCTGTGCGGTAGTTCCTCGTAGAACAGCTTCCGGTAGTAGGGATTCTCGGCGACGAAGGGATGCAGGTCGGATGTGAGTCCCACGGTGTCCATCCAGCGACGGAACACCTGGACGTGCTTGGCCTCCTCGTAGCAGAACTGCGTCAGGTACATCTCGTCGCCCAGCCGCCCTTCCGCCTCCATCGCGCGGAGGAACGGAAGGATGTCCTGCGTGACGGCCTCCTCACCGGCGACGAACAACGCGACCAGATAGGTCGAACTGCGGCGCTGCTCGGAGTTGAGCGAGGCCCAGTCGTCGGCGTCGTGGGAGAAGTCGATGTCCATCGGGTCCCAATGTGCTGCGTTGCCCTTCGCGAAGAGACGCAGCGGGAAGGCGTCCCAGTTCAGACCGCCTTCCCGCAGCGACGCGAAGCCTTGACGTATCTGTGTAATCTCGGTCACACAATCGAGGCTAGACCTCGATCCCACATCCGTCGCGGACTTGTCTCAGACACCCAGCAGGACGTCACCGGGATACCCGTCGGGACCGAAGCCCGGCGGGAGGAGGAAGACGGCCGACCCGATCGGGGTGATCCACGGATTCAGCGCGTCGTGCTCGGCGAGGCGCTGCTGCACCGGGACGAACTGACGCTCCACGTCCACCTGGTAGGCGGCGAACAGCAGTCCGACGCCGTCCTGGTCGTCGTAGTTGTACCCCCGTCGCAGGAACTGCTCGTCGCCGGTGCGGGGACGTGCCCGCGCGACGTGTGATTCCGGTGGGATCACCGGGATGCCGAACCGGTCGGTCGCCTCGAAATCGGCGTCGTCGTGTTCCTCCGAACCCGTCAGGGGAGCACCGTTCGACAGTCGCCGGCCGACCGCGAGCTCGCGAGCCGGACGGTCCAGCTCGTCCCACGTGTCGAGTTCCATGCGGATCCGGCGCAGCACGAGCGAGGTGCCGCCGGCCATCCACGGCGGGTCGCCCGGATTCCACACCTGCCGGTCGAAGTCCGGGCTGTGCGGGACGGGATTGACGGTGCCGTCGACCTGCCCCATGAGGTTGCGCATCGTCGACCCGTCGGGCCGCGTGCCGGCCGCACGCCGAAATCCGCGCTGGATCCAGCGGACCGTCGCCAGCGAGCGCACACTCCTGGTGAGTGTGCGCACCGCGTGCGAGACGGTCACCGGGTCGTCGGCGCAGACCTGCAACAGCAGGTCGCCGCCCGACCATCGTTCCTCGAGCCGGTCGATCGGGAAGGCCGGCAGCGGCTTCAGCCACGCCGGTCGCCGGTCGGTCAGACCAGCGGCGTCGAAGACCGCGGGACCGTAGCCGACGGTGACCGTCAGCCGGGCCGGGTCGACGGCGAGTTCGGGTTCGGTGTCGCCCAGCGCGGGCATGCCGGTGGTGAGGCGCCGGGCGTCCTCGGCCCACACCCGCATGATCCCGACGAGCCCGTCACGATCGACACCGTCGGCGAGGTCCAGTGCCACGAACGACGCGAACGACTGCGCGGGGGTGTCGATACCGGCCTGATGAGCGCCGTGGATCTCCACGGTCCGCGCGCCGATCGGTTCGGGGATGCGGGACGCGACCGCCGTCCCGCCACCGACCGCGCCGAGTCCCGCGGCACCCAGTGCTGCGACACCGCCACCGAGCAGAGCGCGTCGGGTGAACCTAGCCATCGTGCGCCGCTCCGTCGGCCGGCACGTATTCCTCCTGCGCTCCGGCGAAGTCGCGGACCTGGGCGGTGAACTCCTCGGTGGAACCGTCCGCGAACTCGAGCGTGAAGCTCACCGTGCTGCCGGGCCTCAGAGGTTCGGCGAGGTCCATGAGCATGAGGTGATCACCGCCGGGAGCGAGGGTGTGGGTGGTCCCGGCAGGAACGACGAGCCCGTCGCCCATCTCCTGCATGACCATCGAGGTGCCCTCCGCGGACGCCATCTCGTGAAGTTCGGTGGAGGCGGACGAGGGGCTGGACGCGCCCACGATGTGCACGTCGCCGCTTCCGGTGTTCTCGATCTCGGCGAAGGCTCCGGTCATCCCGGTGTCGGAGGCCTTCACCCAGGCATCGGCGACGACGACGGCATCCGCCGAGGTCGTGGTGGTCTCGGATCCGCAGGCGGTCGCGAACAGTGCGGTGGCGACGGCGACGCTCACGGTGCAGAGCAGGGTCTTCTTCATGATTCTCCGTGGATCGGTGGCGGCATACGGGCACGCCGAACGAACGGTCGTCGAGAGACGACCGAATGAGGGACCTAGCGGAGAACTGCGGGTGGCCCGCGACTTCCCACCCCGCCGACGAGCAGGACCCCCGGGCCCACACGGGGCCGGTGGGCGATGCGGGTGGGTTCCGCGACGGCCACGGGCAGCGCGCGGAACAGCTCGGGGACCATCCGGTGCAAGGCCGCGAGCGCCACCTCGCAGCCCTTCTCGGCGCCGCGCAGGAGCAGAGCCGCCACGGCGACCGCGGCGACGTGGGCGACGAGCATCCCGGCTGTCGGGGTGTGCAGATGGCCGTCGTGCAGTCCGAGCACGAGGTGCCCTGTCACCTGAGCGAGGACGAGGAGCAGCGGCACCGGAAGGCGGGTCTCCGCGGCGAGCAGACCGGAGGCGACAGCCGAACCGGCGAGGAACACCAGCACGTCCTGATGCGGCACGGCACCGCCCGCGACGGCGTGCGCGGCGATGCTCAGGGTGACCGAAATTGCGCCCACGAAGACCGCGCGCATGCGCCTCACGGTCTCCACGTCGACGGCCATGGGGTCAGAATACTTCTCTCACCTGCAATTACTACCTAATGTAGTAACCGTCACGTAAAGATGCCGACAGCATGTCGGTAAGATATCGACGTGCCGTCGAGAAGATCGAGGGTACCTGTCCGGTCCAGCCCACGAAGGACTCCGCATGTTTCTTGCCCTGCGCGAACTGTGGTTCGCGCGTACCCGCTTCCTGTTGATGGGCGCCGTCGTCGCGCTCATCTCGATCCTCATGGTCATCCTGTCCGGCCTGTCGTCCGGCCTCGTCGTCGACGGTGTCTCCGCCCTGCAGCGCACACCCGTCCAGGCGTTCGCCTTCGCCGAGGGGACCAAGACCGACTCCGCGTTCTCCCGATCCGTGGTCACGGAGGACCAGGCCGACGCCTGGCGTGCCCGCCCGGACGTCGCCCGGGCCGAACTGTTCGGCAACACCATCGTCAACGCCAAGACCGACAGTGGGGTCCCCGTCGACCTCACCCTGTTCGGCATCCGGCCGGGCTCGTTCCTCGAACCCTCGGTCGCCGAGGGGACACCGATCGGCGGTGACACCGACGTCGTCCTCAGCGACAGCGCCCGCGACACCGGCGTCGAACTCGGCGACACCATCGTCATCGATCGTCTCGGCACCCGGTTGAACGTCGTCGGCTTCACCTCCGACAAGCGCACCTTCGGACACGTCGACGTCGCCTACCTGCCACTGAACACCTGGCAGGAGATCCACGCCGGCGTCCGCCTCGGTGAGCAGGTCCCCCCGAGCGCGTACACCGAAGCCAGCGTGGTCGCGATCGAGGGCCTCGGCGGAACGCTGCCCGACCTCGCCGCCGGCGACGCCGAGGCCGGTACGGCCGCGAAGACCCTCGAGGAATCGTTCGACGCCTCCCCCGGCTACAGCGCCGAGATGATGACGATGTCGATGATCATCGCGTTCCTCTACGCGATCTCCGCCCTCGTCGTCGGAGCGTTCTTCACGATCTGGACGGTGCAGCGCAGCCGGGAGATCGCCGTGCTCCGCGCGATGGGTGCCTCCACCGGCTTCCTCCTGCGGGACTCGCTCCTGCAGGCCGTGATCGTGCTCGTCGGCTCCGTGGCCGTGGGTGTGCTCATCGGCCTCGGTCTCGGATCGGGCCTCGAAGGCAGCGGTATGCCGTTCGTCCTCGAGTCCGGGCCGATCGTGCAGGGCGCCGTCCTGCTCGTCGTCCTCGGTCTCGTCGGCGCCGCCCTCGCCGTGGCCCGCATCGTCCGCGTCGACCCGCTCGCAGCACTGGGAGAGAACCGATGACCGTCACCACCACCACGGGCCTGAACCTGGCCGACGTCTGCCTGTCATTCGGCGACGGTGACAGCACGGTCCACGCCCTCGACCACGTCGATCTGGACGTCGCGCCGGGTGAACTCGTCGCGATCGTCGGCCCGTCCGGCGCCGGCAAGTCGAGCCTGCTGGCGGTCGCGGGTGGGCTGAGCCGACCCACCTCCGGCACTGTGAAGGTCGACGGGATCGACCTGACCGAGCTCGACCGGAAGGCCACCACGAAGCTGCGGCGCGAACGCATCGGTTTCGTGTTCCAGTCCGGCAATCTTCTCCCCGCCCTCACGGCGCGCGATCAGCTGCTCCTCGTCGAGAAGATCACCGGACGGCACGGGCGGAACCCCACCGAACTGCTCGCGTCGGTAGGCATGGAGCACCGCGCCGACCGCAGGCCCGGACAGCTCTCGGGTGGTGAGCGTCAGCGGGTCGGCATCGCACGGGCCCTGATGGCCGAACCGTCGTTGTTGCTCGTCGACGAACCCACCGCGGCGCTCGATCGCACACGCAGCCACGAGGTCGTCGAACTGCTGGCACGGGAAACCCACACCAGTGGAGTGGCTACGATCATGGTCACCCACGACCACGAAGTCCTGCGGCACTGCGACCGCGTGCTGGAGATGGTCGACGGAAGACTTCGACCACACGACTGAGTGATCGACAGCTGAACGAGGAGGGCCGGCGGTGCCGAAGATTTCCGCAGCGACGGTCGCGGAGCATCGCGCCGCGCAGCGCCGTGCCCTCCTCGACGCAGCGCTCGAACTCCTCGCCGAGACGCCGGAACAGGCGCCTTCCCTCGGCGACGTCGCCCGTCGTGCCGGACTGGCACGGTCGAGCGTCTACAACTACTTCGATTCCCGCGACGACCTGTTGCGCGCGGTCGTCGTCGACCTGTTCCCCCGCTGGAACAAGCGTGTGGTCGAGGCGATGGACACGGTCTCCGATCCGACCGAGCGGGTGCTGACGTACATCGACGTCAACCTGCAGCTTGTCGCGGAGGGAGAACACGCGATCGTCGGTGCTCTCGCCACCTTCACACCCCAGGCGTTCAGCGACGAGAGCATGCACGCGATGCACCAGGATCTGGTCCTCCCCCTCGTCGAGGCACTACGCGCCCGAGGAGTCGCGGATCCCGAACTCGACGCCGAACTCGTCACCGCCCTCGTGCACAAGGGCACGGAACTGATCGAATCCGGCCGCAAGCTCGACGAGGTGCGTTCCTCGATCCGCAGGGTTCTCACCACCGCGCTCTCCTGATGTTTCACGTGAAACGGACCGTCGATTCGGGACCGTTCACGATCACCTCGGGATGCCAAGCTCCCGGAGGGGGGCACCACCGTCGACGAACAGGCGCGCATCCGGCCGTGTCGCCGCCGCGATCCGCTCCAGAGCGAGCCTGCCGGCTTCGGGATGCCGACCGTCGAGTGCACCGACCCTGATCGCGAAGACGAGGTCGAACGGCTCCTCCCCCTCCCCTACGACGAAGGCCTCGATGGTGACGCAGCGCGCACTCAGCCGCCTCGACGCGATGAGGTCGCCGGACGAGGAGATCAGTTGGTCGATCGCCGTGCGGGAGCGGTCGACGGCGAGGATGTGCCCGGTGGTCAGCCGTTCGGCGACGGCCCGTGCTGCGGCACCGGGACCGCAGCCGATCTCCAGCACACGCAGGTGCGGCTCGAGCGGTAGCGCGGCGACGATCGCGGCGAGTCGCGGAGAGAGGCGGGGTGTCACCCTTCGAGTGTGGAATGTGGGCACACGGGCCGGGGAAGCAACAGAGAAAGGGCGCTTCCGAAAGATCGGAAAACGCCCTCTACCTCGATATTTACTTGTGGAGCCTAGGAGATTCGAACTCCTGACATCTGCCTTGCAAAGGCAGCGCTCTACCAACTGAGCTAAGGCCCCGTCCGCCGCGTCAGCGACTGGGAACCGCGTGCCATTCGTCTTCGCTCCGAAGCATGCGAGCGATTCCGAGAACGATCAGAATCCCGGTTCCCACGAGCGCGAGAACCCTCATTCCGATCATCCTTCCGGCACGGGAGTGGGCCTAGGAGGACTTGAACCTCCGACCTCTTCGTTATCAGCGAAGCGCTCTAACCGCCTGAGCTATAGGCCCTCGAACCGAGATGGAACACTACCCCACCGGGGCCGCCGGAAACAAATCGCCTCGGCGGGGCAGCGTTCCTGCAGGTCAATCCGGGTCTGCGAGGGTGGCCTGGACGCCGCCCACGAGATCGGTGCAGAGGTTGTAGATGAACGCACCGAGGGTCGCGAGAGCCGTCAGCAGCACCGTGTTGGCGATGCCGATGATCGTCGCGTAGCCGAACACCTGGCCGGCCGAGACGAGCGCACCGCTACCGGCGTCGGAGACGATGTCGGTGAATGCACTGTTGAGGCGTTCCCACACCCCCATGCCGGCCAGCACGCCGTAGAGCAGGCCGACCGCGATCATCCACACGAAGAACAACGACACCGAGATCACCGACGAGATCTTCAGCATCGACCAGGGATCGATACGGCGGATCTGCACGGTGGCCCGCAGCGGTCCGGCGGCGGGGATCGCCGTGGGAACCGCGGTGGTGGTGGGAGCGTTCACCTGCGGGGTCTCCCCCGTGCTCGGCGAACCGGTCGACGGATGCTTCACCGCGGACAGATCCGGCAGGTCCTTGACGAGATCCTTGCGTTCGATGTGCCGCGTCGGGCCGTCGATGACCGCGGACTTCGCCTTCGCCGCAGCAGCCCGGTCGCCCGCCCCGCGCGCGGCGTCTCCGCTACCGGCCGGGCGAGCTCCTCCGGCGGCCTTGGGAGCCGCTGTGCCGGTCACGACGGGACGCGTCGACGGCGCCGAACCTCCGGCCGCAGGGCCCTTGGCCGAGGCCGCAGCAGGGCGCTGAGGCGCTCCGCCCTGCTTGGACAGACCCGGACCCACACCCGGAACGTTCGTCTGCGGAGCGTTCTGCGGAGAGCCCGACTGCGCCGACGCCGCTCCCCGCTGCCAGGGAGGGGTCGGGCCGCCGGAGCGGGGCATCTGTGCGGTGCGCTGCTGACCTGTGGCCGGCTGATCGGCCGCAGCCGACCCGTTCTTACCGTCCGAGGAGGCACCACCGGACTTCTGGGAGCCGCCCTGAGCAGGCGTGTCCTGCGCCGCCTTCGCCGTCTGCTCGGCGGCCTTCCGGCCTGCTGCCGGCTGCTGGTCGGCCGAACCCTGCACGGGTGCCGGGTCCACTGCTCCCGCTGCGGGAGCGGACGAACCCTGCGCCGGTGCCCCAGGAGCCTGCGAAGGCTGTGCCGGGGACGACTGCGACGACCGGTTCTCCGGTGCCGGTTTCTGCTCCGAGGCCGGGCCCTGCTGCGTGCCCGTGTTCTCGGGCTTCACCTCGTTCTCTGTACGGTCCTCCGGCTTCCGACCGGGTTGCCCGCGATCGGCCCCGTTCGGTCCCTGGGGAGTGCTCACTTACGACTCCTTAGCTCCGGCTGCGTCGGCTTCGTCCGGCTCGTCGGCGTTGCGCGCGATCGCGAGCAATGTATCGCCCTCGGCCAGGTTCATGAGCCGCACGCCCTTGGTCTGACGGCCTGCCTTGCGCACCTGCTTCGCCGCAGTGCGGATGACACCGCCGCTCGAGGTGATGGCGTACAACTCGTCGTCGTCCTCGACGATGCGCGCCCCGACCAGGTTGCCACGCTTGCGGTCGTACTGGATGGTCAGAACACCCTTACCGCCGCGACCCTGGACCGGGTAGTCCTCCATCGGGGTGCGCTTGGCGTAACCACCCGAGGTCGCGACCAGCAGGTAGGTGCCCTCCTTGACGACGTTGAGCGAGAGCAGCTTGTCCTCGCCGTTGAACCGCATGCCCTGCACACCGGAGGTCGCGCGGCCCATCGGACGCAGCGCCTCATCGGTGGCGGAGAAACGGATCGACTGGCCCTGCTGCGAGACGAGCAGCAGATCGTCCTCGGCGGAGCACAGCACCGCGCCGACGAGCTCGTCGTCGCCGCGCAGGTTGATCGCGACGATGCCACCCGAACGGTTGGAGTCGAAGTCGGACAGGCGCGACTTCTTGACCAGGCCGTTGCGGGTCGCGAGCACCAGGTAGGGAGCATCCTCGTAGGTCTTGAGGCGGATGACGCCCTGGATACGCTCATCGGGCTGGAAGGCCAGCAGGTTCGCGACGTGCTGACCACGCGCCGTGCGGTTCGCCTCGGGCAGCTCGTACGCCTTCGCGCGGTAGACGCGACCCTTCGTCGTGAAGAACAGCAGCCAGTCGTGCGTGGACGTCACGAAGAAGTGCTTGACGATGTCGTCCTGCTTGAGCTCGGCACCCTTGACGCCCTTGCCGCCGCGCTTCTGCGAGCGGTACAGGTCGGTGCGCGTGCGCTTGGCGTAACCGGTCTCGGTGATGGTGACGACGACGTCCTCGCGTGCGATGAGGTCCTCGTCGTTGACATCGCCGTCGGCCGCGACGAGCCGCGTGCGACGCTCGTCGCCGTACTTGTCGACGATCTCCTTCAGCTCGTCGCGGACGATGGCGCGCTGCCGCTCCGGACGGGCCAGGATGTCCTTGTAGTCCTCGATCTCGCGCTCGATCTCGGCGAGGTCGTCGACGATCTTCTGACGCTCTAGGGCAGCGAGGCGACGCAGCTGCATCGCCAGGATGGCGTCGGCCTGGATCTCGTCGACCGTGAGCAGCTCGATCAGGCCGGCGCGCGCGATGTCGACGGTCTGCGACGCGCGGATGAGCGCGATGACCTCGTCGAGCGCGTCGAGGGCTTTGACCAGGCCGCGCAGGATGTGGGCGCGTTCCTCGGCCTTGCGCAGCAGGTACCGCGTACGCCGGACGATGACCTCGATCTGGTGGTTGACGTACAACCGGATCATCTGGTCGAGGCGCAGCGTGCGCGGCACTCCGTCGACGATCGACAGCATGTTGCAGCCGAAGCTCGTCTGCAGCTGCGTGTGCTTGTAGAGATTGTTGAGAACCACCTTGGCCACCGCGTCGCGGCGGACGGTGACGACGATGCGCATGCCCACGCGGTCGGACGACTCGTCGTGGATGTCGGAGATGCCCGCGATCTTGCCGTCGCGGACCTGCTCGGCGATCGACGTGATGAGGTTGTCCGGGTTGACCATGTAGGGCAGCTCGGTGATGACGATGCTGGTGCGGCTCTTGGAGTCCTCTTCGATCTCCACGACGCCGCGCATCTTCACCGATCCGCGACCGGTCGTGTAGGCATCGTGGATGCCCTGCGAGCCGGTGATCAGGCCGGCGGTCGGGAAGTCCGGTCCCTTGATCCGTTCCATGACCGCGGCGAGGGTGGTCTCCTCGTCGGCCTCGAAGTTCTCGAGCGCCCAGTAGATGGCTTCCGCCACCTCGCCGAGATTGTGCGGCGGGATGTTGGTGGCCATACCGACCGCGATACCGCCCGAACCGTTGATCAACAGGTTGGGGATACGGCTGGGGAGAACCGTCGGTTCCTGCGTGCGGCCGTCGTAGTTCGGCTGGAAATCGACCGTCTCGTGGTCGATCTCCCGCAGCATCTCCATCGCGAGCGGCGTGAGCCGGCACTCGGTGTACCGCATGGCGGCGGCGCCGTCGTTGCCGCGGGAACCGAAGTTGCCCTGGCCGTCGACGAGCGGATAACGCATCGACCACGGCTGCGCCAGACGCACGAGCGTGTCGTAGATCGACGCGTCGCCGTGCGGGTGGTAGTTGCCCATGGTCTCGGCGACCGCGCGCGCCGACTTCACGTACCCGCGATCGGGACGGAAGCCGTTGTCGAACATCGCGTAGAGCACGCGACGGTGCACCGGTTTGAGACCGTCACGCACGTCGGGCAGAGCACGGCCCACGATCACGCTCATCGCGTAATCGATGTAGCTGCTCTGCATCTCCTGCTGGATGTCGACGGGCTCGATGCGGTCGTGCCCCGGCCCCTCCGGAGGCAACGTGGTGTCGGTCATGAGCTCCTTCTTCTACTCGGCTCGCACGCCCGGCTCCGGCCTTCGGCCCGACGGACGTCTCGCAACCACACGAGTCTATAGGTGCAGGTCAGACAATGCCGAGAAGGACAGGCACTTCACATGCCGAGATCCGTCCGGAACCGAGCTCTCACATGTGGGATCCGGTGACCGGGTCGCGGTCCACCTGCCGTTCGACCTCCGACGCCCACTGTTCGAGCCGGGCGTCGCGCACGGCGTCCTCCGGATCGGAGGCGAGCAGCAGTGCGGTGATCGGCACGGCCAGGACGATGATGCCGAGGACGAACGCCGGGAACAGCAGCGACATCACGGTCATGCCTTCGGGCGCGGGCATGCTCGGATCGAGGGTGACCCGCACGCCGGCCATGCCAGTGTAGTGCAGCGCCACGACCGCGCATCCCATGACGAAGGCCGCGACGACGCGGACCTCGAGACGCCGCGCGCGGCGAGCCAGCGCGAGCGCGGCGGTGGAGGCGACGACGCCGATGATCACCGACGCGATGACGTACCCCGTCTCGTGTTCGATCGTGCCGCGGATGTGGATGGCGAACATTCCGCTGTAGTGCATCATGCTCACGGCCGCGCCCATCAACAGACCGCCGATGAGCAACCGCACCGATTCGGGAATGCGGTGCTTGCTGACGTCGTGTACGTCGGCGATCCGCAGACCCACGAGGGTCGCGACGACGGCGAGCACGACGGAGAAGACCGTCGGTGCCAGTTCGTATCGGATGGTCGTACCCGGCACGGAGAAGCCCATCATGCCGATGAAATGCATGAGCCAGATACCCACGCCGCCGATGGACAACGACGCCATGAGGAGCCACCAGTTGCCGCTGCGCCGCGGCTCGTCGAGCGACCGCCGGACGCAGGACAATCCGACGAAGGAGCCCATCACGGCGGTGGCGTAGGAGAGGAAGAAAACCCACATCCCCATGGAGAAATGGTGTACGTCGTGCGACACGTGAGGTCCTCACAGCGGCGCGCTGTCACCACCGCGCTCGGAGGGCGCGCGCCACGACCTACCCGATGCGAGCTGCACCCCGACTTTCCAGCAGCGTAAGCGACCTTATCGCACTGTGGGGGTTCACATCACATCACCGTTTCACATGTCGCCCGTGGGGACGGGAGACCGGATCGGGACCCTCCTCACCGAGCCAGATCGCCACCTCCCGATCCTGCTCGAGGTCCTGGATGCTCGCCGATGCCATCAGAGCCACGACCGGCACCGCGAGCAGCGCGACACCGATGATGAATCCGGGGAACAGCAAGGTCATGATGGTCATTCCCTCCGGATTCGGAGCGGAAGGATCGACGGTCACCGCGATCCCGGCCATGCCCGTGTAGTGCAGTGCCACGACTGCACATCCCATGACGGCGGCGGCCGGGATCCGCACGGCCGGCCGTTCCGCGACCCGCGACAGCCACAACGCGACGATCGACGCGACGACACCGATCCCCACGGACGCCGCGACGTACGACCGCCCCTGCTCGAGTTCGCCCTGGATCCGCACCGCGGCCATGCCGCTGTAATGCATTCCGGCGACGGCGAAGCCCATGATGACGCCGCCGACGAGGAGCCGGACGTCCGACGGCAAGGCGCGGATCCACTGCACGTCGGTGTCGACGATCCGCAATCCGAACAGTGTGGCCGTCACGGCGAGCACGACCGACAGCAGCGTCAGCCCGAGGTCGTAACGGATCGCGGAACCGGGTACGTCGAAGCCCATCATCCCGATGAAGTGCATCAACCAGATTCCGACGCCCCCGATGGACAGGGCTGCCATGAGTGTCCATCGGGTCCGGGCGACCGACGTCCACGCGTTCGCAGCCTTGCGCGCGCAGGACAGGCCGGCATAGCACCCGACCGCGGACGTGATGTAGGAGAGAGCGAAAAGCCAACCGCCCATGGAGAAATGGTGAACCTCGTGCGACATGTTGCCCCCCAAGGAAGCGGCACGCACGGCGCATCGGTCCGTGTCGTGCCGAGTAGACCGACAGCGACCCCCGACGCTGCGCAGAAGGCTACTCCACTTCCGGGATTTCAACCAGATATTTTGGGTGACAACAAATTAGGACGATCTTCAGAAGATCCGACCGTCGACGGGCTCTGCCTGGCCGTCCGCCGCCCACCGCTCGGATTCCGCTTCCAGTTCCGCCGCAAGACGATCCGGGGCCTGGAGCACCAGGACGATCGGGACGGCCAGCAACAGCAGGCCGACGACGAAGAGCGGGAAGAGAATCGAGAAGACCTCGATCCCACCGGAGACCACTACCGCGGGGTCGATCTCCACACGGACCGACGCGGCGGCGAGGAAGTGCACCGCGATCACTGCGGCACCGGCCAAGGCGCTGCTCAACAGGCGCTTGGGCCACGTGTCCGCGGTCTTCACCTGGGCCAGGAAGCCCACGGCGGTCGCGATCGCCAAGCCCGCCGCCGCGGCAACCCAGAGGGGATCGAAGGTCAGCGAGCCCTGGATCCGCACCGAGGCGAGGACCGAGAACGGCACGCCCGCCAGGCCGGCGCCCAGCACGAGAGCACCCGTGACCGTCCGGACGAGGGTGGCGGGAGCGTTGTTCGGAATCGCGACGAACAGCGCCACGTACACCGACACCAGGGCGACGAGCATCGAGAACACGATGGTGACGGTGTCGTACCGCACCACGCTGTCCTCGACGTTGAAGCCCGCCATCGGCAGGAACATGGCGAGCCAGACACCCACGCCGCCGCTCACCAGCGCCGCGAGAATCATCCAGTACGAACGCAATCGGTCACTGGAGGTGGTGCGGACCCGCCGAGCACCGGTGACCCCGACGAACACCCCGATCGCCGAGGTCAGATAGGCGAGGACCGTGACCCACGAGCCCATCGTGAAGAGTTCGAGGCCCTCCCCCATTACTGGGTCACCGGCTGGTGCAGCTTCCGCAAGGCGTATTCGGTGACGGTGACCAGCGCCTGCTTCGCCGACTCACGGGCACGCGCATCGATGGACACGATCGGCACGTCCGCCGAGATCGCCATCGCCTGACGGATGTCCTCGAGCGGGTACCGGGGCGCATCGTCGAATTCGTTGATGGCGACGATGAACGGGAGATTGCGCGCTTCGAAGAAGTCGACGGCGGCGAAGCTCTCGTCCAGGCGACGCGTATCGATCAGCACGATCGCGCCGATGGCGCCGCGGATCAGGTCGTCCCACATGAACCAGAAGCGGTGCTGTCCGGGCGTGCCGAACAGGTAGAGGACGAGGTCGTCGGCCAGACTGATACGACCGAAGTCCATGGCGACCGTGGTGGTCGCCTTCTGCGGTGTCGCAGAGAGGTTGTCGACGCCGTCGCTGGCGTTCGTCACGAGCGCCTCGGTACGAAGCGGCACGATTTCCGACACCGCCCCGACCAGAGTCGTCTTACCGACGCCGAAGCCTCCGGCGATCACGATCTTGGTCGAGGTCACGCGCTTCGTGGCGTTAGAGTTCGCGAAGTCCACTGAGGACCCTTTCAATCAGCTCACGACGCTCCGCGTCGCTCGAATCGTCTTTCAGCGTGGCCAGGATCTGTACGTGTCCGGCTTCGACGAGATCGGCGACGAGCACGCGTGCCACGCCGATCGGCACCCCCACGCGCGCAGCGATCTCCGCGACGGAGGGTGATTCCTTGCACAGCTCCAGGATCGTGGCGTTGATGTTGTCCAGATCCCGGGACCGATCGTCGGTTCCCGGAATGGCCTGGATGAGCGCCTCCAACGCCAGTTCGACCGCAGGACTCGTACGTCCCGAAGTCAGGGAGTAGGGCCGGACCAGACTGGGCTGGTCCGGCACCGACTCCGGCTTCCGCGATTCCATGGCCACCTCGACGTCAGGACCCTAGACCGACCCGCGGGGTGGCTTCGACCGAAGCACCCACTCGATCGACCAGGAGCGCCATCTCGTAACCGACCTGTCCGATATCGCACTCGGAGGCGGTCAGAGCCGCCAGGTGCGAGCCGTCGCCGACGCTCATCAGCAGCAGGTAGCCGTGCTGCATCTCCACGACGGACTGCAGCACACCCCCACCGTCGAACAACTGCGACACACCGTTGGACAGGCTGGCCAGGCCCGAGGTCACCGCAGCGAGCTGCTCGGCACGATCCACCGGGAGGTGGGCGCTGGCGGCCATGAGCAGACCGTCGGCGGACACGAGCACGGCATGCGAGACACCCGGGACTTCGCGCGCGAAGTTGGAAACCAACCAGTCCAATGGACGAGCTGCGTCGGATCCATGATCAATATTCATCGAACTCCCTGTTCGTCGTTCTCGCGATTGCTGGAATTCGCCGAGGCGCGTCCGTTGCGGACACCCTGCTGATGGCGGCTCAAGTTGGCCCGGATGGCTTCCGGGTCTCGACGTCGAATGGTCCTCGGCAGCTCACCCGTTGCCGGTGCCCGAACGGCACCCGGCACCAGACGCTCGCCGGGAGCGCGCCGCGGAAGACCCGCGGTGGTGTGCTCCTCCACGGGGGCCTCGGTAGCACGCTGTGCGGCTTCCCAACCCGCGTCCGCCGCGGAGCGCCACTCCCGCTTCCTGCGGTCCTCCGGAAGGCTCGTCGGGTCGACGAGCCAGTCCGACATCATCGTGGTGAAGATCGGGGTGTTCGCCGGCTGCGGACGGGCCGACGCGAGGTCGGACCGCGGCTGGAAGAACGATGCCGTCTTCGCCGAGTTGGTCCGGTAGCGATGGCGTGCCGCCTGCTGCGCGTCGCTGTGCGGCGAGACGGAGCCACCATCGGCGATGCTCGGACCGGAGACCGCTGCAGCCGAATCGGGCTCGGAACCGTTGGTCGACGCAGCGGGCCGCTGAGGAAGCCCCGGCGTGCTGCCCGGCTGACGACGCGGCAGACCGGGCGTGCTGCCCGGACGGCGCTGCGGAAGACCCGACGAGGGTTCCTGCTGCCGGCGGTCCGCATCCTGCGCGGGTGCGCGCTGTGCATCCTGCGCGGGTGCGCGCTGTGCATCCTGCGCGGGTGCGCGCTGCGGCAGGTCGGGACGGTTCGGTGCGTCCGGCCGGTTCTGCGGAACGGACGGGGACGATCCGGAAGCCCGTCCCGGCAGGCCGGGAGTCGCGCCCGGCCGACGCTGCGGAAGACCGGGGGACGCGGGTCGCTGCGGCGGGGCGGGTGCACGATGTGCCGAACCCTGCTGGGGCTCACGGACCGGCAAGGACTGCGACTGCTGGGAGTCCGTCGGCGACAGACCCGGTGTGGTACCGGGACGACGCTGCGGAAGACCCGAAAGCCCTTCCCGGCGAGGTTGATCGGCGTCGGGTCGCGGCCCGGCACCGTTGCGGCCGTCGCCGTTGCGTCCGTCGAACGAGTGACCGCTGGTCTCGTCCGGCCCGCGCCGAGGACCGCGCGGAGGCAGCGACGACGCGAAGGCTGCGGCGGCATCCGGCTCGATCCGGCGCGGCTGCGGCGACCGGGGCGGCGTCGGGAGACCCGGCGTCTCGCCCGGCTGACGCGTGGGCAGACCCGGAGTTCCACCGGGGCGACGCTGCGGAAGACCCGACGGGCCGAACTCGCGGGATGCCTGTGGTGCCTGATTGTCGCGCGGCGACGGTGCCTGATTGTCGCGCGGCTGTCCCTGCGGCTCACGGGGCGGCGGTGCCTGGAACGACGCCGCGGACGGGGTGAACTCGTTCCGTCCCGCTTCGCGCTGCGGCTCGCCGCGTCGTTCGTCCTCGTAGGACGGCTCCGCATCCCGTGCAGCGGAAGCGGTCTCGTCGACATAGGTGGCGTAGCCGTTGTTCGCGTAGGCATCGTCGGATTCGTCCGCACGGACATCGTCGGCGGAGTCGACCGGCTGCGACGACGCGTACTCGTGCCGGTCGTCGGCCGCGGGCAGACCCTGCTGGGCGACGGGCGCCGAGAGCGCCTGCGGTGCCGAGTACTCCTCCGCCTCGATCTCGATGCGGGGCTGAGGACCGGTGTGCGACAACGCCAGCGGCGAGACCAGCAGGACGTCCGGGATATGGACGCTCGCGGTGATACCCGGGTTGCGCGCGGTGTCGAAGGTCGGGCGCAGGCGCACGGTGAGACCGTGCCGCTCGGCCAGTCGCGAGACCACGAACAGGCCCATGTGACGTGCGGTGTCGGGACCGACCTCGCCGCCCTTTGCGAGACGCTGGTTGATGGACTCGAGTTCGTCGGCCGGGATACCGATACCGCGGTCGGCGATCTCGACGAGCAGGCCGCCGTCGACGGCACGCGCGAAGCTGAAGGTGACGTTGCTGTCGGGCGGCGACGCGCGCAGCGAGTTGTCGACCAGCTCGGCGAGGAGATGCACGATGTCGGTCGCGACCGCGCCGCTGAGGGCACCGTCGGGAGTCGAACCGATCTGCACGCGCTGGTAGTCCTCGACCTCCGACATCGCGGCGCGCAGGATGTCGCCGAGCTGCACGGGCGCGGAGTGACCGCGGCGCATGCGGGTACCGGAGAGAATCAGCAGGTTGTCGCCGTTTCGGCGCATGCGCGCGGCGAGGTGGTCGAGGCGGAACAGGCTCTCGAGTCGGGCCGGATCCTTCTCCTCGTACTCGAGTCGTTCGATGAGGCCGAGCTGCTGCTCGACGAGCGACTTGGAGCGACGTGCGAGCGTCTCGAACATGTCGCTGATCTGCAGGCGGAGGTGCGCCTGCTCGCCGGCGAGGCGCAGTGCCTGCCCGTGCATGTCGTCGACGGCGCGGGCGAGCTGACCGATCTCCTCGGTGGTGTGCACCGGGACCCGGGTGAACTCGATGTCCTCGATGTTGTCGCCGACCTTGATGCGGTCGATGGCCTCGGGCAGCTCCTGCCGCGCAACCTTCAGCGTGCCGTAGCGCAGGCGGCGGATCGGGCCGACCAGCGAGCGGGACACGAGGAGTGCGAGCACGAGGGCCGCGAGCAGGGCCGCGAGCACGATCGCGGTGTCGCGGAGAGCGGCCGAGCGGGTTTCCGCGGCGCGGTCCTGAATCGTGGTGCTGACCTGCGTCGACGCCTCGTCGATAATCGTGCCGTAGATGTCGACACTGTTGAGCAGCGACGCGCGGATGTTGAGGATCGGGAGCGGACCGGAACCGGCCGCGTCGACCATGTCGGCACGCTCCTGGACGCCGGCTCGCAGTTCGGCGATCTGCTGGTCGGCCATCGGGTAGGAGCGGGCGAGCAGGTCGAGCATCGCGAGCTCGGCGCCGGAGGCGGACACCAGCGCGGTGCCCGGCTGGGTCGGGTCGGCGAGGAGCTGGAGCACACCGAGCACCTGACCGAACAGATAGCGCTGCGAGTACCAGGCGTTGATCAGCTGGTCGCCGTAGATGAGGATCTCGCGGTCGTCGACCTCGTCGAGAATCGCTTCGACGACGCGGTTCAGGCTGTCACGAACCTCGTTGGTGACAGCACTGATCTCTTCGACCGGAACCGGCCCGGCCTGCAGTTTCGTGTAGAGCGACTGCGCGGAGGCAGCAGTACGGCTCAGGTCGGCGGTGACCGCCGGATCGAGCTCGGGGTTCTCCGTGACGGAGGCGATGGTGCCGAAGGCGTCGCCGAGCGCGGCCATCTCCTCGGGAGTCACCGTCCCGGCGGCGGCACTCGCGGTGGCGGTCGCGAACGCCGTCGAGAACTCGACGATGTCCGGCACGGCCGCGACCTGATCGGCCGCGGACGAGAAGTGGACGGCGTTGCTGAGCTCGTTCTCGACACGAAGACCACCGAGGACCATTGCCACGGTCACGGGGACAGCGAGAACGGCGGTGACCTTCCTGCGAAGACCCCACCCCTCGATGTTCCACCACCGCTGCTGGGGCGGCGACTTGTCACTCATGGATTACAGCTCTCCTTCCACCCCGTCCGCGCCGGGCGACGAGCACCAGTCGGCACTGCACTCCGATGAGCGCGTTTTCGATCGAGTGCAGTCGAACGAGACGTTTCGGGTGAGGGCACCATATCGGGACATACAGCGGATACGGAAGAGTGAGTCCTTCCCGCACCCCGTGCTACCCCGGCCCCCTCTTCGGCAGCCACACGTACAAATGGCCGACTGGAGTGTACTCACGAGTAACGAAGAAGGCTAACGGCCCTTCCACGTTTCCGGTGCACGACATGCAAACCCCCGCTGTGATTTACGGCACAGCGGGGGTTTGCATGAAGATTCGGTCTCCGAGTCGAGCGGAACCGATGGCGATCAGACGTCGAGGAAGCGGACGTCCTTCGCATTGCGTGTGATGAAGCTGCGTCGTGCCGCGACGTCCTCACCCATCAGGACGCTGAACAGCTCGTCGGCGGCAGCGGCGTCGTCGAGGGTCACCTGACGGAGGATGCGGACGCTCGGATCCATGGTGGTCTCCCACAGCTCCTTGGCGTTCATCTCACCGAGGCCCTTGTAACGCTGGATGCCGTCGTCCTTGTTGATCTTCTTGCCGGACTTCAGACCTGCCTCGAGCAGGGCGTCGCGTTCGCGGTCGGAGTACGCGAACTCCGGCTCGGTGCGCTGCCACTTGAGCTTGTACAGCGGCGGCTGCGCCAGGAAGACGTGGCCTTCCTCGACCAGCGGCCGCATGAAGCGGAAGAGCAGCGTGAGCAGCAGCGTCGCGATGTGCTGACCGTCGACGTCGGCGTCGGCCATCAGGACGATCTTGTGGTACCGCAGCTTCGAGATGTCGAATTCCTCGTGGATGCCGGTACCGAACGCCGTGATGATCGACTGGACCTCGGCGTTCTTGAGGACCTTGTCGATGCGGGCCTTCTCGACGTTGATGATCTTGCCGCGCAACGGAAGGATCGCCTGATACATCGAGTCGCGACCCGACTTGGCGGAGCCACCTGCGGAGTCGCCCTCCACGATGTAGATCTCGCACTTGCTCGGATCCTTCGACCGGCAGTCGGCGAGCTTGCCGGGCAGACCACCGATGTCGGTCGCGCTCTTACGGCGGACGAGCTCGCGCGCCTTACGGGCAGCGACACGCGCGTGCGCCGACGACACCGCCTTGGTGACGATCGTCTTCGCATCGGCCGGGTTCGCCTCGAACCAGTGCGAGATGTGCTCGTTGCACGCCTTCTGCACGAAGGATTTCACCTCGGTGTTGCCGAGCTTGGTCTTCGTCTGGCCCTCGAACTGCGGCTCGGCGACCTTGACGGAGATGATGGCCGCGAGACCCTCGCGGATGTCGTCGCCCGTGAGGTTCGGGTCCTTGTCCTTGAGGAGCTTCTTGTCCTTCGCGTACCGGTTGACGACCGTGGTCAGCGCCGCACGGAAGCCTTCCTCGTGCGTACCACCCTCGTGGGTGTTGATGGTGTTGGCGAAGGTGTGGACGGATTCGGAGTAACCCGAGTTCCACTGCATCGCGACCTCGAGTTCGTGGCCCGTGCCCTTGGCGGTGAACCCGACGACAGAGTTGTGGATGGGCGACTTCGTGCGGTTGATGTGACGCACGTAGTCCTCGAGACCACCGGGGTAGTGGTAGGTGCGGACCTTGACCTTGTGGACCTCGGGCTCGGCGGCCTCGACGGCCTCGTCCTCGGCGGTCTTGGGAGCCTCGGCGGTCTCCGGGACGTCCTCGTCGGTGACCTCTTCGGGCGCGACCCGCTCGTCGGTGAGGGTGATGGTCAGTCCCTTGTTGAGGAACGCCATCTCCTGCAGGCGACGCGCAACGGTCTCGAAGTTGAACGTCGTGGTCTCGAAGATGTCCGGGTCCGGCCAGAACCGAACGGTGGTTCCGGTGCGCTTGGTCGGCTCACCCTTGACCAGTTCACCGGGCTTGGAGTTCGTGTACGTCTGGTCCCAGTGGTATCCGTCGCGGTCGATCGCGACCTCGAGAGTTGTGGACAGCGCGTTCACCACGGAGATACCGACACCGTGCAGACCGCCCGAGACGGCGTACGCATCGGAGTCGAACTTGCCACCGGCGTGGAGCTGGGTGAGGACGACCTCGACGGTGGGCACACCCGAGGCGTGCATGGCGACGGGGATACCGCGACCGTCGTCGACGACCTGGACGCCGCCGTCGGCGAGGAGGGTGACCTCGACCTTCGACGCGTAACCGGCCATGGCCTCGTCGACGGAGTTGTCGACGACCTCCCAGATCAGGTGGTGCAGGCCACGTTCTCCGGTGGAACCGATGTACATACCGGGGCGCTTGCGCACCGCCTCGAGACCCTCGAGGACGGTGATGGACGACGCACCGTACTCGTTCTTGTTGTTGTTCGATTTCTGGGCAGCCACGGGTGGGTAGCTCTCCTTCTCCGATCGGCCCCGCGCACGCGCGCGACGCATTCCTGTCCATCCTACGTGCCCGCGAGCCTTGTGCCGGGGTGGACACGAAAGCGGGCGTTCCGCACCGCTGACGTCCCCGTAGCGGCCCCTTTTCGACCCGGACAGCGTGATTTCCTACACGCTCCGATTTTCGCCCCTCGTACGGCCCGGGAGCGAGCTCGGGATCACCCGTAGGTGTCGCGCGGTCCGCGGCCGCGGATGTGGCGTTCGCCCTTCCGCCAGCTCGGAGCCGTCGGGCCGGTGATCCGCAGTTCCTTGACCACCCCGTGCCCCACGGCCGCGGCGATCTTGGCGAGGATCTGCGACTGCATCATCCGCAGCTGCGTCGCCCAGGCCGTCGACTCGGCCGAGACGTGCAGGATCCCGTCGCGCAGCGTGGTCGGCTGGGCATGACTCGCGATGTCGTCGCCGACGACCCGCGCCCAACTCCCCATGACGGTGCCCTCGGACACGTGCGCCGACCAGCCCCGCTGCTTGGACAGCGACTGCGCGAGCGAACCGAGTGTCTGGGGATCGCGGTCGTCCGGACCGGGCCCCGACCAGCCGCGACGTCGTCGTTTCGGGCGCAGCGGGCCGCGCGACGCGCGTCCCTGGCCGACGGCCTTACCGCTCGCCTTGGCGGCAGCTCGAGCCTCCTCGAGCGCGCGGCGGGCCAGATCGATGCCCTTCAGCTCCGGCTCGTCCGCGCTGCGCTCCGGCCCGGCACCGCGTTCGTGACCTGCCTGTTCGTCGTTCATCCGACCTCCCCGGTGATCGGGTCCGTCTCCCGTTGCACCGATCCCAGCACAGAGATACGACCTTCTTCGGTGTCCTCGGCATGCACGGGGAATCGGGCGCCGTTCAGTTCGGCCGGCACGTCCTCCGGCACGGCCGCCGTGATCAGCACCTGTTCGGCCGTCGTGGCGACCTCGGCGAGGGCGGAGCGGCGCCGTCGGTCGAGTTCGGCGAAGACGTCGTCGAGCATGAGAACGGGATCGGTGCCGTCGGTGCGCAACAGGGCGAACGCGCCGAGCCGCAGGGCGAGCGCGAACGACCACGACTCGCCGTGGCTCGCATAGCCTTTCGCGGGCTCGGCACCGAGCATCAGGTCGAGATCGTCGCGGTGGGGTCCGACGAGGCAGACGCCGCGTTCGATCTCCTTCGACCGCACCTCCGCGAGGCGGTGGAGGAAGACGGTCTCGAGAAACTCCCGATCGTCCGACGCCGGCGTCCGGGCCGGGTCGGAGAACTCGGGCGGCAGTGCGTCGGCCAGGCTGCTGCGATAACGCAGGCTCGCCGGACGGGACTCGGGCGCGATCGACCGGTACGCCTCGGACACGTGCGGGGCCAGTTCGTGCAGCAACGCGATGCGCGCGGCGAGCAGCTCGGCTCCGTGGGCCGCGAGATGGCCGTCCCACACGTCGAGGGTCGCCAGAGCACTCGCCCCGTCGCTCGAGCGACTCCCGCGCCGCAGCGCTCCCCCCGCGGTCTTGAGCAGGGCGGATCGCTGGCGCAGCACCTTGTCGTAGTCGGCCCGCACCCCGCTCATCCGCGGGAAACGCGTGCTGAGCAGTTCGTCGAGAAACCGCCGGCGATCGCCCGGGTCGCCGCGCACGAGCGACAGATCCTCCGGGGCGAAGAGCACCGTGCGGAGGATGCCGAGGATCTCTCGAGGACGCCGGGCCGGCGACTGGTTGATCCGCGCCCGGTTCTGCTTGCCCTCGTTGATCTCGATGTCGATACCGAGCTCACGACCGTTGTTGACGACCAGCGCCCCGGCGAACGCCCGCGACGTGCCGGCCCGCAGCAGCGGGCCGTCGGAGGACACCCGGTGCGACGAGAGCGTCGACAGATATCCGAGGGCCTCGAGCAGGTTGGTCTTCCCGTGTCCGTTGCGCCCGACGAAGACCGTCGCCCCCGGAGTGAGGTCGGCGGAAACCGTTCTCCACGAACGGAAGTCGCGCAGCGAGAAGGTGCGAACGTACACGGCTTTCCAGTCTCGGGGCCGGTCAGCCCGGCAGGCGCACCGGCATCAGCAGATAGGTGTAATCGCTGTCCGGAGCGGCGAACGTACCCGAGGAATCCGGCACGGGCTCCTCGTCGAGCGCCGGCCGCAGCACGGCCGGACGACTCGAGGTGGTGAACCCGAACGAGACCTTGTCGGTGTGCAGCGACGTCAGGCCGTCGAGCAGGTAGCCGGGGTTGAACGCGATGATCAGCGGTTCACCGAAGAACTCCGCGGGATGCGATTCCTCGGCGCGGCCGGCGTCGTCGCCACCGGCCGACAGCATCACGCTGCCCTCGGTGAACTCGAGTCGGACCTGTGCACCGCGCTCGGCGACCAGCGCGACACGCTTGATCGCGTCGACCAGCGGTGCGATCTCGACGGTCGCCATCGCGGTGTGCTCGTTGGGGAGCAACTGGCGGAACTTGGGGAATTCGGCGTCGAGCAGGCGCGTGGTGGTGCGGCGACCTTCGGCGACGATGCCGAGCAGGCCCTCGGCGCCCACCGACGACCCGCTGCCGAGAGCGAGCTGGACCGGGGAGTTGGACGACCCGCCAACAGTTTTCGCGGCCTCGGAGAGGGTCTTTGCGGGCACGAGCACGGCCGAGCTGGTGGACTCCGCGGTGGGCATCCACTCGAGCTTGCGCACTGCGAGACGGAAACGGTCGGTGGCCGCGAGCACCATGTCGGTGCCCTCGATCTCCACTCGGATACCCGTGAGCATGGGGAGCGTGTCGTCCTTGCCGGCGGCGACGGCGACCTGGCTGATGGCCTCGGCGAACAGATCGCCGGAGAGCGCACCGGTCTGCTGCGGGAGCGCGGGCAGCTGCGGGTAGTCCTCCACAGGCATGGTGGGGAGCGAGAACTTGGCGCTACCGCACGTGATGAGCACACGGGTGCCGTCGAGCACGACATCCACAGGCTTGTGGGGCAACGCGCGGGTGATGTCGGCGAGCAGCTTGCCGGACACCAGCACCTGACCGGGGGTGATGACCTCGGCCGAGACGTGGACCTGCGCGGATACCTCGTAGTCGAAGCCCGAGACCGTCAGCCCGCGTTCGTCGGCTCCGAGCAGGACACCGCCCAGGACGGGAACGGGGGGTCGCGACGGAAGGCTTCGGGCAACCCATGCAACGGAATCAGCGAAGTCCTCGCGAGGCACACGAAACTTCATACTTCCCAGCTCCATCGCCCGGTGGATCCCTTCGATCGTGGTCTCGACAAGTCTACGAAGTCTGTCACAGAACCCCGACACCGATGAGGCGGAGCCGGGGGATGCGGGTCCACGTTATGCCTTCCCTCGCTGCTTGGAAAGCCGGGAGGCTCGAGGCGTGAGCCTCACTCGAGGGCCTGTGGACCGACGCTCTCCACACACCTGTTTTGAAAGAAGATTTCTGAAGAGAACTCACAGAAGTAGTAATAGGGCCTGTGGAATCTGTGGACGAACGACCGTCTAGGCTGGTGAGGCGACGTTCTCGAGGGGGTCGAACTCGAGGATGAACTCGAGGAGTTCTCGAGGACGAATGTGGATTCCTCGAGACTGTTCATTCTTTGTCCACCGTTCGTCCACAAAGATCCCACGTTCTGCACACCCTTGTCCACAGGTGTGGGGACCGGAAATTTCTCGAGATACGGGACAGGGAGCGCCCTGTGGACGCTCCCTGTGGATGGAAACTCGAGGCTCGAGGAATCAGCGCTTGGACCGCTGCTTGATACGCGCGGTGAGCTCCTGCACCTGGTCGTAGACCTTGCGACGCTCGGTCATCTCCTTGCGAATCTTCTTGTCCGCGTACATGACTGTGGTGTGGTCGCGACCGAAGGTCTGCCCGATCTTCGGCAGCGACAGGTCGGTGAGCTCGCGGCACAGATACATCGCGATCTGGCGGGCCTGGGCCAGCGGCCGTGCCTTTCCGGGCCCGCACAGGTCGTCGATCGACGTTCCGAAGTACTCCGCGGTCACGGCCATGATCGTGGCGGCATTGATCTCGAGAGCCGAGGAGTCCGGCATCAGATCACGCAGCACGACCTCGGCGAGGGTGAGATCGAGCGGCTGCCTGTTGAGCGACGCGAAGGCCGTCACACGGATCAGGGCACCCTCGAGTTCGCGGATGTTGCGTTCGATCCGGCTCGCGATCAGCTCGAGCACGTCGTGCGGCACGTTCAGGCCGTCCATGCGTGCCTTCTTCGACAGGATCGCGATGCGCGTCTCGAGTTCGGGAGGCTGGACGTCGGTGATCAGTCCCCACTCGAACCGGGTCCGCAGTCGTTCCTCGAGCGTCGCGAGCTGCTTGGGCGGCCGGTCGGACGAGACGACGATCTGCTTGTTGGCGTTGTGGAGAGTGTTGAATGTGTGGAAGAACTCCTCCTGGATACCTTCCTTGCCCTCGATGAACTGGATGTCGTCGACGAGGAGAATGTCGGTCTCACGGTAACGCCGCTTGAACGCGACCTTGCGGTCGTCGCGGAGGCTGTTGATGAAGTCGTTCGTGAACTCCTCGGTGGAGACGTACTTCACTCGCATGCCCGGGAAGAGTCGCTGTGCATAGTGGCCGGCGGCGTGCAGCAGATGGGTCTTCCCCAGGCCCGAGGCACCCCAGATGAACAGCGGGTTGTAGGCCCGTGCCGGTGCCTCGGCGATCGCCACCGCCGCGGCGTGCGCGAACCGGTTCGACGCACCGATCACGAAGGTGTCGAAGGTGTACTTCGCGTTGAGGCTGCTGCTGCCGATGGGCGTCTCGGGCGGCGGGGGCTGGGTGAAATAGGACGGCCACGACTCGCGGACGGCGGTCATGGCCTCCCGGTCGTCGTCGACCTCCTCGAGTTCGCCGTGGTCGGCCTCGAGCATGTCGTGCTCGCGCGAGGAGATCAGGCGTCGCCGATAGGCCGCACCCTCACCGGGAAGCATGCCGTCCCGGGTGAATCCCCCGTCCATCGGCCCGACGCCGTCCCTGGCCACAGCCCCGTCCCGCGGGCCGGCGGCATCCCGGGGCATCGGAGGGTCGCGACGCGGGTCACGACTGCGAGGCTCTGCCGTGCGTGGGTCACGGCTGCGGGGCTCTGCCGTGCGCGGATTCACAGGCTGTGCATCTTCCGGCAGACCCTCGAGAGGCAGCGTGTCGCGGGGTTCGGCGTAGGGATCCTCGGCGGGGTCGTCCACGCGTTCCCGCGGTTCGACGCGCACACCGAGACCCTCGACCCGGTGACCGAGGTGCCGGTTGAGGGTGCGAAGGATGGGTTCGCGCAGATCGCGTTCGATCGATTGCTGGGCGAGGGTGGACGGCACCGAGAGCAGGGCGAATCCCTGTGCGAGCGTGATCGGTTTGACCAGCGCGAGCCATGCTTTCTGGCTCTTCGTCAGCATTCCGTCGTCGATGGTCAGCTCGGATACGACGTCCGTCCACACATCGGCCAGCGCGTTCGGCTCGTCGCTCACGCAGCTTCCCTCCCTTTGATCACCGGTTTTCCACACGATTATCCACAGGTGTGGACAACCGGGGGAATCACCCGGTGGATGTGTGGATGGGAGGTCTGTATTCGCTCAGCGGGGCTCGTGGCCCGGGCGGTCTGCGGGGATCAGTGTGACACACGGTGCGACGCGATCCGACTCCGTGTTCGGTGAACGCGCCCGGAGAAGCTGCGCGACGACGCTCGAAGAGGCGCGGGGCAGCAGGCCGTCACCGGCCGGCACATCGTCGACGGACGGAGCGTGACGCGGGACTGCACAGGTAGTCGCGATGCGCCGTCGAAGACATGGCCAAAAGCGTACCCGAGCTGTGCCCTGGATCACATATCTTCTGGGCGAATAGTTTTCACCGAACACGTCCGGCGTGTCGCGTTGATCGCCGCTGTTCGTCGCGGTTTGATTTCGCGCCCGCGTCCGAGTAGCCTCGAACAGTCACTCATACCGAGGTGACGGGTTCGTCCTGCTCGAGTCGGGCAATACGAATCCTGCGAATTCACGTACACGTTGGACGACGGTGCTTGCCGCGCCGTCGC
This sequence comes from Rhodococcus sp. 5G237, assembly GCF_053764735.1. NCBI lineage: Bacteria > Bacillati > Actinomycetota > Actinomycetes > Mycobacteriales > Nocardiaceae > Rhodococcus > Rhodococcus sp. 5G237. The sequence continues at coordinate 427,704 of NZ_JBSNCD010000001.1, read as the reverse complement.
AGAATTATCGAGGAGTGTCGACCGTGGCCAAGGGCAAGCGGACGTTCCAGCCGAACAACCGACGCCGCGCGCGCGTTCACGGCTTCCGTCTCCGGATGCGCACCCGTGCGGGTCGCGCAATCGTTTCGGCGCGTCGCCGTAAGGGCCGCGCTTCTCTCACCGCCTGATTCCCTAACGGGAGCTCGGGGTGCTACCTGAGCCGTATCGACTGCGGCGCCACTCGGATTTCTCGGACACCGTCCGCCGAGGGCGTCGTCAGGGGCGGCGGGATCTGGTCGTTCACGTTCTCGAACGCGATCGCACCGAGTCCTTGGTGAGTGTCGGCGGTCCGCGTTTCGGACTGGTCGTGAGCAAGGCTGTCGGGCCGGCGGTGATTCGACATCGAGTCGCACGCCGGCTTCGTCATATCTGTGCAGGTCTCGTCGAGGCTCTGCCCTCCGAGACCGACATCGTGCTGCGCGCACTACCCGGCGCTGCCACCGCGGATTCCCGCGAGCTCGACAAGCAGGTGCGGTCGGGTCTCACCCGTCTCGGACTGCTCGACGCCGGTGCTCCCGCCTCGCGTGGGAGTGCTCGCGCATGAACGAGCCCGAGCGGAGGTCGTGGTGGCGGTCCCTGCGGTCCGCCCCGGCCCGGGCATTGATCTTCTGTATCGAGCTCTATCGCACCTATGTGTCGCCCACACGGATGCCGACCTGCCGATTCACTCCGACCTGTAGCGAGTACGCCGTGGAGGCGCTGCGCACGCGGGGTGTCGTCGTCGGTTCGGTCCTGGCATCGGTGAGACTGCTCAAGTGTGGCCCCTGGCACCCTGGTGGGTGGGATCCGGTACCCGAACGGAAACATCGGTCGTCCCCAGTGGGTACCTGACCGGAGCCGAGACCCGAGACCGACGCCTCTTCGTGGCGATCATGGACGACCAGAGGAGTACATAGAGCCGTGCTCGACTTCATCTATTATCCCGTGTCCTGGATCCTCTGGGTCTGGCACAAAGTCTTCGCCGCGATCCCGTTCCTGGGACCCGACAGCGGTTGGACCTGGGCACTGTCGGTGGTGTTCCTCGTGTTCACCCTCCGTGCGATTCTCTACAAGCCCTTCGTCAAGCAGGTCCGCACGACCCGCCAGATGCAGGAACTGCAGCCGCAGATCAAGGCGCTCCAGAAGAAGTACGCCAAGGACCGGCAGCGCCAAGCACTCGAGATGCAGAAGCTCCAGAAGGAGCACGGCTTCAACCCCCTGATGGGGTGCCTGCCGGTCCTCCTGCAGGTCCCGGTGTTCATCGGCCTGTTCCACGTGCTGCGCTCGTTCAACCGCACCGGCTCGGGCTTCGGTCAGCTCGGTCTCGATCCCTACGAGAACCGCGAGATCGGCAACTACGCGTTCAGCCCGGAGGACGTCCAGTCCTTCCTCGACGCGCGGCTGTTCGGTGCCCCCATCTCGGCGTGGATCACGCAGCCGATGGAATCGCTCCAGGCTTTCGCAGTCGGTGGCGCCGAACTCCCCACTCGCTGGGAGATCGCGGCCGTCGCCGTGCCGCTGATGATCATCGCCGGCGTTGCGACGCACTTCAACGCACGTGCATCCGTCGCCCGCCAGAGCGCGCAGGCCGCTGCCAACCCGCAGGCCGCGATCATGAACAAGCTGGCCCTGTACGTCTTCCCGCTCGGCGTCATCGTCGGTGGTCCGTTCCTGCCGATCGCCGTCATCATCTACTGGGTCAGCAACAACATCTGGACCTACGCACAGCAGCACCTCGTCTTCCGCCGTATCGACAAGGAGGAAGAGGAGAAGAAGGCTGCGGCTCTGGCCCGCCGGAACGAGAACGCACCGAAGCCGGGTGCTCGCCCCGACAAGTCCAAGAAGAAGGGCTCGGCCGCAGCGGCAGCGTCCGACGCCGTCGACGCCACGGTCGACGAGACCGGCGAGGTGTCGCTGCAGAAGGACGCCGCGGCCGGCGACGGCTCCCCCGCGGCTTCGAAGTCCGGTGCGTCCGCTCCCAAGCCGGGCAGCCGTCCCAAGAACTCCAAGCGCAAGCGGCGCTGACCGAAGTAGAAGAGAGCTGAACATGGCCAGTGACCTGGACAAGGTGGAAGAGGACCTCGCGGTGGCACCCGAGGAGAGCGACGCTGCGGCGGACACCGATCTCGATGACGACGACTACCTCATCGAAGAAGGCGAGATCGCCGGCGACTACCTGGAGCAGTTGCTCGACGTGCTCGATTTCGACGGCGACATCGACCTCGACGTCGAGGGTGACCGCGCAGTTGTGAGCATCGACGGTGGCAAGGATCTGACCAAGCTGGTGGGTCGCAACGGTGAAGTGCTCGACGCTCTGCAGGAGCTCACCCGCCTCGCCGTGCAGCAGGCGACCGGCGAGCGCAGCAAGCTCATGCTCGACATCGCCGGGTGGCGTGCGGGCAAGCGTGCCGAGCTCTCCTCGCTCGGCACGTCGGCCGCGAAGCGCGTGCTCGAGACCGGCAAGCGCGAAGAACTCGAGCCGATGACGCCGTTCGAGCGCAAGATCGTGCACGACGCGGTCGCGAAGATCGACGGTGTGTCCAGCGAGAGCGAGGGCGCGGAGCCGCACCGTCGTGTGGTGATCGTCAAGGATTGAGTCGGCCGTGCCGACCGAAGAGGGACTCTGCGTCGTCAGGGTCCCTCTTCGCCTTTTCGTAACTGATGCTGTGGGTCCCGATGTTGTTTCGGGTGAGCCGACAGGAAAGGATGTTTCACGTGGAACAGCACGAGGCGGAACTGTCGGCGGTCGCGCAGCGGGTATTCGGGGATCGGACCGAACTTGCCGAGCGGTACCACCATTCGTTGTCGACAGCAGGTGTCGAGCGGGGGCTCATCGGACCGCGTGAGGTGCCGCGCCTGTGGGAGCGACACATTCTCAATTGCGCCGTGGTGGGCGAACTCATCCAGGAGGGTGAGACGGTCGTCGACGTGGGCAGCGGCGCCGGTCTGCCGGGTATTCCTCTCGCACTTGCCCGCCCCGACCTCCAGGTCACGCTCGTCGAGCCGCTACTGCGCCGCACCGTCTATCTGGCGGAGTTCGTCGAATCCCACGGGATCGAGAACATTCTCGTGGTCCGGGGCCGTGCCGAGCAGCCGAGCGTCCTGCAGGAGGCGGGCGGCGCAGACGTCGTGACCTCCCGTGCCGTCGCACCTCTCGCCAAGCTTGCCAAGTGGTCGCTCCCCCTCGTCCACGAGGGAGGCCGGATGCTGGCGTTGAAGGGTACGTCCGCTCGAGAAGAGATCGACCGCGATCACGACGAACTCGCCCGCCTCGGTGCCGGCAATCTCGAGGTGCTCGAGTGCGGAGGCGATCTCCTTCCGACGCCCACGATCGTCGTGAAGGCCGAGCGGATTCCGCGGCCGGCACGGCGTCGCAAGAAGCGCTGACCGAATCGCCTGGCGCGACGATCGCCCTGACACCCTCCCCTCCCCGCCGGGTCGGGAGGGTGTTGTCGTTTCCGAGACATCTTTTTCGACTCGAGGAATCTACTCGAGTACTTTTCCGGTTCGAAACGGTTGATTCGGGCGTTGTCACACCAGACCCAATCACCCCAGAGAGTTTCGTCACTGTGATGATTCAGGAGTCGCGGTATTTGAATATCGTTAATTACCTTACTGTGCAATGCAATTGGCATTGCAACATGTGAATTCAGTTGTGGTGCAGAGCATTTCTGTCTGAACAGTTGCTGTCCTCGACTGCACCCTCTTGCGGGTCGGCATTGTTTCACGTGAACCGCTGAGATCCCTCATGTGCCTGTTTCACGTGAAACAACTCCGCGCGTCGTTTCACGTGAAACGTCACCCGGCCATGTCGCCGACGGAACCTAGAATGCGGATGGGATACTGAACCAACCGAGAATGCGTGCGCGTGGTCGGGAGACCGGGGACAACTCCGGGCCCGGGCCTCGCATTCTCCCTTCGGCGCCTCGACTCGGTCTTCGAAGTCGCGACCGGGAAGCGACGAGGATGTAGCGTGCGAACCGAGCGGATCTACGTGTAAGGAGTGTTCTATGACGGGTGGATCTGAATCCGCTGTTTCACGTGAAACCGGAGGCGTCGAGGACGACTTCTCCCCCGTGCCCTTCGACGGTTTCTCCACTGTCGACACCCCGATCGGCGCGGCTGCTCATCGCGCCACCCAGGTTCTGCATCCGAGCGACGCCAACGCGCTGCCCAAGCCGCGCGAGCGCCGCGTCTTCACGATCGCCAACCAGAAGGGCGGGGTCGGTAAGACCACCACGGCGGTGAACATCGCCTCCGCGCTCGCCGTGCAGGGATTGTCGGTCCTCGTGGTCGACCTCGACCCGCAGGGCAACGCGAGCACCGCCCTGGGTGTGCCGCACTACTCCGGTGTGCCCTCGAGCTACGAGATCCTTCTCGGCGAGATCAACGCCGCCGAGGCCGTGCAGCAGAGCCCGCACAACGAGCGTCTCTTCTGCATCCCCGCCACGATCGATCTCGCGGGTGCCGAAATCGAACTCGTCTCGATGGTCGCGCGCGAGAACCGCCTCCGGAACGCCCTCACCAAGGAGGCGCTCGGCGACCGCGAGTTCGACTACGTGATCATCGACTGCCCGCCGTCGCTCGGTCTGCTCACGGTCAACGCGCTCGTCGCGGCGAAGGAAGTCCTCATCCCCATCCAGTGCGAGTACTACGCACTCGAAGGTGTCGGGCAGCTCCTGCGCAACATCGAGCTCGTCCAGTCGCATCTCAACCCCGAACTGCACGTCTCGACCGTCCTCCTGACGATGTACGACGGTCGCACCAAGCTGGCCGATCAGGTCGCCGCGGAAGTGCGTGCGCACTTCGGCAGCGCGGTGCTGCGTTCGGTCATCCCCCGCAGCGTGAAGGTTTCCGAAGCTCCCGGTTACGGGATGACGGTTCTCGACTACGATCCTGGATCGCGCGGCGCGATGAGCTATCTCGACGCGGGGCGCGAGTTGGCGGCACGCGGGGTACACGAGAATCAGGGGAACGGATGAGCGCGACACGTAAAGGCGGGCTCGGTCGAGGTCTGGCAGCACTCATCCCCACCGGTCCTCCGGTGGACGCAGAGCAGAAGCCTGCGACCGCCCCGAGTTCCACGGCCACCGCTCCCACGGCCACCGCTCCCACCAAGACCGCGGCTCCGGCCGCTCCTTCGCCGGCCAAATCCGCACCGGCCGCGGGTGCACCGTCGAAGCCGGCTTCGGGCGGGCAGTCCAAGTCGGCCACGTCGCGTCGCCCGGGCTCGTCGGTCCTGAACCTCCCGTCCTCCGGTCTGGGCACGGCAGCCGCCGACCTCATCATCGGCGACGGCAGGACGCCGGCGCCCGCGTCCCCGGCGGAGCCTGTCGAGGACGACGCGGCACGACCGTCCGGAGCGACGCCCGAGAGCGAACCCCTCCCCTCCCCCACCGGAGCGGTGTACCTCGAGATCCCGATCGGCCGGATCGAGCCCAACCCGAAGCAGCCGCGTCAGGTCTTCGATGAGGAAGCGCTCGCCGAGCTCGTCCACTCCGTCCGCGAGTTCGGGCTCATGCAGCCGGTCGTGGTCCGCCGTCTCGAAGGTGACCGCTTCCAGCTCGTGATGGGTGAGCGTCGCTGGCGTGCCGTCCAGGAAGCGGGCCTCGACACGATCCCCGCGATCGTCCGCGACACCGAGGACGAATCGCTGTTGCGCGACGCGCTGCTCGAGAACATCCACCGGGTGCAGCTCAACCCCCTCGAAGAGGCAGCGGCCTATCAGCAGTTGCTCGAAGAGTTCGAGGTCACCCACGAGGAACTCGCGAGCCGGCTCGGACGCTCGCGGCCGGTCATCACGAACATGATCCGGCTGCTGAAGTTGCCGGTCGCGGTGCAACGACGCGTGGCGGCCGGAGTGCTGTCGGCCGGGCACGCGCGTGCCCTGTTGGCCCTCGAGGCCGGTGCCGACGCTCAGGAGGCACTCGCCGCACGCATCGTCGCCGAGGGCCTGTCCGTGCGGGCGACGGAAGAAGCCGTCGTGCTCGCCAACCGCAACGACACGCCCGACGCTCCGCAGCAGAAGCGTCGGAAGCCCATCCAGATGCCCGGGCTGCAGGACGTCGCGGAGCGCCTGTCGAACTCCTTCGACACGCGCGTGACCGTGAGCCTCGGCAAGCGCAAGGGCAAGATCGTGGTGGAGTTCGGTTCGGTCGACGATCTCGAACGCATCGTGAAGATGATGGAGTCTCAGACCGACCTTTCTTGACTCCTCGTCGGAGCAGGACAACAGTCTGTAGACGAAAGACGTGGAGGCGAGCTATCCCGTGTCGACTCGAGTATCACCGCTCACGCTGAGTGGGATCGAGCAGTTGCCTGCTCATGCGCGACGGTGCGTGTTCTGGGAGTTGGATCCCACCGCGACGCCCGACGTTCAGCAGTTCGCCGACCCCGAGTTCGAGAAGGAAGCATGGCTGTCCATGGTCCTTCTCGAATGGGGGTCGTGCGGCCAGATCGCGACGATCGGAGACAAGGCCGCCGGGTGCGCGCTCTACGCTCCCCCGGGCATGGTGCCCCGCGCGCTGGCCTTCCCCACCGCACCCGTCAGCGCCGACGCGATCCTGCTGACGTCCATGCGGACGGAACCCCACGCGGTCGATCTGGACGTCGGAGCGGACCTCATCCGCGGTGTCGTCGCCGACCTCGTCCGCCGCAACGTCCGTGCCATCGAGGCCTTCGGGATCCGGCGCACCGCCGAGTCGGAGGCGAGCGATGTGCCGCATGCGACGGCCGCACTCGGATGCTCCGACACGGAGTGCATGATCGACGCCGACTTCCTCGAGGACATGGGTTTCGAGGTCGTCGCACCGCACTACCGGTACCCGCGCCTGCGTCTCGAGCTCGACCGCGACCACGAGTGGAAGCTCGCCGTGGAGGCCGCACTCGACCGGCTTCTCGAGGAGTCCTCTCTCACCGTCGCGGACCTGACCGCGGGTTCGGCCGTCGGCGCTCACTGAACCGATACGTCCACCGGACACCGACGAAAAAGGACTGCCCCCGCAGACTCTGCGGGGGGCAGTCCTCTTCTCGTCTACGGGCCGGCTAGCGGCTGTCGGAGATGGACAGCTCCTCGGCGAGCAACTCGGCGAAGGTGTACGTGCCGGTCGGCTGGTCGTCCTGGCCGAGCAGGTACAGCCGCTTCACCGCGATGAGGATCGCCTCGGCGATGATGTCGCGGCTGCGCGGATCGGCGAGCAGCGCGGCGTCCTGCTCGTTGGTGAGGTAACCGAGATCGATCTGCACCGTGGGCATGTTCGTCAGGCGCAGCAGATCCCAGGTGCGGCCGTGGCTACGGCAGTCCTGCAGGTTCGTGCGGGCGACGATCTCGCGCTGGATGTAGCCGGAGAGCACTTGACCGATCATCGACTCGGAGCCGTGCGAGTTGCCGTAGTGGAAGCTCGCGATGCCGTTCGCGGCGGGGCTGCGGCTCGCGTCGCACCGCAGCGAGATCATGAGGTCGGCACCGAACGCGTTGGACGTACCCGCGCGTTCGACGTCGGTCGGATTCACGTGGTACGGCCGCGACAGGAAGGTCTCCATGCCCGTCGCCGCCATCCGGCCCTCGAGCCGGCGCGCGAGATCCCACAGGATGTCGGCCTCGGAGATCGGGCCGTGGGGGCTCGGCACGATGATGCCGTGGGTGTTGCCGCCGAGACCCGGGTCGATGACGATGCGCTTGCCGCTGAGCTGCGGACCGGAGCGGCGCACGATCTCCTCCTCGGAGATCGCGTGGGGCGACCCGCCCGACACACGCGTGCCGAGCAGTTCGAGCGAGCGCAGTGTCTCGGCACCGCAGATGCCGTCGGAGGCGAGTCCGATCTCGCGCTGGAAGGAGCACAGACCCTCGTGGGTCTTCGGACCGAAGTAGCCGTCCACGCGGTCGACGTAGAAGCCGAGATCCTGCAGACGGGTCTGCAGGGCCGCGACGTCGTCGCCGTAGAGCGGAGCGGAGAGCTGATACATCAGGGTGCGCGCACCGAGCTTGTACGACGCTTCCTTCAGGGAACGGTAGGTCGCGGGGCCTACGATCCCGTCGACGAGCAGACCGCGCTGCTGCTGGAAGGCGCGCACGGCTCCGTCGAGTTCACGATCGAAGGGGACGTCCGATCCCATCCAGTCGCCCGACTCCTCGGGCTCGTTGTGCAGGAAGCCCAGGCCGGCCAAGGTGCTCCGGATCTCGGCGACCGCCGGACCGTGGTCGCCGTGACGAAGAGGGCGCATGTATCGGGCCTTTCCGTGCTGACCGGATCGGTGCCCGGCGTGAGGGCTGGGCAGCATCGAACGGGGGTTGGATGAAGGATGTGCCCGTGAATACGGGCTCACGGGCACATCCGAGAGGTTGATCCTGGGACGGTACTACAGGACGTCCGCGAGATCCCGAAGCAACGCCGCCTTGCCCTTGGCCCCCACGATCGTCTTCGTCGGCTTGCCACCGGAGAAGAGGATCATCGTGGGAATCGACATGACCTGGTAGTCGCGTGCGGCCGACGGATTGGCGTCGATGTCGAGCTTGGCGACGGTCAGCTTGTCGCCGTGCTCGGCCGCGATCTCCTCGAGAACCGGAGCCACCATCTTGCACGGACCGCACCAGGTGGCCCAGAAGTCGACGAGGACGGGCTTCTCGGATTGCAGTACGTCCTCGACGAACGACGAGTCGGTGATGGTGACGGTGTTCTTGTCGGCCACGGATATCTCCTGAATCTCGGGATGGAATGTGGAACGGGGTGGTGGATCAGGCCTCGGCGAGCGTGGGCGCCTCGACCTCGCGGTTCGCGACGAGCCACCGCTCCGCGTCGATGGACGCCGAGCATCCGGTGCCGGCGGCGGTGATCGCCTGGCGGTAGGTGTGGTCGACGAGGTCGCCCGCGGCGAAGACACCCGGCACGGAGGTCGCGGTGGACGGCGCCGAGACCTTCACGTAACCCTCGTCGTCGAGGTCGACCTGACCCTTGACGAGCGAGCTGCGCGGGTCGTGGCCGACGGCGACGAACAGGCCGGTGACCGGAAGGTCGCTGCGCTCGCCGGTGACGGTGTCCTCGAGGACGAGGTTGGTGACGCTGTTCTCGCCCTGCACCTCGGCGACCTTCGCGTTGGTGACGAAGCGGATCTTCTCGTTGGCACGGGCGCGCTCGAGCATGATCTTCGAGGCGCGGAACTCCTCGCGGCGGTGGATGAGGGTGACGCTGCGCGCGAAGCGTGTCAGGAAGGTCGCTTCCTCCATCGCGGAGTCGCCACCGCCGACGACGGCGATGTCCTGGTCGCGGAAGAAGAAGCCGTCGCAGGTCGCGCAGGCGGAGACGCCGCGGCCGAGAAGCTGCGACTCACCGGGCACACCGAGGTAACGCGGCTCGGCGCCCATCGCGAGGATGACGGCGTGGCTGCGGTAGGTCTCGCCGTTGGCGACGACCGTCTTGACCGCGCCCGTGAGGTCCATCTCGTCGACATCCTCGGTGCGCAGATCGGCGCCGAAACGCAGTGCCTGCTCGCGCATCTGATCCATGAGCTCCGGGCCCATGATCCCGTCCTTGAACCCCGGGAAGTTCTCGACCTCGGTGGTGGTCATGAGCTCGCCACCGAACTGCGTTCCCTCGAAGACGAGCGGTGTGAGTTCGGCGCGGGCCGCGTAGATCGCGGCGGTGTATCCGGCCGGTCCCGAACCGACGATGATGAGGTCGTGAATCGTGGGCGAGGTCGTCATGCGGCGGAGCCTTCCGGTTGGGTGATCGGGGGCGCGAGGACTGCGGGCGATCCGGCCGAAACCGGACGGCAGCCTACAGATACTGTCAACACCAGGGTAAACGGTGTTGTTCCCCTCCCGCCGTGCGTCCCGCCACAGACGCCCTGTACGGACCGGTCGGTCGCCCGGCCGGCCCGTCCCCGATGCGAACCGGAAGGGTCTCAGACCGCGCCGGGCACATCCCGCAGCGTCTCGCGGATCACACAACGCGTGCCCGTGTAGATGGTCGGCATGCACTTGTTGCAGTGGATGCACAGACCTTCGTGTGCGGTCTTCTCCTCGAACTTGCGCACGAGATACGGATCACGCAGCAGCGCGCGACCCATGGCGACGAACTCGAAGCCTTCGTCGAGCGCCGTCTCGATGGTGTCGAGCCGGTTGATGCCGCCGAGCAGGATCAGCGGGATCTTCAGTTCCTCCCGGAACTGCCGTGCCATGGGCAGGAAGAAGGCCTCCTCGAACGGGAGCTTCGGGAAGATCTTCGGCCCGTAGACCTTCAGTCCCCAGCCGACGACCTTCGGCTGCGACGCCTGGAACTCCTTCATCGGCACATCGCCGCGGAAGAAGTACATCCCGTTCAGCAGCGAGCTCCCGCCGGTGAGCTGCATGGCATGGATGGTGCCGTCGGACTCGATGAGCTTGGCCATGGGTAGCGACTCGTCGAGCCACAGACCTTGGGGCACGCCGTCGGTCATGTTGAACTTCGCGATGACGGCCACCCCCTCCCCCACTGCCGTGCGGACGGCCTCGAGCACGCGACGCGGGAAGGCGGTGCGGTTGGCGATGCTGCCGCCGTACTTGTCGGAGCGCTTGTTGAGATTCGGGCTCATGAAGGAGCTGAGCAGATAGTTGTGCCCGAGGTGGACCTCGACGGCGTCGAATCCGGCTTCGACGGCGAAGCGCGCGGCGCGTGCGTAGTCCTCGACCACCCGATCGAGCTGCTCGAGTGTCGCGCCGCGGACGAGCCCCATGGCGGGGGCGCTGATGCGAGTGGACGGCGCGAGCGTCTTCATCTTGTTGGAGATCTGGTTGGCGACGAGTCCGGCGTGGCCGATCTGCGCGGATGCCAGACCACCGGCGGCGTGCACGGCGTCGGTGAGCCGGGTCAGGCCGGGGACGGAGTCGGCGTCGAGCACGAGGGTGTCGCGGTGGACGCGGCCGTCGTGTGAGACCGAGCAGTATGCGACGGTGGTGAGGGCGGTGCCGCCGCGGGCGACCTCGGCGTGGAATTCGACGAGTTCGTCGCTGACGGCTCCCCTTGGCATGACGCCTTCGAAGGTCGCCGCCTTGACGATGCGGTTGCGGAGGGTGAGCGGCCCGAGTCGGGCCGGTTCGAACACGGTGGGTCGCGGCGAAGACATGCCCCTACTTTCGATGCCAGTGGTACCGTAATTGCGCTTCGACTATAACGCTCGTCACACTCCACGCCAGATCGATTCCCACTCGGTCCCGACATCACGGATCCCATGCCCAGCACCGCTCCGGGGCGCCCCCGCGACCCCCGAATAGACAACGACGTCCTCACCGCCACCCGCGAGATGCTCCGCTCCCACGGCTGGGACGGGCTGAGCCTGCGGGCGGTCGCCGCCCGCGCCGGCGTCGGCCGCGCCGCACTCACGCGTCGGTGGCCGACCAAGGCCCACCTGGTGCTCGACGCACTGCTCGGGTCCGCACCCGATCTGACGCCCTACGACGGCATCGATCGCAAGGGCTGGATCGAATGGGTGGTCACCGGGAGCATCGAGTTGTTCTCCCGGCCGGAGGTCCGTGCTGCGCTCCCGGGCCTCCTCGCGGCACTGCGGGACCACGACGACCTCCGCAACACGCTCTGGCGCACGTTCAGCGGACCCAGCACCGCCCTGTTCGCCGACGGCGACGGTTCGGACGTCGAGATCGACGCCAAGGCGGTGCTCGTGATGGCAGCGGGGTCGGCGTTGTTCGCCGGCCTCATCGCCGCGGAGGACGACACACCCGCGCTGCGCGCACGGATCCTGGAACTGTTGTCGACCGTGGCGTAGCGACGAACCCCGAGCGACGGAGGGTCAGCCGATCGTCTTCCGGGCCAGTGTTGCGGGATCGTCTGCGTCGCAGTCTGTTCCGACCACCAGTGCGGTGAGCGCCGGTGTGTCCGGCCCGCTCATCAGGACGAGTACGGCATCGTCGTCGGCGTACCGTACGGCGCGTGAGCCGATCGGGGATCGTCCCTCGAAACCGTTCGCGTCCAGGCATTCCCGGAGACGATCTGCTCCGCCGAGGAGACCGGGATCGGTGTCGCCGATCATCGCCCGCAAGGTGGAGGGTTCGAGCAAAGCCTCGTCCTCCGCTGCCGCGACGGGAACACCGGTCGGGTCGTCGCCACCGAAAGCCGTCCCACGCACGACCACCACGAGCATCACCGCCACTGCGGCCGCGACCGCGGCACCGGCCACCGCCCACCGGCGACGCCGTGCGATCGGGGACGGCACGGGCCGGACGTCGGACCGGTCGTCGGACCGACCCTCCGCGAGTGCGGCTCCGATACGTGCGGCGATCTCGGGCGGAATCGATTCCTTCGGTGGAGCGTCTCGCAGGGCCGACAACCGCGCCTGCGTCGCGTCGAGCCGCGCCAGATACGCGACGGCCTCGGGATCGCGGCGCACGCGCGGCCACAAGCGGGCGGCGAGCTCCTCGTCGAGCGCCCCGGCATGTAGATCGGCGAGCAACTCCGCGGAGTACGGCGGACGCATCTCGGCGGAGTTCGACGGACGCATCTCGTCCTCGTTCATGCGCGACTCTCCTCCGCGGCTCGGCATCCCTCACCAGAGTAAGACGGAGGAGGGTCACGATCGGTTCCCCTCGGAGCGAAGGTCGTCGAGAAGAACTGCGAGCCTGCTCCGCGCGCGGGCACAGCGGCTCTTCACCGTTCCCTCCGGAACACCGAGTCGTTGCGCCGCCTCCCGGACGGAGAAACCTTCCACATCCACCGCGACGACGGCCGCTCGCTGGCCGGGTGGCAGTGCGAACAGGGCGGATTCGATGTCGAGGGCGATCTCGGTGTCGTGGATGGGATCGCGCGGGGTACGCAGGTCGTGCGAATCGTCCTCGAACAGTGGGACGGTCACGCGGACACGATTGCGGCGGATGCGATCGAGGCACGCGTTGACGACGATCGAGTGCAACCAGCTGCGGACCGCGGCGTCCTCCCGGAAACCCGATGCCCTGCGGTGCGCCGAGAGCAGTGCCTCCTGCAGCGCGTCGGCAGCGTCCTCGTTCGAGTAACTCGTCCGCCGCGCGACCTGCCACAGATGGTCGTGGTGTCGTGCCAGCAAGGCGGAGAAGGCATGCCGATCGCCTGCGACGTGTGCTGCGAGCAGTTCGGCATCCGACACCGCCCCATCGGACGCCACCCCGTCCGACACACTCCCGCCGTCGTCGACACCCCCGTCGGGCACGGCGATTTTTGCGATCCCCCCGAAAATTCGCACGCGCGGATGGTAGCCGATCCGGACGATTCCGCCCGGCTGTCCGCGGTCAGCGTGCGGCTTCGAATTCCACTTCGGAGAGGGAACTCTTGTTGCTTCCGCCGCTCGAGCTCAGATCGGTGATCCACACCAGCACGTGCGAGGTCTGGCCGTCCGCCTCGACCGGGATCGTGGTCTCGCCGGAAGCCAGTGTGCCCGAACCGATCACCTGCGTCTGATCGAGCGACGTCGACTCGGACGGTGCGCTGCGCACCTCGACGACCGTGCCGGGGGTGTCGGTGGTGACCTTCACCGCGGACAGCTCCGACGCGTCGGCGAGCGTGAACAGAAGCCCGACACCGTTCTTCAGCGACGGGAACGGATCGAAGTAGGCATCGGTGCTCCACGAGGTGGACGGATCACCGTCGATCGCCTGCGACGCGGTGGCGGGCGAATCGGGTGTGCCCTGAGGCGAGAACACCGACACGGAGGTCGCGGAGACCGGAGCGCTCGCCGCCGGTCGCGGCGGCGCGGCCTCGGCCTGCTCGTCGCCCGCCCGGTCCTCGGCGGGTGCCTCGGCGGTGGGGGTCAGGCCGAACTCCTGGCTCGTCAGCGGGGCATCGTTGGCGTCGCCTGCGAGCAGGTTCGCGATCCACCACCCGATGAGCGCGAGCAGCAGTACGGTCGTGGCACCGAGCGCGGCCAGGGCGATGAGCATCCGCTGCGAATGCTTCTTCTTCTGTTCCAGCGCTTCGGGATCCGCGAGTGCGTGCGTCTCCGCGGCGGCAGCGCGCTGCCCGATCCGCAGGGCCGGGATCATCTCGGTCTTCTGGTCGACGACCGACGCCTGGTCGAGGATGTGCTGCACGGTCGCGGCGGTCCGGATACCGCCGTTCTCGGACAGGGCACGCACCGCGACCGCCGAGATCTCGAACGGCACGTCGGGACGCAGGACGCGCGGTTCCACCGGCACACCGTCCTTGCGGTCGGGCTCCGGCATCCCGCCGACGGTGGCACCGCTGTGGTGCGGGACGGGAGCGCCGCCCGGAGCCGACGGCTCGCCGAGCGGCCACCGTCCGGTGATGAGTCCGTACAGGCTCGCGCCGAGACCGCGCACGTCGGACATCGCATCGGAATCGGAGAACGTCGCGGGGAAGGCCAGCACGGCGTCGCCTGCCACACTGATGCGGATGCGATCGGGATGGTCGATCGACAGGGCACTGCCCGCACGGTGCGACGCCTCGGCCGCGGCCGCGAGCGCGCGGATCGCGCGTGCCGCACCGATCGGCGACGGCTCGGTGGTGGACATCTCCTTCAGCGACCGGCCGGGGGTCCACTCCGAGACGACGATGCCGCCCGAGCTGCCGCGCACCACGTCGAGGACGCGGGCGAGTCCGGGCGAATTGATACGACCGAGGCGCAGGGTGCGCGAGAGCACGGCCTGCGGCGAGTCGGGGCCGGTGCCGTCGGCCGCGCGCTGTTCCGCGTCGACGAAGGTCAGCGCGACCTCGCGATCGAGCTTGACGTCGAGCGCCTGCCAGAAGCGCAGGCCGCGCGCGCCACCGTGCGGGGCGAGCAGACGGTAGCGACCACCGGCGACCGAGGCACCGGCGATGAGATCGGGGCCGCGCATCGGACGGCGCGGCTGGGAGGCCGGACCTGCGACACGCACCGGCGGGAGCTGCGGGGATCCGACCGGGATGACACCCGTGTCGAGGTTCGGATCGCGCGGCGGGCCCTTGCCGTCCTTGTCGGCAGACTTCTGCCGTGCGGCGGCATCGATGGTGGACTTGCCGGCAGCGTGGTCGTCGCTCACCCTCACTCCTTCGTTGTCGACTCGTCCACTTCCGGTGTGCAGACGCGGGTCGCCGCTGGGGGCCGCGAAGAACCGTGGTCGACGGCTCCCGGACCGTACCTGCTGCTGATCAGGGTACGGGAGTTGTCCGTGCGCATTGCTGCGACCGGGGACGTCCCTGATGGCGGGCATGACCTCCGTGATGGCGTCATAAGGCCCGACGCCGTAGTCGCCGTAGTCGATACGCGGCAGGATGACGGTCTTCTCGGCATCCGATTCGGCGTAGCGCGGACGCGGGACGGGGGCGGGAACCGGTGCCGCGGCGGAGGTGGTTCCGGTCTCGGGCTCGGAGGGGGCCTCCTCGACCGGGGCGGTGCCGCGCAGTGCCGCGACCTTCCGTCGTACGGCCGCCTCGATCGCGAGGATCTCGGGCACCTTGAGCAGGTACATCCCGACCAGCGCGACGAGCACCATCAGCACACCGTTGAGCCCGACCCGCACGAGCGATCCGATGCCCCCGAAGCGGTCGGCGAGGACGTCGAGTTGCAGGAGACAGTCGGTGACGAGCACGACGACCGCCGCGGCGAGCGACGCGAGCACGACGTGCCAGACGGTGCGTCCGACGTTCGCCATCTGCAGGTTGCCGAGCGTGCGGTGCAGCAGATAGCCGCCGATGAACGCTCCGACGGCGAACGCGACACCGGTGGCCGCGCCGAGGAGCAGCACCACCTGCTCGTCGTTCGCCGCGACGACGGGCGCCAGCGCGGACAGGCCGATCTTGACGGCGGTGATGCCGAGGATGATCCAGGTGGGGGTCCAGGCCTGTTCCCGGGCGTAGAACACGCGCAGGTGGATGAGCACCAGGGCGTACGGGATGAGCGTGAACGCCGACCAGCTCACCGCCTGGCCGAGGCGTTCGGCGTTGCTGCCGCCGAAGTTGCCGTAGCCGTACAGCGCGGCGCCGACCTGCGAACCCGCGATCGTCAGGAAGGTGACGATCGGGATGAGCGAGATCATGGTCAGGCGGGTAGCGACGGACAGGTCGTCGACGACGGCCGGGGTGTCGTCCGCGGCGGCGTTGCGGCTCAGGCGCGGCATGATCGCGGTGAGCACGGTGACACCGAGGACGCCGTAGGGCAGCTGCAGCAACAGCCATGCGTTGTTGTAGATCGCCGGTCCGGCCTCGTCGGCCCCCGACGACACGCGTGTGGCGAAGACCATGCCGGCCTGGCTGATCAGCACGTACAGCACGATCGCGGCGGCCATGCCACCGAACTGCCGGAGCCGGTCGTCGAGACCCCACAGCGGCCTGAGGTTGATGCCCTCGCGGCGCAGCGCCGGTACCAGGCACATCGCCTGCGTGATGACGCCGAGCAGCACACCGATGCCGAGGACGAGCAGTTTCGGATCGCTCATCCGCACCGGATCGAGGGTGATCTCGCCCGGCATCAGGTAGTAGATCACCAGCACGGTGAGGACCACGAGGTTGTTGAACACCGGGGCCCAGGCGCCCGGCTTGAACACCTGACGGGTGTTGAGGATGCCCGTGAACAGACCCGACAGGCCGTAGAACATGATCGCGGGCAGGAGCAGGTACGACAGCGCCGTGGTCAGCGACGTCGAGACCTTGCCGGACTCGTCGAGGAAGACGTGGGTGGTCAGGACCGGGGCCGCGGCGACCGCGAGAACGGTCGCGGTGCCGAGCAGCACCAGCGCCGCGGTGAACAGTCGCCGGACGAAGGCCTCACCGCCGTCGGGGTCCTCCCGCTCGGCCCGCACCAGCACCGGGACGACGATCGAGGTCAGGACGGCGCCGAGCACCAGCTCGGAGATCATGTTGGGGATCTGGTGCGCGACGGTGAACGACGATGCGACGCTCGCACCGAGCAGGGTCAGGATGAGCAGCTGCTTGAGGAAGCCGGTGATGCGGCTGACCAGGGTCGCCACGGCGATGGAGCCGGTCGCCGCGAGCAGGCTCTGCGGTTTCCTGCGGCCGGACGCGACGCCCGTGATGTCCGGCGAGGTGGTGGGAGAGTCCGACGGTCCCGGGTGCGGGTGTGTCTCCACGTCGTCCCGTGTGGAGTTCCCGGTCATTTCTCATACCCTTCGTCGGCTGGATCCGGCTCTCCCCGGAACCGGTGCAGAAGTCGTCTGCCCGCCAGGAACAGCAGGAGTGCTCCCGCACATCCCGTGACGACGGCGAGGATCTGGCCGTACGCATTGGAACGTACCGTCACCGTCGTCGAGCTGCCGAGAGGCAGGCCGGACTCGGTGGTGAGTGCGAACTCCAACCGGAGGTTCCGCGAGTCGCTGATCTGTGCCGGCACCGTGAGGGTGCGGCTGCCGCGCGGCGGGAGCTGGGTCGGTCCGATGTCGGTGATGTCCACCGTGTCGGGCGCGTCCACCTGCAGTCGCACGGTGATGCCCACGGGCAGGTCGTTGCGCGCGGTGAGCAGCAGCGGACTCTGTTCGGACGTCAGGGTGTAGACACCGCCGGTCGAGATGACCGTCACGGCGTCGTAGATGGCGTCGACGGCCTCGCGCACCTCGGCGGCGCGGTGTTCGCCGGTCGCGTAGGCACCGTCGGCGTCGGCACCGCGACGACCGGCCAGGCTCATCGCGCGCAGCAGATCCTCACGCAGCGGGGCGGTGAACTGCTGCGGGGTGAGCTGCGCCTGCGGGTCCTCGACCAGCGCCGTCTGGATCGCGTCGAGGCGGCCGATCTGTTCCTCGGCCTCGGACACGACCGCGGCGGAGGCCCCGTCGGTGATCGCCTGTTCGGGATAGACCAGCAGCGAGGCTGTCGGATCGTTCGCGGTGTTCGCGGCCGCGTCGACAAGCGCGGCGAGCGGTCGCGGCGTGGTCAGGCCCGAGCGGACGAGCGTGGAGAGCATCGACAGCACGGACGCGGCGTCGTCGGGCGATGCCGACCAGTTCTGCGGCGGCGCGAACAGCACCGATCGGCCCGCCGCCGGCAGTGCCGCCCCGGTGACCTCGCTGACCGTCGGCACCATGGCCGGCCAGGCCAGCGCGCCGAGGGCATCCTGCAGGCGGGCCGTCGAGGAATCGCGGGAGAGGTCGTAGCGCGCCGAGGAGGGGACGAAGGACGGCGTCTGCGGGTCGGTACCCATCCCGGCCAATGCCGCGGACGCGGACGAGTCGAACAGGGCAGCGGTGAGGCCGGACACACCGGAGATCCGGAAGCCGTTGCCACCCGGCGCGGTGGACGGCGTCGACGAC
Source organism: Rhodococcus sp. 5G237 (assembly GCF_053764735.1). NCBI lineage: Bacteria > Bacillati > Actinomycetota > Actinomycetes > Mycobacteriales > Nocardiaceae > Rhodococcus > Rhodococcus sp. 5G237. The sequence continues at coordinate 409,472 of NZ_JBSNCD010000001.1, read as the reverse complement.
GTGCCCGCGAGCAGGGCGCGCCCGCCCTCGACGGCGTTGTCGGACACCAGAGCGGTCACCGGACCGTCGGCGGCGAGCATCGATCCGGTCTTCTCGGTGAGTACGCCGGAGTCGGGCCACATCACGCCCGCGGTGGAGGTGACGCCGAGGATGGAGTCGACGATGGCCGCCGGTGATGCCAGCGCGGAGTCGGTCAGGGACGAGTCGGCGAGGTCGCCGAGCGCTGTCAGGTCGACCTGCGCGAACGGCACGGCCATCGTGCAGGTTGTCGCCGCGAGGGCACGCAACCGCTCGAGCCAGGCGACCGCGGCATCGGTGCCCGAACCGGGCCGCGCGTCGCCGGTCGGTTCGTTCGGATCCTCGACGACGAGATAGTCGCGCGTCATGTTCGCGACGGTCACGAGCAGATCCGGGTCGATCGCCAGGCACAGTCCCTCGAGCACGCGGGGTTCGGTGCGGGCGGTGTCCTCGACGGCGCGCAGCAGACCGTCCAGCCTCCCGCCCTCGGCGAGCGAGACCGCGAGGTCGTCGTCGACCAGGCGGACCGGTTCGGTGCCGGAACCGGCCACGCCGGCGGCGAGCCTCGGCCGATCGGCCAGCGGCCACAGCATCGTGACCGCGGCGGGACGGGACACGTCGGGCGCTACGGCGGGGAACGCCTTCTCCTCGCGGTCGAGCAGGCCGTCGTCGGACGAGCGGGTCGTGCCCCGCGACCCGCCGCTGCCCGTCCCGCTTTCCTCGGTGAGGGCTGTGTCCTCGGTGACCTCGTCGCTCGCGGGAAGCGCGAGCACGGGCAGCAGGAAGCGTGCGTCGTCGAGACGGGCCGCGCCGCCGTACTCGGGGACACCGTTGACGTTCACCAGCAGCGGGTAGACGCCGGGAGTGTCGATGTCGAGAGACGGCACGAGATCGGAGCGCAGCGGCAGTTCGAGTTCGAAGTCGGCACGTTCGCCCTGCCCCAGCCGGTCGGCGACCTCCTCGAACTCACCGACCGTGTCGAATCCGGCCTGGTCGAGGGACAGCGAGGTGCGCAGCGCTGCGGAGTCGGAGACCACCGGTGCGCGCTGCAGCCGCACCCAGACGTCCTCGACGTCCCGATCGCCGATGTTCGCCACCGTGCCGCGGACCGTGACGACGGACTCGCTCGTGAGGGTCACCGTCTGCGGCGTCACCTCGTCGATGCTCAGCTCGAGGAAGCGCGGCTCGTCGGGGTCGGTCTGGGCTGCGGCCGGGTTCGCCGAGGCCGTCGGGAGAAGAGTCGTCGGCAGAAGAGGCGTCACGCCTGCCGTTGTGAGGACGAGTACGAGCACGGCGAGCACCGCGGCGCCCGCCCGGGACACCACCACCGTCATCCGCGTGGGGCCCCCGGTTCGTCGGCATCGGGGAGTCGTGTGTGGTCCATCTCGGCGATGAGCTGATCGGCGATGTCGGCGAGCTTGCGTTCGTCGGCGTACGCCAGGCGGGTCCGCAGTTCGCGCAGCGGCACCCACGCCACCTCGGTGACCTCGACGTCCGCGTCGGAGAGTTCTCCGCCGAGATAACGCAGCAGATAGTGGTGCACGGTCTTGTGGACCCGGCGGCCCTCGGTGACGAACCAGTAGTCGATGCTGCCCAGCTCGGCGAGCACCGAGCTGCGCACTCCGGTCTCCTCGCGGACCTCGCGCATCGCGGTTTCCTCGGCGGTCTCACCCTGCTCGATGTGGCCCTTCGGCAACGACCACAGCAGGCGGCCCCGCCGATCGGTGCGGCCGATCAGGGCTGCGCAGAGTTTCTCGGGCGGACCACCGAGCCCGTCGACCACCAGACCTCCCGCGGAGGTCTCGCGGACGGTCCGCATGCGAGGTCCGGGCGAAGCGGACGATCCGGGCGAAGCGCCGTGCGCGGTCTTCTTTGCGCCCGCGCCACGCCGCCGCGAGCTGCGGCGGTTACGGTTGGCACGTTCGGCGGGCGACACCTCATAGATAGTAGATGGACCGAGGTCGGTCCCGGCTCAACCACACGAACGTGCTGCTCGGTAAGGTGCAAAGACGTGAACTCCCCCACCGCGGACACCGACCGTCGCACCCGGCTGCTCGCCGGAGCCGAGGCCACTCTGCGCGATCTGTCCGACATCCTCGCCCCGCTGGGGGCGCGATTCGCCGAAGCCGGACACGAGCTGTATCTCGTCGGGGGCAGCGTGCGTGACGCGGTGCTAGGTCGCCTCGGCACCGACCTCGACTTCACCACCGACGCGCGTCCGGAGGTCGTGCAGGAACTGCTGCGCGGATTCGTCGACCACCAGTGGGACACCGGAATCGACTTCGGGACGATCAGTGCGGTGAAGGGACTCGAGCAACTCGAGATCACCACCTTCCGCAGCGACGCCTACGACCGTGTCACGCGTCACCCCATCGTGAAGTACGGCACGAGTCTCGAGGACGATCTCGTGCGCCGCGACTTCACCGTCAACGCGATGGCCGTGCGGATCGGACCGGACGGTGCGGGCGAGTTCGTCGACCCGCTCGGCGGCATGGACTCCCTGCTCGCCGGCGTGCTCGACACCCCGGCCAAGCCCGAGGACTCCTTCCACGACGATCCGCTGCGCATGCTGCGCGCGGCGCGGTTCGTCTCCCAGCTCGGCTTCGCCCTCACCGAGCGCGTGCACACCGCGATCGTCTCGATGGCCGACGAGATCCTGCGGATCAGCGCCGAGCGGGTGCAGGCCGAGCTCGACAAGCTGATCCTCGGCGACTATCCGATCGAGGGCATCGACACGATGGTCGAGACCGGTCTCGCGCAGCGGGTGATCCCCGAGATCCCCGCGATGAAGCTCGAGATCGACGAGCACCACCAGCACAAGGACGTGTACTGGCACTCGCTGACCGTCCTGAAGCAGGCCATCGACCTCGAGGACGGCGATCCCGATCTCGTCCTGCGGTGGGCCGCGCTGCTGCACGACATCGGCAAGCCCGACACCAAACGCAACGAGCCGCAGGGCGGCGTCAGCTTCCATCACCACGAGGTGGTCGGGGCGAAGCTCGTGCGCAAGCGCATGCGCGCGCTCAAGTACTCGAAGCAGATGATCGAGGACGTCAGCCGCCTGGTCTTCCTGCACCTGCGCTTCCACGGCTACGGCAAGGGACAGTGGACGGATTCGGCCGTGCGCCGTTACGTGCACGACGCCGGGCCGCTGCTGCCGAAACTCCACAAGCTGGTGCGCGCCGACTGCACGACCCGCAACAAGCGTCGTGCCGCCGCACTGCAGGCCACCTACGACGGTCTCGAGGAACGGATCGAGCGGATCGCCGCCGAGGAGGATCTCGCCAAGGTCCGGCCCGACCTCGACGGCAACGCGATCATGGAACTGCTGGGTATTCCCGCAGGTCCGTCGGTCGGCAAGGCGTGGAACTTCCTCAAGGAACTGCGGCTCGACCGTGGCCCGCTCGAGCGCGACGAGGCCGAGGCCGCGCTGCTCGAATGGTGGGCGCAGCAGCAGAAGGCCTGACTCCGAACGTCCGATCTCACATCGCCGTGACGGCGGCGTGAGCCAGATGTCACCGCGTGCTCACCGCGGGTGACGCCACCGCAACACCGCTTCTCCAGCATGGACACCGGCGTAGTCGAGACGGTGTCTAGGAGTTGCGGGATGCAGGACGAGATCACCACGGTGAAATCCACCTGCTCCTACTGCGGTGTGGGATGCGGGATGCTCCTCGACGTCGTCGTCGATCCGGAGACGGGCGACCGACGCGTGGTGAGGGCATACGGAGACAAGGATCATCCGACCAACAGGGGTCGGTTGTGCACGAAGGGCGCGACGAGCGCGGAGATGCTCGCGGCGGGGGGCCGGCTCGGGACGGCGTGGATGCGTTCCGAGCGGGCGGCCGAGGTGGCCCCGCTCCCCCTCGGCGATGCGATCGCCGAGACCGCGCGGCGCCTGAGCGACATCGTCGCGGCCCACGGCCCCGACGCGGTGGCCCTCTACGTCTCGGGACAGATGTCGCTCGAGGCCCAGTACCTCGCGACGAAACTCGCGAAGGGATATCTGCGCACCTCGCACATGGAGTCGAACTCGAGACTGTGCATGGCCGGCGCCGCGACCGGCTACAAGCAGTCACTCGGATCCGACGGCCCGCCCGGCTCGTACGAGGACTTCGACCATGCCGACGTCTTCTTCGTGTCGGGTTCCAACATGGCCGACTGCCATCCCATCCTGTTCCTGCGCATGATGGATCGGGTCAAGGCGGGAGCACGACTGATCGTCGTCGATCCGCGACGCAGCGCCACTGCCGACAAGGCCGACCTGTTCCTGCAGATCGCACCGGGCACCGACCTGGCGCTGCTCAACGGACTGCTGCACCTGATCGTCGAGAACGGGCACGTCGACCGCGCCTTCGTCGAGGAGCACACCGACGGCTGGGACGCGATGGAATCCTTCCTCGCCGACTACCCACCGCACGTCGTCGCCGAGGTCACCGGACTGGCCGAGGCCGACATCCACACCGCGGCGCAGTGGATCGGCGAGGCCGGCGAGTGGATGAGCTGCTGGACCATGGGTTTGAACCAGAGCACCCACGGCACGTGGAACACCAACGCGATCTGCAATCTGCACCTCGCGACCGGGGCGATCTCCCGCACCGGCAGCGGGCCGTTCTCCCTCACCGGCCAGCCCAACGCGATGGGCGGCCGCGAGATGGGATACATGGGACCGGGTCTGCCCGGTCAGCGCAGCGTCCTCTCCGACGACGACCGCGCGTTCGTCGAGGATCGCTGGTCGCTGCCGCGCGGCACGCTGCGCACCGAGGGTGGCGCCGGCACCGTCGACATGTTCGAGCGCATGGCCGCCGGAGAGATCAAGGCGTGCTGGATCATCTGCACCAATCCCGTCGCGTCGATCGCGAATCGAAGCACCGTTCTCGAGGCACTCGAGAAGGCCGAGCTGGTGATCGTGCAGGACGTCTATCGCGAGACCGAAACTGCTTCGTACGCAGACGTTCTCCTGCCTGCTGCCCTGTGGGCCGAGTCCGAGTATGTCACCGTCGGTTCCGACCGCACCGTCAATCTTCTGCAGCAGGCCGTCGAACCCGTCGGCGAGTCGCTGCCCGACTGGGAGATCATCGCGCGGGTCGCGCAGGAGATGGGTTTCGGCGACGCCTTCGACTATTCGAGTGCCGAGGAGATCTTCGACGAGATCACCGGGTTCGCGAATCCGCAGACCGGATACGACCTGCGCGGCATGACCTACGACCGACTGCGGGAAGGGTCCGTGCAGTGGCCGTGCCCGCCGGAGTCGGCCGAGACGCGTCATCCCGTCCGCTATCTCAACGACGGGACGAGCCGGACCCCGGTGGTGCGCGAGGACGGTTCCCGTCCGCGGCTGGCGTTCGCGACCCCCGACGGCCGCGCCCGTTTCTTCCCTCGCCCGCACATGCCCGCCGCGGAGATGCCGGACGACGACCACCCCTTCGTCCTGAACACCGGACGCGTCCAGCACCAGTGGCACACCCTCACCAAGACGGGGAAGGTCGAGAAACTCACCAAACTGAATCCCGGACCGTTCGTCGAGATCAATCCCGATGATGCACAGCGACTGTCGATCGTCGACGGCGATCGGGTCGAGATCGCATCGCGGCGCGGCCGGGCCGTGCTGCCGGCCGTCGTCACCGACCGCGTGCTGCCCGGGAACTGCTTCGCGCCCTTCCACTGGAACGACCTCTTCGGCGACGATCTCGCCATCAACGCCGTGACGAACGACGCCGTCGACCCGGCATCCCTACAGCCCGAATTCAAGGTCTGTGCCGTGTCGCTGGAGAAGGTCGTGGGTGCGGTCGAACCGGTACTCGAGAGCGGTTCGGTGCTCGACCGTCTCGAGTCCGCGCTGGGACTCGAGACGATTCCCGCACCCACCTTCGACGACACCGAACGCGGTTATCTCGCAGGTCTTCTCGCCGGACTCAGGACGGCGGACATCACTGCCGCGCCGACCCTTCCGCCGACCGCGCCGTTCCCGGCCGACAAGCGGGCATGGGTCGACGGACTGCTCGCCGGGATGTACGCGCACTCGGCCCCGGTTTCCGACGCGACGCCCACCGAGGCGGTGCCGGACGGGCCGGTCGTCGTGGTGGCCTGGGCGTCGCAGACGGGCAACGCCGAATCCTTCGCGGCGAGTTGCGCACAACGGCTCCGCGACGCCGGTCGGGCCGTGCGGCTGACGGGGCTGAACGAACTCGACGTCGCCGCGCTGGTCGACATCAACGACCTCGTGGTCGTCACGAGCACCTTCGGCGACGGCGACCCACCCGACAACGGCGGGTCGTTCTGGCGGTCGCTCGCATCGGACACCGCACCCGAACTGAACGGAACGCGTTACGCGGTACTGGCTTTCGGTGACTCGAGTTACGACGATTTCTGCGGCTTCGGGCGCCGTGTCGACGACCGTCTGAGCACTCTCGGCGCGACTCGCCTGACCGAGCGGGTCGACTGCGAACCCGGAGAGGACGAGCGCGCACAGAGCTGGCTCGACGCGCTCGTACCGCTGCTGGGAGGCTCGATGGCCCCGGTCGCATCGGTCGCATCGGCTCCCGCGGCCCCCGCCTACACCCGCAACTCGCCGCTCGTCACCCGGATCACCCGCAACATCGCACTGAGCGGTGCGGGTTCGGCGAAGGACGTGCGCCAGTTCGGATTCGAGATCTTCGATCCCGCATTCGACTACGAGGCCGGCGACGCCCTCGGGGTGATGCCGACGAACGGCCCGGAGGCCGTCGACGAATGGTTGCAGGTCACCGCTCTCGACCCGGAGACCGCCGTCGAACTCGGCAACCGTCCCACCGTGCCGCTGCGCGAGGCCGCGACCCGGCACCTCGACATCACCCGGGTGACACCGGAACTGCTCCGGTTCGTGCAGAAGCAGAGCGGCAGTGCCGAACTCGCGAAGCTGCTGCGACCGGGCAACAAGATCGAGCTGCAGCAGTGGCTGTACGGGCGGCAGGCGATGGACGTCATCGCCGAGTACCCGTTCAAGGCGCCCTGGGACGAATGGAAGGACCTCCTCGGCCGTCTGCGTCCGCGCCTGTACTCGATCTCGTCGAGCCCGAAGACGAACCCGCGCGAGGTGCAGCTGACGGTGTCGGTGGTGCGCTACGAATTCGAGGGTCGCTCCCGGGCGGGTGTGTGCTCGTCGTTCCTCGCCGATCACAGCAAGGGCGTGGACATCCCGATCTTCGTGCAGCGCAACGAGCACTTCCGGCCACCGGCACCCGAGACCGACATGATCATGGTCGGCCCCGGTACGGGCATCGCACCGTTCCGCGGTTTCCTCCACGACCGTCGCGAGGCCGGGCACACGGGCCGCAACTGGTTGTTCTTCGGCGACCAGCAATCCGAGACCGACTATCTCTACCGCGACGAGATCGAGTCGATGCACGCCGACGGTTTCCTCACCGAACTGGGACTGGCCTTCTCGCGCGACCAGCGGCAGAAGATCTACGTGCAGGACCGGATGCGCGAGCACGGCGCACAGGTATGGAAGTGGCTGCAGAACGGTGCCCATTTCTACGTGTGCGGCGACGCCGGACGTATGGCGAAGGACGTCGATGCGGCCCTGCGCGAGGTGGTGCAGGCGCACGGACGGCTCGACCGCGACGCCGCCGCGGCGTACGTCGAGCAGATGGCCGCCGACAAGCGATACGTTCGCGACGTCTACTGATCTGCTTGTCGGTCCGCAGATGCGGATATAACGTGTCGTTCATGACGCATCTGCGGAGACAAGCGTGACCTCGCTCCGGATCCGCGACGCCGCGTCGTTGCTGGGGGTCAGCGACGACACGGTCCGTCGCTGGATCGACCAGGGGCTGCTGCGCGCCGGTAAGGACTCCGCCGGACGCAAGACCGTCGACGGTCGCGAGCTGGCGGAGTTCGCCCGTACCCAGGCCGATGCCGGCCCCGATCCGCTCGGGGTGGGCAGTTCCGCCCGCAACCGCTTCGTCGGGCTGGTCACGCGCGTCGTCTCCGACACCGTCATGTCGCAGGTGGAGATGCAGTGCGGCCCCCACCGCATCGTCTCGCTCATGAGCACCGAGGCCGTGAACGAACTCGGTCTCGAGCCGGGCAGCGTCGGGGTGGCCGTCGTCAAGGCGACCACCGTCATCGTCGAGACACCCGGAGCGACCGAATGAGACGCCGGGTGCTCGCCGCGCTCGCTGCCGGTCTCACCGCTGCGGCACTGACGTCGTGCGGCACCGGCGGTGGCGACTCGGATGTCCTCACCGTCTATGCGGCGGCCTCGCTCCGGGCGCCGTTCATCGAGATCGCCGAACGATTCGAGGCGGCGAACCCCGGAGTGTCGGTGGAATTCTCGTTCGCCGGTTCGTCCGATCTCGAGACCCAACTCGAGCAGGGTGCACCGGCCGACGTCTTCGCCTCCGCCGACACCCTGACGATGGACGCCGCTGTCGGCGCCGGACTCGTTGCCGGTGAGCCGATCCCGTTCGCGACCAACACGCTCACGATCGTCACCGAACCGGGGAACCCGAAGGACATCACCTCGTTCGACGATCTCACCGGCGACGGTCTCTCGGTGGTCGTGTGCGCCCCTCAGGTGCCGTGCGGGGCCGCCACCGAGCGGCTCGAGGAGACCACCGGTGTCGAACTTGCGCCGGTGTCCGAGGAGTCGTCGGTGACCGACGTGCTCGGCAAGGTCACCTCCGGTCAGGCCGACGCCGGTCTGGTCTACGTCACGGACGCGATGGGGGCCGGTGCGAAGGTCTCCGTCGTCCCCGTCCCGGAAGCCGCGAAGATCGTCAACATCTATCCCGTTGCAGCATTGTCGAATTCCTACGATGCCGATCGCGCCGATACCTTCGTGCGCTTCGTCACCGGCACGGACGGTCGTGCCGTCCTGGCCGACGCAGGATTCGGTGCACCATGACCGCGACGGGACTGCCCCGGTGGTTGTTCGCCCCCGCGGCACTCGGGTTGCTGTTCGTCGTCGTGCCCCTGGTGTCGATGCTGCTCACCGTCGACTGGACGACCTTCCCCTCGCTCGTGACATCCCCGGCGTCCCTCGACGCGCTCGTCCTGAGCCTGCGCACCTCCGCGGCCGCCACGATCCTGTGCATCCTGCTCGGCGTACCGCTCGCAATGGTGCTGGCACGCAGTAACTTCCGGTGGATATCGGTGATCCGCGGGTTCGTCCTGCTGCCACTCGTGCTCCCCCCGGTCGTGGGCGGCATCGCCCTGCTCTACACTTTCGGCCGTCGCGGACTGATCGGAGAGCACCTCGACGCGCTCGGGATCCACATCGCCTTCACCACCACGGCGGTCGTGCTCGCGCAGACCTTCGTCGCGCTGCCCTTCCTCGTCACGAGTCTCGAAGGCGCGCTGCGCAGTGCGGGTTCACGCTACGAGGACGTCGCGGCGACACTCGGTGCGCGCCCCACGACGGTCTTCCGGCGCATCACCCTGCCCCTCGTGCTGCCCGGCCTGGTCTCCGGATCGGTACTCGCATTCGCCCGTGCCCTGGGCGAATTCGGCGCGACCCTCACCTTCGCCGGCAGCCTGCAGGGCGTGACGCGCACGCTACCGCTCGAGATCTACCTGCAGCGGGAAACCGATCCCGACGCGGCGGTCGCGCTGTCGCTCGTGCTGATCCTGGTGGCGGTCGTGATCGTCGTGGCCGTGTACTCGCGGCGGAAGGACCGGCCGCTGTGAGCCTGACGGTGCGGGCCCGGGTCGCCGCACGCGACGTCGACGTCGATCTCGAGGTCGCGCAGGGTGAGATCGTCGCGGTGCTCGGCCCCAACGGAGCCGGCAAGTCGACGCTGCTGGGTGTGGTGTCCGGTCTGCTGCGCCCCGATGCGGGTCGCGTGGAACTCGCCGGTCGCGTCCTCACCGACACTGCGACGGGCGTCGCCGTGGCTCCGCACGATCGATCGGTGGTGCTGCTCGCCCAGCAGGCGCTGCTCTTCCCGCACCTGACGGTCGCGGGCAACGTCGAGTTCGCACCACGCAGTGCGGGTGCGGACCGGCGTGAGGCCCGTGCGCGCGCCGACAGGTGGCTGCGGGAGGTCGATGCCGCAGAACTCGCCGATCGTCGTCCGCACGAATTATCGGGTGGACAGGCGCAGCGGGTCGCACTCGCGCGTGCCCTCGCGGCCGAACCGCACCTGCTGCTGCTCGACGAGCCGATGGCCGCGCTCGACGTCACCGCGACACCGGTGCTGCGGTCGTTGCTGCGACGCGTCCTGCGCGACAGCGGGCGCACGGCCCTGCTCGTCACCCACGACCCGCTGGACGTGCTCGCGCTCGCCGATCGGGTGATCGTGATCGAGGCCGGTCGGATCGTCGAGGACGGGCCGGTACGCCGGGTGCTGACGCGACCGCGCAGCGCCTTCGCAGCCCGCATCGCGGGGACCAATCTCGTCACCGGAACCGTGCGGCAGGAGGCGCTGGAATCCGCGGGCGGTCTCGTCCACGGCCGGGTCCACGACGACTGCGTCCCGGGCAGGGCCGCCGTCGCCGTCTTCGCGCCGTCGGCGGTCGCCGTCTACACCGAGGCCCCGCACGGGAGCCCGCGCAACGCCCTGCGGGTGCGGATCGCGGAACTCGAGGCGCAGGGGTCGACGGTGCTCGTGCGGTCGGATACGGGTATCGCCGCGGAGATCACGACGGCGGCACTCGCCGACCTCGACGTCCATCCGGGCGACTCCGTGTGGTTCGTCGTCAAGGCCACGGAGGTGGGGATCCATCCGGCCGCGCTGAGTGCGTGATCGCTACCGCGCTGAGCGCGTGATCGTTACTGCTGTGGGTGCGTGATCAGTACCGTGTGCGCCGCAGGGCGAGCACGGCGACGAGACCGACCAGGTAGACGACCCCACCGGCGACGGCCAGTTCGGGCGTGCGTCCGTCCGAGTCGATGACGAAGGCCGCCACGACGATCGCGCCGAGGAAGGCGATGTTGAAGACGGTGTCCTGCAGTGCGAAGACCTGACCTCGGCGCGCGTCGTCGATATCGATCTGCATCGCGGCGTCGCCGGTGAGTTTGATGGTCTGACCGGCGAGGCCGAGCAGGAAGGCCGCGACGAGCAACGGTCCGGCCGACACGGTGGTGACGAACGCGAACTGCACGATCGCGGCGGCGATCAACCCGACGGTGACGGTGCGCGGCCGGCCCAGCCGCGGGATCAGGATCGGTGCGAGCACCGCTGCGAGGAGCATGCCGGCGGCGGTGCAGGCGACCGCGACACCGAAGCCGGAGAATCCCGCGAGCAGGTCGGAGCCATTCTCCTCGGCACGCAGGACGAGCACCATGATGAGCGTGTCGATGCCGAACACGATGCGGTGCGCGCCGATTCCGAGCATCGCGATCGTCACGCCCGGCGCTTCGAGGACGGCTCCCGTACCGGTCCGCAGACCCGCCAGAACGGTGCGGATCACGGTCCGGGGACGTATTCCCTCGGGGCCGAGCGCATTCGCGGCGAATCCCGCTGCGGCGAACGCGCCGACGAGCGAGCCGCTCACGCCGAGAAGGACGGCCGTCCCGGAACCGGTGTCGCCCGCGCCCACGAATCCGATGGTCGCGACCGCCGTGGCGGCCCCGACCGCCGAGACACCCGAACCGACCGTCGCCAGAACGGAATTGACCGGGACGAGCCACGACTGGGCCACCACGTGTGGGAGCGAGGCCGAGACGCCTGCCAGGACGAATCTGCTCACGCCGACGGCGGCGAGCGCGAGCAGCATGAGCGGGGTCTGCGGTCCCCCGAGGAGCAACACGGCCGCGGCTGCCGCGATGAACACTCCGCGGAGCACGTTGGCCCAGACGAGGACGAGGCGCCGGTCCCACCGGTCGAGCAGGGCGCCGGCGAACGGACCGATCACCGAGTACGGCAACAGCAGCACCGCGAAGCCTGCCGCGATCGTCACCGGGTCGGTGTGACGTTCGGGGTTGAACAGGATCGCCCCGCCGAGTGCGGCCTGGAACAGTCCGTCGCCGAACTGGCTCGCGAACCGCACCCCCGTCAGTCGTACGAGACCCGGCGAGTTCCGCAGGGCGGTCGCGGTCGATCGCCACGCCCGCTGCCTGGACTGCTGCCCGGAGTCTCGCACAAGCACGACACTATCGGCTCCGCCACCATTCGACCGTGCGGGCGGCCGCCTCGTCGAGCGGGGTAGGCGACAGGCCGAGTACCTGTTCGGTGCGGGTCGAGTCCATGACGAACGGGGCATCGAACTGGTAGAGCATCTCGGCGAGTTCCTTCATGTCCCGGTTCACGTGGCCGCCGGCCCGCACCAGCCAGGACGGGATCGTCCCCACCGCGGGCGCGGGCAGGCCGGCCGCCCGCGTGAAGGCGGTGGCGATCTCACGCTGTGTCACGGCCGGTCCGGTGGGTGCGTGGATCACGGTGTTCCACACGGCCGGCTCCCCCGCCGACGCGATCATCGCCGCCGCCAGGTCGGGAACGTAGGTGAACGAATGCGGGAGGTCGGCCGAGCCGAGTACCCGCACCTTGTTGCCGGCGAGCACGGTGGGCACCATGCGTTCGCCGGCCATCGCGTTCAGTGCCCGTGGACCGAAGAAGTCCGATGCCACGACGCTCACCGTCGGGGCACGGTGGGCGGCGCGGGCGGCGAGGAGCTGCCGCCGGATGCCGCGCTTGCCGGTGTCGGCCTCGCGGGGCGAGTTCTCGGTCATGACCCGGTCGGGTTCGCTGTACGAGTAGAGGCTCTCGGGGAAGACGACGACCGTCTTCTCCGACAGGTTCGCGGCGGCGTCGAGAACGACCCGCTCGGCGATCGGGAGTTCGCGTGCCCATACGTCGGCGCGGTAGGCCGACCCGTGGACGCACATGTACACCGCGTCGGCAACTAGTCCGTCTTCGTCGACGAGTGCTGCGGCCACGGCCTCGGGATCCGTGACGTCGACACGCAGGCGTTCGATGCCCGCACCTTCCGGTCCGCTGCCCGATCGGGTCAGGACACGCACGCGATGTCCTTGTGCGGCAAGTTGTTCGGCGACGGTCCAGCCGACGGGTCCGGCTCCTGCGACCACCTGGAGATGCGACATGATTCCTCGATTCGGAAAGAGTGAGCACTGCTCTCTGATGGCTTCGACGATCCTCCGCGCAGCCGGGATTGTCAAGAGCGGTGCTCTCGTTTGTTGACGGTGCTCTCTGTTCGACGGCAGAATGGCCCGGTGACGACACCACGGGCGCGCGCACGCGCACAGACGATGGCCGACATCCTCCGGATCGGCCGCGAGCATCTCGGCACCCACGGAGCGGCGGCGCTGTCGCTGCGTGCCGTCGCCCGCGATCTGGGCGTCGTCTCCTCCGCCGTCTACCGCTACGTTTCGAGCCGCGACGAGCTGCTCACCCTGCTCGTCGTCGACGCCTACGACGAACTCGGCGACAAAGTCGACCGTGCCGTCGACGCGGCCGACCCCTCCGACCACCGCGAACGGTTCCTCACCCTCGGCCGTGCCGTGCGCTCGTGGGCGCTGGCCGAACCGGCCCGCTACGGGCTGCTGTACGGCAGCCCGGTCCCCGGCTACGCCGCCCCCGCCGAGCGCACCACCGCACCCGGTATCCGCGTGGTCCTGCGACTGGCCCGGATCGTGGACGAGGCCTACGCCGCGGGTGTATTGGACGACACGGCCGCTGCCTCACCTCCGGAGAGCCTGGGGGAACCGCTGGGCCGGATCCGGGACGAGTTCTCCCTCACCGCCCCGGATTCCGTACTGGCACGCGGTCTCTGGGTGTGGCCGTCGTTGTTCGGGTCCGTGAGCTTCGAGGTCTTCGGACAGTACGGCCCCGACACTTTTCCGGACCGCGAGGTCCTGTTCGAACATCATCTCGCCTTGTTGGCACAGACCGTCGGGTTCCACCCCACGCGCCGGTGACGGCGGTGACAGAATGGCTGATGTGGCGCAGCATCAGGACGAACCCGAGGACCGCACCGCACCCTCGACACCCAGGGTGCGGGCCGGCAGCCTGCTCGTCTCCGCCACCGATCTCACCGAGCCGACCTTCCGCCGCACCGTCGTCTACATCATCGAGCACACCGATGCGGGCAGCTTCGGTGTCGTCCTGAATCGCATCAGCGACACCTCCGTCGACGCGATGCTGCCGCAATGGTCGTGGCTCGCCGCCGAACCGAAGACCCTGTTCGTCGGCGGTCCCGTCCACCGCAGTTCGGCACTGTGCCTCGGCACGCTGCGGGTGGGGGCCGACATCACCGACGTCCCCGGCATCCGCCACGTCGACGGCCGAGTGGTGATGATCGACCTCGATGCCGATCCCGGGCACATCGCCCACTACGTCGAGGGTGTGCGGATCTTCGCGGGATACGCGGGGTGGAGCGCAGGTCAGCTCGACGGCGAACTACGCAATGACGACTGGATGGTGGTTTCGGCCCTGCCCACCGATGTGCTCGCCCCCGCGCACCTCGACGTGTGGGCGAGGGTGCTGCGCCGGCAACCACTGCCGATGGCGTTGCTCGCGACCCACCCCATCGAGGTCGAACGCAACTGAGCCCCCCTCGGGCGACCGGGACCGGTCAGCGGGCGTCGGCGAGAGTGTTGAGCGCGCCGGCCATCTCCTCGGCCCTCGTTGCGGTCACGGTGAATTCGTGTCCCGAGGCCGTGGTCACCACGACGGCAGGTCCGGTGCGCGTGACCAGGCCGTACCGCTTGCCACCCTTGGCCCGCAGCCCCCAGCCACCCCAGTCCTGGAACGGGCGGGTCTCGGTGACCTTCGCGCCGACGATCTCGTCGAGGTCGTATCCGAGCGCGTCGGTGGCCAGATTCGACACCCGGATCCCGTCCGCGTCGACCACCACGGTGTAGCGCAGCAGACCCAGCACGAGCAGAGCGACGGGCGCGATCAAACCCAACGGCCACCAGCTCTGCGTCGCACCGCACACGACGAGCGCGGGGATCAGGACGAGCAGCGACAGTCCCGCCGTCGTGCCCGCACCGGTGCCCACCTGCTCGACGATGGGCAGCTCGGCGCGACCGCGCGGCAGCGCCGGATCCGGAGCAACTGTCGCTGCCTTCCGTTCCCGGCCGTCGCGCAGGAGCCGTCCCCCGAACCAGCCCACCGCGATACCCGCCCACATGCCGAGCACCGCCGGCCAACCCTCCAACGCGGCCTGCGTGGCGTCGGTCGTGTCGAGCTGCCCCGCGAGACCGGCCAGGAACAGCGCGGTGATCGTGCCGGTGACCCCGAGACCGATCGCGAGCATGTAGCGACGCATGAGCAGTTGCGCCTGCGCGAGCGCGGCGATCGCGCAGCATCCGCCCCCGACGAGCACGATCAGCAGGGCGGCGGTCCACGCCGAGGTCATAGGTGATCCGAACGCGTCGGGTGTCGTGCCCGACCAGTGCGTGGCGATCTCCCCGGGCAATCGTGGGATCCACGAGCGGGTGAGCACGAGTACGGCCACGGCACACAGCAACGGAACGACCAGTCCGAGCAGCGCACCCACGGGGTCGACCTGACGCGTCGTCATGGGGTCAGCCTAGGGTGCGGGCCTCCACCGGTGCCGTCCTCGTTCCGCTCTCGTCGAACCATCCGTCGGGTCGCAGGTCGCCACCGAACCGGGGCATGTACTCGGTACACGCGAGTCGCGAGACGAGGCTGCGCCGACTGTTCACACCGGTCTTGGTGAAGATGTTCTTCAGGTGGTCCTGCACCGTGTACGGGCTGATGAACAATCGGCTTGCGATCTCGTTACGGGACCGTCCGGCGAGCACTTCGACGAGCACTTCCGATTCGCGTGGCGTGAGGCCGTAGGCGGCGGTCACCAGGGTGACGATCTCGGGTAGACGTGCGCGCTCGAAGGTCATGACGACGCGACCGGTCCCGTCCAAGATCGCGGCGCGCAGCACCACCCATTCGCCGTCGAGGGTGCGCAGGCGCACCGTCGCGGGGGTGGGGCGTGTCCTGCGGACCTGGCGGGCGACCACGTGTGCCGGCCCGGGCCGGCCCCGGACGGGACTGCCCCAGCCGAGCCGCTCGAACCAGACCGCCGCGGCGGCGGTCACGGAATCGAAGTCGTCGTCCGCCCCGATCACGACCACGGCCGGACCCGGACACCCATCCGCGACCTCCGAGTGTCGCACCCGCGCCGATGCGTCCCGCATCAGTGCCTGTGCCGATGCGTCCCGCATCAGTGCCTGTGCCGATGCGTCCCGCATCAGTGCCTGTGCCGATGCGTCCCGCATCAGTGCCTGCGCCGATGCGTCCCGGATGAGCGTGGTGCGGAAGCCGTTCGCGATGTCGCCGAGCACGTCGTCGAGCATCGCGAGTTCGGCGTCGGTGAAGCCACGTCCCGGTTCGCGCATCAGCTCTCCGACACCCCAGCACCGACGACCGCCGTCCCGGAAGACCAACTGCAGCTCGTGTCCCATGCCCAGTTGCGACACGAGTTCGAGATAGCGGCGGTTTCCCTGTCCTGTCCCGTCACCGTCCGGTTCCCCGACGCGGCGTATCCCGGATGGGCGATGGAGGAGCACATAGAGACTGTCCGGATCGGGGTCCGGGCCGTACTCGATCTCGATCGACAACCGGAGGACCTCGATCGGGTCGTCGAGACCACGGGTGGTGAAGCCGGTGGGGACCACGACGGCAGGGTCGACGGGCGCCAGGCAACCACCGTCGTACGGAACGAAGGCGCCGAGCACGTCCATCACGTTCTCGCGGAACTGCGTGCCGTCCGCAGCCGCGGATACTGCGTCGTGGATGCCTGCCCTCAATCGCTGCGCAGAGCGCATATTTCGCAGTATCCCCCTCGAATGTGGGATTGAGAACACTTCGCGCGACGACGAGGCTCCATGGGCACGGGGACATTCAAACGGAAGTCGAGGTACCCGCCATGACCACCACTCACGCCACGCCGTTGTCCGCCGAGGATCTGGAGGTCGTGCATCTGATCCACTCCGCTCTACGCCGGGACACCGAACGTCTCGCCGACTTTGCGCAGAAGTGGCGGACCGCCGACCCCGGCACGCACGATGCGCTGCTCCTCGGCTGGCACGGGTTCAGCACCGAACTGCACACGCACCACTCCATCGAGGACGCCTACGTCTGGCCGTTCATGCGGCCACGCCTCGCACACGATGCGGGGGCGATGGAGGTGCTCGATGCGATGGAGGCCGAACACGCCGTGATCGATCCGGCGTTGGCTGAGATCGAGGCCGTGCTCGACGACCGGGAGACGGCGACCGAGCGGCTCGGCGGCCTCCTCGACGGTCTCGTGACGTCGTTGGGTGCTCATCTCGCGCACGAGGAGCGGGACGCTTTCCCCTTGATCGAACAATCCATCACCAAGGAGGAATGGCACGACATCTCGATGCGGGCGTTCGGGCAACTGGACAAACGCGAGGTCTCCGAAATGCTGCCCTATCTCTTCGAGGGAGCACCGAAGGACAGCGTGGCCACAGTGCTGAAGAGTCTCCCGGTACCGGTGCGGGTGCTCAACCGGTTCTGGTGGACACCGCGCTACGCACGGGAGCGCCGCTGGGCGTGAGGACTGCCGGTGGGAGGACCGTCAGGCGGTCGGCTCGCATGCCCCGCGCAGGCTGCACGCGCCGCACGAGGTACCGCAGCCGGCCGTCTCCTCCGGCTTGGTCGCCGCAGCGACGCGCGCTGCGACGGATCCGCCGGCTCCGGCGGTGATCAGGGCGGCCACCACGGTGACGACGACCGCGATGATCCCGGCGACGGTGGGCAGCGTCAGCGACGCGACTCCACCGAGGGCGAGGAGCACCGCGGACCCGAGCATGCTGGGTGCGGCGACCTTGTTGGCGAGGGCGAACGCCTCGTCGTCACGCAGTGCGTCGGGGGTGCGCACACCGGCCCAGCGGTTGCGCGGGAGCTTGCCGGTCAGTGCCGCGACACCCACCGCGCCGACGACGAGAGCGAGCACGAAGAGCAGGACAGCGACGATGAGCACCCGACCAGGATACGCGGCCGGTGGTGCCACCGGTCTGCTCGGGTGCGGGCACGTTCTACCCTGGTGGGAGCACTCACACGCCCGGCCGAGTAGATAGTGATCACCGTGACCCGTCCCGAACAGACCTCCCAGCACGAACCCGGCAGCACTCCGCAGCATCGGTACACCGCCGAGCTCGCGGGGCGGATCGAGCAGCGCTGGCAGGAGCTCTGGCGCGAGCGCGGCACCTTCCACGCTCCCAATCCGGTGGGCGATCTCGCGGGCGAGGTGCCCTCCGACAAGCTGTTCGTGCAGGACATGTTCCCGTACCCCTCGGGCTCGGGCCTGCACGTGGGGCACCCGCTCGGGTACATCGCCACCGACGTGTACGCGCGCTTCAACCGCATGCAGGGCCGCAACGTGCTGCACACCCTCGGTTACGACGCCTTCGGCCTGCCGGCCGAGCAGTACGCCGTGCAGACGGGCACGCACCCGCGCACGACCACCGAGGCCAACATCGGGAACATGAAGCGGCAGCTCTCCCGACTCGGTCTCGGGCACGACGAGCGTCGCTCGGTCGCGACGACCGACGTCGACTTCTACCGCTGGACGCAGTGGATCTTCCTGACGATCTACAACGCCTGGTACGACCGCGAGGCCGGCCGGGCGCGTCGCATCTCCGAACTCGAGGCCGAATTCGCCGACGGCACGCGTCGTCTCGAGGACGGACGCGACTGGGCGTCGCTGTCGGAGGGTGAGCGCGCCGACGTCATCGACTCGTACCGCCTGGTCTACCGGTCGGATTCGCTCGTCAACTGGTGCCCGGGTCTGGGCACGGTGCTCGCTAACGAGGAGGTCACGGCCGACGGCCGCTCCGAGCGCGGCAACTTCCCGGTCTTCCGGAAGAACCTGCGCCAGTGGATGATGCGGATCACCGCCTACTCCGACCGCCTGATCGACGATCTCGAGCACCTGGACTGGACCGACAAGGTCAAGTCCATGCAGCGCAACTGGATCGGGCGCTCGCACGGCGCTCAGGTGAAGTTCGCCGTCGCCGACCACGATTCGGCGATCGAGGTGTTCACGACCCGGCCCGACACCCTGTTCGGTGCCAGCTACGTGACCCTCGCTCCCGAGCACGAACTCGTCGACCGGATCGTCGGTGCGTCCTGGCCCGAGGGTGTCGACGAGCGCTGGACCGGCGGCGCCGCCGATCCGGCTTCCGCGGTCGCGGCCTACCGCGCGTCGATCGCCGCGAAGTCCGATCTCGAGCGGCAGGAGTCGAAGGAGAAGACCGGTGTGTTCCTCGGCGCCTACGCCGTGAACCCGGTCAATGGTGAGCGACTGCCGATCTTCATCGCCGACTACGTCCTCACCGGCTATGGTACCGGCGCGATCATGGCCGTTCCCGGCCACGACCAGCGCGACTGGGAGTTCGCGACCGCCTTCGGCCTGCCCGTCCGCGAGGTCATCTCCGGCGGCGACGTCACCGCCGAGGCGTACACCGGCGACGGCGTGCTGGTGAACTCCGGCCTGCTCGACGGTCTCGACGTCGCCGAGGCGAAGAAGACGATCGTCGCGAAACTCGAAGAGGACGGCGCCGGACGCGGCACCATCCAGTACAAGCTGCGCGACTGGCTGTTCGCGCGGCAGCGGTACTGGGGCGAGCCCTTCCCGATCGTCTACGACGAGCAGGGACGCGCCCATGCGCTGCCCGAATCCGCTCTGCCCGTGGAACTTCCGGAGGTGGAGGACTATGCGCCGGTCTCCTTCGATCCGGACGATGCCGATTCCGAACCGTCCCCGCCGCTCGCGAAGGCGGTCGACTGGATGAACGTCGAGCTCGATCTCGGCGACGGCCTGAAGCGCTACACGCGCGACACCAACGTGATGCCGCAGTGGGCCGGCAGCTCGTGGTACCAGCTGCGCTACATCGACCCCACCAATTCGGAAGCCTTCTGCGACAAGGAGAACGAGGCGTACTGGACCGGCCCGCGGCCGGAACTGCACGGCCCGAACGACCCGGGTGGCGTCGATCTCTACGTCGGCGGTGTCGAGCATGCGGTGCTGCACCTGCTGTACGCGCGGTTCTGGCACAAGGTGCTCTTCGACCTCGGCTACGTCACCTCCTCGGAGCCGTACCGTCGCCTGTTCAACCAGGGCTACATCCAGGCCTACGCCTACACCGACTCGCGCGGTGTGTACGTGCCGGCCGAGGAGGTCGTCGAGCGCGACGGCACGTTCTACTGGACCGGCCCGGACGGTGAGCAGGAGGTCGCTCGCGAGTACGGGAAGATGGGCAAGTCGCTCAAGAACTCCGTCAGCCCCGACCAGATCTTCGACGAGTACGGCGCCGACACCCTGCGCGTCTACGAGATGTCGATGGGTCCGCTCGACCAGTCGCGTCCGTGGGCGACCAAGGACGTCGTCGGCGCGCACCGCTTCCTGCAGCGCGTGTGGCGTCTGGTCGTCGAGGAGGAGAGCGGCGCGCTGCGCGTCACCGACGACATCCCCGGCGACGACACGCTGCGGGCGCTCAACAAGACGGTCGCGGGTGTGTCCGACGACTTCACCCACCTGCGCGACAACACGGCGATCGCCAAGCTCATCGAGTACACGAACCACCTGACGAAGCAGTACCCGTCGGGTGCGCCGCGCAGCGCCGTCGAACCGCTCGTGCTCATGCTCGGCCCGGTCGCCCCGCACCTCGCCGAGGAGATGTGGTCGCGTCTCGGACACACCGAATCGCTTGCGCACGGCCCGTTCCCGGTCGCCGACGAGAAGTGGCTCGTCGAGGACAGTGTCGAGTACCCGATCCAGGTCAACGGCAAGGTGCGCAGCCGCATCACCGTCCCGGCCGACGCCGCGCCCGACGCGATCGAGGCCGCTGCGCTCGCGGACGAGAAGATCGCCGACCTGCTCGGCGGTGCCGCACCGCGCAAGGTGATCGTGGTTCCCGGCAAGATGGTCAATGTCGTGAAGTAGCAACCGCTTACGACGGACGAGACCCCGGTGCACAGGATGCACCGGGGTCTCGTCGACTACAACCGGGATCAGGGGTGCTTGTGTTCGATCTTCTCGAACTCGGCGACCTCGCCCGCATCGTGCGCGCGCTCCTCCGCCTCCTTCGCCTCGAGCTGCTTGGCGACGGCATCCTTGAGGGAGACCTTGGCGGGCTCGGCGGCCTCCTCCTCGGCCTTGCGGATGCGCTCCTCGTCCTTCTTCTTCGCCGTCTCGGCGGCACGGCGCTTCGCGGCGGCCTCCTGATCGGCCTTCGCGGTCTCGGCGGCCTTCTTCTGCTCGGCTTCCTTCTCCGCCTGCTTCGCGCGTTCCTGCGCACGCTCGCGGGCCTGCTGGACCTCCTTCTCACGGTCGCGCCGTGCGGCTTCCTGCTCGGCCTCGGCGCGCTCACGCGTCCGGCGGAGTTCGGCGTCCGCCGCGCGCTTCTCGGCCGCGGCCTGGGCGTCGAGCTTCTCCGCGCGCTTCACCGCGTCGGCACGTTCGGTGGCGAGCGCCCCGCGCGTGGCGATCTCCTGGTCGTCGAGCACGCTGCCGACGATGCCGTCCAGCATGCCCAGTCCCCGCTCGTACATCAGGCGCGGCGGGGCGTCGGTGGGCAGGAACCGCAACTGCTGCTCGATCAATCCCAGCGGGAAGCGGGCGATCTTGTACTGCAGTCGCAGAACGCTCTTGGGCAGAGTGGCGAGGTTCATGGGCGCATCTCCAACTTCGATGGGGGTACAGCTCCGGTAGGGAATGTCGGTGGTGTTCGTCAGCGATCCGGCTCGTCGGTCAGCGTGCGTTCGAGGGCTTCGGCCTTGCGGCGTTCCTCCTCGGCCTGGAGGCGTGCACGTTCGGCGTCGTGGGAGGCGCGTCGGTGGTCCTCGTCGGCGGCCGCAACCTCTGCGGCGGCATCCGTGACCTGCTCGTTCTCCTCACGGCGTGCCTGCTGCTCCGCGGCCGTGGCCTCGCGGGCGGCGTCGGATCGCCCTCGGACGATGTTCTCCTCATGTTCGAGCTCGGCGGCCTGTTTGCGGACCCGTGCCTCCCGCTCGGCCTGCGACTCGACGGCGTCGGTCCGCTGCTGCACGGCCTCGCGTTCCTGCTGTCCGGCCTCGCGGACGGCGTCGAGCTGCTCAACCGCCTCGTCGCTCTCGGCCTCGGCCATGTGCGAGAGGGTGTCGGCCTTCCTGGCCTGCCGGGCCTGCTCCTGCTCGAGACGGCCTTCGGTGGTGAGGGAGTCGTTGCCGGTCAGAGCGCCGGCGACCTCCTTCGCCTTGCCGAACACGGTCTGCTTCAACCCGAGGCGTGCCTTGTCGGCCGGACCAGGGCGAGCCCTGTCGGATGGGCTGTCTTCGACCACGGTCATCTCCTTCCGTACGGGACACGAAGGGGACGGCCCCATGGCTTGGGGTAGCCAGACGCGGTCGGCTTCAATCCTCGAGAGTCTCGAGAGGGTGGATGTGCGCGCCGACGAAGTCGACGACATCGCCCAGGACCTCGTCCCGGTTCGTCTCGTTGAAGATCTCGTGCCGTGCCTCGGGATAGGTCTTCGACGACGACCCGCGACTTGCCAGCGACGACCATCCGGTGGCGGTGCCGTCGAGGGGAACCAGTCGATCCTCCTCGCCGTGCAACCACAGCACGGGCACGTCGTCGATGGCACCGGCGGCGGTGATCGTGTCGATGCAGGTCTTCAGTGCCTGCACGGTGGTGCGCTTGAACGGGCCGTGCCAGACGAGCGGGTCGGCCACATAGGCGCGACCCACCTCGGGATCGCGGGAGAGGGTGGACGGATCGATGGGGGTATCGGGGATCTCCTCGGCCGTGAGCAGGGCGTCGACGGCCGCCCACCTGCCGAGGACCGGGCCGGACAGAACCACCGCGGCCAGTTCCGAGCCGTATCGCTGCGCGTACCGGGCGGCGATCATGCCGCCCATCGAGTGTCCGACGAGCACGACCGGCAGGTCGGGATGCTCGCGGCGCGCCGTGAGATCGAGCAGACGGAAGTCGTCGACCACCTTCTCGAAGTCGTCGATGAGGACGCGCTCGCCGTCGCTGAGACCGTGACCGATGTGGTCGACCGCGTAGACGGCGGCGCCGTCGGCCACGAGGCGCGCGGCCACGTACTCGTAGCGTCCGCAGTGCTCGCCGTAGCCGTGGCACAACAGCACCACGTAGCGCGGGTTCTCACCGACCCACGTGCGGGCCGCGAGGGCGCCGGCGTATCCGTCGAGGGTGAAGGCGACAGCGTCGATCATCGGGTCTCCGATCGTTCCGGGTGATGGCGATGTCATCGTCCTCCGGCGCGGGGCCTTCCGAGTGGGAATCGCGAGTGCATCTACGGATCCGGCCCACTACCGTCGAATTGAAACGTGTTCCAGATTCGAACGAAGGAGACCTCATGGCACCGAGTCGGGACGCGATCCGCGCCACCGTCGAGAACTATGTGAAGTCCGTGGCCTCGGGCACCGTCGACGATGTCCTCGCCCTGTACGCGCCGGGCGCGACGGTCGAGGATCCGGTCGGCACGCCGGTCCGCGCCACCGAGGCCGAGATCCGCGAGTTCTACGGCGTGGTCGAACCGCTCGCGCAGACCGGTGAGGTGATCACCCTCAAGATCACGGAGAGCAACGCCGCTTTCGTGTTCCGTCTGGTCACGCACCTGGGTGAGCAGGATCTGATCATGGAGGTCGTCGACGTGATGACCTTCGACGACGACGCGAGGATCACGAGCATGAGGGCGTTCTGGAGCCAGGAGGACATGCAGACCGTCCCCGCCTCCTGATGGGCAGCCGCATCGTCGAGGTCGATGGTTTCACGTGGAACATCGACGATCGGGGCGACGGACCCGCGGTCGTGATGTGCCACGGATTCCCCGGCCTGGGGTACAGCTACCGGCACCAGTTCACGCCACTCGTCGACGCCGGCTACCGTGCCGTCGCCCCCGACATGCCCGGCTACGGCCGAACCGACCGGCCCCGAGAGGTCGAGGAGTACACGAACGTCGCGGTCGCCGATCGCCTCGTCCGACTGCTCGACGTCCTCGGGATCGACTGTGCGGTCGTCGTCGGTCACGACTTCGGTGCGCCCGTCGCGTGGACGACGGCGCTGCGACATCCGGATCGCGTCGCCGGTCTCGTCCTGCTCGCCGTGCCCTACTCGCCCGACCGGATGCCCGCGCGACCCAGCGAGATCTTCCGCGGTCTCGCCGACAAGCACTTCCTCCACCTCCACTACTTCCAGGAACCGGGAGTCGCGGAGGCAGAACTCGATCCCCGCCCGCGCGAATTCCTGCAGAGGTTGTTCTTCGCCCTGTCGGGCGGATATCGCTATCTCGACGTGTGGTCGCATCCGTCCGAGGGACGCGGATATCTCGACGTGCTGCCCACCGCGCCCGACCTGCCGTGGGACTGGCTCGACGACGACGAACTCGCGCACTATGCGGCCGAGTTCGCCCGCACCGGATTCGGTGGAGGTCTGTCCTGGTACCGCGCCTACGACGCCAACTGGGAGGCGTCGCGTCCCTACGAGGGTGCGAAGGTGCAGGTACCGACGCTGTTCGTGGCGGGCGATCGGGATCCCGTCGTCGCGATGTCGGGGTCGTCGGCGCTCGAACGGATGCGTGCCTTCGTCCCCGATCTGCGCGGTGTCCACCTGCTCGAGGGCGCGGGGCATTTCGTGCAGATGGAACGTCGCGACGAGGTGAACGACCTTCTCCTGCGTTTCCTCTCCGGGATCCGGATACCGACGAGAACCGCCGAACAGCACTTTCACCGGCGATCATCGACCTAGCATGGCGGCGTGGCCAGCGACACGGTTCGTGGATTCGGTCTGGCACTCGCCCTGACGGCACTGGTGGCGGGTGCCTGCTCGTCGGGCGGTTCGGTCGAGACGACGACGCCCGTGCAACTGCATGTCGCGACCGCGCAGGACGACCCGTGGACGCCGCGTCTGGTACCGCCGCAGGTGCCTGTCGCGGTGCCGCCCCCACCCCCCGAAGTCGTCGAGGACGGCGGCGACCCGGTCACTGCCACCGCCGGGGCCCCGGCCGTTCCCGGTGATCGGCCCGCCCTCTACGGGGGCAGTCTCGACCGGCCCCTGTGCGACCGCGAAGCACTCATCCTTCATCTGGAGGAGGATCCGGCCAAGGCCGAAGCGTGGCGCGGTGTCCTCGGCGTGCCCGACATCCGCGGCTACACCGACACCCTCACGGCGGTCCTGTTGCGCGCCGACACCCGGGTGACCATGCACGAGTACCGCGACGGTGCCGCGCGGCCCGTGCAGTCGCTGCTCGAGCGCGGCACGATCGTCCTCGTCGACGAACTCGGTGTTCCGCGCGTGCGGTGCGTGCGCGGCAATCCCCTGTCCGCGCCGGTGCTCACCGGCAACGACGAACTCGAAGGCCCGAAATGGCCCGGTCTGAACGCCGAGCGGATGTTCGTCGTCCAGCCCGCCGCGACTGCCGTGCGGGAGTTGGAGGTCGTCGACATCACGACCGGCGCGATGGTCCCCGTGCCGGTCGGTGAGGCTCTGCCGAAGACCACGGCTCCGGCCGCACCGGAGACCACGGAGGAAACCCTCCCGGAGACCGAGGCACTGCAGGCACCCGTTCCCGCACCGCGGCGTGCTCCGGTGCCGGAAGCCGCGGCACCACCGCCTCCTCCCCCGGAACCGCCGCCTCCGCCCGCTCCGGAACCGCCGCCACCGCCACCGCCGCCGGCTCCGGAACCCGCTCCGGCTCCGGCACCGGCACCTCCGCCGGCGCCGCGGGCTCCGGCGCCGCCGCCTCCGCAGATCCAGATCCAGATCCCGGGCGCTCCCCCGGTGGTGATTCCGCTGCCCTTCTGAGTCGTCGGCCGTTCCGAGCCGCCAGCTCTTTCGAGCTGTCAGCGAGGACGCAGAACGACCTCGGTGGGGTGGGCGTCGACCGGCGCCTCGACGACCTGCCGCACCGCACGCGCCACTGTGCCGGGGCTGAGGAACTGCGACGGGTCGTACTCACGACCTTCCGACGCGACGATCGCGCGCTGCATGTCGGTGTCGATCCGGCCCGGGTGGATCGAGGTGACCCGCAGCGCGGGTTCCTCCTCGCGCAGCGCGTCGCCGAACGCCCGCAGTGCGAACTTGCTCGCGGCATAGGCACCCCAGCCGGGGCGAACACGCAGACCCGCCCCCGAGTTGATGAGCACCACGTGGCCGTTCGCGGCCCGCAGGGCCGGCAGCAACACCTGTGTCAACGCGACGACGGCGACGACGTTCGCCTCGAACGTCTCGCGCCACTGCCGGGGCTCGCTGTCGGCGATCGTGCCCAGTTCGGCGACACCCGCGTTGTGGACGAGCACGTCGAGCCGGTCGATGTCGGCGGCAGCAGCGGCGACGGCGTCGTGATCGAGCAGGTCCACGGGCCACGGCGTGGCGTCGGGCAGTTCCTCGAGGATCGCATCGAGCGACTCGCGACGTCGGCCGCCGAGGAGCAGATCGTGGGTGGGAGCGAGTTCGTGGGCGATCGCGGCGCCGAGACCGCGACCCCCTCCGGTGACGAGAGCTGTGGGGCGCATGATCACGAGCCTAGGAAGCAGACGGTGGGGCGGCCACCACACCGTGCTCGAGACCGGCCAGGATCTCGGCGAGCCGGTCGTCCGGCGGGGTCTCCACCGCCGGGTCGCGCGGGAACCGGAGTTCGAGGAACGCCTTGGGTCGCGACAGCACGTACTCACGCGCCAGATTCCTCAGCCGCGTGCGCAGCCGCACGTCGTTCGCAGCGCGGACTCCGGCGATGTCGATGCCCGCCCGCCGGCACAACGCCACCGCGCGCGGAAGGTGGAAGCCCTGGGTCGTGATCAGTGCCTGCCGCACGCCGTAGGTGGCCACGGCGCGCCGGGCGGTGTCGTAGGTGTCGAGACCGTACGGATCGGCGATGATCCGTTCCCGGTTCACACCCTGCTCGACGAGATACGCGATCATCGCCTCGATCTCGTCGCCCGAGGTTCCGGCCCCATCACCTGAGACGAGCACGGCCTGCACCCGTCCCAGTTCCATCAACGCGACCGCGATGTCGAGGCGGCTGCGGAGCACCCGCATCGGACGGCCCTCGTGCACCCGCGCGCCCGGCACGATCACCACCGGGGCGGGCGGCGCGTCGTCCACCTCGTACATGAGGTCCTTCGCCTCCGACGCAACGCGGGCGGAGACGAGTGTCAGCGCGGACACCGCACCGACGACCAGTGCGGAGACCGCACCGAGGGGGGACGACGACCGGACGGATTCGAGCATGCGTCCCAGATTACGGACGCCCGGCGGCCACAATGGAGGGGTGGACCCCGTCGACGCACTCCGCGAAGTCGCCTTCTGGCTCGAACGTGAACACGCCGACACCTACCGCGTGCAGGCCTATCGACGCGCGGCGGAGGTGCTCGCCGAGGTGAGCGACCCCAAGCGGGAGGTGCTGCGGAAGACCGACTCGTGGACCGATCTGCCGGGCGTCGGGAAGAAGACCGCGACCGTCATCCGCGAGTCGTTCGACGGAGTACCCGCCTATCTCGAGCAGTTGCGCGAGGAGGCCGACCCGATCGGACGCGGCGGCCGCGATCTGCTCGAGTCCCTACGCGGCGACCTGCACACCCACTCGAACTGGTCCGACGGCGGCAGCCCCATCGACGAAATGCACCGTGTCGCGTCGACGATGCTCGGGCACGAGTACTTCGCCCTCACCGACCACTCCCCTCGCTTGAAGGTCGCGAACGGCCTCACCGCGGAGCGGCTGCGCTCGCAGCTCGCCGTCGTCGCGGAGATCAACGAGAACAGCAGTGGTGCACGGATTCTCACGGGTATCGAGGTCGACATCCTCGACGACGGGTCGCTCGACCAGGACGAAGGGCTGCTCGCCGAACTCGACGTCGTCGTCGCGAGCGTGCACTCGAACCTGCGGGCCGACCGGTCGGCGATGACGAAACGCATGCTGCGCGCGGCGGCGAATCCCCACGTCGACGTCCTCGGGCACTGCACCGGCCGGCTCGTCGCCGGAGGTCGCGGAAGCCGTGCCGAGTCGAAGTTCGACGCCGAAAAAGTCTTCGCCGCGTGTCGCGACCACGACACCGCCGTCGAGATCAACTGCCGGCCCGAACGCCGCGACCCGCCGTCGCGTCTCATCGACCTCGCGCTCGAGACGGACTGCCTGTTCTCCATCGACACCGATGCGCACGCACCCGGGCAGCTCGACTGGCTCGGGTACGGTTGCGAACGTGCCGTCGAGCGGGGTGTCGAACCCGAACAGGTGATCAACACCTGGGAGGTCGACGACCTGCTGGCGTGGACCGACAGGTAGGGGATGCGCGTGGAACACGTCGACGTACTGATCGTGGGAGCCGGACTGTCCGGCATCGATGCCGGTTACCGGTTGCAGACACAGTGCCCGGATCTCGGGTACGCCATCCTCGAGAGTCGCGACGCGATCGGTGGTACGTGGGATCTGTTCCGCTATCCGGGGATCCGGTCGGACAGCGACATGTACACGCTCGGCTTCCCGTTCCGCCCGTGGCGGGGCGAGAAATCCATCGCCGACGGTCCCCACATCCTGCAGTACATCCGAGACACCGCCGCCGAATTCGGTATCGACCAGCGTATCCGATTCGGCCACAAGGTGATCGACGCATCCTGGTCGTCCGCGGACGCACGGTGGACGGTGCGTGCCTCGACCGGGCAGGGCACGGTCGAGATGTCCTGCTCCTTCCTCTATCTCTGCAGCGGCTACTACAGCTACGAGTCCGGTTACCTCCCCGACATCCCCGGCCTGCAGGACTTCGCGGGCACGGTCGTGTATCCGCAGTTCTGGCCCGAGAACCTCGACTACGAGGGGAAGAAGATCGTGGTGATCGGCAGCGGCGCCACGGCCGTCACGCTCGTGCCCGCCCTGGCGGAGAAGGCCGAGCACGTGACGATGCTGCAGCGCTCCCCCACCTACGTGATGTCACTGCCCGCGCGCGACCCGATCGCGACGCGGATACGACGCCTGTTGCCGGACAAGGTGGCCCATCGCGCGGTGCGGACGAAGAACGTCGTGGTCAATCTCGGCTTCTACCAGTTCTGTCAGCGGTTCCCTTCGGCCGCGAAAGGCGTGCTGCGCACCCTCACCGAACGTCGCCTGCGCGGCAGGATCCCGGTCGATCCCCACTTCTCACCGCGCTACGACCCGTGGGATCAGCGACTGTGCGTGGTCCCCGACTCCGACCTGTTCCGCACCCTGCGTGCGGAGAAGGCCGAGATCGTCACCGACCGGATCGACACCGTCACCGAGAAGAGCGTCCGCCTCGAGTCCGGTCGCGAACTCGAGGCCGAGATCCTGATCCCCGCAACGGGTCTGCAACTGGTTCCTGCCGGCGGAATCGAGTTCGTCGTCGACGGGGAGAAGATCGACCTCTCGACCCGGTTCATCTACCGCGGCATGATGCTCGACGGTCTGCCCAATGCCGCGATGTGCCTCGGCTACACCAACGCGTCGTGGACCCTGCGTGCCGATCTCGCGTCCCTCTACGTGTGCCGGTTACTGCGGTACATGCGCCGCAACGGCTACCGCTCGGCGGTGCCGAGATATTCGGGCGACGGTCGCACCCGTCCGCTGCTCGGTCTCGACGCCGGGTACATCCACCGGGCGGAAAGTGCTCTTCCCAAGCAGGGTTCGCGCAGCCCGTGGCTGATGCGGCAGAACTATCTCCTCGACCTGCCCACCATGCGGTTCGGGCGTATCGACGAATCGATGCAGTTCACGCCCTGACCGTCAGCGTCGGCGCGCCGCCAGGTGGACGTCGGGGAAGCGATGGTCGGCGTCGGGACGGCTGACCGTCCGCCACACCTCGTCGAAACCGGCGTCGGACAACACCGCGGCGAGACGATCAGGGTGCCACCGCCACGCCGGCGCCACCGCGTGATCGAACTCGACCACCTCGCCCGGGATGTCGGTTGTCTGGCCCACGACGAGCACCACGCCCCCGGACGGGATCCTCTCCGCCCACCCATCGAGGATCCCGGGGATCTCGGACGGCGGAACATGGATGAGGCTGCACCGCGCGATGATCGCGCTCGGAACCACTCCGCGGAGTTCGTCGGACCCGAGTCGCGCGTCGTCCCGGACGAATCGCAAATCGGGGTAGGCGCCTCGCGCAATGCGCAGCATCTCTGTGCTGGGATCGAGGCCGATCACGTCGAGTCCGCGTTCGGCGAGGTCCGCCACCACGTATCCGGGTCCGCAGCCCACGTCCAGCACGACACCCTCCACGGGGCTTTGCCGCACCATCTCGGCGAAGGCGGCGACAGTGTGGCGTTCGAGCGGGGTCAGGTACGGATCGGGGAACAGCTCGACGTACAGATCCGCGAGGGCGTCGTATCCGGGCTGGTTCACTCCGGCATGGTACGACGGAGTCGCGATGAGTTCGACCCCGTTCGCAGGTCCTACCCACGACGAAGCGGTTACCACCGGAGGGGATCCATGATCATCGTCGCAGGACATCTCATCATCGATGCCGACAGGCGCGAGGCTTATCTTGCGACCTGCAGGGCCGTCGTCGAGGCGGCCCGTAGAGCGCCGGGCTGTCTCGACTTCGCCGTCACTGCAGACCTGATCGAACCCGACCGCGTCTGCATCTACGAACGGTGGGAGTCACGGGCACAGCTCGACGACTTCCGCGGTAGCGGACCCGGCGAGGATCAGGCCCGGGAGATCCGGTCGATGGAGGTCTCCGAATACCTCGTCCCGGATGTGCTGTCGTCGAACGAGTAGTTCTCGTCGCAGATCCCGCCGGAGCTCGACAGGATCTGCGCAGGCGGTCAGCGTTCCTCGAGCTTCTCGTCGGGATACCGCGCGAACCGGCCGGCGTCGCGTTCGTGCACGGGACCGTCGCTGTCCCAGGGCCATCCACCGAATCCGGTGCGGCGGTAGTCCTCGAACGCCTGCCGGACGCCCGCCTCGTCGTTGAGCACGAACGGGCCGTACGAGACGACGGGTTCGCCGATCGGACGACCCTGCAGCATCAGGATCTGCGTGCCCTCGTCGCCGCCGGTGAGGTGCACCGGTACCGACGCGTCGACGACGACCCCGTGCCCGGACTCGATCGTCCGATCGCCGATCCGCACGGGAGAACCGTTGTACACGTACAGGACCCGCTGCGTCTGCTCACCGCGCGCGACCGGCAGTTCCCAGCGCGCACCGGACGACAGGTCGATGTTCCAGATCGCCACGTCGGTGCCGGGTCGGGACGCCCACGAATTCGGCGGGGGCGGCGGCGGAGTCGCGTCGTCGAGTTCACCGGCGATGACGCGGACGGAGGTGGTGTGCCCGTCCTCGTCCGCGACCGTCACGGTGGGGGTGTCCTCGTTCCACAGCATCGAGAAGTGCGGGTCGACGGTCTTCGACTCGGCGGGCAGGTTCAGCCAGATCTGGAACAGTTCGAGAGGATTGTCCGAATCCTTGTTCAGCAGAGGGAACATCTCGCTGTGGACAACTCCGTTGCCGGCGGTGAGCCACTGCGTGTCGCCCTCACCGAAACGCGCCGCCGCACCCACCGAATCGGAGTGGTCGACGAACCCCGAGCGGACGAAGGTGACCGTCTCGAAGCCGCGGTGCGGGTGGCCGGGGAATCCCGGGACGGTGGTGCCGTGGTACATGCTCCAGCCCGCAGGGTTGCCGAAGTCCTGGCCGAGCGGGCGGCCGTCGAGCGACGCGTCGGGTCCGAGTTCGTCGTTGCCCGCCGGATACGCGTCGACGTGGTGTGCGACGAACAGGAAGGGATCGATCGTCTGCCAGGGCATACCGAGCCGGAAGACCTGGAGTACCGGAGTAGGGGCTGCTGACGTCATGACCCGTGCAACTCCGTGCCCGTGCTCTTTGTTCCGGGCGGTGTGATGGCCTCGCTGTCGTCGAGCACGCGCGCCCCGGCGGCGAACTTCTCGACCTGGTCACCCAGTCGGATCTGCGCGGGGACGGCCCCGCCGAGCAGGTCGCGGGCCAGGGCCGGGGAGTCACCGAGCGGCAGGTCGCTGCCGGCGATGACGACGTTGCCGTAGCGACGTCCCTTGAGCATCGCGGGGTCGGCGATGATCACGGTGTGTTCGAAGACCTCACCGATCGTCGCGGCCTCGCGTTTCGCGACGGTCAGGTCGCGGAAGTCGCCGCAGTTGACGACGTAGACACCGCCGGGTGCGAGCACACGCCGGGCGTGCTGAGTGAACTGGAGGGTCGTGAGTGCGACGGGAGTGCGGTTGTAGGCGAAGACATCCCGCACGATCACGTCGCGGCTCGCGTCGGAGAGCGAGGTGAGGACCTGACGGGCCTCCCCCACCCGGATGCGCAGCAACGGGGCGCGGGGCAGATCGAACCAGTGGCGGACGAGTTCGGCGAGGCGACCGTCGATCTCGACGACGACCTGCCGAGCGTCGGGGTAGACCGCGGCGAAGTAGCGCGCCATCGTGCACGCACCCCCACCGAGGTGCAGCACGCGCAATCTGGAGTCGCGTTCGAACCTGCTCTCGACGAGCATCGCGATCCACCGCATGTACTCGAACTCGAGCAGGGCCGGATCGCTCAGGTCGATGTGCGAACTGGGCACCCCGTTGATCTCGAGTACCCATCCGTCGGCGAGATAGCGGTCCTTGACGAGCTCGCACGTACCCGTGTCGATGTCGTACAACCCCTCGACCGGGCCGCCCGGTGCACCCGTCTTCTCCTTGCGCGGCGACGATGCGGCGCGGCCACCTCGTTGCCTGCTCATACGACGAGCCTAGTACCGGCCACCCGGTGTCCGATCAGAGGTGGAGGTCCTCCTTGCGCATCATCGAGGTGGCAACGACGCTGATCACGGAGGTGAGAACGAGATAACCGCAGGCCAGCCAGGGACCGCCGGCCACGGCGATGAGCGCGGTGAGGATCATCGGGGTGATGCCCGACGCGTAGACGCCGGAGAACTGGTAGACGACCGACAGGCCCGTGTAGCGGATCTCCGCCGGGTACAGGCTCGCGTACAACGTTCCCTGCGCGCCGTAGAACAGGGCGTGGACGATGCCGAACACGAGGATCATCGCGGCGGCGAACCAGAACAGGTTGTTCGTGCCGAACAGGGCGAAGGTCGGGAACACCGCGATGCCGTAGGCGGCGATGCCGACGGTGTAGATCTGCTTCGCGCCGAACCGGTCGACCAGCATGCCCGACACCGGGAGCAGCGCGGCCATGACCAGCGCGGCGAGGGTGACGACGAGGAGCACCGGCACCTTGGCGAAGTCGAGGTCGTTGGTGGCGTAGGTGATGGCGAAGACACCCCACGTGTTGAACGCCGCGCCCTCACCCCACCGCGACAGCAGACCGAGGACGGTGCTGCGACGCACGCCGGGCCGGAAGACGTCCACGAGCGGAGCCGACGACTTCTTCGCGAGTTCCTGCACCTCGCGGAAGGCAGGGGTCTCGTCGACCTTCAGACGCACGACGAAACCGACGGCGACGAGGACCAGGCTGAGCAGGAATGCGATCCGCCAACCGTACGACAGGAACTGCTGCTCGTCGAAGATCACCTGCAGGGCCGCGAAGACCGCGGTGCCCAACGCGAGACCGAGCGCGAGGCCCACCTGCGGGATGCTGCCGAACAGGCCGCGCTTCTTCTCCGGGCTGTGCTCGACGGCGAGCAGGACGGCCCCGGCCCATTCACCACCGAGAGCGAAGCCCTGCAGGATGCGCAGCAGGAGCAGCAGGATCGGTGCGACCACACCCACCTGCGCGTACGTGGGCAGGATGCCCATCAACGCGGTGGCGACGCCCATGATGAACATCGTCAGCGCGAGGGTCTTCTTGCGTCCGATCCGGTCACCGATGTGGCCGAAGACGACACCGCCGATGGGGCGGACCACGAAACCCACGGCGAAGGTCGCGAAGGCCAGCATCGTGCCGACGAACGAACTCTGGTCGGGGAAGAACAGCTGGTTGAACACCAGGCTCGCGGCCGTCGCGTACAGGAAGAAGTCGTACCACTCGACCGTCGTACCGAGCAGACTCGCCGCGACCACGGTGCGTAGTCTCTTGCGGCGATCGAGATCGGACTCGGGTGCGGAACTGGGCTGTGACAGCGTGGTCATGGACTCGATTCCCGGTGGTGGACAGCGTGCAACCCGGCGACGCTAACCACGCCCGCCGCCTTCACGCACGGGTTCCGATCATGCTGATCGCAAATGTTGCCGGGCACCCTCCGGGGCTGTTCTCCTGGACATCACGCTTGCCTGTCGTCGACTCGAGGACTTCGTCTTGTCTCTGCATATGCACTGGTTCCTGCCTACTTACGGCGACTCGCGAAACCTCATGGCAGGAGGCCACGGCAGTTCGATGTCGGGCGATCGTCCGGCGACGCTGCGCTACCTGAACCAGATCGCCGCCGCTGCGGAGTCGAGCGGCTTCGAATCGGTCCTCACCCCCACCGGCGCGTGGTGCGAGGATGCGTGGCTGACGACGGCGATGCTCATCGACACCACCGAGACCCTCAAGTTCCTCGTCGCACTGCGCCCCGGGCTCATCAGCCCCACGCTGGCCGCGCAGATGGCCGCGACCTTCCAGTGGCAGTCGCAGGGACGCCTGCTCCTCAACGTCGTCACCGGCGGAGAGGACCACGAACAGCGCACCTTCGGCGACTTCCTCGACAAGAATCAGCGCTACGCGCGCTGCGGCGAATACCTCGACGTGATCAAGCGCCTGTGGGCGGGCAACGGCCCGGTCGACTTCGAGGGCGAGTACATCCAGGTTCGGAACGCCCAACTCCAGCGCATCCCCGATCCGGTGCCGCCGCTCTTCTTCGGCGGGTCCTCTCCCGCCGCGGGCACCGTCGCGTCGCAGTTCTGCGACACCTACCTCACGTGGGGTGAGCCGCCGGCTGCCGTCGCCGACAAGATCGCGTGGATCCGCGGCCTCGCCGACATCCAGGGCCGCACCCTGGACTACGGCATCCGCCTGCACGTCATCAGCCGCGACACCTCCGAGGAGGCCTGGGCCGAGGCCGATCGCCTGCTCTCCGCGCTCGACCCCGCGACGATCGAGAAGGCCCAGCAGAGTCTGGCCCGTTCCGGTTCCGAAGGTCAGCGACGGATGGTCGAGTTGCACGGTGGCGGCAGCGCCTACGCCGCGAGCAAGGACGCCCGCAGCCTCGAGGTCGCCCCCAACCTGTGGGCGGGTGTCGGTCTGGTCCGTGGTGGCGCGGGCACCGCGCTCGTGGGTTCCCACGAGGAGGTCGCCGACCGTATCGCCGAGTACGCCGAGATCGGTCTCGACCACTTCGTGCTGTCGGGCTACCCGCATCTCGAGGAGGCCTACCGCTTCGGTGAGGGCGTGCGCCCGATCCTCGAGCGTCGTGGCCTGCTCGCACCGGCCTCCCGTCGAGCGGGCGACCTGTCGGGTTCGACGGCCTTCCTGCCCTCGGCTCACTGACCACCATCCGTCAGCTCGGTACAGCGCCGGCACGAAATGTGTCGGCGCTGTTACAGCTGCGGCCCTCGTCGTGCGGATCCGTCCGCAGCGCAGAGAATGGGGGCCATGCCGGACCGAGGATTCACGTCCACACAGCTCGCCGCACGCGCGGCGTACCTGTTGCGTGGGAACGACCTGGGCACCATGACGAGTGCCGCTCCCAAGCTTTATCCACACATGTGGAGTTGGGATGCGGCGTTCGTCGCCGTGGGGCTCGCGCCGCTCAGTGTCGAACGGGCGGTGGTCGAACTCGACACCCTGCTCTCGGCGCAGTGGAAGAACGGGATGATCCCGCACATCGTCTTCGCCAACGGTGTCGACGGCTACTTCCCCGGCCCGGCGCGCTGGGCGGTCTCCGAGCTGGCCGCGCACGCACCCGCCCAGGTGCAGACCTCGGGCATCACCCAGCCTCCCGTGCACGCCATCGCCGTGCAGCGCATCCTCGAGCATTCGCGACGGCACGGCCGCTCGACACGTGCTGTCGCCGAGGAGTTCCTGGATCGCCGGTGGGCGGATCTGGTGCGCTGGCACCGCTGGCTCGCGCACGCGCGCGATCTCGACGGCAACGGCCGCATCGCGCTGTACCACGGGTGGGAGTCGGGCATGGACAACTCCCCGCGCTGGGATACGGCGTACGCCAACGTCATCGCCGGTCCGGTGCCGCCCTTCCATCGCGAGGATCTCGAGCACGTCGCCGACGCCACCCAGCGACCCACCGACCGTGAATACGCGCGTTATCTGTGGTTGCTCGAGGAGATGAAGACGGCGCGCTACGAGGACGGCGTGCTCGCGAAGGCCATGAGCTTCGCGGTCGAGGACGTCTTCGTCAGCGCGGTGTTCTCGCTGTCGTGCGAGGTGCTCGCGACCATCGGTGAGGAGCATTCCCGTCCCAACGCGGATGTGCGCGAGCTGCATTCGTGGGCTGAACGGTTCCGGAAGGGCGTGATCGCCACGACCGATCCGCGGACGGGCGCGGCGAAGGATTTCGACCTGCGCAGCGGGAAGTGGGTCGCCACCGACACTCTCGCGATGTTCGCTCCGCTGCTGTGCGGTGGCCTCGACCGGCAGGCCGAGCGGGCGCTGCTGCGCACCTTCGAAGGGCCGAAGTTCTGCGGGCATCCGGATCTTCGCTATGCGGTACCGCCGTCGACCTCCCCCGTCTCGGGCGACTTCCGTCCCCGCGAGTACTGGCGCGGACCGGTGTGGCCCGTGATGACGTGGTTGTTCTCGTGGGCGTTCGCCCGTCGCGGCTGGGCCGAACGCGCGAACGTGCTTCGCGCGGAAGGGCTCCGGCAGGCGAGCGACGGCACCTTCGCCGAGTACTACGAGCCGTTCACCGGCGACCCGCTCGGCAGCATGCAACAGTCGTGGACCGCCGCAGCGGTATTGGACTGGCTCGGATGACCTGTGCGTGGTTCCGGTAGCGAGGCCGTAGCGAGCGCCACCGGAACCACACATGAGGTGTCAGACCCCGATACGTCCGCCGTCCGACTTCCACGCCGCGACCACGGCGGGACGCGGCTGGGAGTCGCCGCCGTCGGGCCAGTGCGAGGCCGGCGACGCCCACGACGCGTCGTCCGTCTCCCCGGGATGCTGCACGCACACCACGACCCGGCCGTCCTGCACGATCGGACCGCACGTCTCGGCACCGATCGGCACGGTGAGGAACTGTTTCGTCTCACCGCGGCGCGGTCCGTCGAGGACGACGCTGAACAATCCGTCGTTGGAGCCGAGTGCGTTGCCGTCGGTGGAGATCCACAGGTTGCCGTACGAATCGAAGGCCAGGTTGTCGGGGCACGAGATCGGGCTGACCTGCGACTTGTCGAAGCCGCCGAAGTAGGTGTCGGCCTCGTTCGGGTCCCCGCACACGAGCAACAGCGTCCACGTGAAGGACGTACCCGCGTGATCGTCGTCGATCTCGAGGACCTGACCGTTCTTGTTGTTCTCGCGCGGATTCGCCTCGTCCGCCGGGGCGGCGCCGTCGACACCACGCTTGGTGTTGTTGGTCAGGGCGACGTAGACCTTGCCGGTGACCGGATTCGGTTCGAAGTCCTCGGGGCGATCCATCTTCGTCGCGCCCACCCGGTCGCCGGCGAGGCGGGTGAACACCGCGACCTCCTCGGCGCTCATGCCGTCGACCAGCGACTCGGCGCTACCGTCCTCGTTCGCGCGCAGCAGCGGGATCCACTCGCCGCTGCCGCGGAACTCGCCGGCCTCGGGAAGCGTTCCGGATCCGTCGATCTCGTCCGGATGGTCCCCCCTGAGCTTCGCGACGTAGAGCGTGCCCGCGTCGAGCAGGGTCATGTTGTGCCGCATCGCCGCTCGCGAGTTCCCGGGCTGCATCTTCCGCGACGAGACGAACTTGTACATGTAGTCGAAGCGTTCGTCGTCACCGCTGTACGACACGACGGTGCCGTCGTCGGTGACGTGGACGGTGGCCGCCTCGTGCTTGAACCGTCCCAGCGCGGTGTGCTTGACGGGCACAGAGTTCGGATCCCACGGATCGATCTCGACGATCCACCCGAACCGGTTGACCTCGTTGGGTTCCGCGGCGATGTCGAAGCGCCGATCGAATCGCTCCCACTTCCGTTCGGTTTCGGCGCCCTCGAGTCCGTACCGGGCGAGACGTTCGGCGACGACCGGGTCGGTCACGCTCTCGGCGTTGGCGAAGTACTGGTTGAAGTTCTCCTCGCCCGACAACACGGTGCCCCACGGGGTGAGCCCGCCGGCGCAGTTGTTGAACGTCCCCGCGACCCGCGTACCGGTCGGGTCGGCGGTGGTCTTCAGCAGGTCGCTGCCCGCGGCCGGTCCGGTGAGGAGGAACTCGGTGGTTCCGGTGATACGACGGTTGTATTCGCCGAATTCCGGTGTCAGGCGTCCGGTCCCGGGCTCGCCCTTCACCTGGACGACCGACAGCCCGTGACCGGCGATGCCGATGCGTACCTGTTCCTCGGTGGGGTCGTCCGCGTCGTAGTCGGCGAACATGAAGGGTTCGGTGGTGTATTCGTGATTGACGACGAGCAGGTAGGTGTCGGGTCGGCCGTCCACCGCGAGCAGACCGGCGAAGTCGTTGTTGAACCCGAACTGCTTCTCCTGCGCGGTCGCCGTCTGGTTGCCGATGTCGAAGGCCGGTGCCTCGGGCAGCACCGGATCGCCCCACCGGATGACGACGTCGTTCTCGTATCCCTCCGGAACCGTCACCGCGTCATCGGTGTTCGGCGCGACCGCCGTGAAGTTGGTGCCGTCGGGCACCGGACCGAGATCTCCCGCCGTGCCGGCGTCACTGCCGGCGGCCGCAGCGGAATCGTCCGCACAGGCCGTCAGAACGCCACCGGCGCCGACGGCGAGCACGGCCATGGCACCGCCCCGCAGGACCCCGCGACGCGAGACGGCGGCGCGCACGATGTCGCCGAAATATTCACCGCGGGAGGTGTTCGGGACGGCGTGCGAACAGGCATCCCCGCACTTGTACTTGCACGTGATGTTCGAGCGCGACGATATGCCGTCGTGCGTGACGAACAAGGGCAGGACTCTACGGGCCACAACGTTCTCCTCGGAAATCGGTTCGACGCCGGAACCGTAGGAGCGCCAGGCGAGTCGGACGGAACGAGAAGGTGAACACCCGATGAGCATTCGGCGTCCGTGAGACGGCGGTCACAGAACGGGCCGAGGTCAGCCCGGGGCGATGCGGTCGAGATCCACGATCGGCCGGACACCGGGACCGTCGTCATCGAAGGACTCGTCGTCCGGCGGCCCCTCCTCGTCGTCCTCGACCTCGCCGGGCCTGCCGTCGACGAAAGGCACCACCCGGTTCGTGATCGCGGTGTTGTATTCCGCGGGAGCCTGGATCGGATTGGCGTGTCCGGTGCGGTCGAGTTTCGACACCAGCAGCGTGCCGTCGACACCGCCGGACTGGTCGATCAGGATCCGGTGGCTGTACTCGACATCGACGACGTTGTCGTTCATGGCGTTCCGTGGCCGGAGGAACGCTATGGCGGGACGGATCTTGTCGTCGCGTTCGTCGGCGAGTGCCCGCAGGTTGTCGATCGCACCGGAGGCGACGATCGCCCGGAACTGCGATTCGATCAGTCCGTTGCTCGCGGCGTCGGTCGAGAAGATCTTGTCGTGGAGCACCTCGGCCGCGACGTCGTGCAACTCTTCGGTGTCGATACGGCGGTACCACCGGTCCGAGGGGAGCACGAAACGGTCCATGCGGGCGACGACCTCGACGAGCATGCGCATGCTGCGGCTCTCCCGCGCGCCGGGCAGCCAGCCGATCCAGCGCAACAGGTCCTCACCGGCGTCGCGCGCGTCGGCCCGCACGGCGTGCAGGTCGAGCGGCGTGCAGTCCAGGATCACGCCGGTCACCTCGAGATCGGTGTCCTGATACAGGTGCTGGGCGACCTCGAGGGCGATGATCCCACCCATGCTGTGCCCGGTGAGCACGATGTTCTCGATCCCGGACCACGCGGCACGCTCGTGGATCAGGCGGCTGACGACGGCGGTGTCGAGACCGCTGTTGTCGTACTCGACAGCCCACACCTGCCCGAGCTCGCTCAGTGCGGGCAGTGCCGTGGCGGTCTCGGTCGCGTCGAGGTTGCCCAGGCCCACCAGGTCGACGACCGCCGTGTCGCGGTCCTCCCGCGTCGCCGCGTCGTGGATCGGATGTAGCTGCGGCTGCGTGAGAGCGAGTCGCTCGCGGACCGGCGCGACGTCCCATGCCCAGTACTGGGTGAAGAGGGCGACGAGCGGGAGCGCCGCGACGGCCGTGCGCGCGAGGACTCGTCGGAGCCGGCCGAACCGCACCCAGTGATGACCGGTGCGGGTATCGCGGAGACGTCGCCGCCGACGACTGTCGTCCCAGTCGTCGGCGGTGCAGGGCGGTAGCCATGGTGCGTTCGACATGCACCACCGATGCTACCGACGCACTGTGCTCGGCTCAGGGCCCGTCGGCACGGGCCGGGATCAGCTCAGCCCCGTCAGCGGGGGTGCGGAGTTGTCGTCTCGCCACGCGATGGCTTCGCGCAGTTCGGTGAGGTCGTAGTCGGGACCACCGACACCCACCGTGAACTGCGTGATCCCCAGCTCCACATAGGACGGGGCCGCCTCGGCGCCGGGCCACGAGGTGGACCGTTCGATGTCCTCGGGTCGACGACCGGCCTCGGCGCAGCGCTGCGCGAGGATCTCGGATTTCTCGGCGTGGGTCTCCATCTCGCCGAAGCTGTGCCAGATGTCGGCGTACTTCGCGACCATCGGCAGCGTCTTCTTCGGGCCGCCGCCACCGATGAGGATGGGAATGTGCCGGGTGGGCTGCGGGTTCAGCTTGCCGAGGCGATTCACGATGCGGGGCATGTACTCGGCGAGCAGGTCGAGGCGGGAGCCCTTGGTGCCGAATTCGTAGCCGTACTCGTCGTAGTCCCGTTCGAACCAGCCCGAACCGATGCCGAGGATGAGACGGCCGCCGCTGATGTGGTCGACGGTGCGGGCCATGTCGGCGAGCAGGTCGGGGTTGCGGTAGCCACCACCGGTGACCAGTGCGCCGATCTCCACACGTTCGGTCTGCTCCGCCCAAGCGCCGAGCATCGTCCAGCACTCGAAGTGGGCGCCGTCGGGGTCGCCGTAGAGCGGGTAGAAGTGGTCCCAGTTGAACACGATGTCGGCGCCTGCGTCCTCGGCGCGGAGCACGGTGTCGCGGATGACGCCGTAGTCGGGTTGCTGCTGGGGCTGTAGTTGGAGTCCGATGCGAATGGGGCGCGTCATGGAGTCCACGTTAAGGCAACATCTCGTATCGTCGCCCGAGTTCCCGCAGGAAGGACTCGAGAACGAGGTCGAAGCTCTCGGCGTCGATCTCGGCGGCGTACTCGCGGAGCCGATGCGCCTGCGACAGATGCGGATACCGCTCGTTGTAGGTGTCGATGTGATCGTCGAATCCGCCCGCGAACGAGGTGATCGCGGAGCCGATGACGATGTACTTGATCGAGGCGCCGATCATCGTCGCGAAGCGGGGCGGCCAGCCGGCGCGGGTGAGGCCGCCGTGGATGGCGTCGGACGCCTGGAGGGAGACGGGCCGGGTGCCGGGACTCGAGGCGAGGAAGGGCACCATGTTCGGGTGCGCGGCGAGCGCGTCGCGGTAGGTGCGGGCCCAGCGTCGGAGCGCTTCCTGCCAGTCGTCCTCGGCGAACCCGCTGACGTCGACCGATTCGCCGATGGCGTCGGCGATGTCGTCGAGCAGTTCTTCCTTGGTGGCGTAGTGGCTGTACAGCGACGGGGCGCGAACACCCAGTTCGGCGGCGATCCGACGCATCGAGACGGCGTCGAGGCCGTGCTCGTCGACGAGTCGCAGCGTGACGTCGCGGATGAGCTCACGGCTGAGCAGAGGCGTGCGCGGGCGCGCCATCCATCGTCCTCCTTCCGGCCCGGCCTGGACGAGCTAACAATGTAAGGTTAGTTTGGAATCGCGAGAAGCGCTACGGCGCCGGCATCCCTGGAAGGCCCCTCCATGAACCTGAAGCTCACCGAGGAGGAGCGTGCGTTCCGCGACGAACTGCGCACCTTCTTCACCACCGAGATCCCCGCCGAAGTGCGTGCGAAGACCGCCTCCGGCACCCCGCTGGGCAAGGACGACTACGTCGCCGTCCAGCGCATCCTGCATTCGCGCGGCCTCGCCGTTCCCAACTGGCCCGTCGAATGGGGCGGTCAGGACTGGACGCCGATGCAGCGCAACATCTGGCTCAGCGAGCTGCAGCTCGCGTCGGTGCCCGACCCGCTGCCGTTCAACGCATCCATGATCGGCCCGGTCATCGCGCAGTTCGGTTCGCAGGAGATGAAGGAACGCTTCCTCCCCGCCACCGCCAACCTCGACATCTGGTGGTGTCAGGGATTCTCCGAGCCCGAGGCCGGCTCCGACCTCGCGTCCCTCAAG
This sequence comes from Rhodococcus sp. 5G237, assembly GCF_053764735.1. NCBI lineage: Bacteria > Bacillati > Actinomycetota > Actinomycetes > Mycobacteriales > Nocardiaceae > Rhodococcus > Rhodococcus sp. 5G237. Next base: position 367,149 of record NZ_JBSNCD010000001.1, on the reverse strand, counting down.
ACCCGCGCCGTCCGCGATGGTGACGATTACATCGTCAACGGGCAGAAGACCTGGACGACGCTCGCGCAGCACGCCGACTGGATCTTCTGCCTCGTCCGCACCGATCCGAGCGCGAAGAAGCAGGCCGGCATCTCGATGCTGCTCTTCCCGATGGACACCCCGGGCGTCACCCGCCGTCCGATCAAGCTGATCGACGGCAGCTACGAGGTCAACGAGGTCTTCTTCGAGGATGTGCGCGTTCCCGCCGAGAACCTCGTCGGCGAGGAGAACACGGGCTGGACGCAGGCGAAGTTCCTACTCGGCAACGAGCGCACCGGCATCGCCCGGGTCGGCGCCACCAAGGTCAAGCTCGCGCGGGCGAAGTCCCTCGCGGCCGAGACCCGCTACGGCAGCGGCTCGCTGCTCGACGACCCGATCTTCGCGGCACGCCTGGCCGAACTCGAGAACGAGCTGCTCGCTCTCGAGCTCACCCAGCTGCGCGTCGTCGCCGGCTCGGCCGACGGCAAGCCCAACCCGGCATCGTCGCTGCTCAAGATGCGCGGTTCCGAGTTGCAGCAGGCCGCGACCGAACTGCTCGTCGACATCGCCGGCCCCGATTCGCTGCCCGCCGGCGAGGCCGGTATCGACTCGCCCGACTGGGCGCAGCTGACGATGCCGACCTACCTCAACAACCGCAAGGTCACCATCTACGGCGGGTCGAACGAGGTCCAGCGTTCGATCATCGCTTCCTCGATTCTCGGACTGTGAGGCCCCGGACATGAATTTCGAACTCGACACCGAACAGGACATGCTCCGCGCGACCGTCCGCGACCTGCTCTCCGGCGCGTACGACGTCGAGTCGCGCAACCGGGTGGCCGAAGGTGACCTGGGCTGGAACCGCGACGTGTGGAAGCAGCTCGCCGAACTCGGCGTGCTCGGCCTGCCCTTCGCGGAGGAGCACGGCGGCATGGGAGCCGGACCGGTGGAGGTCATGGCCGTCATGACCGAGATCGGCCGCGCGCTCGCACCCGAGCCCGTGCTCGACTGCGTCTACCTGCCCGGCCGGCTCGTCGCCGAGGTCGGCACCGACGCGCAGCGCTCCGACATCCTGCCGCGACTGTCCGAGGGCACCGTGCTCCTCGCGTTCGCGCAGGACGAGCCGGGCAGCCGCTGGCCGCACACCGAGGTGGCCACCACCGCGGCGCGCGACGGCGACTCCTGGACCGTCTCCGGTCGCAAGAACCCTGTGCTGCACGGTGATTGCGCCGACACCTTCATCGTCTCCGCGAAGCTCCCGGAGGGTGGCGTCGGACTGTTCGTCGTCGACGCATCGGCCGACGGTCTGGTCCGCACGCCGTACCGCACCCACGACGAGCGTCGCGGTGCGCAGCTCGTGCTCGATGATGTCGCGGCGACCCCGCTCGGTGAGGCGGCCGACGCGTCCGCCGCCATCACCGCGGCGCAGGTGCACGCGCAGGCAGCACTGTGCGCCGAGGCGGTCGGTGCCCTCGACTCCTCGGTGCAGCTGACGACGAGCTACCTCAAGCAGCGCAAGCAGTTCGGTGTGCCGCTGTCGATGTTCCAGGCGCTCACCCACCGTGCGGCCGACATGTACGTGCTGTACGAGCTGGCGTCGAGCATGAGCCTGTACGCGACCATGGCCCTCGCCGACGGCATCGTCGACCCGACCATCGCCTCGCGCGCCAAGCTGCAGGTCGGCCGGTCCGCTCGGAAGATCGGTCAGGAGTCCGTGCAGATGCACGGCGGTATCGGTGTCACGGCCGAGCACTCCATCGGCCACTACCTGAGCCGCCTGACCGCGATCGAGCACACCCTCGGCACCATGGACGATCACCTGCGGGTGCTCTCCGGCGGTGTGAAGGACTACGAGCTCGTGGAGATCGCCGGAATGTGACCGATCGGGCTCACTCCCGGGGCAGCAGTGTCCCCAGCGGACCGAGATCGATGTTGAGATCCTCGGGGGTGAGCCCGAAATGGTCGCGCAGTTCGCCCATGCGCTGTTCGAGCAGCATCAGTGTGGTCCCGAGACGTTCGATCTGCTCGTCGCTGAGATCCCCTGCATCCATGCGGTGCAGGGCCTGACGCTCCATCAGCTGCCGGAGCAGTTCGACGAGCGTGAGCACCAGCGTCACCAGACCCCGCTCCACGGATTCGGGATCGGCGTCGATACGCGACGGGAAGTTCACCGGCTCGCTCACGAACCCTCCCGGGCCCCACGGGGAACGGGGACGTCGCCCCCGGGCAGCGACAGGGTACTGATCGACGAGATCAACGCGCGCAACGAGATCCGTACCAGGTCGATCTCCGCGATCGACAACGTGATGTCGCCGGTGATGACCACGCCACCGGACAGCACCCGATCCAGCAGATCGATCAGGGCGATCCGCCGTTCCTCGTCCACCGATCCGTCGGCGTACCTCACGGCGAGATCCGTTCTGCTCCGGCGAACGAGTAGGGCGGCCACGGACCGCTCGTCTCGAGCCTGATCCCCGGATTCAGGGACCCGAGTTCCTCTACCTCGGAACGGAATTCGTCCGTCCGGTCGTCGTCGACGAGATATGTCCCGTTGAGCAGCATCCACTCCTGGCTGCCGCTCAGTGCCGGATCGGTCGGCGCACTCCGGCGACCCGCAGCGGATACGCGCAGCAGTCGCTCGTGGATCTCGGCGGCGCGTTCGGCCGCATCGCGTTCGACGCTCTCCTGCGCCGCCAATTGCGCACGCCGGCGCAGCAGATAGGCTGTGCCCGCACCGGAACCCGCCCCCTCCGCATGTGCTTCGGCGACGGCCGCGGTCAACGCCTTGCGATCGGCGAACGCCTTGACCCCCCATTCGGTACGACCGGTCACGAGGGCGAGCGCAGACGAGAACTGCTCCCGGTGCTCGGTGAGCAGGGCCCGGACCCGTTCGTCGTCGAGACAGACGGTCGCGAGTCGCAGGGGTACCACGGAGACGTGCCGTGCCAATCCGGCGACGACCGAATCATGGGCGCGGGCGACTCTTTCCAGCCAGTCCAGGTCCTCGAGATTGCGTGCCAGCGCGGCCTCGCCGAAATCGTCCAGGGGCACCGTTCCGACCACGGCGGTCAGTCCGCCCTCCTGCACCGCGCGGACCTGCTCACCGGCGACACCGGAGGCGCCCTCGGTCTCGTGGCCGACGAGCGTCCCGTCGGTCACGGCGTACATCCAGATCCCGGTCGTGTCAGTCACGGTCCTCCTCGTCCACGATCTCCGCCGTTTCCGGCTCCAGTTCCTCCGCTCGGGCCTCGAGTGCGGCCAGCCGCTCGCGCAGCTGCCGATTCTCCAGCTCGAGTTCCGCCCGGCTCGAATCGACCTCGGGTGCGCGAGCCTTGCTCGTCAACCACGGATCGCTCTCCCACCAGTCGATCCCGACGGCCTTGGCCGTCTCGAGCGATGCGATGACGAGGCGGAGCTTGATCGTGAGCAGTTCGATGTCGAGCAGATTCACCTGGATGTCGCCGGCGATGACCAATCCCTTGTCGAGGACACGCTCGAGGATGTCGCCGAGATTGGTCGACCGTCCTCCACCCCCGTAGGGCTGCGGCGACGACGTGCCGCCACCCCCGCCGACCACCGTCATGACCCGGTCCTCGCACCGATGTCGCTGCTGCCGCGTCCGTAACGCCGGGTCCTCCGGTACGCGAGCAGATTCCCGTCCAGATCGACCTCCACCTCGTAGAGCGCGAGCATGTCGGCCGACGACGGAATCCGCCTGTCCTCCACGACCTCCACCTCGACGACCCATCCGTCCTCGGTGGGTTCGACGGAGGTGACCCCCTGAGCCTCCTTCGAGGTCAGTTCCTTCAGATGTGTGAGAGCCGCCGATGCGGCCTCGGCCGCCGAGATCGCGGGCGGGCCGGTGTCCTGCGCCACGGGATCACTCCTTTCCCTCGGCGGGGCCGGATCCACCCCGGGAGATCATCCGGTTCAGCACGGCCTGCTGCGCCTCGTCCTTCTCCTCGGGCGTCAGCTCGCCCGCCTCCGCCGCTTCCTCGATCTGCTCGAGTTCGCGCCGCACGTTGGCGGGATCGTGCAGTTGCTGTTCGACCTGCTCCTGGATGATCTCTCCGAGCCACATCACTCCCTTGACGGGAGCGAGGGGCAGCGTGAGCAGGGAGGTCAGCAGACCCATCGTCAACCTCCTTCGCCGGGATCGGATTTCGCCACGAAGTCGTAGGCCGCCATCGGGCCGAGCAACGAGATCTCGACCCGGTCCTCCCATTCCCGACCCAGTTCCTGCAGGGCCTGTTCGAGTTCGTCCTGCCGCTCGAGTTCGACGAGGACGGCGATGTGCACGGCATCCTGCTCGTGCGTGGGTTGCCGCTCGTTGACCATCGGGTCGAGAGAGGACAGAGCCTCGACCGTGCGGCGCGTGTCCTCGTTCCGTTTGGCCTCGATCGTCGCGTTGATGATCTCCCCGAGCGCCATCCGGGCCTCGCGGGTCGCGTCCTCGGACTGGCCGCGGATCTGCTCCCGCAACTGCGCCGCCTCGGAGTTCTCCTCGAGGATCTCCTGCAGGATCGCCCTCTCGTCGTACCGTCCCTTCACGACGAACTGTGCGAGACCGTCGAGTTGGTCGAGGGCCGAGGCGAGTTCGTCCTCGTTCCCCTCGAGCAACTCCGCGGCCACCGCATCTCGGTCGGTGAGGACGGCACCGAATCTCAGCGGGAGTACGGGGGCGACCGCCACGGTCCCGTCGAGCAACGCGGCGTGCGCCTTGAGATCGTCCGGTGTGCCGAGAGCGCGATCGGTCGGGATCTCGCTCACCAGCGCAGCGATGCGACCGGACTTGACCACCGACACCTCGGCCGGCGGATTGCCCACCCCTTCCGCATGCTCCTCCGGTTCCACATCCGACGGGACGATGCCGTAGACGTAGACCGCAGTGGTCGTAGCGGTTTCGTCGCTGTCGCCCTGCTCGGGTCGTTCGGTCTGTTCGGTCGACATCAGTCCTCACCCCTGCGTGATCGTCGAGCGGGCTGCCGCTGCTCCTGGACATCCCCGAGGAACTCGCTGACCTTCTCCCCCGCAGCCTCGAGCGCGCCCTTCGTCTTGTGCTTGGAACCGCCGGAGGTGATGTCGCCGACGAGATCCGGAAGGCCCTTCGGCTCGTTGTCGGAGATCTCGAGCCGGTTCACCGCTTCCGCGAAACGCAGATAGGTGTCGACACTGGCCACGACGACGCGGGCGTCGATGGTGAGCAGTTCGATACCGACGAGCGAGACACGCACGAACGCGTCGATGACGAGGCCCTTGTCGAGGATGGTGTCGATGACGTCGGCGAGGCCGGACGAGTTGGGACGGGCCATACCGCCCCCGCCGCCGCCCCCGCCGCCCCCTGCAGGTTGGATGGTCATGACCGGGATCCTCTCGAGCGGGACGAGCGCGTACCGGTGCTCTTCGTCGCCCGGGTCCGCTTGGCGGGCGCACGTTTCCGAGGCGGTTCGGGTTCGTCCTCTTCGTCGTCGGGTTCTTCGTCGGAGGACTCGTCCTCCTCGGTCTCGTCCTCCTCTTCGGGATACTCGTCCTCGAGATCCTCCTCATCCTCGGGCGACTCCTCGTCGCCTGTGTCCTCGGCCGGCTCCTCGTCCCCTTCGTCCTCGTCCCGCAGATCCTCGTCCTCGGGCGACTCCTCTTCGTATTCGTCCTCGGACGGTTCACCCTCCTCGAAATCCTCGTCCTCGTCGCGGATCTCGTCCTCGTCACCGGAGGTGTCGGTCTCCCCCTCGTCCCCCTCCTCGCCGTTCTCGCGGGCGTCCTCCTGCTCCCGCTCCTCTTCCTCCTGACGCGCGGTCTCGTCGTCCTTGACGACCTCGCTCTCACGGATCTCGCCGTGCCAGCCGACGATGTCGTCGGGATGCAGTACGGCCTCGGTCATGGCGTAGCGCCGGAAATGTTTGAGTTCCAGACGGGACCGGCGACCGACCGCCCGCCACAGATTCGCGGTGCGCTCGAACAGGCCCCGGGGGTGGTACTCGAGGACCATGAGGATCCGGGTGAGATCGGGTGTGAGCTCGTGGAAGGTCACCGCGCCGTCGATGTAACCCTTGCCGCCCTTGGAACGCCACACGATCCGTTCGAACGGCACCTGTTCGAGGATCGTGGACTCCCAGTTCCGGCGCGACCAGAACACCTTGCCGGTCCAATTGAGCTTCTCGTCCTCGACCTGTTCGACCTGTTCGACCTTCTTCATGAACTTCGGCCAGTCGGCGAACTGGGTCCACAGGTCGTAGGCGAGGTCGATCGGCACGCCCACGTCGATGCTCTCGACGATGTTGGTGAGCTTGAGCTTCTTGCCACCCCCGCCCTTGCCTCCGCCGCCGCCGGTGACGGCCTCCTTGACGTCCTGGAACTTGTCCTTGGCGGTGTTCTTCAGATTCTCGAAGCCTGAGCTCGCCGCTGCTTTCAACGGCGACTCGCCCTCGGCAAGCTTGTCGACACCGGTCAGTGCACTGGCCAGGTTCCCGCCCTTGCCCTCGGAGTAATCCTGTAATCGTCCAGTTGTGCCGGTGACCCTGTCGGACAGGCTCGACAACGCGTTCTGGGCGACCGTTCCCGCGAGACCCTGCAACGACTGTTGCAACCCGCCGGTCAATCCTCCCGTGGCCTTCCCCGCCGTGTCCGTGGCGGTGCGGCCGGCCTTACCGGCGGTATCGGTCGCGGTCTTCCCGGCCTGGCCCACCGCGTCGGCGACTCCGCCCGATACATCGCTCAACCTGGCCATCGTTCTCACCGCTTCGTTCGACGTACGGGCGCACGACCGGAGGAGGAGGACGACGCAGTGCTACGCGCTGCGCGCTTGCGCGGCTTCGGAGGTGCCTCCTCCGAGTCGTCCGAGTCTTCGCTGTCGGCCGTCTTCTTGCTGCGGGAAGTCCGCGGACGGGATGTGGCCCGAGCTGCGCGGCGCCGCGGTGTGGGACGCTCGGGCTCCGGCTCCTCTTCGTCGCCCGAATCCTCCTCGTCGGAACCCTCTTCGTCCGTCTCGTCGTAATCCGGCTCCTCGTTGCGACTCCGGTTGCCGCGACGCTTGCTGCCGCGACCTTCCTGCTCGTCGCGTGGTTCGTCGTATTCGTCCTCGTATTCGGCGTCCTCGGGTTCCTCCGACCCTCCGCCGCCACCGCTCGCACGGGATTGCAGACGTTCGTTGAGGGCGTCGATCCGGTTGCTGGCCGCGGTCACGGCAGCGGCACGAGCCGCATGCATGAGTTCTCCGCGAACGGATTCGGTGATCTTGTTGATCTCGGGAGACGAGCCGAGCATCGAGGCGCTGCGCTGCAGGAGTTCCTGCGGATTGCTGGGCAGTTTGCCGGTCATTCCGGCACCGGCGAGCATCATGGCCACCCGCATCTTCTTGGTACGGCCGAGGAAATATCCGATGCCCACACCGAGGGCGACTCGTGCTCCGGGTTTCATCACCGTTCTCCTTCGTATGCCGCGCGTCGTGTGGCGTGCTCGGAAGGGGCCGGGGAAGTCTCGGTACGGTACGCAGCCGACGCGCGTCTTTGTGTGATGCAAACCACAGTACGTCACTCGAGACCGTGATTCGCATGCTTCGTCGGCATGCGGATCCCGGAGTGAACGACGGGCTCGGAAAGTACCAATCAGTATGTTATGCAGCAGGATACGATATTTGCTACAGATCTCGCCCGGCCGTCCGCGGGCATGCCAAAGAAAGGTTCTCGAGCCGGTAAGGGTTTCGGAAACCGGAGGCTATCGACGCGGATGCACCGGGGCGGCGATCCCTGTCGCCTGCAACGCGAATGCTGCTTCCGGGCCGATGATTTCGCCCACGAGGGCAAGGAAACGTTCGACGAAGGCCGGCCCGTGGGCTCCCTCGGTGGCGTCGTCGGGATCCTGCGGATCGAGATGGTGCGCGAGTTCGTGCAACACCACCATCTCGCGGAACGCCCACGCGGTGTTCGCCCGGTGCTCGGGAAGAGCGATCGTCGCGCAGTCGCGTTCGTAGTGTGCGGCTGCGTTGCCCGCACGGGCCCGCACGCGCACCGGCACGGCGGCGCGCTCCCACCGGGCGCGTACCCAGTCGAGGGCGAGCACGGCGTCGATGTAGTCCTGGACCGAGGCGATGGAGGCGAACCGTCTCTCCACCGGGAGTGTGACGTGGGAACCGGCGACCTCGACGGTCCGCAGACCGCGCTCGTCGGCGCGGTCGAGCATCTTCCGTACGATCGACTCCGCTTCGTACACAGCGGTTCTGCGGGTATCGCGCACCTTGGTCACCGTTCCAGCCTCCTCGGAGCCGACGGCAGTTCGGGTGCCGTTCCCAGTCGTGCCGCACGTCCGGCGCGGTCGCCCGCGCGCCGGGCATCGGCCGAGCGCGCCGACGGTGCCCGGTTTCCCCGCCAACTGCCCCGTGCCTGCGACGTACTGCGGTAGAAGTCCTGGAGTTCCAGACTCTTCCCACGCAACACCAACGCCGTACCGGGCGCGGATGTTTCCACCTCGCGTTCGATCTCCTGCTTCGCCTCGGCCAGCCGGGCGCCGATGCGCGCGGCGAACGCCGACTGGAAGTTCAGCCGGGCCGTCACCGCGGCAACGGGCTTGCGCACACGTGTGCGCACCCGGCGACCGCCGCGTTCCTCGACGACGGTGCGCACCGTGGTCTCGTTCCGGTAGGTGCCCTCGCGCAGATACGCGTCGGACGCCCGCACCATCTGCACGAGCAGAGAGGAATACAGCGCCTCGCACACGTCGATGTCGTCGGCGAAGCCGTAGGCGTAGATGACGGTGGAGTTCGCGGTGATGTCGCACTGCACGTCGTTGGCCCCCGCGATCGCGATGAACAACTGGGCGTAGGTGCGCAGTCCCTTCTTGCCCGTCTCGCCGATGGTGATCAGTCGCTGCACGGGAGTCGCGCGGCGTTCCTTCGCCGCCGTGTGGCTGCGCGCGACCGCCAGATCGATCGAGGAGGACGTCGCGAGCCGCTGCGCCGCGGCGAGGAAGGCGTCGGCCTCGTGAGGGTTGTCGGTGGACTCCGCCTGGCGGAGCAACCCGCCGATACGACTCAACATCTTGTCCGAACTCACCCAGCGAGCGTAGAGCCCGGCACCGACTCCGCCCACGAGACCGGGAACACGCACGAAATTCCTGCGAAACCGCCCGCGACCCACCAAGATCGTGCAGATGGACACTGCGGTCGATTTCGTCACCGATATCAACGACACGTTCTGGTACGCGGTGATCGCGCTGCTCATCGGTTCGGGCCTGTACTACACGATCCGCTCCCGGTTCATCCAGATCCGGCTCCTGCCCGACATGCTGCGTTCCATCGTGGAGAAACCCGAGAGACAACCCAACGGAGAACCGGGCCTGTCCGCCTTCCGGGCCTTCTCCGTCTCGGCCGCCTCCCGCGTGGGAACGGGCAACGTCGCCGGTGTCGCGATCGCGATCAGCCTCGGTGGTCCCGGCGCGGTGTTCTGGATGTGGGCGATGGCCTTGGTCGGTGCGGCGACCGCCTTCCTCGAGTCCACCCTCGCCCAGCTGTACAAGGTGCGCGACGAGGACGGCACCTTCCGCGGCGGCCCCGCCTACTACATGCAGTACGGGCTACGGAAACGCTGGATGGGCATGATCTTCGCGGTCATCATCACCATCACCTACGGATTCGTGTTCAACGCGGTGCAGACCAACTCGATCGTCGACGCCGTCTCGAGTTCCGTCGGCGAGAAGACCATGACCCTCCAGGTGATCGTGGGCCTGGTCGTCGCCCTCATCGTCGGCGTGGTGATCTTCGGCGGTATCCGCCGCATCTCCGGTGTCTCCCAGATCGTCGTGCCGGTCCTGGCGTTCGTCTACCTGGTCATCGGCATCATCGTCGTGGTCCTCAACATCGGCGAGGTTCCGACCATGTTCCGCCTCATCGTCGAGAACGCCTTCGGTCTCGAGGAGGTCGTCGGTGGTGGTTTCGGTGCCGCCTTCATGAACGGCATCCGCCGAGGTCTCTTCTCGAACGAGGCCGGCATGGGCTCGGCACCCAACGCCGGCGCCGCCGCCGCGGTCTCCCACCCGGTCAAGCAGGGCCTGGTCCAGAGCCTCGGCGTCTACTTCGACACCCTGCTGGTCTGCTCGATCACGGCCTTCATCATCCTGTTGTCCGAGCCCGAATTCGGCAGCGGTCTCGAGGGCGCCGCTCTGACGCAGAACGCGCTCGCGCTGCAGCTCGGCGACTGGACGGTGCACTTCCTCGCCGTGCTGATCTTCTTCCTCGCGTTCACCTCGGTGATCGGCAACTACTACTACAGCGAATCCAACATGGAGTTCCTCACCGGATCGCGCCGCATCCTGCCCTACCTGCGCTCGGCGGTCGTGCTGTGCGTCTTCCTCGGGGCGATCGGCTCGCTGCCGCTGGTGTGGGCGCTGGCCGACCTCGCCATGGGGATCATGGCCACCGTCAACCTCATCGCCCTGATCCCGCTGTCGGGTATCGCCTACGCGTTGTTCCATCACTACAGCGCGCAACGCAAGCAGGGTCGCGACCCCGTCTTCCGCGCCGGTGACGTCCCGGGCGTCCGCGGAATCCAGGTGTGGAACGACGACGACGTCACGCCGGTCGAGAGCCGATCGAGCGACGCACGGTAGATTCCCCTACCGCACGAGCGTGTACCGCTTCGGAAAGGATCTTCGAGATGGCGTCGGTGACCTTCGACAAGGCCACGTGCCTGTTCCCCGGCTCGAGTACGCCCGCGGTCGACGCGCTCGACCTCGAGATCGAGGACGGCGAGTTCCTGGTCCTGGTCGGACCGTCGGGCTGCGGCAAGTCGACCTCGCTGCGCATGCTCGCCGGTCTCGAGGAGGTGCACAGCGGGCGCATCCTCATCGGCGACCAGGACGTCACCGGGCAGGATCCGAAGGAACGCGACATCGCGATGGTGTTCCAGAACTACGCCCTCTACCCGCACATGTCGGTCGCGGAGAACATGGGCTTCGCGCTGAAGCTGGCCAAGACACCGAAGAACGAGATCCGCGAGCGGGTCGTCGAGGTCGCGAAGATGCTCGACCTCGAGCAGTTCCTCGACCGCAAGCCCAAGGCGCTGTCCGGCGGTCAGCGTCAGCGCGTCGCGATGGGGCGCGCCATCGTCCGCCAGCCGCAGGTCTTCCTCATGGACGAGCCGCTGTCGAACCTCGACGCCAAGCTCCGTGTGCAGACCCGCACGCAGATCGCGCAGCTGCAGCGCCGCCTCGGCACCACCACCGTCTACGTCACCCACGACCAGGTCGAGGCCATGACGATGGGTGACCGCGTCGCGGTGCTCGAGAAGGGCATCCTGCAGCAGTGCGCGTCGCCGCGCGTGCTCTACAACAAGCCGGCGAACGTCTTCGTCGCCGGTTTCATGGGCTCGCCCGCGATGAACCTGTTCCGCCTCCCGGTCTTCGACCGCGGCGCGATGATCGGCGACACCCACGTACCGGTGCCGCGCGACGTGGTCGGTCAGGTCACCGAGAAGGAGGTCGTGCTCGGGATCCGGCCCGAACACCTCGAGATCTCGAACGAGGGTCTGGCCATGGATGTCGATGTGGTCGAGGAGCTCGGCTCGGAGGCCTACGTCTACGGCCGGGCCGACGTCGGCGGGATCGTCCAGCAGATCGTCGCCCGCAGCGACTGGCGCAACCCTCCGCAGAAGGGCGACCGGCTGTACCTGCGTTTCGACCCCGAACACGTGCACGTCTTCGGAACGTCCGACGGGAAGCGGATCGGCTGATCACCGCTCCGGGATCGGTCTGCGGAGTCGACACTCGACCGATTCAGGATGGGCGGAATGCCGACTTTTACCGGTGCTGCGTGCCACAGTAGTGGCCGGTGTCGGTGCACCTGGGTCACCGACGTGTGTTTTCCGACCTCGAAATGGGGAGTTGTTGATGGTTCTGAATACGAAGGCGATGCGGAGGGCTGCGATCGCCGCTACGGCCGCGACCGCGCTCGTTCTCGCGGGCTGCTCGTCGGACAACGGTGGCGACGACACCTCGACCGGCGGCGAGGGTACCGCTGCTTCCGGTGAGGGCCGCGGCCCGATCACGATCGTCGAGGGGCAGGATCCCCTGAACGCGGCGCTCGAGAGCATCATCGCCGACTGGAACGCCGAGCATCCCGACGAGCAGGTGACGTTCAAGCCGCTGGCCAAGGAGGCCAACGACCAGTACGACGACATCGCCCAGCGGATGCAGGCCCGCAGCGACGAGTACGACCTCATCGCCGTGGACGTCACCAACACGGCGGAGTTCGCCGCGAACGGCTGGCTGCTCCCCCTCGAGGACGACCTGGCGATCGACACCGAGGGCCTGCTGCCCGCGACCGTCGAGTCGGGCACCTACAACGGCACCCTGTACGCCGCCCCGAAGAACACCAACGGCGCGTTCCTCTACTACCGCACCGATCTCGTCGACGAGGCACCCGCGACCTGGGACGACCTGAAGGCCGAGTGCCCGAAGGCCGAGGAGGCGGGTATCGCCTGCTACATCGGTCAGTTCAAGAACTACGAGGGCCTGACGGTCAACGTCACCGAGATCGTCAACGCCTTCGGTGGCTCCTTCGTCGCCGAGGACGGCCTGACCCCGGCAGTCGACGACAAGACGGCCGAAGGCCTGCAGTTCATCGTCGACAACTTCGAGGACGGCATCATCCCGGCCGCCGCGCAGACCTACACCGAGGGCGAGTCGCAGACCGCTTTCGGCAACGGCGAGGCACTGTTCCTGCGCACGTGGCCCGGCTTCTACACCGACGGTGAGAGCTCATCGGTCGCCGGCAACTACGGCATCGCCGTCCTGCCCGGCGTCGACGGCCCCGGCGTCTCGACGCTCGGCGGCTACAACGTCGGCATCAGCGCGTTCTCGGATGCTCCCGCCACCGCGCGCGACTTCCTCGAGTTCATGCAGACCCGCCAGGCACAGATGTACTACGCGGAAGCGGGCGGCGCCCCGGTTCTCGCCGAGGTCTACGACGACGCCTCGATCCTCGAGCAGTACCCCTACTTCTCGACGCTGAAGGAGGCCCTCGAGGCAGCCGAGCCGCGTCCGGCGTCGCCCTACTACTCGGCCGTGTCCAAGGCGATCGCCGACAACGCCTACGCTGCGATCCGTGGCGAGAAGACCGTCCAGCAGGCGCTGGACGACACCCAGGCCGGCATCGAGACCGCCGGCAACTGATGCTCTAGGAGCAGTACATGGCTGACCCGCAGGTCGACAATCCCGCGGATCCGCCACACGCCCCCGCGGTCGGGACCGTGCCCGGTCCCGACCGCGGACGTGTCGGCGGACGTCACCGCGTGCCCGCACCTCCCGTCACGGCGGTGAAGACGCGGCGCAAGGTCCCGGTATGGATGTTCGTCGCCCCGTCGATGCTCGTCCTGGCCGTGATCATCCTGTACCCGCTCGGACGAGCGGTGTGGATGTCGCTGCACGGTGACTCGAAGCGACTCGACCCCGAGACGGGCCGGTTCGTCACCGGCGGTTTCGTGGGGATCGAGAACTACACGCGCTGGATCACCCAGACCTGCAACACCGCCACCGGTTCGATCCCGTGCCCTCCTGGCACCCTCGGCTCCCAGTTCTGGCAGTCGATCTTCAACACCTTCTTCTTCACCGTCGTCACGGTCTCGCTCGAGACGGTGATCGGTTTCGCGATGGCGGTCGTGATGGCCAAGTCGTTCCGGGGTCGCGGCCTGCTGCGCGCCTCCGTGCTCGTGCCGTGGGCGATCCCCACCGCCGTCACCGCCAAGCTGTGGTTCTTCATCTTCGCCAACGACGGTGCCGCCAACAAACTGCTCGGCACCGACTATCTGTGGACCGCCGACCCGTGGCCCGCGCGCTTCGCGATCATCGTCGCCGACGTGTGGAAGACGGCGCCGTTCATGGCGCTGCTCATCCTCGCCGGCCTGCAGATGATCCCGCAGGACGTCTACGAGGCCGCGAAGGTCGACGGCGCGAACGCCTGGCAGCGGTTCAAGATGATCACGCTGCCGCTGGTGAAGCCCGCTCTCATGGTGGCGATCCTGTTCCGCACCATGGACGCGCTGCGCATGTACGACCTGCCCGCGATCATGATGGGGTCCAATCCCGCGACGTCCACGATCTCGGTGCTCGTCGTCGACCAGATGCGGCAGGGTTCGAACTCCGCGTCCGCCCTGTCGACGATCACCTTCCTGCTCATCTTCGCCGTCGCCTTCGTGCTGGTGCGGTTCCTCGGCGCCAACGCGGTGAGTACGCAGGAGAAACAGCGTAAGGGGGAGGTCGTATGACCGTCACCACCGAGATTCCCCGGAGCCGGCCGGAGCCGGAGCCCACGCCGGTGCAGACCCGCAAGGTGCCGTTCAAGCGCAGGATGAGCACCGTCGGCACCTATCTGGGTGTCGCGCTGATCGTCGTGTGGGGCCTGGCCCCCTGCTACTGGATGATCGTCACGGCCCTGCGCGACCCGTCGGAGACGTTCAGCACGACCCTGTGGCCGTCGAACCCGACACTGCAGAACTTCGCCGACGCGCTCGACCCCGACGCCAAGGTCAACTTCTCGCGGGCGCTGCTCAACAGCGTCATCATCGCCGGCGCCACCACGGCGGTCGCGCTGCTGCTCGGCGTGTTCACCGCCTACGCGCTGTCGCGCTTCGAGTTCCGCGGCAAGTACTTCGTCACCGGCATCATCCTCGGCGCGTCGATGTTCCCGGTCGTCGCGCTCGTGACGCCGCTGTTCCAGCTGTTCACCGACATCGGCTGGATCGGCAAGTACCAGGCGCTGATCATCCCGAACATCTCGTTCGTGCTGCCGCTGACGGTCTACACGCTCACCTCGTTCTTCTCCGAACTGCCGTGGGAACTCGAGGAGGCCGCCCGCATGGACGGCGCGACGCGCGGGCAGGCGTTCCGCCTGGTCATGCTGCCCCTCGCGGCACCTGCGCTGTTCACCACGGCGATCCTCGCCTTCATCGCGACCGTCAACGAGTACCTGCTGATGTCGCAGCTGTCGAGCGAGAGCACGGCCCCGGTGACGGTCGCGATGGCACGGTTCACCGGCACCGACCCGTACGTCACCCCGTACGCGTCGATCATGGCCGGCGGCACGCTCGTCATGGTGCCGCTCGTGGTGATGGTGCTGATCTTCCAGCGCCGCATCATCTCGGGTCTGACCGCGGGCGGCGTCAAGTCGTGAGGAAGGTTCCGCGCCGGAACCGACTCGAGATGCTGCTCGGCCTGCTCACGGTGTTCACGGTGATGGCGGTGATCTCCGCGGTCGCCGAGCTGACGTCGCCGCAACCCGGCATCGTGCCGTCCCTCGTGCTGCTCGCATTCGTCGTGATGTGGGGGTTCGCGTTCCGCGCGTGGCGCCGATCCGGCTGATCCTCCCGTGACGTGAGAAGGAGCACCGTACCGGTGTTCCGGACGCGTCCCGTGGTCGTTTCCGTACCATACGGTGGGCGGGAGACCCTCCCGTCCGGATTTCCGGTACCGAGAAAGTGGAACGAGTGACGAGCCCCAAAAGGTCGACATCCTCGCGCGCCGCCGCGGCCGCAGCGAAGAAGCGCAGGGGACGCATCGTTCGCTACGCCGTACTCGTCGCGTTCGTTCTCGCCGTGCTCGTCCCGCTCGGGATCTTCGCCACCGCCTACTACTCGGCGGACGTGCCGACCCCGGCGGACATGAAGACGAACCAGCTCGCGCGCGTCTACGCGTCCGACGACGCCACCGAGATCACCCGGGTGGTCCCGCCGGAGGGCAACCGTGTCGAGGTCGGGATCGCGCAGATCCCCGAGCACGTCCGCAACGCCGTGCTGTCGGCGGAGGACCGCAACTTCTACAGCAACCCGGGTTTCTCGATCACCGGTTTCGCGCGCGCGGCCCGCGACAACGTCATGGGCAAGGACACCGCCGGCGGTGGTTCCACGATCACCCAGCAGTACGTCAAGAACGTGCTCGTCGGTTCCGATCGCACGCTCGAACGCAAGATGCGCGAGCTCGTCATCTCCACCAAGATGGCGCGGCAGTGGTCGAAGGACGAGATCCTCGAGGCGTATCTCAACACCATCTACTTCGGTCGCGGCGCCTACGGCATCGGCGCGGCGTCCCAGGCCTACTTCGGCAAGCCCGTCGAGGAGCTGTCGGTCTCCGAGGGCGCCGTCCTGGCCGGGGTGATCCGGACGCCGTCGTCGCTCGACCCCGAGTACAACCTGCCCGCCATCGAGGAACGCTGGAACTACGTGCTCGACGGCATGGTCGAGATGAAGGTCCTCGACCCGTCCGAGCGGTCGGACCAGGTGTTCCCTCCGACGGTGCCGTCGGACACCCTCGTGCTGGCCACCGAGGCGACCGGACCGGAAGGCCACATCCGTACCCAGGTGTTGCGCGAGCTGTCCGCGGCGGGGATCAGCGAACAGGCCCTCAACACCGAAGGTCTGCGCATCACCACCACCATCGACCTGAAGGCCCAGCAGGCGGCGATCGACGCGGCCCGGTCCACGCTGTCCGGCGAACCCGGAGAACTGCGCACCGCGGTGGTCTCGGTCGACCCCCGCTCCGGTGCCGTGCGCGCCTACTACGGCGGTGAGGACGGCGCCGGTTTCGACTTCGCGCAGGCCCCCGTCCAGACCGGTTCGGCGTTCAAGGTGTTCGGCCTGCTCGCCGCGCTCGACGACGGGATCGGCCTCAACGCGCGCTTCGACAGCTCCCCGCTCACGGTGGGCAACATCCGCATCGGCAACGTCGAGGGCGAGTCGTGCGGACGCTGCACGATCGCTGAGGCGCTCAAGCGGTCGCTGAACACGAGCTTCTACCGGCTCATGATGTCCATGTCGAACGGCCCGCAGAAGATCGCCGACGCCGCGCACGCAGCGGGGATCCCGCTGACGATCCCCGGGGTCGAGGGGCAGACGTTGAGCGAGAACGGTGGTCCGCCGGAAGGCGGGATCGTCCTCGGCCAGTACCAGGCACGAGTCATCGACATGGCCTCCGCCTACGCGACGATCGCCGCGTCCGGTGTCTTCCACGAGCCGTACTTCGTGCAGAAGGTCGTCACGGCCGACGGTGTCGTGCTCCTCGATCGTCCGCCGTCACCCGGCGAGCAGCGCTTCGACGCCGCGGTCGCCGACAACGCGACCCAGGCCATGATGCCGATCGCCGCCTACTCCCGCGGGCACGCGCTCGCCGGTGGGCGGCCGTCGGCATCGAAGACCGGCACCACGCAGCTCGGCGACACCGGGTTGAACAAGGACGCCTGGATGGTCGGGTACACGCCGTCGCTGTCGACGGCCGTGTGGATGGGCACCCCCGATGCCGGGGCGATCACCAACAGCTGGGGCGGGTCGATCTACGGTTCCGGACTGCCGTCGGACATCTGGAAGGGAACGATGGACGGCGCGCTCGAAGGCACGCCCGTCGAGAGCTTCCCGTGGCCGGCGCCGATCGGTGGTCAGGCGGGTGTCCCGAAGGACGCCGGTATCGAGACCACCACCGCTCCCCCGGCGCCGACCTTCCAGCTGCCCGACCTGTCGAACCTGCCGCCGATCACGATTCCCGCGCCGCCGGTCGATCTGCCCGTCCCGGTGCCCTCTCAGATCGAGGTGTTCCCCGGCGTGACGATCCAGATCCCCGGCTTGTAGATCCGTACTCCACCCATCGAGGGGGAGGTTGTGTGCGTTTTCCCGCCCGGGGACGCACACGACCTCCCCTTCGTTGTCGAGGCGGTTCGGGTCTACGGCCCGGCCAGCACCGTCGGCAGCAGCGCGGCCGAATAATCGACGACCTCGTCGACGCTCGGTGTGCCTTCGCGGAACCGGTCGATCGCCAGCGACTCCACGAACGCCCACCACGCCCGCAGCCGCATGCGGGTGACGGGGGTGTCGTCGCAGCCCAGCGCCGCGACGACCCGCTCGACCATGGTGTCGCGCATCGAGTCGTGGATGTCGCGGATCTGGGGATCCGAACCGACGCCGCTGTGGAAGAACGCCTGATAGTTGTCGCCGTGACGATCGATGAACGACACGAACGGGTGCAGCACCGCCCGGAGGGGATCCTGCTCGTCCGGATCGGGATCCGCCGCGCGCAGCAACCGGCGTGACGCGGCGCCGACGACGGCGACGTAGAAGTCCTGCTTCGTGGGGAAGTAGCGGAACAGCAGGCCGCGGGAGATGCCGGCGATCTCGGCGACGCGGTCGATCGACAGGGCGTGGATCGGGCGCGTCGACAGCTCCTGCAGCCCGATCGCCACGAGTTGCCGTCGACGTTCCTCGGGCGGCAGACGACGCCGTCCCTTGGACGCCTCTTGTCGCGGGGTGCTCACACCGATAGCCTAACTGAGCATCGCTCAGTTACGACCGCCCGACCGGGCAGATTCCCGGTCGAACTCGACGGAAGGCACCCGATGGATTTCGCACAGTCCGAGCGCAGTCGCGACTATCTCGAACGCCTCCGAGCGTTCATCGCCGCCGAGGTCACGCCCGTCGAACAGCGACTGCGGGCCGAGCGACGCACCGCGGGCGAGGGACGACGCGACATCGACGCCGCCGAGAGGTGGGCCGTCTCCCCCGAATTCCGCGAGCTGCAGCGTAAGGCCCGTGCCGAGGGGCTGTGGAACCTCTTCCTGCCCGACGCCGAACTCGGTGCCGGACTGTCGAACGTCGAATACGCCCCGCTCGCCGAGGAGATGGGCCGCTCGCAGTTCGCCTCCGCGGTGTTCAACTGCGACGCCCCGGACACCGGCAACATGGAGGTCCTCTACCACTACGGCAGCGAGACGCAGAAGGAACAGTGGCTGCGCCCGCTCCTCGACGGCGAGATCCGTTCGGCCTTCTGCATGACCGAACCCGAGGTCGCGTCGTCGGACGCGACGAACATGGCCGCGACCGCCGTGGTCGAGGGCGACGAGATCGTGCTCAACGGCCGCAAGTGGTGGAGCACCGGCGTCGGCCATCCCGACTGCAAGGTGCTCATCTTCATGGGCCTGACCGACCCGGAAGCCCACAAGTACCAGCGACATTCGATGGTCCTCGTGCCCTTCGACACCCCCGGTGTGAAGGTCGAGCGCATGCTCCCGACGATGGGCTTCTTCGACGAGCCCAGTGGCCACGGCGAGGTGTCGTTCACCGACGTGCGACTGCCGCTCGACGCCGTCATCGCCGGTCCCGGACGAGGATTCGAGATCGCCCAGGGCCGGCTCGGTCCCGGCCGCATCCACCACTGCATGCGCCTCGTCGGGCTGGCCGAGCACACCCTCGAACTCGCGTGTCGCCGCGGTCTCGAACGCACCGCCTTCGGCAAGCCGATCATCAACCTCGGCGGCAACCGCGAACGCATCGCCGACGCCCGCATCGCGATCAACCAACTGCGGCTGCTCGTCCTGCACGCGGCCTGGCTGCTCGACACGCAGGGACTCGCCGGAGCGCGCTCGGCGGTCTCGGAGATCAAGGTCGTCGCACCGCGCGTCACCCAGCAGATCGTCGACTTCGCCATCCAGATCCACGGTGGTGGCGGGCTTTCCGACGACTTCCCCCTCGCCGGTGCGTGGACGGCCGCGCGAGCACTGCGTCTCGCCGACGGACCCGACGAGGTGCACCAGGGGCTCGTCGCCCGGTTCGAACTCGGCAAGTACGCGTGAGAGGGAGATTTCGACGATGACCACACTTCCCGACAACGCCCGTACCGTTCGCGAGGAGGATGCCTTCGACGTCGACGCGGTCGCGGCCTGGCTCGCCGAGAACGCCGGCATCACCGGAGTGCCGGAGGTACGCCAGTTCTCCGGCGGCGCATCCAATCTCACCTACCTGCTGCGCTATCCGGATCGCGATCTCGTGCTGCGCCGTCCGCCGGCCGGGGCGAAGCCGTCGTCCGGTCACGACATGGCACGTGAGTACCGCATCCAGTCGATGCTCGCACCGGTCTACCCCTACGTGCCCACCATGATCGGCCTGTGCACCGATCACAGCGTGCTCGGCAGCGACTTCTACGTCATGAACCGCGTTCCCGGCACCATCCTGCGCACGAATCCGCCCACGCAACTCGACCTCTCCGAAGCGGACACCCGCACCCTGTGCCTGCGCATCGTCGACCTGCTCGTCGAACTGCACGGCATCGATCCGGAGTCCGCGGGACTGTCCGAACTGGGGCGCGGATCCGGTTACGTCGCACGGCAGGTCGCGGGCTGGACGTCGCGCTACGCCAAGGCCCGCACCGACAACGTCCCCGACTTCGCCCGCGTCACCGAGTGGCTGGCGGGGCGGCAGCCGCAGGACGTCGCGCAGACCGTGATCCACGGCGACTTCCGGCTCGACAACATCGTCCTCGACGAGAACGATCCGCTGAAGCCGGTCGCGGTACTCGACTGGGAGCTGGCCACCATCGGCGACCCCCTGATGGACCTCGGCTCGTCGCTCGCCTACTGGGTCCAGGCGGACGACGACGACATGCTGCTGCTGACCAAGCGGCAGCCGTCCGATCTGCCCGGCATGCTCACCCGGCAGGAGATCGTCGAATACTATTCCGAGCGAACCGGACTGCCCGTGGACGGCTGGGGATTCTACGAGGTGTTCGGACTGTTCCGCCTCGCCGTGATCGCCCAGCAGATCTACTACCGCTACCACCACGGCCACACCACCAATCCGGCCTTCAAGGACTTCTGGATCGTGGTCGGCTACCTCGAATCCCGTTGCAGTGCACTGATCGATCGATACGAGAAGGAGAACCGATGAGCCGCCCGCAGCGACGGAACATCCTCATCACCGGTGCGAGTTCCGGCCTCGGTGCCGGTATGGCGCGTGAATTCGCCGCGCGGGGAAGGAATCTCGCGCTCGCCGCCCGGCGCGTCGAACGGCTCGAGGAGCTGCGGGACGAACTGCTCGCCGCGCACCCGGGCATCACCGTGAGCGTGCGCGCCCTCGACGTGAACCGGCACGACGACGTGTTCACCGTCTTCCGCGAGTTCGACGAGGAGCTCGGTGGTCTCGACCGGGTGATCGTCAACGCCGGCCTCGGCAAGGGGCAACCCCTCGGTACCGGCTACTTCCGTGCGAACGCGCAGACCGCGAACACCAATTTTCTCGGTGCACTGGCTCAGAGCGAAGCGGCGCTCGAGCTCATGCGGCCTCGCGGGCGCGGGCACGTCGTCCTCATCTCGTCCATGAGCGCGTTGCGGGGCATGCCGCGCAATATGACGACCTACGGTGCGTCGAAGGCCGCCGTCGCCTCGCTCGGTGAGGGGATGCGGGCCGATCTCGCCGACACCGACATCTCGGTGAGCACGATCTTCCCGGGATACATCCGGTCGGAGATCAACGAGAAGGTGAAGAAGGTCCCGTTCATCGTCGACACCGAAACAGGTTGTCGCGCACTGGCGGCTGCGATCGAGAAGGAACCCGCCAAGGCGTACGTGCCGGGCTGGCCGTGGATTCCGCTCGGCTACGCGATGAAGGTACTGCCGCTGTCGGTGATCCGGAAGATGGCATAGGCCGGTCCGGACGTCACACAGCAGCAACGGCGAAGGCCGCATCCCACGTGAGGGATGCGGCCTTCGCCGGAAATCCTGCCGGAGAACGACTACTTACGCGTCGGCTCCGATGATGAACGCCTCGAGCTGGGCGCGGGCGGAATCGTCGGCCATCTGGACCGGCGGGGACTTCATCAGGTATGCCGAAGCCGGGAGGATCGGGCCGCCGATGCCGCGGTCCTTGGCGATCTTCGCCGCGCGGATGGCGTCGATGATGATGCCGGCCGAGTTCGGGGAGTCCCAGACCTCAAGCTTGTACTCGAGGTTCAGCGGGGCGTCACCGAAAGCGCGACCCTCGAGGCGGACGTACGCCCACTTGCGGTCGTCGAGCCACTGCACGTAGTCGGAGGGACCGATGTGCACGTCGCGGTCGTGGACCTTGCCGGCGAGGGGACCGTTGAGGTTCGACGTGACGGCCTGGGTCTTGGAGACCTTCTTCGACTCCAGACGCTCGCGCTCGAGCATGTTCTTGAAGTCCATGTTGCCGCCGACGTTGAGCTGGTACGTGCGGTCGAGCACGACACCGCGGTCCTCGAACAGCTTCGCCATCACGCGGTGGGTGATGGTGGCGCCGACCTGCGACTTGATGTCGTCGCCGACGATCGGGACACCGGCGTCGGTGAACTTCTGCGCCCACTCGGGGTCGGAGGCGATGAACACGGGGAGAGCGTTGACGAAGGCGACGCCCGCGTCGATGGCGCACTGCGCGTAGAACTTGTCGGCCTCTTCGGAACCCACGGGGAGGTAGGAGACGAGAACGTCGACCTGGGCATCCTTGAGCGCCTGAACCACGTCGACGGGCTCGGCGTCGGACAGCTCGATGGTCTCGGAGTAGTACTTGCCGATGCCGTCGAGCGTGTGACCGCGCTGGACGGGCACACCGAGCGGCGGCACGTCGGCGATCTTGATGGTGTTGTTCTCGCTCGCGAGGATCGCCTCGGACAGGTCGAAGCCGACCTTCTTGGCATCCACGTCGAACGCGGCGACGAACTGGACATCGCGCACGTGGTAGGGACCGAATTCGACGTGCATCAGGCCGGGGACGGTGGTCTCGGCGTCCGCATCCTTGTAGTACTCGACGCCCTGGACCAGGGAAGAGGCACAGTTCCCCACGCCCACAATGGCCACGCGCACCGCGGTGCTGTTCTCACCCATGGTCGGGTTCTCCTTCTTTGTTGCGTGCTGCTGACGACTGCTCGGCGGCGATGAGTTCGTTGAGCCAGCGCACTTCGCGCTCGCTGGACTCGAGGCCGAGCTGATGGAGCTGACGGGTGTAACGATCGAGTGTGCCGCTGGCCCGTCCGATCGCATCGCGGAGCGCTTCTCTGCGCTCCTCGACCTGGCGGCGCCTGCCTTCGAGAATTCGCATCCGCGCTTCGGCGGGAGTGCGACCGAAGAAGGCGAGGTGCACGCCGAATCCGTCATCGGTGTAGTTCTGCGGTCCCGTGTCGGCGACCAGCTCGGTGAAGCGTTCTCGACCCTTCGGGGTGAGCTGGTAGACGCGGCGGGCACGTCGTTTCACGGGACCGGGAATTCCCGGATCCTCTTCGATGAGGCCGTCCGCCTGCATTCTCCGCAGAGTCGGATAGAGCGACCCGTAGGAGAAGGCGCGGAAGGCTCCGAGAAGCCCGGTCAGACGCTTGCGCAGCTCGTAGCCGTGCATGGGCGATTCGAGGAGGAGCCCGAGTATCGCCAGTTCCAGCACGGGTCACCTCCTGTTTCCGTTCGAACCAACCGATTGATACGACACGGAACTATATCGCGCCGATATATACGACGATACGCCCCACACGGTTCGTGTCACGTCCGGTTGCGGGCGGGCACTCTTCTCCGGACCCGATCGGAAATGCGTCGGTGCCGCCTCGACCGCCCGTCTTCGTGTCCGGTGGGCCACTCCTCGCCCATCGCTGCATCGCCCGCACGTACTCTGGAAGCCGTGCGAATTCAGCGGCAGGTGGTGGACTACGCGTTGCAGCGACGCTCGCTGCTCGCCGAGGTCTACTCGGGGCGACGCGGAGTCAGCGAGGTCTGCGACGCGAGCCCCTATCTGCTGCGGGCGGCGAAATTTCACGGACGGGGCAGCGATGTGATGTGCCCCATCTGCCGTAAGGAGCAGTTGACCCTCGTCTCGTGGGTCTTCGGCGACAAACTCGGTCCGGTGTCCGGGTCGGCGCGCACCCCCGAAGAGTTGGTGCGTCTGGCCGCCAGCCAGGAGGAATTCTCGGTTCACGTGGTCGAGGTGTGCCGTACCTGCAGCTGGAATCACCTGGTGCAGTCGTACGTCCTGGGATCGCAACCCGCCCCCAAGAGCCCGCGTCGCCGGTCGACGGGATCGAGCCGTCGTACCGCCAGCGAGTGAAGGGGTACCGGCAACGTGCCCGTACGCTTTCTCGTGGAGTTCGCTCCTGGGTCCGACCCGCACGACCTGATCGTCGCGTCGTCCGCTGCGCACATCGTCGATCGGCTGCCGTCCGCCGGCATCGCCGATCGGCTCTTCGTGGAGCAGTGTCGAGGCCGCGGCGTGATGCGTCGCGAGAACAGTTGGAGATGAGTACGTGAGTTCCCCCGACAACGAACCCGAGGACAACAAGGCCGTCCCGCCCCAGCGCAGCGGTCCCGCAGGACCGCAGCCCGGGCAGCAACGTCCCGGTCCTCCTGCCGGTGCCGGTCAGGGACAGCCCGGTCCGGGACAGCAGCGCCCTGTCCAGGGACCGGTGCAGGGTCGTCCGTTGCCGCCGCCACCGCGCCCGCAGGGTCAGCCGGGAGCACAGGGTCAGCCGGGTGTTCAGGGACAGCCGGGCCGACCGGGCGGACAGCCCGGTGGTCCCGCAGGTCAGCAACCGCCGCGCCCCGGCGGCCGGCCGCCGTACCCGCCCCAGGCTCCCGGTCAGGGGCAGCGTCCTCAAGCCCCCGGGCAGGGGCAACGTCCTCGAGCCCCCGGTCAGGGGCAGCGCCCTCAGGGTCCCGTCCAGGGGCAACGTCCCCCGGCTCCCGGTCAGGGGCAGGGACCGGCCCCCCAGCAGGGCCGGCCGGGACAGCCGTACCCGCCGCGCGGACCGGTGCCCGCCCCGGGCGCGAACCAGCCGCGCAACCCCAACCAGCCGATGCCGCCGCGTCCTGGCACGTTGCCGCCCGGCGCGGTGCCTCCCGTCCAGCGCACGCCGCAGGCCGATCCGACCGTCGCCATGCGTCCCGGAGCGGACGCGTCAGGTGCGCAGCGTCCCGGAGCGGACGCGTCAGGTGCGCAGCGTCCCGGAGCGGACGCGCCGACGCAGCGGGTCTCCGCTGCGATGGGTGCGAGCGCTGCAGCGGGTGCTGCAGTAGGTGCGAGTGCTGCAGGGACTGCGAGTGCTGCGAACGATGCACCCACGACACGCGTCGCCGGCGGCCCGCCCGCAGGCGGACCTCCCACCGTTCCGCCCGGTGGCGGTTCGGGTGGCGGCACCGGGGGTGGAAAGGGCGACGGCAAGAACAACCGCTGGCGCACGATCCGCCGGATCGGTTACGGCGTGGTCGCCGCCGGCATCCTCGTCCCGATCCTCATGTTCATGCTGGCGTACATCGTCCAGGACGTGCCGCGCCCCGGTGAGCTGCAGACGAACCAGGCCGCGACCATTTTCAACTCCGACGGCCAGGGTGTCATCACGAAGGTGATCCCGCCGGAGGGCAACCGCACCGAGGTCGAACTCGACGCGATCCCCGTGCACGTCCGCAATGCCGTGCTCGCCGCCGAGGACCGCGACTTCTACAGCAATCCCGGCTTCTCGGTCACCGGCTTCGCGCGTGCTGCCCGCGACAACGTGCTCGGCCGCGACAGCGCCGGTGGTGGTTCGACCATCACCCAGCAGTACGTGAAGGTCGCCGTCGTCGGTTCCGAGCGGACGTTGACGCGAAAGCTCAAGGAGCTGGTGCTGTCGACGAAGATGGCGAACCAGTGGGCCAAGGACGACATCCTCGCGGCCTACCTCAACACCATCTACTTCGGTCGCGGTGCCTACGGCATTGCCGCGGCGTCGAACGCGTATTTCGGCAAGCCCGTCGGTGAGCTCACCGTCGAGGAGGGCGCCGTGCTCGCGTCGTCGATCCAGTTGCCGTCGCTGCTCGATCCGGAGCAGAACCCCGAGGGTGCGGAGGCGCGCTGGAATTACGTGCTCGACGGCATGGTCTCCGCGGGCACGCTCGATGCCGCCGAACGGTCGGGTATGAAGTACCCGGCCTACGTGCCGATTGCTGAGCTCGACAACGGCGACCAGTCGTCCGGCCCCGAAGGTCTGATCAAGAACCAGGTGCTCGCCGAGCTGTCCCGCGAGGGCATCGACGAGAACCTTCTCAACACGGCCGGTCTCCAGATCACCACGACGATCGACCCCCAGGCCCAGCAGTCGGCGGTCGAGGCGGCGCAGAGCAATCTCGAGGGCGAACCCGAGGAGTTGCGTACCGCGGTGGTGTCGGTCGATCCCCGGTCCGGGGCGATCCGCGCCTACTACGGCGGTGAGAGCGGTGTCGGTTACGACTTCGCCCAGTCCGGTCTGCAGACGGGTTCGTCGTTCAAGGTGTTCGGCCTGGCCGCCAACCTCGACCAGGGCGTGCCGTTGTCGCAGACCTACGACAGCGGTCCGCTGACGGTCAACGGCATCAAGATCGGCAACGTCGAGGGTGAGTCGTGCGGGCAGTGCACCATCGCAGAAGCGCTCAAGCGGTCGCTGAACACGAGCTTCTACCGGATGATGCTCGAGATGGACAACGGCCCGCAGGCCATCGCCGACATGGCGCACAAGCTGGGTGTCGCGAAGGAACTGCCGGGCATCGGTGAGACGCTCACCGAGCCGGGCGGCATCGGCCCCAACTACGGCATCGTGCTGGGCCAGTACCAGTCGCGCGTGCTCGACATGGCGTCGGCGTACGCCACGCTCGCGGCGTCCGGCCGTTATCACGAGCCGTATTTCGTGCAGAAGGTCGTGACGTCCGACGGCGAGGTGCTCCTCGACCGTGGCACCCCTGCCGGTGAGCAGGTCGTCGACGCGGCGGTGGCCGACAACACCACTTCCGCGATGACCCCGATCGCCGCGTACTCGAACGGCCACGCCCTGGCCGGTGGCCGTCCGTCCGCGTCGAAGACCGGTACCGCTCAGCTCGGCGACACCGGCTCCAACAAGGACGCGTGGATGGTCGGTTACACCCCGTCGCTGTCGACCGCTGTGTGGGTCGGCACCGAGGAGGGCCTGCCCCTCGAGAACAGCTGGGGCGGCATGATCTACGGCTCGGGTATCCCGTCGGACATCTGGAAGGACACGATGGACGGCGCTCTCGAGGGCACCGAGGTCGAGTCGTTCCCGAAGCCGGAACCGATCGCCGGTGTCTCCGGCGTGCCGGCGTGGACCGCGTCGACGACGGCTCCGGCCACCCGTGAGCAGACCACCACCTCGCGTGTCGTACCGAGTCTTCCGGAGGTTCCGGAGATCACCACGCAGAACGTGGAGATCTTCCCCGGCGTCACGATCCCCGTTCCGGGTGTCGCCCCGCAGACGACCACCCAGAACGCGCCCTCCCGTCCCGGCACCGGCGGTCAGCAGGAGGAGAGCGAGGACACCGGCGGCGGAACCGGCGGCGGTGGTACCGGCGACGACTCCGACGAGGGTGGATCGCCTCCGCAGAACCGCATCCCGGGACTCGAGAGCCCCGCGATCCCGGGCGCGCAGGGAGGCGGATTCCAGGGCGCTCAGGGCGGTAGCCCCCAGGACGCGTTCGAATACGCTCCGGCCGGGTAGCCTCGCCGCGTGAGCGACGACCGGGGATCCGACGCCCGGCCGGTGGTGTCCGCTGCACCACCGGCCGAGGATCGTCGTTCCCTGGACTGGCGCGACACCCCCGGGCGTACCGACCCGACGGTGTCGCGCCTGACCGCCGTCATCGGCGGTCCGGTGGGCCGGCACGCCGTGCTCGGGCGCACCCGCTTCTTCACTCCCCTGCGGGCGATGTTGCTGCTCGCGGTCGTCTTCCTCGCCTTCGGCTGGTTCACGAAGGCGGCCTGTGTCCAGCAGGGACCCGTCGGTCCCGATGGCGCGCTCGGCCTGGACTGGAGCGGCAACCGGCAGTACGTGGCGATGTGTTATTCCGACATCGTTCCGCTCTACGGTGCCGAACGGCTCGCCGAGGGCGCCTTCCCGTACCGGACGTCGTGGGAGGAACCCGGCCCCGACGGGCAGATGCAGACCCGGTACATGGAGTATCCGGTGCTCGCGGGGCTCTACCAGTACGGCTCGATGCGCATCGCGAAGGCGTGGGACGCCACACCGTGGCTCCCTGATGCGCTGCAGGTCGCGATCTATTTCGCCGTCGTCGCACTCGGTCTCGCGCTCGCCTGGCTCGTCACGGTGTGGGCCACCGCGATGTCGGCGGGTCGCAGGATCTGGGACGCTGCACTCGTCGCGGCGTCACCGCTGGTCGTGGTGCACGCCTTCACGAACTTCGATGCCCTGGCCACGGCCTTCGCCGCCGGTGGCCTGCTGGCGTGGGCACGTCGTCGACCGGTTCTCGCCGGTGTCCTGCTCGGCCTCGGTGCCGCGACGAAGTTGTATCCCTTGCTGTTGCTCGGTCCGCTGCTGGTGCTGTGCCTGCGGACCGGCCACCTGCGGTCGTTCGCCCGCACCGCGGGAGCGGCCGCCGCGGCATGGCTGGTCGTGAATCTGCCGATCATGGTGCTGTACCCGCGCGGATGGGCGGAGTTCTTCCGGCTCAACTCCGATCGCGGAGCGGATCCGGATTCGATCTACAACGTGCTGCACTCGTTCGTGGGCTGGCCGGCCTGGTCGGCCTCGACCTTCAACGGGGTCTCGCTCGTGTTGTTCGCCGCGGCCTGCGCCGCGATCGGGTGGATCGGGCTCACCGCGCCGCGCCGCCCCCGCCTCGCGCAGCTGTGTTTCCTCCTCGTCGCGGCCTTCCTGCTCACGAACAAGGTGTGGAGTCCGCAGTATTCGCTGTGGCTCGTGCCGCTCGCCGTGCTGGCCGTGCCCCACCGGCGCGCGCTGGTCGCCTGGATGACGATCGATGCGCTGGTGTGGGTTCCGCGCATGTACTACTACCTCGGTCCCGATCGGAAGGGGCTGCCGGAGCAGTGGTTCACCGCCACGGTCTTCCTGCGCGATGTCGCCGTCGTGGCACTGTGCGCGGTCGTGCTGTGGCAGATCCGGCGTCCGGTGCGGGATCCCGTGCGGTACGGCTTCGTCGACGATCCCGTCGGTGGTGTGCTCGACCAGGCTCCCGACCGTCCGCCGCGATGGCTGCCCGCCAGGTTGCGACCTGCTCACCATCGGGTCACGAGAGAAGAATCATCCGAACGATGGATGTCGGAGACTTCGTCGGCCCCCTAGGCTCGGGAACGAGCACGAGGGGGGAGAATGGCGAGCGGCGGACGGGGATTCGGAGCGGGGACTGATGTCACCGCATCACAGTTCACGACGTGTGAGTTGGCGTGGACGGTCGCGGCCGGCGACGCCACCGCGATCCCACGACTCCTGCGCGACCTGCATCCGCTCGTGATCGCCTACTTCCGGGCCCGTGCGAAAGCCGCCGGAGGTACCTTCGCCGACGCCGATCGTCTCGCCCTGGCCGCCTGCCGTGCGATTCTCGCCGAGCTCACCGCGCCGTCCGGAGCCGACCGGCCTTTCCTGCGGTCGGCCTACACGCTGGTCGCCGACGCGGCCGATGCCGAGTTCGCGAGCCCGCGGGCCTTCCCGCTGACCCGACTCCAGCAGGAGATCCTCATCCTGCGCACCATCGTGGGCCTCGACTCGCGGCAGACCGCGGTGGCGCTCGCCGTGGCGCCGGGGCGGGTCGGTGTCGAGCAGCACGCGGCGCTGAGTTCCCTGCGCGCGGCCTGAATCCGGGTGGACGAAGTCCACACCCGCGGGTGAGTGGACGAACCACACATCTCCGGGCGATTTGTCGCTAATATCCGATTCGTCACTTCGTTGCTACGGGACTGTCGGGGACCCTGTCGACCGCGCCTTGGAGGTTCGCCGTGCCCTGCACTTCCGACGATCCCTGACCTCACGCGCGCCGGCGCGTCACCGTGCGCGCGGCGTCACCTTCGTGCGGTGTCACCATTCGTCCAGCGTCGTCAGGCCGTCCTGGAGCGCGCGTGCCAGCAGACTCGCCTTCGTCGAGGCATCCCGTCCGGCTGCCGCGTACTTGAGGCGGATCCGCTGCAGATGTGTGTTGAGCGTGCCCACCGAGATGAACAGCCGCCTCGCCGCTTCGGTCTTCGAGTCCGCTGCCAGCCAGGTGAGCAGAACTTCCTTCTCGCGGGCGCTGAGCAGAGGCCGCACGAGGCCGCCGACACGCATCTCGTGGAACGAGGACGAACGGTGCTGAGCGTTCACGGCGAACCGCCTCTCGGCTGACGAAGAGTCTGGGGAGCCGGCGCGAATGCGCCACCCCGAATCCTCGTCGCCGTCGGTGCCAAGACCTACGCCCGCGCGTGATCCCGTACGAAATCCGTACAGTCATACATCGCTGACCTGCGGAAACGCAGATTCTTCCCGAGGGAACCGTAGATGACGGAAACAACCGTGGAGGCGGCCGATCCGACCTCCATCACCTCCCGGGCCGAGTTCGGCCGGGCCCTGACCGCCCTGCGAACCCGAGCAGGACTGTCGATCCGCGAAGTCGTCGACGCGTCCGGCGCATTGCACGGCACGGTCGCCGGATGGTTCTCCGGACAGCACCTGCCGACCCGCGCCAGCGAGCCGGCCTTCCGCGCCGTGCTCGCGGCGTGCGGGGTCGCCGACGAGATCGAGGCGGACACCTGGATCGCGGCTGCGCGTCGCGCCCGGCAGGCACGGACCAAGCGCCGGGACACCGGCCCGATCCCCTATCGCGGTCTGTCCTCCTTCGAGGCGGAGGACGCCGAGTGGTTCTTCGGTCGCAACGACATCACCGGGGACGTTCTCCACCGGATCCGCGCCGCGGTCGCCGGGCAGGGACCGAGGGTGATCCTCGTCGTCGGTCCCTCCGGCGCGGGCAAGTCGTCTCTGCTGCGAGCCGGTGTCGCAGCCGCCGTCGGTGCCGACGAGACCGATCTCCGCGACTGGAAACCCGTCGTCCTGACCCCCACGTCGGCAGGACCGGACAAGCTCGCCGGCGCCCTCGACGTCGATCACCCGACCGTTCTCGTCGTCGACCAGTTCGAGGAATTGTGGACCGCCGGCGAGGAAGAGGACCGCCACGACTTCCTCGAACACCTCGCGCAACCGTCCGACGACATCGTCGTGGTCCTCGGACTCCGCGCCGACTTCTACGGGCTCGCTGCACGGGAACCGCACCTCGTACCGATCCTGGAGTCCGGGCCCGTCGTCGTCGGTCCCATGTCGGCGCCCGAACTCGAATCCGTCATCGTGCAACCGGCGGCCAAGGCGGGGGTGACCGTTCCGCCGGAGCTGGTGAAGGTGCTGCTGACCGATCTCGCTCCCCGCGC
This sequence comes from Rhodococcus sp. 5G237, assembly GCF_053764735.1. Lineage (NCBI taxonomy): Bacteria > Bacillati > Actinomycetota > Actinomycetes > Mycobacteriales > Nocardiaceae > Rhodococcus > Rhodococcus sp. 5G237. The sequence goes on along the minus strand of NZ_JBSNCD010000001.1, from coordinate 336,181 downwards.
GTCGCGGACGAAGGACGAGCCCGGCACACTTCCCCTGCTGTCCCACGCCTTGCTGCGGTTGTGGCAGCGGGCCGAGCGCCGGATGCTCACCGTCGCCGACTACACCGCGGTCGGCGGTATCTCCGGCGCTGTCCAGCAGACCGCCGAGGAGTTGTACTCGGAACTGACCCCCGAACAGCAGCGCCTCACGCGCCGGGTGTTCCTGCGTCTCGTCAACGTCGACGACGACACCCAGACGCGACGACGCACCCCCCGCAGCGAACTGACGTTCGGGGACGTCGACGCCGTGGACGAGATCGTCGACCGTTTCGCCGACGCCCGGCTCCTGACGGTCGACGAGGATTCCGTCCAGCTGAGCCACGAGGTTCTCCTCACCGCGTGGGACCGGCTGCGCGGATGGATCGACGCCGACCGGGCGGGCCTCGCGGTCCATCGCGAACTCACCCGCGCCGCGCAGGTGTGGGAGGACAGCGGCCGCGACGACACCACCCTGCTCGGCGGGGGCCGGCTCGTCCTCCACGACGACTGGAGTCGCGTCGACGACAACGCCGACGCGCTCAACGACACCGAACGAGAGTTCCTCACCCGGAGCGTCGCGCACCGGGACGCCGAGGTCGAGGCGGAACGTCGCCGGACCAGGGTGCTCCGGCGGCTCGTCGGCGCTCTCACCGTGACAGCGGTGATCGCTCTCGTACTGGTGGTCGTCGCCACCACAGCCGGAATCAGCGCGCGCACCGAACGCGCCGACGCCCAGCGCGCACGCGACGACGCGATGTCGCGCCAGATCGCGACCGTCTCCACGCAGTTGTCGGCCACCGAACCCGCTCTCGCAGCACAGTTCGCCCTGGCCGGTTACCGCGTCGCCGACACCGTGGAAGCGCGCTCGGCGCTGCTGGACACCACCGGTGTGCGTACCCCCGTGCGTCTGACGGGACCGGCCGGCCCCCTCCAGGCACGCAGCACACCCGACGGGAGCACTGTGGTCAGTGCCGCATCCGACGGCACGGTGCGGTTGTGGGCGGTGGGTGAGACCGGACCGTCGACCACCCCGACCGCGGAATTCGGTGCGGGCGACGGCGCCGCCGAACTCTATGCGCTCGCGGTGTCGCCGGACGGCGACTCCATTGCGGTCGGGGGTCAGGGCGGAATCTGGCTCTGGGACATCCGTGACCGCACCTCCCCGCGACAGCGGGCGGTGCTCGCGAACTCCGACCACACGGCATATTCCCTCGAATTCTCGCCGGACGGACGGCAACTCGTGGCAGGAACGGGATCCGGCACGGTGCTGCGATGGGGTACGAATGCCGACGAGGTGAGAGAACTGCCCCCGCTCGATCATCCGGTCGAAGGTGCTGTGTACCCGGCCTTCTCGCCTGACAATCGGTGGCTCGTCGTGGCCGGCAAGCAGATGTCACTGCGGGTGTGGGACGCGCAGGCACAGGATGCCGGCACGCGACCGGTGTTCGAGACGCTACCGGACGGCGGCACCGAGAATCTTCTGTCGGTGGCGTTCTCGCCCGACGGCCGCACGGTCGCGGCCGGCACCACCGGGCGCCACGTACTGCGTTGGGACATGGTCGATCCCGCGGCGCCCGTGCCCCTGGCGGCCCTCGAGGGGTTCACCAGCTATGTCAACACCGTCGCGTTCGCTCCGGACGGTCGTCGTCTGGTGGCGGGCAGCTCCGACAACACGGTCCGCATCTGGGCGGACGGAACGACTCCCGACGTCGCGGAATCGATCACGACACTGCCCGGTTCGAATCCCGTGACCTCGGTCGCCTTCACCGACGGGGGTCGTGCAGTGCTCACCGCGGCACTGGACGGCTCGGTGGGATGGTGGCCGGTGCCCGGCCCGGTCCTGCCCGCGGACGAGGCCGTCTACGTCACTTCCGTCGATGCGGACGGCACCCTCGTCCTCTTCGGTCAGGGACGGTCGAATGTCCTGCCGCTGTGGGATATCGCCGATCCCGGTGCGGCGGCGGAACTGCCGTCCCTGAGCCCGCCCGTCGAGGATCGGTTCAGCGGTGCCGCGGCACTGTCGAAGACCGGATCACTCGCTGCAGCAGGAACATCCGGCGGATCCGTGCACCTGTGGGATCTGGCGGACCCTGCAGCGCCGCAGTTCGCCGGGACAGCCGAAGGCGTCGTCACGGGCGTCGTCGGAGTGGTCGAGTTCGCTCCCGACCGACCCGTGGTGGCGGTAACGGCGACGGAGAACGCGAAGGTCGCGATCGTCGATGCCTCCGATCCGGCGGCTCCGCGCGTCGTGGGCACCTTCGAGGCGGACGACTATCCGTACATGCTGTCGTGGCATCCCACTGCAGACATCGTGGCCGCGGCGAGCGCCGGTGGCCTCGTCGAACTGTGGGATCTCTCCGATCCCGCCGACCCGACGCGGATCTCCGAGCTGTCCGGATTCGAGAGTCAGGCGCAGACGGTCGCGTTCGGTGGCGACGGAACGATCCTCGCCGCCGCGAGCGCCGACCGCAGTATGCGCCTGTGGGATGTCGCGGACCCTGCCGTCCCACGCGAACTGGCGCGGATCACCGGGCCGGCGGACGCGGTGTACTCGCTGCACTTCTCCCCCGACGGGGATCGTCTCACGGCCGGCGTCGGCGACGGGTCGGCGTGGATCTGGGACGTCACCCGACCGGACTCCCCCACCACCCACGCGGTGCTCACCGCCTACGGAAGCCGGGTCTACGACGCCACCTTCGCGCACAACGGAGCGGTGCTCGTGGGAGGCGGTCCGGACCGTTCCGTGCGACTGTGGCAACTCGACCCCGAGACCGTCGCGGCGACACTGTGTTCCACCGTCGGCACTCCGGTGACCGAGGACGAATGGGAACGGCACCTGCCGGGTGTTCCCTTCCGGCCGCCGTGTGGCGACACGGCGTGAATCGGAAGGGCCGGAAGATGTTCCGACCGAGACGGATTCATCCGATTGCAGGATACGCACAGGCCTCGCGGTGTGGGAACGTCCTGGTGGGGGATTCAACGCATCGATCATCGGAGGAAGCATGTCTCGTATTCGCAGGTCGGGTCTGCGCGCGGTTCTGACGGCGGTCACGGTGGCGGCGGTCGCATTCGGTGCGCCCGTTGCCGCTTCGGCCGCTCCCACCGGCAGCGCCGGCAGCAACGATCTGCCGGGCAGTGTCGCCGATCTGCCCGGCAGTGTGTCCGAACTGCCCGGCAGCGTGATGGATCTGGGGGCCCGCGCCATCGATCTGGGCAGCGTGATCCTGGAGAACGGATCGTCGCTGCCGACGACACAGCAGTGCAACCAGTCGCGGCAGTCGGGAGGGGAAGGTGTCACCAGCACCTACCACGAGTTGGGTCGCAGCGGTCCCACGTCGTTCCTGCTCGACTGGGAGACCTACGACGTTCCCGACCGGATCCAGGTGTTCTACGGGGGTTCCCAGATCTACGACACCGGTCGTATCGGTGACAGCATCAACGAAGGCACCGGATCGGCAGTGGTGAACGTGCCGGCCGGGAGCGCGACCTCGGTTCTCGTCCGAGTGACCGGTGATCCCGGGACGGACTGGGACTACCTGGTCAACTGCCCGATCCTCTGACGGTCAGATCCGTAGGGCGGTGAACGGCGCGACCGGGATGTTGCGCACGACGAACCACACCGCCGTCAGGGCCAGCACGAGGTGCGGGGTCCACCGGTATCGCGTCCATCGCGGCATCGGTGTGCCCCGCACCCGGCCCCACGTCCACAGACCGAAGACCGCGGTGAGCACGGCCAGCGCGACGAGACCGAGGGCGTTGTAGTGCAACGCTGCCGGTACGTCGAGATGGACGAGTGAGTACAACATCCGTGACGAACCGCAACCGGGACACAGGATTCCGAACAGTGAATAGGTGGGGCACGGCGGGATGACCCCACCCGGCGTGGTCGGGTCGGCCCACGCCACCGCTGCGCACACCGCGACCGCACCCACGGCGATCGCCATGGGGGCTGCGAGCGCGCGCCTCGTCCTCATCGCACCGTGCGCTCCTCGAGCCGGGCGCGCACCCCGGGCCATTCGTCGTCCGTGAGGGAGAACAGGGCGGTGGTCCGCCAGCTGCCGTCACGGCGCCTGCGGTGCTTGCGGAGCAGACCCTCCTCGGTGGCGCCGAGCCGGCGCAGAGCGTCGCGCGAACGGGTGTTGCGTTCGTCGGCGTGCCACGTCACGCGCACGGCCCCGAGGTCGTCGAATGCGCGCTGCAGCAGAAGCAGTTTCGACTCGCTGTTCACGTGGGTGCGCTGCACTCGCGTCGACAACCAGGTGTACCCGATCACCAATGTGCGGTGGGCCGGTTCGAGCAGGTAGTAGGACGTCGATCCCAGCACCTCACCGGTCGTCCTGTCGACGATCGCGTAGGGCAACCGGGACGGATCGGCCACCGCCTCGCGCACGAAGGTGCGCGCGTCGTCGAGGTCGCGGATCACGAGGTGCGCCCAGGCGAAAATCGTGTCGGGATCGTCGGCGGCTTCCAGCAACCCTTCGGCGTACGCGTCGGTGAGGGGCTCGAGCCGGATACGGGGACCCTCGAGGAGGGGATGTTCCGTCCAACTGTCGTTCATCACGTTCTCCCGGTCGTCGTCGGACGGCGAGCGTAGTCCGTTCGTTCCGTCTGCTGCCACGGAGTTCGGGGCGCGACGCGCAGGAAGACGAAGAACAGCACGACCAGCAGGACCGCGCGTCCCCACACTCCGATGTGGACGAGCGTGAGCGGCAGGGCCATGTCCGTTTCGCCGGCGGTCGCGGCGAACCACCGGAAGATGCCGATGCCGATGGCGAGGTCGGCGAGGAGATAAGCGGCGACGAGACCCCACGGCACGCGCAGCAGGATCAGCAGTGGCAGCAGCCACAGCGTGTACTGCGGTGAGTGCACCTTGTGGAAGAGCATGAAGCCGCACAGCATCGCGGCCCCGGTCCCGAGCCACGGATAGACGCCGTCGCGGAGGTATCGGCGCCATCCGAGCCACAGGGCGAGCGCGAACGACAGCGCGACCAGCGTCGGCGACAACTGGGCCACCAGCTCGTTGTACTGGGGAGTGTTCTCGTATTCCTGGTAGCCGCCCATCAACGGCCGCAGACCCCAGTACCAGATGGAGTTGCTGGTCCCGTCCGCTTCCCGGTTCTGCTGGAAGGCGAACGACGCGCGCCAGCCCTCGTAGCCGAGGATCGCGAAGGGCAGGTTGATCGCGGCGACCGTCGCTGCCGCCGTGCCCGCGACGGCGAGGGCGCCGGGGACGTCCCGCTTCCGGTCGGGTGAGCTCCCGCCGGTGAGGACGTAGGCGATGAGCGGCAGCACGAAGATGCCCGGATAGAGCTTGAGACAGAAGCCCACGCCCAGCAGCACCGCCGCGACCACTCCGCGAGTCCGCAGCGACCAGCGTTCGATCGTCAGCACCGCGACGGCGGCGACGGTGACCGCCACGACCGGCAGGTCCCAGTTGAGGAAGGCGTAGAGCACGAGCGGCGGCGTGAGCGACCACGTCAGCGCTGCCCACCCCGCCATCCGGGCGAGCAACCACGCGGTGATCAGCCCGAAGGGGGCGAGCAACCACGCCGACTGCAGGAGGAACTCCGCGTCGGTGTGGGCACCGATCGCCCCGATCCACATGAGCACCCCGCTGAGCACGGGGTACTCGACGGTGCCCCCGGTCAGCGCTCCCGACGAGGTGATGCCCCCGTCGACGAAGGGGAAGAGGTGGAGGTTGATGCCGCGGCCGATCCACAACTGCTGGATGTCGGAATAACAGACGTCCGCGTCCTTGATGTCCTCGAACCGCAGCGTGCGGCCCTCGGCGTCGAAGGTGGGGCCGGCGCACCGGGCCTTGTTCAGGTAGCCGAACCACATCATCACCGCGCACGTCAGGACGGCGACGAGCGAGACGGTCCCGGAGCTCGTGCGCATGTCCTCACCCTAGGACAAAACCCCTGCCCGCGACGGTCGGCGATTTCGCTGGTCGCCGGGCCGTCGTGTACCCTTCATGGGTTGCTGACGCAACGACCCTCCTGTCACGGAACGTCCGTGACCGTTCACAGTCCATAGGAGGTGATGAGGTCTTATGCGTCATTACGAATTGATGATCATCCTGGACCCCAGCCTGGACGAGCGCACCGTCGCTCCCTCGCTGGAGACGTTCCTCAACGTCATTCGCCAGGAAGGCGGCAAGGTCGACAAGGTCGACGTGTGGGGTAAGCGCCGTCTCGCCTACGAGATCGCCAAGAACAGCGAAGGCATCTACGCGGTGATCGACATCAGCGCGACGCCTGCTGCCGTTGCAGAGCTGGATCGCCAGCTCGGCCTGAACGAGTCGGTGCTCCGCACCAAGGTTCTGCGCCACGGCAAGTGAGCCTGTCGGCGCCGGGCCGTAGGCTCTGGCGCATCAGGACTCCCCACACTGCAGGAGGAACCACATGGCAGGCGACACCGTCATCACCGTGGTCGGCAATCTGACCGCCGACCCCGAACTGCGTTTCACCCCCGCGGGTGCTGCGGTTGCGAACTTCACCGTTGCATCCACGCCCCGCGTGTTCGACCGTCAGTCCAACGAATGGAAGGACGGCGAGGCTCTGTTCCTGCGCTGCAACATCTGGCGTGAGGCAGCGGAGAACGTGGCCGAGAGCTTGACTCGCGGCTCGCGTGTGATCGTGCAGGGCCGGCTCAAGCAGCGCAGCTACGAGACGCGTGAAGGTGAGAAGCGCACTGTCGTGGAGCTCGAGGTCGACGAGATCGGCCCCTCGCTCCGTTACGCCACGGCCAAGGTCACCAAGGCCGGTCGCGGTGGCGGTGGCGGAGGCTTCGGTGGTTCCTCCGGTGGATCGGGCGGTGGCCGTCCCGCTCAGAACACGAACGTCGGCGGAGACGACCCGTGGGGCGACGCCCCGCAGTCGGGCTCCTTCGGTGGTTCCGGGGACGACGAGCCTCCGTTCTGATCCGACCTCGATCGGAACATCCAAAATTACGGAGAACGACCATGCCTAAGTCGCCCGCGCGCGAGAAGGTTTTGAAGAAGAAGGTCTGCACCTTCTGCAAGGAAAAGAACGTGCAGATCGATTACAAGGACACGACGCTGCTGCGCAAGTACGTCAGCGATCGCGGCAAGATCCGCGCTCGCCGCGTCACCGGCAACTGCGTGCAGCACCAGCGCGACGTCGCTGTTGCTGTCAAGAACTCTCGTGAGGTGGCTCTGCTCCCTTACGTCTCGACGACTCGCTGAGGAAAGGGAGGGACACGATGAAGCTCATCCTTACTGCTGACGTGGACAACCTCGGTGCGCCTGGCGACACCGTTGAGGTCAAGGACGGCTACGGCCGCAACTACCTGCTGCCCCGCGGCCTGGCGATCGTCGCCACCCGTGGTGCCCAGAAGCAGGTCGAGGGCATCCGCCGTGCTCAGGAGGCTCGCGCCGTGCGTGGTCTCGAGCACGCCCAGGAGCTCAAGGCCGCCATCGAGGGTCTCGAGGACGTCTCGCTGAGCGTCAAGACCTCGAGCGACTCGGGCAAGCTGTTCGGCTCGGTCACCGCTGCCGATGTCGCCGGTGCTCTCAAGGCTGCCGGTGGCCCGGTTGTCGACAAGCGCATCGTCGAGCTGCCCAAGACTCACATCAAGGCGACCGGTAAGCACCAGATCGTCGTGAAGCTGCACCCGGATGTCACCGCGAAGTTCACGCTGAACGTCGTGGCTGCCTGATTCCGGCCCCTCGAGGAGCCCCGCGCCTGGTCGGCGTGGGGCTCCTCGTCGTCTGTGCACAGCCTGTGGATAAACCGGGGGGTAAACCACACCGTTGTGACTCCTCGGAATGTCGTTCGGGGAACGAATGGGTGAACACGCCCGGCCCTCCGACACGCCGAAATTCTTTTTCTCCACAGGTGTGAACAGGCGTTTTTCCGCTCCTACCTGCAGTTATGGGAGATGTGAGATGTGTTGTCCCCAGGTTGTGCACATCCGGTGCACAAGGCTGTCCTCCTCTTTCCACAATTCATCCCCAACTGTGTGCACAACCCGAGTTGTGGAGGGTCATCCCGATCCCTAACGTCGGGCGCACGACTCCACACACAGGATGTCGGTAGGGGCGAGTAGAACCGGACACGAAACCCCGGGTACCGACACCGGGAGTGCGTGCAGGTATCCGCCGGAGCACAGCGCGCCGGACGGGGACATGTGGAGGAAGGCAGGCACTGCAGTGGCCGTCGTTGACGATCGTGGAAATCCCGAATATTCGGGACCTCCCGAGGAACCGAGTGGAGACTTCGGTCGACAGCCCCCTCAGGATCTCGTAGCCGAGCAGTCCGTGCTCGGCGGCATGCTGCTGAGCAAGGACGCCATCGCCGACGTCCTCGAAGTGCTGAGGCCCGGCGACTTCTACCGCCCGGCCCACCAGGCCGTGTACGACGCGATCCTCGATCTCTACAGCCGCGGCGAACCCGCCGACCCGGTCACCGTGTCGGCCGAACTCGACCGGCGCGGCGAACTCAAGCGTCTCGGCGGAGCCGCCTACCTCGTCACGCTCACCCAGACCGTCCCCACCGCGGCCAACGCCGGCTACTACGCCGAGATCGTCGCCGAGAAGGCCGTCCTGCGCCGTCTCGTCGAGGCGGGCACCCGCATCGTCCAGTACGGCTACGCCGGCGCCGACGGCCAGGACGTCGCCGAGATCGTCGACCGCGCGCAGGCCGAGGTCTTCGAGGTCGCCGAACGACGCACCACCGAAGACTTCGTGCCGCTCGAAGAGCTCCTGCAGCCCACGATGGACGAGATCGACTCCATCGCCAGCCGCGGCGGTATCTCCCTCGGCGTGCCCACCGGCTTCGCCGAACTCGACGAGCTCACCAACGGGCTGCACGCCGGCCAGATGATCATCGTCGCCGCGCGTCCCGGTGTGGGTAAGGCGCTCGCCCTCGACACTCCCCTGCCCACCCCCACCGGCTGGACCACGATGGGCGAGGTCGGTGTGGGCGACGAACTCCTCGGTGCCGACGGCCGCCCCACCCGCGTCCTCGCCGCCACCGAGGTCATGCACGGCCGTCCGTGCTTCGACGTCGTGTTCTCCGACGGCACCGTGATCGTCGCCGACGAGCAGCACCAGTGGCGCACCGGCGACGGCGCGATCCGCACCACGGGCGAACTCGCCGCCTCCGCCGACGCCGGGCACACCGTCGCGAACACCGAGGCACTGTCGTTCCCGGCAACCGAGCTGCCCGTCTCCCCCTTCACGCTCGGTGCGTGGCTCGGCGGCCCGTCGTCCGATCCCGAACTGCACATGCGTATCGACGGCGAAGGTGGCTTCACCAGCGCCCTTGTCGCGCTCGGCGCCCACATCCCCGCCGAATACCAGCGGGCATCCGAACCGCAGCGTCGCGAACTTCTCGCGGGTCTGCTCGACGCCGGTGGAGAGATCGACGACGACGGCACCATCCGGTTCGTCGGCTCGTCCGAGCGACTGGCGCAGGGCGTCGCCGAACTCCTGTCGGGCCTCGGTTACGCACCGGTGCTCGACGGCACCGAGGTCGCCTTCAGCACCGACGACGACGTCTTCGTCCTGCCCAGTAAGGCCGTGCGGCACAAGGAATGCCGCGCCACCGTGCCGCGCGAACGCCGCATCGTCGCCGTCCGCCCGGTCCCCTCGGTCCCGGTGCGGTGCGTCGAGGTCGACGGCGACCACATGTACCTCGCGGGTCGCGCGATGGTGCCCACGCACAACTCCACGCTGAGCATGGATTTCATGCGGTCGTGTTCCATCAAGCACGGCATGGCGTCGGTCATCTTCTCGCTCGAGATGGGCAAGACCGAGATCGTCATGCGTCTGCTGTCCGCGGAGGCGAAGATCAAGCTCGGCGACATGCGATCCGGACGGATGACCGACGACGACTGGACGCGTCTCGCCCGTCGCATGAGCGAGATCAGCGAAGCGCCGTTGTTCATCGACGACTCACCGAACCTCACGATGATGGAGATCCGCGCAAAAGCGCGGCGGCTCAAGCAGAAACACGACATCCGTCTCATCGTCATCGACTACCTGCAGCTCATGTCGTCCGGCAAGAAGGTCGAGTCGCGTCAGCAGGAGGTCTCCGAATTCTCGCGTAGCCTCAAGCTTCTCGCGAAGGAACTCGAGGTTCCGGTCGTCGCGGTGTGTCAGCTCAACCGTGGTCCCGAGCAGCGCACCGACAAGCGGCCGCAGGTCTCCGACCTCCGTGAGTCGGGCTGCCTGCCGGCGTCCACGCGCATCATGCGCGCCGACACCGGTGCCGAGGTCACGCTCGGCGAGCTGCTCGAGTCGCGCGAACAGCCCCTCGTGTGGTCGCTCGACGAACGCATGCGGATGGTCGTCCGGCCGATGGTGAAGGTCTTCCCCAGCGGCCGTAAGGAAGTCTTCCGGTTGGAGCTGGCCTCGGGGCGTCGTGTCGAAGCCACCGCGAACCATCCCTTCCTCACCATCGACGGCTGGATGCCATTGGGCGAGTTGGTCGCCGGTGAGCGTGTCGCAGTGCCGCGCGCGGTGCCCGCACCCCTCGACGTGATACCCGCATCCGACGACGAGGTGGCCGCTCTCGCGGACACTGCCGTGGCCGGCCGACTCATCCCCACCCGCGCGTTCTCGCTCCCCAAGGAACAGGTCGCCGAACTCGTCTGCCACATCTGGGAAGACAGCGGTGAGGTCGCATGGGACGCAGGCGCTGCCCGCGCCGTCGTCCGCTACCGGTCGGCGGATCGTCGTCTCGCCGACGACCTCGCGCGCCTGCTCCTGCGCATCGGCGTGTTCGCGCGGATCACCGATGCCGGCGAGGGCTGGGACCTCACGGTCACCGGAGCGGAGAACCAGGCGGTCTTCCTCCACGACGTGGGCAAGCACGGAACCGCGGCGCAGTGGGTCCTGGCGCAACTGGGACCGAAGCTCGTCAAGCACAGCCCCGACACCGTCACCCCCGAGATCGAAGCCGAGCTCGGCGAACTTCTCGCCGTCGAACAGCTCGCCCCGATCGGGCCGGTCGCGTTCGCCATCCCGCGGACCACCGAGGGTGCACGCTCGCGGCTCGCCCGGGTTGCCGATGTCCTCGACACGGCCGACATCGACATGGTCGCCACCAACAACGTGTTCTGGGACGAGATCGTCTCCGTCACGAGTCTCGGCGAGCAGGACGTCTACGACGGAACAGTGCCCGGCACACACAATTTCGTCGCCGACGGCATCGCGGTGCACAACAGCCTCGAGCAGGACGCCGACATGGTCATCCTGCTGCACCGCCCCGACGCGTTCGAGCGCGACGACCCGCGTGGTGGCGAGGCCGACCTCATCGTCGGCAAGCACCGTAACGGCCCGACCGCGACCATCACCGTTGCGCACCAGCTGCACCTGTCGCGGTTCGTGGACATGGCGCGAGGCTGATACGAGTCGTCGCCCCGCCCGGCGGCCGGGGCGACAGATCGTGTCCCGAGGACGTGAACCTTCGGCGAAAGACGTTCAGCAGCAGGTAGGTGCGGCTCCTGTCGTCGAAGGCTGGTTCTGGCGCTCGTCTGCCGTGTTCGCGGTGCAGCACGCCACGTCGTCGGTCTCTCGCGGGCCGTCGAGATGCTGCGGGCTCGACCCGAAGGTCTCCGAATCGGCCAGGACGGTGTACACCTCCCACTTCTCCCCTGCCGGACCCGTCACCCACGCCTTGTCCTGCGTGGCGTAGCAACAGGTCGTGCCCATCTCCTCGTCGGCGAACAGGCCCGCTTCGGTCAATCGGGCGATCTCGGTGTGCACCTTCTCGGACGAGTCGACCTCGACCCCGAGATGGTTGATCGTGCCGCCCTTGCCCGGGTTCTCGAACAGCACCAGCTTCAACGGTGGATCGGCGATCGCGAAGTTGGCGTAGCCCGGTTCGAGCTTGGCCGGTTCGGTACCGAACAGTGTCGAGTAGAAGGCGACCGCTTCGGGCAGGTCGTCGACGTTGAGAGCGAACTGGATGCGTGACATGACTTCCTCCACCCGTGTGACATATATCGAATTACCGCTCACAGGATGCTCCTATATTTCGACATATGTCAAGAAGGTGGTTAGGCTCGAATCATGCCGAAAGCTCTACCCGTGATCGATGTCCGCGCCCCGATCTGCTGTGCGCCGGTATCGGCTGCGCCGATGAGTGACGATGCCGCCCTCGAAGTCGCGTTGAGGTTGAAGGCCCTGGCCGACCCGGTGCGCATCAAGCTCATGTCGATCCTGCTCACTGCAGACGAAGGTGCGGTGTGCACATGTGATCTTGCAGCCGGTGTCGATCTCGCGGAATCCACGGTGAGCCATCACCTCGGACAACTGCGCAAGGCGGGCATGGTCGAATCCGAGCGGCGCGGGATGAACGTCTATCACCGTGCCCGCTCCGAGTCCCTCGAGGCGCTCAGGGTCGTCCTGGATCCGAACTGCTGCCGCTGACGGTCGCAGACATATCCTCGAGGTGGAGAAACGGCGAGGAAGGTAGTGATGACGTTCATCAAGATGTGCGGGCTGCAGGACGAGGCGACGGTCGATCTCGCCGTCGAACTGGGCGTCGACGCGGTCGGTTTCGTCCTTGCCGAGAGTCCTCGTCGCATCTCCCCCGACCGGGCCGCGACGCTCCGCCCCCGCGTGCCGGCGGAAACACTCGCCGTCGGCGTCTACGTGAAGATGCCCCTCGACGAGATCATCGCGACGGCGCGGGCCGCGAATCTCGATCACGTCCAGGTGCACGACCTTCGGTCGGCCGACGACGTGCGCGTGCTGCACGACGCTGGATTCACGGTGATCCGTGCCGTCAACACCGGAGGAGCCGAGGCGCTGTCGGAGGACTACGGGGCCGACCTGCTGCTCGTCGACGGTGCCGTCGCTGGTGCCGGGAAGACGTGGGACTGGCAGGACCGCAGTTCCCTGCCGTCCGGTCGGTGGGTCCTCGCGGGCGGGCTGAACCCCGACAATGTCGAGAGGGCGCTTGCCGCGTCCGGGGCGTGGGGTGTCGACGTCTCCAGCGGCATCGAGGCCGAACGCGGCGTCAAGGATCCCGGTCTCATGCGGGCGTTCGCGCAGGCGGTCCGGAGAAGCGCGGAGTGACCCGTCCGGGGATCCGGCGGCGTCAGTGCGCGGCGTCGGCCTTCTTCCGCCGCGGGATCAGGTGCATGATCAGCACGACGATCGCGCCCACGATCAGGCCCACCAGAGCGGATGCCACGGTCCCCGCGGTCCACGAGAGCACGCCGCCGAATCCGCCGTGCACGAGCTCGCCGAACCAGTGCTCGAGATCGTGGAGACGATCGGCAGGCCAATGGAATCCGGCCTCGCCGACGTTGACGAGCAGGATGTGCCCACCGACCCACAGCATGGCGGCGATCCCGACCACGGTGAGAACGGTCATCAGCTTCGGCATCGCCGTCACGAGACCGCGACCGACGCGCTGAGCGAAGGTCGATTTCCGTTTCGCGAGCGCCAGGCCGACATCGTCCATCTTCACGATCAGGGCGACCACGCCGTACACCAGGACGGTGATGAGGACGGCGACGACGAGGAGGACGAGCAGTCGGGTCAGGAAGGGTTCGTCCTCGACCGTGGCCAGCGAGATCACCATGATCTCGGCCGACAGGATCAGGTCGGTGCGGATCGCGCCGCCGATCATGGCCTTCTCGAACTCGGGCCCCTTCTCCGCCGCGGTGGCCTCTTCTTCGTGGTGGCCGCCGGTGAGCGCTTCGTAGACCTTCTCGGCGCCCTCGTAGCAGAGGAACAGACCACCGGCGATGAGCAGATACGGCAGGGCCTGCGGGAGGAACTGACTCAGGATCATCGCGACCGGCAGGATGATCAGGAGCTTGTTGCGGATCGACCCGATCGCGATCTTGCGGATGATCGGCAGTTCGCGATCGGGGGTGAACCCGTGCACGTAGCGAGGGGTGACGGCCGTGTCGTCGACGACCACGCCCGCTGCCTTGACGCTCGCCCTGCCGGCTGCGGCGCCGATGTCGTCTATGGATGCCGCGGCTGCCTTCGCAAGTACCGCGACGTCGTCCAGAAGGGCGACGAGACCACCAGCCACGGGTACCTCCCACAGTTCGGCTGCACCGAGCCGATCGACCGACACGCGATTACGAGTCGTCTCAGAACGCTACCGGACCTGCGATGACGTGCAACGCGGTGTCCGGAGCATGTCGGGGACGACTTCGTCCACACCGGGCGCCCTACGCGGACGCCCGGCGTGACAGATCTGTGGGTACCCGATGGATGCGGTTGCCGAACTCGATCATGCCGGCGACGTCAGTTCGGCGATCAGCGCCTCGACCTTCGTCCGTATCTCGTCACGGATCGGACGCACGGCGTCGATTCCTCGTCCGGCCGGGTCGTCGAGCACCCAGTCCCGGTAGGACGTACCGGGGAACACCGGGCAGGTGTCGCCGCAGCCCATCGTGATCACGACGTCGGAGGCCTGCACGGCGTCGGCGGTGAGGATCTTCGGGTTCTCGCCGGAGATGTCGATGCCGACCTCGGCCATCGCTGCGACCGCAGCAGGGTTCACCTCGGGGGCGGGTGCGGACCCGGCGGAACGGACTGTGATGCGGTCCCCCGCGAGATGACTCAGGAACCCGGCGGCCATCTGGGACCGACCGGCATTGTGCACGCACACGAACAACACCGACGGGACCGTGGTCACGACGCACCTCCGGCGCGTGCGGCGAAACGTGTACGCAGAGCCAGAGCCACATACACGAGTGCGACGAGGACGGGCACTTCGATGAGTGGTCCGACGACTCCAGCCAGGGCCTGCCCGGACGCGACGCCGAACGTGCCGATCGCGACGGCGATGGCGAGTTCGAAATTGTTGCCCGCGGCGGTGAAGGCGAGTGTGGTGGTGCGTTCGTAGCCGAGTCCTACTGCAGCGCCGAACAGATACCCGCTCCCCCACATGATCGCGAAGTACGCCAGCAGGGGCAGCGCGATGCGTACGACGTCGAGTGGTCGCGAGGTGATCTGTTCGCCTTGCAGCGCGAACAGGATCACGATGGTGAACAGCAGTCCGTACAGCGCCCACGGTCCGATGCGCGGCAGGAAGGTCTGCTCGTACCAGCTGCGGCCCTTGGCCTTCTCGCCGAATCGACGAGTGAGGAAACCGGCGACGAGCGGAATTCCGAGGAAGATCAGCACGGATTTCGCGATCTCCCATGGGGAGACGTCGAGACCGGTCTGCTCGAGGCCGAGCCATCCGGGCAGCACCGACAGGTAGAACCAGCCGAGAGCGGCGAACATGATCACCTGGAAGACCGAGTTGATCGCGACCAGCACGGCTGCGGCTTCCCGGTCGCCGCACGCCAGGTCGTTCCAGATGATCACCATCGCGATGCAGCGCGCGAGGCCGACGATGATCAGACCGGTGCGGTATTCGGGCAGATCCGGCAGCATCAGCCACGCGAGCGCGAACATCAGTGCGGGACCGACGATCCAGTTGAGGATCAGCGACGAGATCAACAGGGTGCGGTCGCCGGTGACCGTGTCGAGACGGTCGTAGCGCACCTTCGCCAGCACCGGGTACATCATGATCAGCAGACCGAGGGCGATCGGCAGCGAGATTCCGTCGATCTCGATGAAACCCAGGGCTTCCCCGAGTCCGGGAATCATGCGGCCGAGCAGCAGGCCCACGACGATGGCGGTGCCGATCCACACGGGCAGGAAGCGGTCGAGTGTCGACATCCTGCCCATCACGGGAGTGTCCACCGCGGTGCGCTCACTCATGCAGGTACCTCGGTCGACTCGATCCCGAGCACCTCGGAGAGTTGCCGTAATGCAGCCGGAACCACCCAGTAGTACACCCACGTTCCGCGACGCTCGCACTCGAGCAGGCCTGCCTCGCGCAGAACTCTGAGGTGGTGCGAGATCGTCGGTTGGGACAGATCGAACGATCCCGAGATGTCGCACACGCACGCCTCACCGCCGGCATGGCTCGCGACGAGCGACAGCAACCGCAGACGCACCGGATCGCCGAGGGCCTTGAACATCCGGGCGAGGTCGACGGCGCGATCGCCCGTCAGGGGTTGGCGCACGAGCGGAGAGCAGCAGGCGTCGTCACCCGCGAGATCTTGATTCGACACACGTCTATATTGACAGATGTCGAATCTACGGACGGATCCGGATGGTGAAGCTGCCCGGATCGGACACGGAACAATGGCGGCATGGCCAACTCGCCGTCCGGTGACTCGATGCTCGACCGCGTCGTCCGCATCCTCGAGTCGTTCGACGACACCCAACCCCGCCTGACGGTCGGGAGTCTCGCCCGCAGGTCCGGCATCCCGCAGGCCACGACCTACCGGCTCGTCGGCGAGCTGGTGCAACACGGTTTGCTCACCCGGGACGACGACGGCCGGGTACGGCTCGGTCTGCGCCTGTGGGAACTCGTCGCGCGCAGTGCACCCGCGCGGGATCTGCGGGAGGCGGCGCTGCCCTTCCTGCAGGACGTGCAGTCGGTGGTGCACCAGCACACCCAGCTCGCGGTCCTGCAGGACGACGAGGTCCTCGTCCTCGAACGGCTGTCGGCGTCCGATTCGGTGGTCAACCAGGCCTCGGTCGCGCGTCGGCTCCCCGTCCACGACACGTCGCTGGGCATGTCGATGCTCGCGTTCTCACCTGCGGAGGTGCAGGAAACCTATCGGCGACGACATCCCGAGGTGGAGAAGCGGTTCGCTGCCACGACGAGGGATTTCCGTCGCGCGCTCGCGGAGGTCCGCCGCCGGGGTTATGCGCGCTTCGACGGTGTGCTCGACGAGGGCACCACGGGCATCGCGGTGCCCGTCCTCGCACGGTCGGGTCATGCCATGGCGGCGCTCGGCGTGGTGGTGCCCACCGGTGCGTCCCGGCAGCAGGCCGTCGTGCCCGTCCTCATGGCCGCTGCCCGCGGAATCGCGCGCGGAGTCGGCGAGCGTCCCCCGGACTGACCCGATCGTTTTCTCATTGAACGAGAAGTCGGCGTGTTCGGGGGGTGAGGCGCACGACACTCGACGGGACGCGAATCGGATACGCGCAGCGAAGGACGAACACATGAACGCAACCCGTACGGTCGTCACCACCGAGGTCGGCATCGTCGGCGGCGGCCCGGCAGGTCTCATGCTCTCCCACCTCCTCGCGAAGGCGGGGATCGACAATATCGTCGTCGAGAAGCGTGATCACGAGACCATCCGGACCACCCACCGTGCGGGCATCCTCGAGCACGGCTCGGTCTCGCTGCTCACCGAGAGCGGAGTCGACACCCGTGTCCTGAACGAAGGGCACCGCCACGACGGCATCGATCTGCGCTTCGGAGGCGAGAGCCACCGCATCGATTTCCGGGACCTCGTAGGTGAGTCGGTGTGGTTGTATCCGCAGAACGAGGTTTTCGTCGACCTGGCCGCCTCACGCGAACGCGACGGTGGCGATGTGCGCTACAGCGTCTGCGACACAGAGGTTCTCGACATCACCACCGACACACCCAAGATCCGGTTCACCGAATCCGACGGCACGCCGGTCGAGATCCGGTGCCGATTCCTCGTCGGAGCCGACGGATCACAGAGCATCTGCCGCAAGGCGATTCCGGGGGACGTCCGTACCGACCACTTCATCGAGTACCCCTTCGCATGGTTCGGGATCCTCACCGAGGCTCCGCCGAGCGCACCCGAGTTGATCTATGCGCGTTCGGATCACGGATTCGCCCTCATCAGCCAGCGCAACGAGTCGGTGCAGCGGATGTACTTCCAGTGCGACCCGTCCGAGGACGCGTCGGCGTGGAGCGAGGACCGGATCTGGGACGAACTGCAGCGGCGTGTCGACGGCCCCGACGATTTCGAACTGAAGCGCGGCCGGATCTTCGAGCAGATGGTCCTGCCCTTCCGTTCGTACGTGTGCGAACCGATGCGGCACGGAAACCTCTTCCTGGCAGGCGATGCCGGCCACACCGTTCCGCCGACCGGTGCCAAGGGACTCAACCTCGCCCTGGCCGACGTCCGGGTGCTCTTCCGCGCGCTCGACGCGTTCTTCTCCACCGGCTCGTCCGACCTGCTCGACGCCTACAGCGACACGGCGCTGCAGCGCGTGTGGAAGGCGCAGAACTTCTCGTACTGGATGACCTCGATGCTCCACACCCGTGAGGACGCAACGTCGTTCGAGAACAAGCGGGCGCTGGGTGAACTCGCCGGGATCGTCGGTTCCCGGTACGGGCAGCAGTATCTCGCGGAGGCGTACACGGGCTGGCCCGACCGCTGATCGTCAGGGCGTGCGGGCCAGGAGTTCGTCGAGCCGATCGAGAACCCGCCTGTTGAGGAGGGTGCGGTTGCCCATCTCGCAATGCCCACCCGCACCCTCGGCGTCGGTGAACGGGATGAGAGTCACCGTGTCGCCGAGCCGATCTCCGAATGTTCCCGCACCGCGTGCGAGGGCATCGCTCTCGGCCGCCGTCACCACGACCGGGCACGAGATGCGTTCCCCGACCTCGTCGAGCGTGTACTCGTTCAGTGTCGCGAACAGTTCCCGGATGTCCGAGACTCCGTTGACCCAGAATCCGCGCGAGACGAGTTTCCAGCGCAGCGACGGATCCGCCTGCACCGCAGCCATGATCGCGTCGGCGTCCTGCGTGTGCATCGAGAGCGGATCGTCCAGGACCTCGGGGGACAGGCCGAATGCTGCCCCGAGGGCCCGGGTGCCGGCCGCGACGCTCCACTGACCGGGATCGGCGACCACCGCTGCCAGGCGATGCTCACCGGACGCTGCGCGCGGCGCGAGATACCCCCCGAGACTCCATCCGCTCAGGACGATGCGTTCGGGGTCCACGATGGGGGAGGCCGTCGCATGATCGATCACCGCGCGCACGACCACTTCCCAGTCCGGGCGCATCGGCATGTTCTGCTTGTAGAGCATCTCGCCCTGACCCGGTCCGTCGAACAGGAGACAGTGGTAGCCGCGTCGCAGTGCCGCCACCGCCGACGCGAAGAACATGTCGGTGATCGTGGCGTCGTATCCGTTGGTGAAGACGATGAGCGGCCGCACGTTGCTCTCGTGACCGGGTGCGGGGATCAGGTAGCCCGGAAGCGTGGTGTCCTCGAACGGAATCCTGGCAGCCTTCACGGGTGTGTCCCCGATCGCCAGCCCGGCATCGAAGGCCGCGACCTGCTTGTCGAAGGCAGCGATCAGACGCGGGTCGACCGGGGATCCGTACAGCGGGTGATAGGCGGTCGCGTAGTAGGCGCTCGCCCGCAGGAACAACTCGCGGGCCGAGTCGTCGTGCCCGGCGGCCGCACAGGTCTCCGCTTCGGCGACGAGACGGTCCCCGGCCTCGACCCATGCCCCGTAGAAGTCCGCGTCGTCACCGTCCCCCACCTGCCGGGCCACTGCGGCGATCTCGCCGAAGTCGGCACCGCCGTAGGGGATGTAGGCCAATGGCCAGGTTCCGAACTCGTCGTGCAGATGATCGTGGAAGAGCAGACCCATGCCGGTGCTCCTTCGAGCCGAGGTTCGCGAATCGGGGTTCTCCCTGCACGGTGACGGCACGACGACGTCACCGCTACCGGAATCAGCGGATTTCACCCTCGATCTCGTCGAACAGGAGCTTCCGCTTCGCTCTCCTATACGGCTACGAGCCCGTCCGGTGCCTTCTTCGCCAGGCGTCCGGCGAGGGCCGCGCACACCAGGAGCTGCATCTGGTGGAACAGCATGAGCGGCAGCACGATCAGGCCGATGGGCTGGCCGGGGAAGAGCACGATCGCCATGGGAAGGCCGGTGGCCAGGGACTTCGTGGAGCCGCAGAAGAGGATCGCGACACGGTCCTGGTATTCGAAACCGAGTCCGCGCGACGAGTACCAGGTGAGTGCGAGCACGATCGCGAGCAGCACCGCGCACACACCGACGAGGGCGAGCAGGCGACCGACCGACATCATCGACCAGATGCCCTCGTTCATGCCGCGGCTGAACGCCACGTACACGACGAGCATGATCGATCCGCGGTCGACGAGCTTGAGCGGCTTGCCGTGGGCCTTCACCCAGCCACCGATCCAGCGCCGCAGGAGCTGACCTACGACGAACGGCACGAGCAACATCAGCACGATGTCGAGCACGGCCGACCCGCTGAAGGTGACGCCCTGGGTGGACATCGTCAGCGCGACCAGCAGCGGCGTCGCGAAGATTCCGATGAGACTCGAGGCGCTGGCCGAGACGATCGAACCGGGGATGTTGCCGCGCGCCACAGAGACGAGCGCGATGGCGGACTGCACCGTGGACGGCAGCAGGCACAGGTACAGGACGCCGAGATAGAGCGGGTCGCTCAGGATCGACGGCACGAGCACCTTCGCGGCCAGGCCGAGCAGTGGGAAGACGACGAAGGTCGTGGCGAGGATCGTCAGGTGCAGACGCCAGTGCTTGAGACCCTCGATGGCCTCCTGCGTGGACAGGCGCGCGCCGTACAGGAAGAACAGCAACCCGATGGCGATCTTGGCGGCCCAGTTCACGCCGTCGAGTACGACCCCGTCGGCGGGCAGCAGAGCAGCGACGGCGACGGTGGCGAGGATGGCGAGCAGGAACGGGTCGAGTCGTCCGAGCACGGGGATCTTGGAGAGCACGAATCGACCGTACGGCAGCCTGAGGCCATTACAGAAGACGGTCACCACGTTTTCTGTAATCGTGATTCATGATGAAATGGAGGTTGTGTTCGATCCGGTACACCTACGGAGCTTCCTCGCCGTCGAGCGGGAGCGCGGCTTCACCGCGGCCGCCCAGCGGCTCGGCCTGCGGCAGTCGACGGTCAGTCAGCACGTCGCGCGACTCGAGAAGGAGATCGGGCGGCGCCTGTTCGTACGCGACACGCACAACGTCGAGCTCACGGCGGACGGCGCCGATATGGTCGCCTTCGCCCGCGAGATCCTCGATCGCCACGATGCCGCCCGCAGGCACTTCTCGGAGTCACCGCTCAGCGGCCGGCTGCGTTTCGGGGTCTCCGAGGACCTGGTGCTCTACGAGCTGCCGTCGATCCTCGCCGAGTTCCGGCGCAGTCATCCCCGCATCGATCTCGAACTCACCGTGGATCTGAGCGAGGATCTGCAGCGCCGGCTCGACGACAACGAACTCGATCTGGTCTTCGGCAAGCGCCGACCGGGCAGCCGCCACGGCGAGATGATCTTCCGCGAGCGCCTCGTCTTCCTCTCCGCCCCCGATTACGTCCTCGACCCGGACGAGCCGACACCGCTGGTGTCCTATCCATCGCCGGCCCTGACCCGCGACATCGCGCTCGAGGTCCTCCAGCGCAGCGGGCGCGGTGTGCGCGTCGCGTGCACGACCGACAGTCTCAACGGCCTGCGCGCCGCGGCGCTCGCCGGACTGGGCGTGGTGCTGCACGCCGAGCGGCTTCCACCACCCGGTCTCGTCCCGGTGCGCGATCCCCGACGATTGCTTCCCGATGCGGGTGAGATCGAGTTCGTGCTCATGGCGCGCCGTTCCGTACTCAGCGGTCCGGAGGCGGCACTGCGGGCGGCCATCCTCGCGAATGCGGATCGCGTGCGCGTGTGACGGTGTCGCGGATGGGTATTCCTGTGTCACGCCCGCTGGGGGCGGCATTTCTCACGCCGCAGGAGGAACCGTGTCCACAGACGCGATCGTGTTGCTGAAGGAAGACCACAAGGAGATCAAGAAACTCTTCCGCGACTTCCGGAAGGCCGAGGGGGAGAAGGAGAAGGGCAAGATCGTCGACAGGATCATCGAAGCCCTCACCGTGCACACCTACCTCGAGAACGAGTGCATGTACCCCGAGATACGCTCCCTGCTTCCCGATCTCGAGGACGACATCCTCGAGTCGTACGAGGAACACCACGTCGCCGATGTGCTCGTCGTCGAACTGGCCGGGATGAAGCCCGACGCAGAGCGTTTCGACGCGAAGACGACGGTCCTGATCGAGAACGTCGAGCATCACATCGACGAGGAGGAGGACGAGTGGTTCCCCAAGGTGCGCGAGGCGCTCGGCCGTAAGCAATTGCAGGACATCGGTGCTCGTATGCTCGAGATGAAGAAGGACGCCCCGCGGTCACCGGCACAGCCGTCCGCGCTGAAGAAGACGATCGACGCGGTGATCAGCTGACGGTGTGCTGCGGCCGGGCGAGGGAGGCGCCTCGTCCGGCCCGGCTCGCCCGGTAGGCGTCGCGCCGTGTCTCGACGAGCCAGCCCGGCCACGGATCGACGAATCCGGGGCAGTGGACGGTCGGATCGAAGGACGGCTGTTCCGAATCCTTCTCGGGCAGGCGGCGACTCAGCGTCAGGCGTCCCGCGGCTTCGAGAGGGCCGCGGGCGGAACCCACCAGGAGGGAGAATTCGAGCGGCACCTCGAGCGCCTGCACCGAGGTCGTCGAGGACGGATGCTGCCCGCGCGGAACGGCAGTGATCCACCGCGGCGTGGGATCGCTGTCGGTCCGATAGGCCATGAGTGTGCTGTAGCGGGCAGTCGACCACGAGCGGGCCGGCACCAACGTCACCCGGCCCGGCAGGTAGGCGGATGCGAGCAGGACATCCCACGGGCCGGTCTTCGAGGCGAAGCGCACCGCGAGACCGAGCACGTCCGGCATCCCGTCCGGCGTGCCGATGCCTCGCGACACCCGGGCGATCACCGGGGTGGGGCGGGGGATCTGCTGCGGCCACCAGGACGACTCGAGTTCGGCCATCCCTTCGAAGGTCTCGCCGCGGGGATGGAACACGCGTGCTCCGCGCAGCGCGGATCCCACTCGGAACGGCACGGACAGCGCCGACGACAGAGCAGTCATGGGGATGGCATACCCGTCGGTCTGTCGGTTCAATCGCGTTCGTCACTCCCTACCCCGGCAGCGTCCGATTCGGTCACGATGGAATGCATGCGTTCACCGTTGCCGGACTACCTGACCGAAGTCCTCCGAGGATGTGCCGACAGTTCGGGCACACTCGCCGACTACATCCCCGAACTGGCGAGGGCCGACCCGGACCGGTTCGCACTCACCCTCGTGACCGCCGAGGGCGCGATGTACTCCGTGGGCGACGACGACACCGAGTTCACGATCCAGTCGATCTCGAAGCCCTTCGTCTACGGTCTCGCACTGCAACAGAGAGGCTTCGACGCCGTACTCGACGTGATCGACGTCGAACCCTCCGGGGAGGCGTTCAACGAGGTCTCCCTCGAACGCAACACGGGCCGTCCGCTGAACCCGATGATCAACGCGGGTGCGCTCGCCGCACACGCCCTGGTGCTCGACGACAGGCCGGTCGCGGACTCGGTGGAGGACATCCGCTCCCTGCTGTCGTCCCTGGCCGGTCGCGACCTGGCGATCGACGAGAAGGTCGCGGCCTCGGAACTCGAGAACTCCTATCGCAATGTCGCCATCGCCAACCTCCTTCGGGGATACGAGGTTTTCGAGGACGATCCCGACGAGATCGTCGAGGGGTACATCCGGCAGTGCTCGGTGACGGTCACGACCAAGGACCTCGCGATGATGGCCGCGACACTCGCGGCCGGTGGCGTGCAACCCGTGACGTGCGAGGAGATCTTCTCGCGCGACGTGGTGCGTCAGGTGTTGTCGGTGATGGCGACCTGTGGGATGTACGACGCGGCGGGGGACTGGCTCTCCACCGTCGGCATCCCCGCCAAGAGCGGCGTGTCCGGAGGAATCATAGGAATCCTACCGGGACAGTTGGGTATTGCGGCGTACTCACCGCGCCTCGACGAGCACGGCACCAGCGTCCAGGGCGTCGCGGCCTTCGGTCGTCTCTCCCGTGACATGAGCCTGCATCTGATGGACGCGCCGATGGTCGCGCACTCGGTGTTGCGCAGAAGACATGTCATCGGTGAGGGTGACGAGTCTCTCACTCTTCTGGAGTTGCAGGGCGACCTCCAGTTCACCAGTGCCGAGGGTCTCGTGACGGCCGTGGTCGACGATCCGGTGAAGACGAAACGCCTGGTCTTCGACCTTTCCCTCGTCCGCACGGTCCTGCCTGTGGGCCGAAGGATGTTGCTGGAGATGATCGGTCGGCTCCATCGGGACGGTGTGGAGGTCGTCGTGATCGACCCCGAAGGGCATCTGCCCGATCCCGACACCGGCTACGGCTTCCGGCCGCAGGTCCACGCCTCGTGGGAAGACCTGGAGGCGCAGAGGTGAAAGGGCATTCGGCACGAAAGTGACGTGAGGGACGGCTGTGAAACTTTCCGGCACCACGGGTGGCGTTCACGCCGAGCACTGGGCTACGGTGTCGTGCGGTGTGCCTGAGGCCGGCGGCGAAAGACGCTCGTACCCCACGAAAGAAGATCCATTCATGCCGTTCCGTGAATCCCTCGTCGTCCCCGGAACCGTCCGGGTAGGAGGATGATGGCGTTGCTCACACGTTCGCCCTATCGCTGCCCCGGAGACGGCAGTGTGATCCATCAGGCGTGCGCAGGACTGCTGACCTACTGGAAGCGTCCCGTCGAGGAGCACGTCGCCCGCACTTCGCTGGGCGACACCTACGTGCTCACCACGGGTCCTGCCACCGCACCGCCGATCGTGGTGCTCGCGGGTGGCGACCTCCCGGCGGCGGGGCTGCGTCTGCTCGCCGAGCAGTTCGGCGAGCACCACCGGGTGGTGCTCGTGGACGTCCCGGGCCTTCCCGGTGCGAGCGCGGGCAGCCGGCCCGACAGCCGGATCCACACCGTCTACGGTCACTGGCTGGTCGAGGTGCTCGATGCACTCGGCGTCGAGCGGGTTCCCGTGATCGGTCTCGGCTGGTCGGCATCGGTAGCTGCTGCGGTGGAGGATCCCGACCGGATCGAGAAGCTGGTGATCGCCGCGCCGCTGGGGCTCGTCCCGCGCGTGCGCTGGAACCGCGCTCTCATCCCCGGCCTGCAGTGGCGCAACGAGCCCAACCTCGAGAACACCGAGCGGTACCTCCGGGCACTCGCCGGAGGCGACTACCGGCCCGACGAACAGACCCTGCGATGGTCCTGCCGTGTCGGCGCGTACTGCACGTCGCTGACGAACATGCCCCGCATCGATCGGGCCGTGCTGCGCCGCTGGCGCGGGCGTCCGGTCGAGGTCGTCGTGGGAATCAAGGATCCCCTCGTGCAGGTCGACGCGCTGAACAAGCTGGCAGACGACATGGGCGCGCATTTCGTGGCGCTTCCCGAGGCGGGTCATCTCCTCGCGGTCGAGACGCCGGCAGCCCTGGCGTCGATGGCCGCTGCTGCATCGGTAACAGAGAACTGAGACAACAGAGAACTGAGTACCTGGGATCCGGAAAACCGGGTCGAAAGTGGCGATGCCGGGCTGCCCCCGACGGGCGTAGCTATCAGTCCGGCATCGCCACTTCCGGTCACCCTCCCAGTGGAACCCGAGCGCTCGGGTACCCACCTCAGGGCTGTGATAATCCCCAGATTATTACGGTTTGGTCACGGGGACACCTACGACCGTACCACCTGAACGCCGAGTCGTTGCAGATGTGTGTGTCGGCGCGTCACACATCCGCGATCACGGGGACTCGATCACATCACGCCACGGCGCTGTCGGATCACGCCACAGCGGGACTCCAGTCGACCACGACCGACCGTGCGCCGATGTATTCCAGCAGGTCGCGGACCGGTCCGCCGAAGCGGAGCTGACGGGCGACCTCCAGTTCGTCGAGGTCGTCGTCCTCCGTGCCGACGAGGATCCCGTTGATCACGCTACGGGCCGCGGACACGACGAGTGTCTCCTCCTCGGCCACCCGGACCGGTACATCGTTCTCGCCCGCCACCGCGCCGACCGCCACGGCCACGTAGTCCCTGTCCTCGTCCGCGTCGTGATACGCGACCAGACGGCCGTGCAGCACGGACTCGGGCAGGATGCGGTCGAGCGTCACGCCCGAGGGAACGCTCTCGTCCTCGGGACGGATGCTCGGACCGGATGCGGCCGGTGTGGCCGGGGATGCCGTGGGCTGCGCGGCGGCGTACAGGGGTACACGCCGAGACGTCCAGCCGAAGTAGGTTTCGCGTTGCGCATACATCGCACCTGCGCCTCCTCGATAGGACTTCGTCTCTACCTCCAGTGTGCTCCGGGCCACCGACACGTTTTGCGGCTCCGAAGGAGGCGTCCCGAGGGGTCGTACGAGCTAGTCGCGCGAGGCCCGGACGCCGGGTGAGACGAGCACTCGGCCGAGGACCGCGAAGATCGCGAGGATCACCAGCGAGCAGATCCCGGCGAGGGCGGCACCGCCTACGACCAGGGCGTAGTCGCTGCGCGCGAGACCGTCGACGATGGGCCTTCCCACCCCGCCGAAGCTCACCGCCGCGGCGATCGTGGCGGTCGCGACGATCTGCACGGCGGCGGTGCGCAGGCCGACGAGGATCAGCGGCAGAGCCACCGGGAGCTGGGCTCGCAGCAGGATCTGGGACGAGGTCATCCCCATCCCGCGGGCGGCGTCGGTCAGCGCCGGGTCGACCCCGCGGATCCCTTCGTAGGAGTTCAACAGGATGGGTGGAATCGCGAGTGCCACCAGCGGCACCATCACCGGAACAAGTCCGATCCCGTACAGCACGACAAGCAACACGAGCAGGCCGTAGGTCGGGAGAGCGCGTGCGGCGTTCGCCGTGAGCGACACGAGCACACCACCGCGGCCCGTGTGACCCGTCCACAGACCGAGTGGCAACGCGAGGAGCACGGAGATCACGAACGCGAGCAGGGTGTAACCGAAGTGCTGGCCCAGTCGCGTCGGGATCCCGGACGCGCCCGACCAGTTCGCGGAGTCGCCGAAGTACTCGGCCAGATAGTTCAGCAGCGTCGTCATCGGCGCACCTTCGAGGTGCGGCGCATCCACGGCGTGGTGAGACGCTGGACGAGCACGAGCACCGCGTCGACGACCAGTGCCATCACGACGGTCGCGATGATGCCGATGATCGCCAGATCGAGTCGGTCGAGCTGCACCGAGGCGGTGAACAGTGCCCCGAAGGCGCCCATGCCTATGAGCGCTCCGACGCTCACCATGCTGATGTTCGCGACCGTCGCGACCCGCAGCCCCGCGATGACCGCGGGGATCGCCAGCGGCAGGTCGACGGTGAGCAACCGGCGAGGCGTCGAGAATCCCATCGCCACCGCCGACTGGCGGACACTGTCGGGCACGGCGCGCAATCCGTCGACGACGTTCGGGACGAGGCCCGCCAGCGCGTAGACGGCCAGCGGAAGGATCACGGTGGTCCGGCTGATCCCGGTGAACGCGATGAGCAGGACGAAGAAGGCAAGCGACGGAATCGAATACAGGACGCTGCAGACCGCGAGCACCGGGGCGTACACCCGCGGCCACCGCACGCACGCGAGGCCCAGCGGCAGAGCGAGGACGAGGCCGAGCAGCGACGCGCCGAGGGCCATGACGAGATGATCGCCGAGCAGTTCCCAGAACGTCCCGAGATAACCGGGAATCCGCAGGCTCACCGCGACTTCCGCATCTCGAGCGGAGACGGGGTGCCGGCCTCCCTGTGGTTGTGCGCCGCGCGGACCGCCGCCGCCACCTCTTCGCCACTGATCACCCCGAGCGCACGTCCGTCGTCGTCCACCGCCACGGCATGGCCCGACGGTGAGAGCACGGCCGCGTCGAGCACGACGCGCAGCGGATCCCGCCCGGGAACGAACGGCTTTCCGGCCGGTAGAAATTCCGCATCGGCACTGCCGTCGCGCCACCCCGTCGGGCGCCCGTCGTCGTCGACGACGAGAAGCCAGCCGTCGCCGACGGCGAGTTCGGAGGCATCGCGGGTGACGATCGGATCGGTACGCAGCGGCAGGTCGGCGGACGAGAAGAACGACATGAGCCGCACACCGCGGTCGACGCCGAGGAATCCGGCGACGAAATCGTCGGCGGGGGAGGTGAGAAGCTCCTCCGGGGTCGCGTACTGGGCGAGCACCCCGCCCGGCCGCAGGACGGCCACGCGGTCGCCGAGCTTGATCGCCTCGTCGATGTCGTGGGTGACGAGCACGATCGTCTTGGCCAGCACCGATTGCAGGCGCAGGAGTTCGTCCTGCAGATCCTTGCGGACCACGGGATCGACCGCGGAGAACGGCTCGTCCATCAACAGGATCGGAGGATCGGCCGCCAGCGCGCGGGCCACACCGACACGCTGTTGCTGCCCGCCGGACAGCTGAGCCGGATAGCGTTGCGCCAGTTCTTTTCCGAGGCCGACCCGGGTGAGCACGTCCATCGCGGTCGCGCGGGCCTCCTTACGACTCGCGCCGAGCAACCGGGGAACGGTGGCGACGTTGTCGACCACCGTGCGATGGGGGAACAGCCCGGCGTGCTGGATGACGTATCCGATGCCGCGGCGCAGGATCCGGGGATCCTCGTCCCGGACGTCGCGGCCCCCGACGAGCACACGCCCGCCCGAGGGCTCGATCATCCGGTTGATCATGCGCAACGAGGTGGTCTTCCCGCATCCCGACGGCCCGACGAACACCGTCAGGGTGCCCGTCGGGACTTCCAGCGAAAGTCCGTCGACGGCGACGGTCCCGTCGGGATAACGCTTCTCGACGTTGTCGAATGTGATCACGCGGCACCGACTTCCGTCAGTTCAGATCGTTCTGCTGCAGCCACTCCTCGGCGACGACGTCGATGTCGCGGCCGTCGGTGACCACCTGGCCGACCAGAACGACGAGGGTGTCGGTGGTGAGCTTGTCGGACACGGCGTCGATCTTCGCGACGTCGTCGTCGTCGAGATCGGCGCGATGTACCAGCGGGGTGACGTTCTGGGCTCCGAAGACCGATTCCGGATCCTCCAGCGCCACAAACGGTTCGGTGCTCAGAGACGGATCGGTGGTGAAGATGTTCGCGGCCTGCACGGTGCCGTCCGAGAGCGCGCGGATGGTGATGGGACCACCGGTGTCGGTGGGAACGAATTCGCGGAACTCGACCCCGTACACCTCGCGCAGACCCACGACACCCTGCTGACGCGTCTCGAATTCCGGCGGTCCGCCGAGGGCGAGTTCGCCGGCGACCGGCGCGAGATCGGCGATGCTCACCAGGTTGTAGCGCTGCGCGGTCTCCTCGGTGACGACGAGGGCGTCCTTGTTCTCGCCGGGTGCGGAGGCCAGGATCTCGAGTCCGTCCGGAAGGGCTTCGGACAGGGCCTCATTGACGTCCTCGGTCGTCGAGGCGGTGCTGTCGGGATCGACCCGGGCGAGCAGTGCGCCGTTGTACTCCGGGACGAGTGTGATGGCACCCGAGGCGACCTGGTCGTAGTAGATCTCGCGGCTGCCGATGTTGAACTGGCGGGTGACCTCGGAGCCTGCGCTCTCGAGTGCCTGCGAGTAGATTTCCGCGAGCAGGACGTTCTCCGGGAAGTTCGCCGAACCGACGACGATCGCGCCTCCGTCCGCTGTATCCCCGGCGAGGGGATCCTCGTCTCCACCGCCGGAACAGGCGGCCAGGGCGAATGCGGACACGGCGAGAAGTGCGGTGGTGCGTGCGAAGCGTTTCACGGGTTGCTCCCTCGGATGCGGCACGGTCGGTTTTCGACTCTATCCCGGCGGATACCCACTGTGCCGGATTTGTCACGAGTGGATCACCAGTCGTCGCCGGCACGCTCCGAGGTCGCGAGGGTGAGGATGCCGCTCTCGAGACGGTATCGGCTCATCGAGTCCAGTGCGGGGGCATAGGCGTGCACGGTCACCGCCGGGACGGGACCGTCGTTGACGACCTCGTGCACGTGCCGACCGTCGAATCGACGCGTGGCACCCGTCGACAGACGGGTGCGGGAGAGTGTCACGCGTTGCCCGGGAAGGTCTTCCGACCACGGCTGGTCGACGGTGTCCTCCCGGACCCGTCCCTGTGCCACGGCGAACGCACCGGCGCTCCCACCGTGATCGTGAATCCCGGTGCGCTGCCCGGGAAGCCAGCTCAGCAACCACACTTCGTAGTCGTCGGCAACGGCGAGCCGGGTGTACCAGCGTTCGGTCTCGTCGAAACGGACGAGCGGCCGCCAGCGGGAGGCGTCCGCGGCGATGTCACGGACGATCTCGGCGAGATCGACGCGCACGGAGGTGGACAGAAGAGCAGCAGGCATCGTGGTTCCTCGAAACGGGAGCCGGACGGGACCGAAGGGTCGTCCGGGCAGAAGAAGTGGGGTCGGGCCGGGATCAACGACAGGCGCGACAACCACAGAAACCACCGGCGATGCGGACGTAGTCCACATGTAGCCTGCGATGCCGCAGGGTCGCCGGAAGATGCATGCCGATCACTTCAGCGGCCGGATGCGGCGCTGTCAAGGTTTTCACTCGTGTGACGTTCGGAACCACCGGGCCGGATTGCGTCGCCGTACGGGCTCGTCGCGCTCGTCGCCGAACAGCAACGGTGCAGCGTACGGACGGTCCGACCCGAGTACGACGCGGTCGCGGCCGAGCCCGGCCGCCACGGCCTCGACGATCTCGGGACCGTACGACGAGGTGTCGACGAACACTCCGGCCGACGGGATCGTCGCCGGTCCGCCGCGCGCGGCCATCCGGTCGGCGTGCAGCGGAGCGAGCCCGGCGAGCATCGCGAACCCCACGCGCAGTCCGGGGAGGCGAGGGGCCCCGTACTCGTGCCAGGCGAACCACGCGGTATGCATCTGCGCCACGTACGACACCATCGCCGGCCACCACGGCGGAGCCGACGGGTCGGCCGCGGCGGGCCCAGGATGCACGAAGAGGGGAGCGCCGACGCGGTCGAGTTCGTCGAGGAGTGGGGCGCACCGCGCGTAGCCGTCGGCATCCGCCAACTCGGTGGCGGGAAGTTGGAGGCCGACGCAGCCCGCCCCGAGCACCGCGCGCAGCGCCGCGGGATCGGGATCGTCGATCGACGCCGCCGCCCATGCCCCGAACGGGTGCGGCAGCGCGAGCACTCCCTCGTGGTAGGCGTCGAGCAGGCCGGCGGCGTCGGCCGCGGGAAGCGTTTCGATCCCCAGCGGGCTCGACAACGACACCAGCGCCAGGTCGATGCCGTCCTGCGCCGCGAGCTCGGCCCGCCGGGCGATCGAATGATCCTCGGGTCGCACCTCGTACGGGGGCTCACCGTCGAGGTACAACGTCCATCCGACGAGCCGCGGCGCACGGGTGCGTGCCCGCAATGCCGCGACGAGCGGTGCCGGCCAGACGTGCTGGTGGACATCGACGCGGGGAGCGGTCATGCCGTCAGGATGACAGACCGCCCTGCCCACTGCCTGCGTCGCCTACTGTCCCGCGCCGCGGGGGACCCATCGTTCGTGCAGCTGTCCGCGTCGGATGCCCGGACTCGTCCCGGGCGTCGCGAGAGCGGGGGTGGGTGCCGAGTGACGGCTTCCGACCGCCGGCTGCGATCCGGATGCCGGGTCGGCGTGGAACTGCTCGCCGTACTCCGAAGGGGGATCGGGCAGGCGGCGCGGCCGATCGATCCGGTACGGATCGTCATGGTTCCTGCCGGTTCCCTTGAGCAGGCTGGTCGGCAGGTAGATGCTCGCGGTGATGCCGGCGTTGGTGGACGAGTCGAAGGTCGGACGCAGACGCACCGTGATGCCGTGACGATCGGCGAGGCGCGCGACCACGAACAGACCCATTCGCCGTGCGGCACCGGATCCGGCTTCGCCGTCCGAACCCAGCCGTATGTTGATGTCGGCGAGTTCGTCTGCGGGAATACCGATTCCGCGGTCGGCGATCTCGAGGAGGAGGCCGCCGTCGACGGCGCGGGAGAACGCGAACGCCACGGTGCTCTCGGGCGGTGAGGCGCGCAGCGCGTTGTCGAGGAGCTCGGCGATCATGTGGACGACGTCGGTGACGGCGCTGCCGACCAGATTGCCGTCCGGCGCATTTCCGATGTTCACGCGCTGGTAGTTCTCGACCTGCGAGACGGATGCGCGCAGGACGTCGACGAGCGGTGTGTCGGGGACGCGACCGAGGCGCTGGCGGGTACCGGCGAGGACGAGCAGCGAGTCGCCCGTGCGCCGCATGCGGGCGGCGAGGTGGTCGAGCGCGAACAGGTTCTGCAGACGCGTCGGGTCGCGCTCTTCGTGTTCGAGCGAATCGATCAGCGCCAGTTGCTGTTCCACGAGCGTCTTGTTGCGGCGGGCGAGCGTTTCGAGCATCTCGTTGACCTGGCGGCGTAGCTGGGCCTGTTCGCCGGCCAGGCGTAGGGCACCTTCGTTCATGCTGTCGACGGCGCGCGCCACCTCGCCGATCTCCTCGCGGGTGTGGACGCGGATCGGATCCAGTGTGACGGATTCGATCTCGGCGCCGTCCTTGATCGCAGCGAGTGCGGCGGGCAGATCCTGTTCGGCGGTGCGCAGGGTGTCGTCGCGCAGTCGGCGCAACGGCCGGACGAGCGACATCGCGATCACGATCGCCAGGGTGAGGGCGAGCAGGAGGATGATCGCGACACCGATGGCGTTCTTGAGGGCTTCGGTGCGTGCTTCGGCCGCGAGGTCGTCGAGGGCGGTCACGGCTCGGGTCGCGGAACCGGCGACCTCCTCCTGGTAGATCATGAGGCTCTCGAAGATCGACCCGCGCAGGGCGGCGACGTTGCCCGCTTCGTTGTCGAGGTTGGCCGTGATGCTGCGGCGGTTCTCGAGCTGGGTCATCAGACCGTCGACCCGGGAGGCGTCGGCGGCCTCGTTCTCGACGAAGGTGTCGCGGAGGACGGCCAGTCGCGCGGACTCGACACCGAGGGCGTTGTTCCACATCAGCAGGGCACCGTCGGTTCCGGCGCTCAGCGCGGAGTATGCGAGGACCTGGTCGAGCAGGGACCACTGGGTGTCCCACAGGTCGAGAAGTGTCGCGCTCTCGCGCTGGACGGTGGGGTCGTCCGTGGTGGTGGTGATGGCGCGGTAGGCAGCCTGGGCGCGGCTGACGAATCCTTCGGCGCGCTCGCTGGCCACGGTCGGCGCCAGGGTTCCCGACGACGCGCTGTCGAGCAGGCTCTCGCCCTCGGCGAGCATGCGGTTGATCATCGCCGCGATCTGCGGATCGAGATCCTTGGCGTCGATGTGGTCGCGCAGCGTCGCGGCGGATTCGCGGGCGACCTGGGCACCGTTGTCGACGGGCAGTGACAGGATCGTCGCTGCGGCGGCGCCGGTGACACTGGTGGCGTAGTCGGCGAGGGTCGGCAGGATGGAGACGTTCTCGGCGGCGGCGCTGTAGGTGTCGTTCTCCTGGTAGAGGTCGTAGACGCGGAGCGAGCCGTACAGGGTCGCGGCGACGAGGGGGACGGCGACGACCGCGGTCATCCTGCGCCACAGACGCCAGTTGTCCGGCGTGTGCTGCCGGAATTTCTTCATGAGACTCACAACGTTTCGCCCCCGAACCTCTCTACCTGCCTGAGTCGGCGGCCGGCCGAAACTGGACTTCGGCAAGTAAAGAATTTCGCCTTCGAAATTCGGGCCAGGGCGAATCACGGTTCGCTGCCGTCAGGACGTGGGTCAGAGTAGGTAGTACTTCGTTGCGCTCACAAGATCGCCGTCCAAGTCCGATAGCTGGTATTCGGCCTTGCGTATACATCACGGTCGTGCGCTACGATGCCGCCGGAATTTTCCGTTCCGCCGGGTTTCGATGTCAGGGGGGCGCATGGATCTGCGACGGGTCGATCTCAACCTGCTCGTCGTCCTCGATGTCCTGCTCTCCGAACGCAATGTCACGCGGGCGGCGCGGCGACTGAACATGTCGCAGCCGGCCACGAGTACGGCTCTCGCCCGGTTGCGCAAGCAATTCGACGATCCGCTTCTGGTGAAGAGCGGCCGCACACTGCGTCCCACCGCGCGGGCGCAGGCGATCGTCGAACCGCTCCGCGAGGTGCTGCGGACCCTCGAGCGTTCGGTGCTGGCCGCACCCGGTTTCGACCCCGCGACGGATTCGCGCACCTTCACGATCATGACCGGCGACTACGCGGAGATCACCCTTCTGCGCATGCTGGTGCGGGGGAGCACCCCGGCCAATATCCGTTTCGATCTGCTGCCGTTCAACGGTGCCGGTCTCGATGCCTTCCGCCGGTTCGAGATCGACCTCGCGGTGCTGCCGGGATACGTCCTCGAATCCCCGGAGTTCGAGACCTGCCGGAGGCAGGTCGTGCTGACCGACAGATTCGTCGGGGCGGTCTGGTCCGGCCACCCGTACACCGGCACCAAGCTCACACGCGAAGTGCTCGGCCGCTACCCGCTGCTGTCCTACGCGCAGTATTCCGACGACACCAACCTCGGCCGCGCGCTGCTGCGTGCAGGAGTGGTGGCCCGGATCGGCGCAACCAGCGGCAACCTCGCGGTTCTCCCGTATGCCCTGGAGAACACCCGCATGATCACCTTCCTGCCCGAGCGCATGGCCCGGCACGTCGCCGAGGCGGCGTCCCTGCGCATCCTGGAACCGACCTTCCAGCTGCCGCCCCTGCGCGAATTCGCGGTGTGGCACGCCGAGCGCGATGCGGATCCCGCGCACGCCTGGCTCCGCGCGCAGCTCGATCCGGTCGGGCGTCGCCGCGTCGCAGCACAGGCGGGCTGACAGCGACGAACGCTGCGAACCGGCCCGTTCGACGGGTCCGATCCGCAGCGTTCGAGTGGATCCGGCGTGGGTCAGCGTCCCGATCGACGCTGGAGGATCACCGCGATGACCACGACGAGAATCGCGATCACTCCCACCGGCGCGACCCGCGTCGCGACCGATCCCTTCGCGTACTGCATGAGGTCGAGCGGTTCGGCCTCGGGCTGCGGGGGCGCGGCCGGGGAGGGAGTCGTCGACGGCGTGGGAGGCGTCGAGGTCATTGTCGGTGCCGGTGAGGCGCTCACCGGGCTGGGCGGCACCGACTCGTTCGGCCGCGCCTGCGCGGAGTCGTCGTCCCCGGCGCCGGGCCCGACGAATGCTCCACCGGCAGGCTCGTCGCCCGAACCTGCGGCGGTGAGCGGCGGGCTCGCCGGCACGGATTCGTTGGGCTGCGACTCGGCTGCCTCAGCGGTCGCCGCGGAGGAGGAGGACGTGGAGGAGGCCGCCGCTTCGGGTCCGAGCTTCTTCGACAGGCAGTCCGCGAACTGTTCGAGGATCTTCCCACCGACATCCGAGATCATCCCTCGTCCGAACTGGGCGGGCTTGCCGGTGATCTTCATGTCGGTGTTCACGATGCCGTCGGTGCGGTCGCCGTCGCCGGTGAGGGTGACGGTGATGGTCGCGGCCACCGTGCCGTTGCCCCGGGTGTCCTTCGCATTGGCTTCGATGACCGCCCGGCGGGCGCTCTCGTCCTTCTCGACGTACACGCCGGTGCCCTTGAACGTGAGCGCCACCGGTCCGAGCTTCACCTTGACGGTCCCGGTGAACGTGTCGCCGTCGACCCCGGTGAGCGTCGCGCCCGGCATGCACGGCGCAACCTTCTCCGGATTCAGCAGGGCGGTCCACACCTCGTCGACCGGGGCGGGAACGGACAGTGTGTGTTCGAGTTGCATGAGGTCCTTTCCGAACAAGTGGTCCGGGATCTCGGTGTTCGGCGTGGAAACGCCTAGACCCCGGAGGCAGTGGTGACCGCTCGTCGGGTGAGTACCCGAGCGAGGTGGCTCCGATACTCGGCGTCGGCATTCCCGTCGGTCATGGGAGCCGTGCCGTCGGTGGCGAGCTCGGCGGCCTCGCGGATCGTCTCTGCCGTCGCGGGTTTGCCGACCAGCGATTCCTCGACGCCGCGTGCCCGGACCGGGACGGCCGCCATGTTCGTGAGCGCGATCCTCGCCCGCTCGATGGTGCCGCCGGACGCCTGCAGGGTCGCCGCGACTCCGACGATCGACCACTGCTGGGCCGCGCGATGGAACTTCTCGTAGCGCGCCGACCAGCCCGTGTGCTTGGGAATCCGGACCTCGACGAGGATCTCTCCGGGTTCGACCGCGGTCGTGAAGTAGTCCTGGAAGAAGTCGTCCGTCGCGATGGTGCGACGCCCTGACGGACCCGCCACGGTGAAGGTCGCCTCGAGCGCCACGGCCGGCGCGGCGAGATCTCCGGCCGGATCGGCGTGCACGAGCGCCCCGCCGAACGTGCCGCGGTGCCGGATCTGAGGATCGGCGACGGTCGCCGTCGCCTCGGCCAGCAACCGTGCGTGCTCCGCGACGAGCGGGTCGTGCAGCACGTCGTGGTGGGTGGTGGTCGCGCCGATCACCAGGGCGTCGCCGTCGTCGCGGATGCCCCGCAGTTCGGGGATCCTGCCGAGGTCGACGAGCACGGTCGGTGCCGCCATCCGCAGTCGCAGGACGGGCATGAGGCTCTGCCCACCGGCGATGACCTTCGCGTCCTCACCGGCCTCCGTCAACGCGGCGACCGCTTCGTCGACGCTCGAGGGGGCGACGTAGTCGAACGGAGCCGGAATCATTTCGTGCCTCCTCGGGCGTCGCGGAGCGCGTGCCAGATCCGCATCGGTGTACAGGGCATCTCGACGTCGGTGACGCCGAACGGCCGGACCGCATCGAGTACGGCATTGACGACGGCCGGGGTGGAGGCGATGGTTCCTGCCTCGCCGACACCCTTGACACCCAGCGGATTACCGGGTGCCGGGGTGTCGGTGCGATCGGTGACGAAGGGCGGCAGATCCACCGCGGTGGGCAGCAGATACTCCGCGAACGACGAACTCAGCAACGTGCCCGACTCGTCGTGCACCGCCTCCTCGTACAGGGCCTGGGCAATGCCCTGGGCGAGTCCGCCGTGCACCTGACCCTCGACGATGAGCGGGTTCACGACGTGGCCGACGTCGTCGACGCACACGTACTTGCGGATTCGCGCGTGCCCCGTCTCGGTGTCGACCTCGATCGCGCACAGGTGGGTGCCGTGCGGGAACGAGAAGTTGTCGGGATCGTAGGTCGCCTCGGAGTCGAGGTTCGGTTCGACACCGTCGGGCAGGTCGTGCGCGGCGAACACCGCGAGCGCGACGTCGGTGAGCCCGACGGACTTCGAGGTGCCCTTCACACGGAACTGTCCTGCCTCGAAATCCAGATCGTCCTCGGAACATTCGAGCAGGTGTGCGGCGATCGGCCGGGCCTTGGCGACCACCTTCTCGGCGGCCTTCACGACAGCGATGCCGCCGACGGCGAGTGAGCGGGAACCGTAGGTGTCGAGACCGCGCGGTGAACTCTGCGTGTCGCCGTGCAGGATCTCGATGTCCTCGAACGGGATTCCGAGCCGGTCGGCGACGATCTGACTCCACGCCGTTTCGTGGCCCTGACCGTGGGCGGACGAACCGGTGACGACCTCCACCTTGCCGGTCGGGAGCATGCGGATCGCGGCGTGCTCCCAGCCGCCGGCGCCGTAGGAGAGCGAACCGAGCACCCGCGACGGGGCCAGGCCGCACATCTCCGTGAACGTGGAGACCCCGAGACCGAGCTGCACCGGGTCGTTGCGCTCGCGTCGTTCGGCCTGTTCGCGTCGTAATGCGTCGTAGTCGAACAACTCTCGTGCCTTGGCGGTCGCGGCCTCGTAGTTGCCCGAGTCGTAGGTCAGACCCGCGACGGTGTCGAACGGGAACTCCTCGTGCTTGATCCAGTTCTTCTCGCGGAGCTCGAGGGGATCCATGGACAGTTCGACGGCGAGCTCGTCCATGATGCGTTCGATCGCGAAGGTGGCTTCGGGGCGTCCGGCGCCGCGGTAGGCGTCGGTGGGCACCTTGTTGGTGAACACGTTGGTGCACGCGAACCGGTACGAGTCGAACTTGTAGATGCCGTTGAACATGAATGCGCCGAGGATCGGCACACCCGGGGTGACGAGACGCAGATAGGCGCCCATGTCGGCGAGCAGTTCCACTTTCAGGCCGGTGACGGTGCCGTCGCGGCGCGCGGCGAGGGTCAGCTTCTGGACCTGGTCGCGGCCGTGGTGCGCGGCGAGCATCGACTCGCTGCGCGTCTCGGTGTACTTGACGGGCTTGTGCAGGCGACGCGCGATGAGGAGCGTGAGCACCTCCTCCGGGGTGACCTGCAGCTTGCCACCGAAACCGCCGCCCACGTCGGGGGCGATGACGCGCAGTTTGTGCTCGGGGAGACCGAGTGTCATCGCGAGCATCAGCTTCAGCACGTGTGGGACCT
Source organism: Rhodococcus sp. 5G237 (assembly GCF_053764735.1). Classification (NCBI taxonomy): domain Bacteria; kingdom Bacillati; phylum Actinomycetota; class Actinomycetes; order Mycobacteriales; family Nocardiaceae; genus Rhodococcus; species Rhodococcus sp. 5G237. The sequence goes on along the minus strand of NZ_JBSNCD010000001.1, from coordinate 298,202 downwards.
GGGTGGCCGACCACATGGTGATCTGCGAGGCGGTGGGGTCGACGACGACCGACCGCGGTTCCATGAAAGCGGGGATGAGCCGCTGCTGCCGGAAGGTCCGTTCGACGATCACCTCCGCGTCGCGGATCGCGTCCTCGACGTTGCCACCGCTACCGGCCTCGGCGGAGTCGAACACCCACGTCGCGCTGACGTTGGTGCCGAGATCGGGGTGGACGAGATCGCCGTCCTGCGCCGCGCTCTCGAGATCGAGCACGACCGGCAGGTCCTCGTAGTCCACATCGATCGCATCGAGGGCGTCGTGGGCCTCGTATGCGCTGCGGGCCACCACGACTGCGACGGCTTCACCCGCGAAGTGCACGGTGTCGACTGCGAGGGCCGGGGCGTTCGGGGTCTTCATGTCCTCGGTGATCGGCCACGCGCACGGCAGGCTGCCCTGCTCCTCGGCGAGGTCGGCACCCGTGTAGACGGCGACGACCCCCGGCTTGCCCCGGGCCTCGGAGACGTCGAGGCCGGTGATGCGGGCGTGCGCGACCGGGCTGCGCAGGATCGCGGCGTGCAGCATCCCGGGGAGCACGATGTTGTCGGTCCAGCGTGTGCGGCCGGTGATGAGGTGTTCGTCCTCCTTGCGGCGGCGTGCCCGGCCGAGTTCGGATTCGCCGGTTCCCTCGTCGGTGGTGGGATCCACGGTGCTCGTCATCGTCATACCTCCTGCGTGGCGGCCGGGTTCTCGCGCAGTCGCTGGGCGGCGTCACGCGCAGCGGCCACGATGTTCTGGTATCCGGTGCAGCGGCACAGATTTCCTTCGAGGCCGTGCCGGACGTCCTCGTCGCTCGGATCGGAGTTCTCGGAGAGCAGGTCGATGGTCGCCATGATCATCCCGGGCGTACAGAAGCCGCACTGCAGGGCGTGCTTCTCGCGGAACGCCTCCTGGACCGGATGCAGGCTGCCGTTCGTGGAGAGCCCTTCGACGGTGGTGACCGCGTGTCCGTCGGCCTGTACCGCGAGCACCGAGCACGACTTGACGCTGTGGTCGTCGAGCAACACGGTGCAGGCGCCGCAGTTGCTCGTGTCGCAGCCGACCACCGTGCCCACCTTCCCGAGTCGATCTCTGAGGTAGTGGACGAGAAGCAGTCGCGGTTCCACGTCGTCCGTGTACTGCGTTCCGTCTACGGTGACAGTGATGCGCATCGGTCCTCCAAGTACCTCGCGTAGCGCAGTGATACAGATCACTGACACTCTGCTGCATATCGCGCGTAGAAAGGACCCGAATCGCCGAAATCGCCTTCGTGCTCGCGTCGATCGGAGGCGGAAGCCGCCACGAGAGGAACCGCATGACCCGTCGCCTCGAGGACAAGGTCGCCTTCATCACCGGAGTCGCGCGTGGTCAGGGCCGCGCCCACGCGGTCCGGCTCGCGCAGGAGGGTGCGCAGATCGTCGGTATCGATCTCGCCGGTCCGCTGCCGGGTGTTCCCTACGATTCCCCCACGGTCGAGGACCTCGACGAGACGCGCCGGCTGGTCGAGGCGGAGGGCGCGAAGGCGCATCTGGTGCAGTGCGACGTCCGCGATCTCGACGGTACGAAGGCGGTGCTCGAAGAGGGTGTCGCGCAGTTCGGCGGTCTCGACGTCGTGGTCGCCAACGCGGGGATCTGCATCCCGCAGACGTGGGACGAGATCACCCCCGAGAGCTTCCGCGACACCCTCGACATCAACGTCACCGGTGTGTGGAACACGATCACCGCGGCCGCCCCGTACCTCATCGCCCGCGGCGGCGGTTCGATCGTCGTGACCAGCTCGCTCGCCGGCGTGAAGCTGCAGCCGTTCATGGTGCACTACACGACCAGCAAGCACGCCCTCGTCGGGATGGCGCGGGCCTTCGCCGCCGAACTCGGACAGCACGACATCCGGGTCAACAGCATTCATCCGGGCGCGGTGAACACGCCCATGGGATCGGGTTCGATGCGCGAACGCATCGCGCAGACGGCCGAGAGCAACCCCCGGCTCGGCGGCATGACCATGCCCTTCCTGAACAAGTACATGGCCGAGGCGGACGAGATCGCGAACATGGTCGCCTTCCTCGCGTCCGACGAGTCCGCCTTCGTCACCGCCCAGAGCTTCGCGATCGACGGTGGTGCTCAGTACTTCTGAGCGCCGATGTGCTCCTCGTGGGCGTGGATCGGTCCGCGTGTCTCCGCGAGGCGGCCGCCGCCTCCACCCCAGCGCAGCGCGATGATCTCGGCGGCGATCGACACCGCCGTCTCCTCCGGGGTGCGGGCCCCGAGGTCCAGGCCGATCGGCGACGACAGGCGTGCCAGTTCCTCCTCGGTCAGTCCCGTCTCCCGCAGACGCTCCATCCGGTCGTCGTGCGTGCGGCGCGACCCCATCGCTCCCACGTAGGCCACGTCGAGCCGTAGCGCGACCTCGAGGAGCGGTACGTCGAACTTCGGGTCGTGGGTGAGCACCGTGATGACGGTGCGGGCGTCCACGCGTCCGGCCTCGGCCTCGGCGGCGAGATAGCGGTGCGGCCAGTCGACGATCACCTCGTGGGCGCCGGGGAAGCGGGCCTCGGTGGCGAACACTCCACGCGCGTCGCACACGGTCACCGTGTAACCCAGGAACGAGCCGAGCCGGGCCATCGCCGACGCGAAGTCGATCGCCCCGAACACGATCAGCCGCGGTGGGGGCTGGAAGACGTTGACGAACAACGACATCCCCTCGCCGCGACGCTCACCGTCGGTGCCGTAGTGGAGGGTGCCCGAGCGTCCCACCTCGAGCAGGCCGCGCGCGTCGTCGACGACGGCGTCGTGCATGCGGGACGAGGCGAGCTGCCCGTCGGCGCGGTCGCGCCACACGACCATCCGTCGTCCCCGTACCGCCGGGTCGGGATGGGCGGTGACGGTCGCGAGCGCGACGGGCTCGCCCGCGCGGACGGAGCCGAGCAGGTCGGTGAAGGCGGGGAAGGACGCGGCGTCGATCCGTTCGACGAAGACGTCGATGATGCCGCCGCAGGTCAGGCCGACGGAGAACGCGTCGTCGTCGGAGACCCCGTAGCGCTGCAGCACCGGCTGCCCGCTGTCGATGACCGACCGGCCGAGTTCGTAGACGTCGCCTTCGACGCATCCGCCCGAGACGCTGCCGGTGACGGTGCCGTCCTGCGCGACCAGCATCGATGCACCCGGTCCCCGGGGCGCCGAGCGGAAGGTCGAGACCACGGTGCCCACCGCGACGGCCTCCCCGTCCCGGTACCGCCGGTCGAGCTCGTCCAGAATTTCACGCACGCCGAACCTCCTCGAGAAGTTCTTCCAGTGTCGCGAGGCTGTGTCCCGCGAGCAGACGATCGATGTGCGGCAGGGCCGCGGAGATACCCGACTGGATCGGTTCGTATCCGGCGCCGCCGGCGTGAGGGTTCACCCACAGCACGCGGTGCGCGAGGCGATGCAGCTGCGCCATGCGTTCCCCGAGCAGCGAGGCGTCGCCGCGCTCCCAGCCGTCGGAGAAGATCACCACCACCGCGCCGCGCGCGAAACCCCTTCGCCCCCAACGGTCCAGGAACGCACCGAGCGTGTCGCCGAGACGTGTCCCACCCGCCCAGTCGGGAACCGCACGCGAGGCCCCGGCGAGCGCGATCTGCGGGTCGCGGGCACGCAGCGCCCGCGACAGGCGGGTCAGCCGCGTGCCGAGGGAGAACACCTCGGTGGACGACGGTGCGGCACGCGTGACGACGTGCGCGAACCGCAGGAGCGCGTCGGCGTAGGGACTCATCGAACCGGACACGTCGATCAGCAGCACCACCCGGCGCGGTCTCGTCGCCCGTGCACGGTGCCGCGGCCGGACGGGTTCGCCTCCGCTCGCCAGCATGTCGCGCAGGGTGTGCCGCGGATCCACCGGTCCGCGGCGGGAGGGCTTCGACCGCAATCCCCGACGCGTCGGCGGACGGGGCTGCAGCCGCGCGAGCAGTTCGGCGAGGTGGGCGCGTTCCGCGGTCGTCAGTTCGGCCACGTCGCGGTGCCGGAGGACGTCGGTGTCGTCCGCCGCGACCTGCAGTCGTGGCGCGTCGTCGCCGGAGTCGCCGTCGGCGCCCTCGCCGCGGGACAGCGCCGCGATCCGTGCGGTGCGGGTGCGTTGCCCGTGGGTGCGCGAGCCGGTGGGGACGGTGTCGCCGAACCAGTGGACGAAGGTCGCGTCGTAGCGGGCCGTGTCGTCCGGGGTGCGGCACAGCGTCGCGCGGCCCGCCCAGTAGACCTGGACGGGATCCCCGACGTCGACGTGTGCGAGGGCGTCGAGATAGGTAGCGGTGGCATCGAGGGCGACGGGCAGACCGGCGGCAGCGAGGGCGCGGCAGAAGCCGGCCAGCCCGACGACCGGACCGGGGGCGGTCGTCATCCGGCGCTCGAGAGGTCGAGTCCGGCGCGGGTGACCCGGTCGATGTCCTCGCGGTACTTCAGTACGGCACCGAGTGTCGCCGCAGCGGTCGCCGCGTCGAGGACGTCGCGGTCGAGGGCGATCAGTGCGCGCGCCCAGTCGAGGGATTCGGCGATCCCCGGGGGCTTCAGGAGGTCCTGTTCGCGGAGCGAGCGCACCGCGTGGGCGATCTGCTCGGCCAGGGGGCGCCCCAGACCGGGTAACCGCCGCTGCAGGATCGCGACTTCGCGTTCGAGATCGGGATGCTCCACCCAGTGGTACAGACAGCGGCGCTTGAGCGCGTCGTGCACCTCGCGGGTCCGGTTGGAGGTGAGCACCACCAGCGGTGGGACCTCCGCGCGGATCTCGCCCAGTTCGGGGATCGTCACCGCGTTCTCGTCGAGCAGCTGGAGCAGGAAGGCCTCGAACTCGTCGTCGGCGCGGTCTATCTCGTCGACGAGCAGCACGCACGGCGAGTCGGTGAGCGCCTGCAGCAACGGGCGGACGAGGAGGTAACGCTCCGTGTAGAGGGAACGCTCGGCGGTATCCGCATCGAGCACACCGTCGCTCGCCGCTTCGAGCGAGCGCAGATGGAGCAACTGCCGGGGAAAATCCCAGTCGTAGAGGGCTTGCGAGGCGTCGATGCCCTCGTGGCACTGCAACCGGACCATCGGCAGATCCAGGGACTGAGCGAGAGCCGCTGCGAGCGAAGTCTTCCCGGTTCCGGGTTCGCCTTCGCAGAAGAGCGGCCGGCCCATACGCATCGCAAGGAAGACGACGGTCGCCAGTCCATCGTCGGCGAGATATCCCGTGGTCTCGAGAGCAGCCGAGAGTTTCTCGGGTGAATCGATACGCGTCGCGTCGCCGGTCATGAAGCGAGCCTAGATGCTCACCCGCCTCCCGACCGGCGACTGCGACAACTATCGGCTCAACCGTCGGCGTGCGCGAGCGGCGCGAACTCGCCGGTGAACAGTGTTGCGCATCCGGGGCACAACGTCGTCGGATGGGTGGCCCAGCCGTTCATCTGGGCATAGAGCTCTGCCTGCAGCTTGCTCTGTGCGGCAGTGCGGTAGCAGTGATCGCAATGGTCGCAACGGAAGACCCACCGGCCACCGGAGAGCGGGTCGCGGTGCGGCATCATGTCCACCTCGATATCAATAACTCGGTATCTGCGAATCGATGTCGTGGAATGGTCGGATCGTGCCGGTTCCTCTCAGGGAACCGACTTGCCCATGACGCGGGCCCACCATCCGTCCAGCGGGCTCGGATCGGGCCAGCGGATCGTGTCGTCTGCGATGTGATTAGGCCGGAATACCGTGTCCTGCTGTCCCTGTCCGATATTCGGTGAATCGTGCTGTGCATTGCGCACTGAGGTCACCCCTTATTGCTATCGGTGCGTCACTTGGCGGACGCACTCCTACGCACCTCTGAGGCGTTCTTGAATCTTAGCCCGGTTCTCCTGAACCGGCCCGGTCTTTCTGCTGTTTGCGCAGGTAGAGGAGGTCTAGGAAGTATGCGGCGGGGGAGGGGGTCTGCTGTCCAGAGTGGAGCGCAGACGGTCGTTGTCCTCCCTGAGGGCCGCGTTGTTCGCCTCGAGTTCGAGGATCCGGGCGATTCCGGCGATATTGATTCCGGAGCCCACCAGTTCGACGATCCGTTGGACGATCTCGAGATCGTTGTCGCTGTAGCGGCGCGTTCCGCCTGCCGTGCGTTCGGGGTTCAGCAGCCCTCGGCGTTCGTACAGGCGCAGGGTCTGCGGGTCGAGTCCCGACAGTTCGGCGGCCACCGAGATGCCGTAGACCCCGCGCCGGGCGCGTAACGGATCTGGCGTCATCGTTTCCTCCGGAGTCGGGGTTCTCGGGTCGCGCCGCGGTCACCCGCAGCCTTGACCGAACCTTATCACAGGGCCATAATAAATCTGTGTCTACAGACACAGATAATCAAACAGAGTGTGGCCGTCACGAACGGCCGGACAGTCGGAGGTGACAGACCGATGTTGATGCGCACCGACCCCTTCCGCGATATCGATCGCTTCACGCAGCAGGTGCTCGGCACCATGGCACGGCCCGCGGTGATGCCGCTTGATGCATGGCGAGAAGGCGACCGTTTCGTCGCCGAGTTCGATCTCCCGGGCGTCGACGCCGACTCGATCGACCTCGATGTCGAACGCAACGTGCTCACCGTGCGCGCGGAACGTCCGGAAGTCGACCGGGACAAGGAATTCGTCTCCACCGAGAGGCCGCGAGGCGTCTTCACTCGTCGGCTGTTCCTCGGTGACACTCTCGACACCGATCGGATCGAAGCACAGTATCGCGGTGGTGTTCTGCGCCTGACGATTCCGGTCGCAGAGAAGGCGAAGCCCCGCAAGATCTCCGTGATCGACGCGGAGACGAACGGCCAGGCCGCGATCGAGAAGTGAACCGCTACGACGAACCGGGTCCGGGGTGATTCCCGGGCCCGGTTCGGCTGCGTCCACTACGGTTTCAGACAGATTTTGATGGCGCCGTCCTGCTTCTTCTGGAAGATCTCGTACGCGTGCGGTGCGTCGTCGAGCGGGAGGCGGTGGGTCGCGAAGTCGTCGACCCCCAGCGGATCCTCGTCGGTCAGGAGCGGCAGGATCTCCGGGACCCAGTTCAACACGTTGGCCTGACCCATGTGGAGACGGATCTGCTTGTCGAACAGGGTGAGCATCGGCATCGGATCTGCCGCCCCGCCGTACACGCCGCTCAGCGAGACCGCACCACCACGCCGCACGACGTCGATCGCGGTGTACAGCGCGTGGAGACGGTCCACTCCGGCCTTCTCCATGAACGGCTCGGCGATTGCCGACGGCAGGAAACCGGCGGCACTCTGGGCGAGCTTCGCGACGGGTGAGCCGTGCGCCTCCATACCCACGGCGTCGATCACCGAATCGGTACCGCGCCCGTTCGTCATGTCACGGATCATGTCGCCGGGGTTGTTGTCGACCTCGCGCAGATCGACGACCTCGATGCCGCGGGAGGCCGCGCGGGCCAGTCGCTCGGGGACCATGTCCACGCCGATCACGCGGGCACCCTTGTGCGCCGCGATGCGCGCGGCCATCTCACCGATGGGGCCGAGGCCGAGCACCGTGACACTCCCACCGTCGGGGATCTCCGCGTATTCGACGGCCTGCCACGCGGTGGGCAACACGTCGGAGAGGTAGACGAAACGGTCGTCGGCCGGCCCTTCCGGGACCTTGATGTGGGTGGCGTCGGCATGGGGGACGCGCAGGTATTCGGCCTGCCCGCCGGGCACGCTGCCGTAGAGCTTCGAGTAGCCGAACAGCGCGGCACCGGTGCCCTCCTCACGGACCTGCGTGGTCTCGCACTGCGAATGCAGGCCGTGGGAACACATGAAGCACTGGCCGCAACACACCTGGAAGGGGATCACCACCCGGTCGCCGGGCTTCAGTTTCGTGACGCCGGAGCCGACCTCCTCGACGATGCCCATCGGTTCGTGACCGAGGATGTCGCCAGGAGTCATGAAGGCTCCCAACACCTCGTACAGGTGCAGGTCGGAGCCGCAGATGTTGGTGGTGGTGACGCGGATGACGGCGTCACCGGCCTCCTGGATCGTCGGATCGGGCACCGTATCGACGCTCACGTTGCGGCGCCCCTGCCATGTCACTGCCTTCATGTCGCTCCTCGGCTCCTCGGGTGCAGGAATGTCGGGTCGTACCCGGCACGTGTCCCTCGATGCCTACCCGCGCTCGGAGCGGGCAAACGCCGGACCGGAAGAGGTCGCCTGCCGCAGAAGGCAGGTTTGCGGAGTGCGGGGTTTGCGGAGTGCGGGGGAGAGGTATGTCGCCGTAGAACCGAATTCACCGCGACACACGTCTGCGGCCGCTCCACGGGAGCGCAGCCGCACAGAAGGAGGTCAGGTGACCACGTCGGACCCCGAACATCATGGAAACCAGGATCCCGACCCTGCACGTACCCCGGATCTGGAACCCGGCGGTGGCGTAGCGCCCGGATCGACGCCCCCCGATTCGGGGACGACGTCCGGGCTGTCCGCCCCGGAACCCGACACGAGGAAGCGGTTCCCCATCAGCGGGTGGCTCACGCTGCTCGCCGTCGCGGTGATCGTGATCATCTTCGTGGTCGCGATCTTCGGCATCCTGTCCTGACGGTTCGGCCGGAGCCGCGCCGCGGAGCTTCTCGTCAGCGTCCGCGACGCGGTAGCCGCACGACCTGCACGAAGAATTCGTCGATCTGCTTCACGGCACCGATGAACTGGTCGAGATCGACCGGCTTGGTGACGTACGCGTTGGCGTGCAGCTTGTAGCTGCGGAGAATGTCCTCCTCGGCCGACGAGGTCGTGAGCACCACGATCGGGATGTCGGACAGTTCCGGATCGGACTTGATCTTCGTCAGCACCTGCCGGCCGTCGTACTTCGGCAGGTTCAGATCGAGCAGGATCAGATCCGGGCGCGGCGCGCCCTCGTGGTCGCCCCGGCGGTACAGGAAGTCGAGTGCTTCCGCCCCGTCGCGGACGACGTGGAGGGCGTTGCCGATCTTGTTGTCCTCGAATGCTTCACGGGTCATCAGCTCGTCGCCGGGATCGTCCTCGACCAACAGGACGTCCACCGGTCGGGCAGGGGGATATGTCACGATCGTGCTCCTCAGGCCGTGGTCCCCTGCTTCTGCTCGACGGGGCGTGATGCGGTTCCGAGGGTGAAGCAGATTCGAGTGCCCTCGGTATGAGTATCGCCGTACTCGGTGTCGATCCAGATTCTTCCCGCGTGATACTCGACGATTTTCTTGCACAGCGCCAGTCCGATACCGGTGCCCTGGTAATCGTCGCGAGGATGCAGCCGCTGGAAGATGACGAACACCTTCTCGGCGTACTCGCTGTCGATCCCGATGCCGTTGTCGGTGACGCAGAAGTGCCACTGCGGACCGTCCGACTCGTCCTCGACTTTTTCGCACTCGATCCTGATCACCGGGGTGCGATCGGGATGTTGGAACTTGATGGCGTTGCCGACCAGGTTCTGCCACAGCATCGTCAGCAGAGTGGGGTCGCCGGTGAGCTCGGGGAGGTCGTCGGGGCGTTCGATCTGCGCCTGTGACTCCTCGATGGAGGCAGAGAGGTTGAACAACGCCTTCTCGAGCGGTCGGCCGAGGTCGACCCGGACGTAGGCGTCGTGAACGCGTCCGACCCGGGAGAAGGCGAGCAGATCGCTGATCAGCACCTGCATCCGCTTCGCGCCGTCGACGGCATACTCCACGTACTGCCGTCCCCGATCATCGAGGACGTCGCCGTACCGCTTCTCGAGCAACTGGCAGAAGGACGCGACCTTCCGCAGCGGTTCCTGCAGGTCGTGCGATGCGACGTAGGCGAACTGCTCGAGTTCGGTGTTCGAGCGGCGGAGTTCCTCGGCCTGGGAATCGAGATCCTCGGTCTGTTTCGCGAGCAGGGTCTGCTGCTTCCGGGAGTCCGCCAACGCGTCCGCGATACGACCGCGCATCGTCTCGACATCGAGGGCGAGTGCCCGGATGTCCTTCGGTCCCTGGGGGTAGATGTGCTGGTAGAAGTTCTCCTCCAGCGCGACCCGGCGGCTGGCCCGGCGAAGCCTTGCGAGCGGCACGGCGACGAGGTTGTGGACGAGAACCACCGTGGCGAGACCGGTGAGGATGAACGTGATCACCATCGCGATCAACACCGAATTGCGGATGGTGCGGGACTCCGCGAGTTCGTCGAGGTCCTCCGCCAGGACATCGGAGAGAGCGTTGTTCTCCTGGGCGAACATCGACCGGATCTCACCGAAGGCCAGCCGGTCCTGCTCGGCCAGGGCCGGATCGACGGGACGCGGCTCCCCGGGAACGACGGTCTCGATGATCGGCTCTGCGTACTGCGTCCGCCACTGCGCAGCGGCGGCCTCGATCGTGTCGATGTCGGCGAGCAGATCCGGATGCCCGGCGAGGAGCACGCGAAGACGATCGAGCGCGACCTGCTGGTTCTCCTGACCCGCACGGTACGGCCCGAGGAAGACGGGTTCGGTCGTGAGCGCGTACCCGCGGACCGCGGTCTGTTGATCGAGCAGAGCGGTCTGCAAGTTGAAGGCCTGCGTCATCGCCGGCTGGATCCGCTCGGTCACCTCGTCGGTGATCTGCACGGTGCGCTGGATGAAGATCCCGCCGACGATCGAACCGACGACGGCGAACACCGCGAGGAGCGCGAACGCCAACTGGAACCAGCTCTGCACGGCCAGCCGCGAGGAGATGCGCTCGATACGCGGTTCGGGAACCGAAGGATCCCTCATCGCTGCACCGTCGCTCCGACTTCGGCGGAACGCACGAAACCGATCACATCCACCCCAGCTTCCCGGTCCGTGCCCGATTCGCGCCTACGGGCGACGAATCCCGACGGCGGTGCGGTCCCGGACCTGTCGGTCTGCGAACACACGTATGGACGGGCTGTCTGTTGAACCCGAATGCGAACTGTAGCCGACCGGTGGAGCCGTCCCGATCCGGCCACGGGCCGAAGCGGCTGCACCGAGTGCCGGAACGCGACTAGGGTCGGTCGCATGACACGACGAGTGAGTGTGTGGGGTGGCGCGTTCTGGCTCGGTCGGAAGGTTCGCGAGCAGGCGCTCGGCGCTGCCCGCGAACTGGAGGAGCTCGGGTACTCCCGGTTGTGGACGTCCGGCGGATTCCAGGACGGTTTCCCCTCCGTCTACGGGGAACTGCTCGCGGCGACGACGACGCTCGAACTGGCGAGCGGCATCATCAGCATCTGGCACGCCGACCCGGAGACCACGGCCGCTGCGGTCGCCGATCTGGAGTCGCGGTATCCTGGTCGTTTCCTGCTGGGAGTCGGAACGAGTCACGCTCCCGTCGTCGACGCGCGGGAGAACACCAGCTACACCAAGCCCTACAGCCGGATGGTCGAGTACCTCGACGGTCTCGATGCGGCGTCGACGCCGGTGCCCACCGATCGCAGGGTCCTCGCGGCGCTCGGCCCGCGCATGCTGAAGCTGTCCGCCGAGCGCGCGGCAGGAGCCCATCCGTACTTCGTTCCGCCCGAGCACACGGCGGTCGCGCGTGAGGCCCTCGGCTCGGAGCCGTTGCTCGCGCCCGAGGTGGCCGTCGTCCTCGAAACCGACGAGACCGTCGCGCGCGGCATCGCCCGCGAGTACATGCGCGGTTATCTCGCGCTGCCGAACTACTCGAACAACCTGCGTCGTCTCGGGTACACCGACGAGGACCTCGCCGACGGTGGCAGCGACGCCTTGATGGACGTGCTCATCCCGTGGGGTGATCTCGACAGCGTCGTCGCTGGCATCGAGAAGCACTACGCCGCCGGTGCCGACGAGGTGGCCATCCAGGTGCTCACCGCGGATCCGTTCACCTTCCCGAGCGAGGGCTACCGGCAGCTCGCGTCCGCGCTGCTGAGCTGAGGCCACCGAACCCCGAGGGCGCCGCACCCCGAGGTCACCGAACCTCGAGGTCACCGGACTCCGAGACCTCCGGACCGGTGCGGCCGCTCAGATCGGCCGCACCGTGAGGATCTGGGACATCGTGCCGATCGGGCCGGTCGCATCGTGCAGCACCGTGCTCGTCAGGCCGATGCCGTCGGCGCCGAACGAGACCGACGTATCGAAGCCGACCCATTCACCGCGGGGTTCGGCGAACAGGTGCACGGTCAGATCGAGGTTGGGGAAGGCGACCGTCCTCGGATCGGCACGCACCGCCATGCCGTTGGCGATGTCGAACAGGCCGGCCGTGGCGGCGAGATCGCTGACCTTCTCGCCCTCCACGAGCGGAAGATCGGTACGCACCCAGAACGAGGCCCGTCCGGGTGCGGTCGAGACGCGACGCACCTCCACCGAGTCGATGAATCCTCCCGGCCACAGCGTCGTCGGGTCCCAGGGTTCGCAGTCCTCGGGCGACGGGATCGGCTGCAGCGTGGTGCCGGCGATCTCCGCGGTGGGGCCGGTCTGCATCAGCCACGCGCGCGCACGCACGATCGCGCGCCCGTCGTAGGCGAGTGTCGCTTCCACCAGTTCGATGGTGCGTCCGGGCCGCAGGACCTCGACGGTCGTGACGACGGGACCGACGGGCACGGTGCCGAGGATGTCGTACGACAGGCGTCCGATCGCGAGGTCGTCGTCGCGCCGCGCGTCGCGGTCGCATTCGACGACGTGGGCGATCAGCCCGAGGGCGGGCGCGATGTGCTGCTCCGCCTCGTTCCACGCCCCACCGACGTGTTCGGTGGCGCGGAAGGAGGTCGGGCCGAGTCGTTCGAAGTAGCTCATGCGGTCTCCGTTCGTGCCGGCTCTGCCGCGAGAGCCGAGGGGGTCGTGGCGAGAGCTGCCAGTGCCATGCGTCGCAGCACCGCGCGGGTGCCTTCGGGGGAACGCGGGTCGGCACTGTGCGGTGTCGAGTTGATGAGTCCGAAGGTCGCGTGCGCCATCGTGCGCGCGTCGGATTCGGGCAGTGCGGGGTCGATGCGGCGCAGGACGTCGACCCAGATCTCGACGTAGCGCCGCTGGGTCACCCTCACCTCCCGCTGCCCCTCGTCGGGGAGGGACGTGAACTCGCGGTCCTGCACGCGGATGAGATCGGGCTCGCCCAGCGCGAAGTCGAGATGGAAGTCGACCAGCCCCTCGAGGGCGTCGCGCGGGTCGGGCGTCGTCTCGGCGACCTGCGTGCCACCTGCGAGGAGGCGGCGGCTGATCTCGACGAGGATCTCGACGAGCAGGGCGTCCTTGTTGGGGAAGTGCCGATACACGGCGGGTCCGCTGATCCCCACGGCCGCACCGAGATCCTCGAGGCGGACCCCGGGGAATCCGCGTTCGGCGATCAGGTGCGCCGCGGCACGCAGGAGGTCCCGTCGGCGTTCCGCCTTGGCGAGGCTACGCCGCGTCGGGCGTCCCGATGCGGTCGAGACGTCGATCGCGGACTCGGTCATGAAAATCTCCGCTCGGTGTGGTCTGGACAACTCGGTTAATCATAACTAACCTAGATTTCAGTTAATGGCGATTAGTCGATCTACCGAGGATGGTGTGCGTGACAACCGCTGAGACGGCCTCGACAACCAGCCGCGACCAGCATGAACAGCTGGTCGGAGAGCTCCGAGACAAGCTCGCTGCCGCAGCACTGGGCGGCAGCGAGAAAGCCCGGGAGCGGCATGTCGCGCGCGGCAAGCTGCTTCCCCGCGACCGCGTCGACGAACTGCTCGACACGGGCAGCCCGTTCCTCGAACTGTCGCCGCTCGCCGCCGACGGCATGTACGACGACGAGTGCCCCGGCGCCGGCATGATCGCCGGCATCGGCCGCGTCGCCGGCCGCGAGTGCGTGATCGTCGCGAACGACGCCACCGTCAAGGGCGGCACCTACTACCCGATCACGGTCAAGAAGCATCTGCGGGCGCAGGAAGTCGCGCTGCAGAACAATCTGCCGTGCCTGTATCTGGTCGATTCCGGTGGCGCCTTCCTGCCGCGGCAGGACGAGGTCTTCCCCGACCGCGAGCACTTCGGCCGCATCTTCTACAACCAGGCCACCATGAGCGCCAAGGGGATTCCGCAGATCGCCGCGGTCATGGGCTCGTGCACCGCCGGCGGCGCCTACGTCCCCGCGATGAGCGACGAGGCCGTCATCGTCCGCAACCAGGGCACCATCTTCCTCGGTGGCCCGCCGCTGGTGAAGGCCGCGACCGGCGAGGTCGTCACCGCGGAGGAACTCGGTGGCGGCGACCTGCACTCGAAGGTCTCCGGCGTCACCGACCACCTGGCCGAGGACGACCGCGACGCGCTGCGCATCGTGCGCGACATCGTCTCCACCTTCGGTCCGCGCAACCCGCGCCCATGGGACGTCGAACCCACCACCCCGCCCGAGGCCGACCCCACCGAGCTGTACGACGTGGTGCCCACCGACTCGCGCATCCCCTACGACGTGCACGAGGTCATCGACCGCGTCGTCGACGGCTCCAGCTTCCACGAGTTCAAGGCCGAATACGGCAAGACGCTCGTCACCGGCTTCGCGCGCATCCACGGCCACCCGGTCGGCATCATCGCGAACAACGGCGTGCTCTTCGGCGAATCCGCTGTCAAGGGAGCCCATTTCATCGAACTGTGCGACAAGCGTTCGATCCCGCTGGTGTTCCTGCAGAACATCTCCGGCTTCATGGTCGGCCGCGACTACGAGGCCGGCGGTATCGCCAAGCACGGCGCGAAGATGGTCACCGCGGTCGCGTGCGCGCGGGTGCCGAAGCTGACCGTCGTCATCGGCGGCTCGTACGGCGCCGGCAACTACTCGATGTGCGGTCGCGCGTATTCGCCTCGCTTCCTGTGGATGTGGCCCAACGCCCGCATCTCCGTCATGGGTGGCGAGCAGGCCGCCTCTGTGCTGGCCACGGTGCGTTCCGACCAGCTCGACGCCTCGGGTAAGCCCTGGACGGCCGAGCAGGAGGAGGAGTTCAAGGCTCCGATCCGCGCCCAGTACGAGGAGCAGGGCAACCCCTACTACTCGACCGCGCGCCTGTGGGACGACGGCATCATCGATCCCGCAGACACCAGAAAAGTTCTCGGACTGGCACTGTCGGTGTGCGCCAACGCCCCGCTCGAGCCGGTCTCCTACGGCGTCTTCCGGATGTGAGTGCACCCATGACTGATACGACTCGGATCGACACGGTGTTGGTCGCCAACCGCGGCGAGATCGCGGTGCGCGTCATCCGCACCCTGAAGGCGATGGGCATCCGCTCGGTCGCCGTGTTCAGCGAGGCCGACCGCGACGCCCGCCACGTGCAGGAGGCCGACACCGCGGTGCTGCTCGGACCCGCGGCGGCGCGCGAGAGCTACCTGGTGATCGACAAGGTCATCGACGCGGCGCTCGCCACCGGCGCGCAGGGCATCCACCCCGGCTACGGATTCCTCTCGGAGAACTCGGCTTTCGCCGCCGCATGCGCCACCGCCGGTATCGCCTTCCTCGGCCCGTCCGCCCACGCGATCGAGACCATGGGCGACAAGATCACCGCCAAGGCCGCGGTGTCGGAGTTCGGCGTTCCCGTCGTGCCCGGCATCTCCCGGCCCGGACTGAGCGACGACGAACTGATCGCGGGCGCCGAGGAAGTCGGCTATCCCGTGCTCGTCAAGCCGTCCGCCGGTGGTGGCGGCAAGGGCATGCGCCTCGTCGAGGACCCGAAGGATCTGCCCGCCGCGCTCGAATCCGCCCGTCGCGAAGCGGCGTCGGCGTTCGGCGACGACACCCTCTTCCTCGAGCGGTTCGTGCAGCGCCCCCGGCACATCGAGGTCCAGGTCCTCGCCGACGCGCACGGCAACGTCGTCCACCTCGGCGAGCGCGAGTGCAGCCTCCAGCGGCGGCACCAGAAGGTCATCGAGGAAGCGCCCTCGCCGCTGCTCGACGAGGCCACCCGCGCCCGCATCGGTGAGGCCGCGTGCAACACCGCGCGCAGCGTCGACTACACCGGCGCCGGCACCGTCGAGTTCATCGTCTCCGCCGACAAGCCGGACGAGTTCTTCTTCATGGAGATGAACACCCGACTGCAGGTCGAGCATCCGGTCACCGAGATGGTCACCGGCCTCGATCTCGTCGAGTGGCAGGTGCGCATCGCCGCCGGTGAGCCGCTCGGCTTCACCCAGGACGACATCACCCTCACCGGCCACGCGATCGAGGCCCGCGTCTACGCCGAGGATCCGGCTCGCGGCTTCCTCCCGACCGGCGGTGAGATCGCCGACGTCGTCGAACCCACCGGCCCCGGCGTGCGCGTCGACTCCGGCATCCGCGCCGGCACCGTGGTCGGCAGCGACTACGACCCGATGCTCGCCAAGGTCATCGCCCACGCCGACGACCGCGCCGGAGCACTGCGACGCCTCGACCGGGCACTCGCACAGACCGCCGTGCTCGGCGTCGTCACCAACGTCGACTTCGTGCGGTTCCTGCTCGCCGACGACGACGTCGTGGCCGGTGCGCTCGACACCGGACTCCTCGACCGCCGGGTCGGCGACTACACCGCCCCCACGACCGCCGATTCCACGCTCGTCGCCGCGGCGATCCTGCGGTGGCTCGACCGCTGGGAGGGCGACACCACCGATCCGTGGGCGGTGCCCGACGGATGGCGCGTCGGTGCCCACCGGCCCGTCACGTCGCGCCTCACCTCCGGCGACCGCACCGCACACGTGCGCCTGACCGGAACCCCGGCGGCCGGTGTTGCCGAGGTCGAGGACGGCGAGACCTACCGGTTCAGCGCCGTGCTGCACGGTTCCGATCTGGCGGTCGTGCTCGACGGCCGGCGTCACAGCTACCGCGTCGGCGAATCCGACGGTGCGGTCTGGCTTTCCGACGGCCACGGCAGCGTCGCGGTCCGCGAGGTGCGCGAGGCATCGGTGCGCGGCGACGACGCGCACGCCGGCGACGCCGACATCACCAGCCCGATGCCCGGCGCCGTCATCGCGGTGTCCGTCGCATCCGGCGACACCGTCACCGCCGGGCAGACGCTCGTCGTCGTCGAGGCCATGAAGATGGAACATTCGCTCACCGCCCCCATCGACGGCACCGTCGAACTGTTCGCGGCCGCCGGTGAGCAGGTCAAGGTCGATCAACTTCTCGCGCGGGTCACCCCGCACGCCGACACGGAAGAGGCACAGTCATGACGGAATACCTGGCCACGGGCCAACTTCCCGACGAGTACGAGCAGCTGCGCAAGACCGTCGCGGACTTCGCCCGCACGGTGGTCGCGCCGGTCGCGGCCAAGCACGATGCCGAGCATTCGTTCCCCTACGAGGTCGTGCAGGGCATGGCAGAGATGGGCCTGTTCGGCCTGCCGTTCCCCGAGGAGTACGGCGGCATGGGCGGCGACTACTTCGCGCTGTGCCTCGCGCTCGAGGAACTCGGCAAGGTCGACCAGTCCGTCGCCATCACCCTCGAGGCCGGTGTCTCGCTCGGTGCGATGCCGATCTACCGTTTCGGCAACGAGAAGCAGAAACAGGAGTGGCTGCCGCAGCTCGCGAGCGGTCGCAACCTCGCTGCCTTCGGTCTCACCGAGCCGGGTGCGGGCAGCGACGCCGGAGGCACGAAGACCACCGCCAAGCTCGAGAACGGCGAGTGGATCATCAACGGCAACAAGCAGTTCATCACCAACTCCGGCACCGACATCACCTCGCTGGTGACCGTCACCGCCGTCACCGGGGTGCGGGAGAACGGCAAGAAGGAGATCTCCACGATCCTCGTGCCGACCTCCACGCCGGGCTTCACCGCCGAACCCGCCTACAACAAGGTCGGCTGGAACGCCTCCGACACGCATCCGCTCACCTTCGCCGACGTGCGGGTGCCCGAGGAGAACCTCCTCGGCGAGCGGGGCCGCGGCTACGCCAACTTCCTGCGCATCCTCGACGAGGGCCGCATCGCGATCGCCGCGCTGTCGACCGGCGCCGCGCAGGGCTGCGTCGACGAATCGGTGAAGTACGCCAAGGAACGCGAGGCATTCGGCAGCCCGATCGGCAACAACCAGGCCATCGCCTTCAAGATCGCCCGCATGGAGGCACGTGCGCACGCAGCACGCACCGCCTACTACGACGCCGCCGCCGCGATGCTCGCCGGTAAGCCGTTCAAGAAGCAGGCCGCGGTCGCCAAGCTCGTCGCGTCCGAGGCCGCGATGGACAACGCGCGCGACGCGACGCAGATCCACGGCGGCTACGGCTTCATGAACGAGTACGCCGTGGCGCGCCACTACCGCGACAGCAAGATCCTCGAGATCGGTGAGGGCACCACCGAGGTGCAGCTCATGCTCATCGGACGGGAGCTGGGACTGTGAGCGAGACCGACACCACCGTGGAGAAGCGGATCGTCCAGCGCGGCCTGTGGTTCGAGGAATTCGAACTCGGCGCGATCTACGAGCACCGCCCCGGTCGCACGATCACCGAGGCCGACAACACGCTGTTCACGACGCAGACGATGAACACGCAGGCGCTGCACCTCGACGCCGCCTACGCCGCCGAGACCAGTTTCGGTGAGCGTCTGGTCAATTCGATGTTCACGCTCTCGACGATCGTGGGACTGTCGGTCGCCCAGCTCACGCAGGGCACGATCGTCGCGAACCTCGGATTCTCCGAGATCTCCTTCCCCAAGCCGCTCTTCCACGGCGACACGCTCTACGCCGAGACGAAGATCGTCGACAAGCGCGAGTCGAAGAGCCGGCCGGGGGAGGGCATCGTCACCCTCGAGCACACCGGTCGCAACCAGCACGGCGATGTCGTCGCCGTCGCCGTGCGCAAGACCCTCGTCCAGAAGAGGCCCACGACATGACCTGGGAACTCCCCGGCCCCGCATGGCTTTTCTGTCCCGCCGATCGCCCGGAGCGCTACGCCAAGGCCGCCGAACGTTCCGACGTGGTGATCATCGACCTCGAGGATGCCGTCGCACCGGCCGACAAGCAGGCCGCCCGTGAGGCACTGATCGCCACGCCGCTCGACCCCGAACGCACCGTGGTGCGGGTCAACCCGGTGGGCACGGCCGACCACGAGGCCGATCTCGAGGCGCTGCACCGCACGTCGTACACGCGGGTCATGCTGCCCAAATGCGAGAGCGGCGACGAGGTGCGCTCGCTCGCACCGCTCGAGGTGGTCGCGCTCATCGAGTCGCCCCTCGGGGTGCTCGCGGTCGAAGACATCGCCGTCGCCGAGAACACACTCGGAATGATGTGGGGTGCCGAGGATCTCGTCGCCGGACTCGGTGGCAACGCGAGCCGCCGCGCCGACGGGACGTACCGCGCGGTCGCGCAACACGCCCGGTCGGTGACCCTGCTCGCCGCGAAGGGTCACGCCCGCTGGGCGCTCGACTCGGTGTACCTGAACATCAAGGACACCGACGGTCTCCACGAGGAGGCCCTCGACGCCGTGGCGGTCGGATTCGACATCAAGGTGTCGATCCACCCGAGCCAGGTCGACGTCGTCCGCCGGGCGTACGCGCCCACCCCCGAGGAGGAGGCGTGGGCGCGACGTGTCCTCGAGGCCGCCGAATCGGAGCGCGGCGTCTTCGATTTCGAAGGGAAGATGGTCGACGCCCCGGTGCTGCGTCACGCCGAGCGCGTGCTGCAGCGCGCGTCGGCTGCCGCCTCGGCATGACCGCGCGTCACCGGGGACGGTGACGCAACAACTGAGTGAGACGGTGGGCGCTGTCGAGCAGGGCCTCACCGAGTTCGGGCACACGATCGGGCCGGAACCGGCTCTCCACGCCGGTCAGACTCAACGCCCAGGTCGGGGCGCCGCGGTGATCGAACACCGCGGCGCCCATTCCCCAACTGCCCTCGACGATCAGCGCCGGATTGACGGCGTAGCCGGCCAGCCGTGTCGCCTCGATGCGCTTCTCCAGTGCGGGTCGCGCATGGTCCGGCCCCCAGTTCTCCGTGAGATCCGCCCGCGACAGATACGCCTCGATCTCCTGGTCGGGCATGTGCGCGAGGATCGCCAGCCCCGCCGACGCCACCCCGAGCGGGAACCGGATCCCGATGTGGAGTACGTGCGAACGCAGCGGGAAGCTGCCCTCCTCCATCGCCAGACACACGGTCTCGTCGCCCCGTCGCGCGGAGAGGAAGGCGCTCTCGCCGGTCGCGCGCGCCAGATCGCGCAGCACGTCGCCCGCGAGATCGGTGATGTCGTAGCGCACCGAGGCAAGCGATCCCAGCAGGTAGAGTTCGGGTCCGAGGGCCCAGCGTCCCGACGCCGGATCCCGGTCGACGAGCCCCTCGTCGGCGAGCGAGCTGAGCAGCCGGTGCACCGTGGGCCGGGCGAGATCGGTGCTGCGGGCGACCTCCGAGGTCGTCACCCCTTTCGGTTCGTGCGACGAGACGGTGCGCAGCAGAGCGGCGATCCGCGTGACCAGTTGACCCCGTGCATCGGACGACATGCCTCGATTCTACGTCCACTCAATGAACGCATATGGCGTCTCCGTTCGATGAACGACCAATTTCAGAGAGATTCGGACGGGCACTTGTGTTCGCCACCTGCAGGATCTTTAGTAGAAGCCGAGAATGTGACCGCGTTCATCTAGTGGACGTGATTCGTCCAGCGGAGCCCAGGCGGCTCCCCCGGAATCCGAGAGGTGAGAGTTGGCAACGAAAGTGTTCGAGACGGCGGCGGAGGCCGTCGCCGACATCCGTGACGGTGCGACGCTCGCGGTGGGCGGATTCGGACTGTGCGGCATTCCCGACATCCTGATCCAGGCCATCGCCGACACCGGGGCCACCGACCTCGAGGTGTTCTCCAACAACTGCGGCGTCGACGGCCACGGCCTCGGAATCCTGCTGGGCAGCAAGCGCATCCGCCGGGTCACCGCATCGTACGTCGGGGAGAACAAGGAATTCGCCCGGCAGTACCTCTCGGGTGAGCTCGAGGTGGAGCTGACCCCGCAGGGCACTCTCGCCGAGAAGCTCCGCGCCGGTGGTGCGGGCATCCCCGCCTTCTTCACCCCCGCCGGCGTCGGCACGCCCATCTCGCAGGGCGGACTGCCGTGGAAGTACAACGCCGACGGTTCGATCGCCGTGGCATCCCCGGCGAAGGAGATCCGCGAGTTCCGCGGCAAGCGGTACGTGCTCGAGGAGTCCATCACCGCCGACTTCTCGCTCGTGCACGCCCTCAAGGGCGACACCGAGGGCAACCTGGTGTTCAACAAGGCCGCGATGAACTTCAACCCGCTCGCCGCGATGGCCGGCGGCGTGTGCATCGCCCAGGTCGAGGAACTCGTCGAGCCGGGTGAGATCGATCCGGGTGAGGTGCACCTGCCGGGAATCTTCGTGAACCGGGTCGTGCACACCGGTGTCCAGGACAAGCAGATCGAGAAGCGCACCGTCAGCGCCGCGAAGGGAGCGTAGAAGATGACCACAGCTGTCGAGACACAGGGTTGGACGCGCACGCAGATGGCCGCGCGCGCCGCGCAGGAACTCTCGCCGGGGGAGTACGTCAACCTCGGTATCGGCCTGCCGACGCTGATCCCCAACTACCTGCCCGAGGGTGTGCACGTGACCCTGCACAGTGAGAACGGCATCCTGGGCACCGGGCCGTACCCCACCGACGACGCGGTCGATCCCGACCTGATCAACGCTGGCAAGGAGACCGTGACGGTCAACCCCGGCGCTGCTTTCTTCGACTCGGCGCTGAGCTTCGGCATGATCCGCGGCGGCCACATCGACACCGCCGTGCTCGGCGGCATGGAGGTCTCGGCCACCGGCGATCTGGCCAACTGGATGGTGCCCGGCAAGATGGTCAAGGGCATGGGCGGGGCGATGGATCTCGTCCACGGTGCCCGCAAGGTCATCGTGCTCATGGAGCACACCGACAAGCAGGGCAACCCGAAGATCGTCTCGGAGTGCTCGCTGCCGCTCACCGGTGAGGGAGTGGTGCAGCGCATCATCACCAACCTCGCGGTGATCGACGTGACCGCCGACGGCCTCGTCCTGACCGAGTGCGCCCCCGGCGTCACCGAGGAGCAGGTGCGCGCCGCGACCGGAGCGCCGCTCACCCTTCCCTGACGACCGGCCGGTTCCGCCTGCGGAACCACCGGAAGATCCACCTTCTCCGCGCGACCCCGGTCTCGGACTCCGTCTCGAGCCGGGGTCGCGTCGAGTTCAGGGCCGTGCGGGCCTCCTCGCGACGACGTGCCCGCTCGACCTTCCACACCTCCACCAGCTCCTCGGCGTCGACCTTGTGGATCGGTACGGGCAGGCCGCTCGGGAAACGCAGGCAGTCGGCGATCCGCCGGTTGAGATCGGAGACGATGTCGCGCACCACCTTCTCGCTGGGCGCCGAGCCGACCGTGCCGGGCAGCCGCTCGATCTCGCGCCGCAACTGCAGTTCGGGCGGCAGCAGCGCCTCCGTCGACAGGCCCTCACGCGCCAGATAACTCTTCACCCACCACAGATCGTCGTCGCCGTGGTCGGGGATGGGTTTGCCGTAACCGGGCAGATCGTCGAAATCGCCCCGGTCCTGCGCCACGCGGATCTGACGTTCGATCCATGTCTCGAACGTCAGGTCCCACCGCTTGCGCTCGGTCACACATCCAGGATGCCAGCGCGGGCGCCCGTCCCGGGTGCGGTGCGTGGTGTCCTAACCTGAGCCACGTGGAAGGACAGCGCGAGTCGCCGGTGCATGCCCGCCCGCCGGGCGACGGGGTGGACACCAACACGGTGCTCGGCAAGGTCGTCACCGTGCTGTGGGCGTTCACCGCCGACGACCACGTCCTCACCCTCGCCGAACTGGGCCGGCGTACCGGATTGCCGAAGGGGACGTTGCACCGCATCGTCACCGATCTCGTCGCCGTCCGGCTGCTCGACAAGGATCCGGCGGGATACCGCCTGAGCGGTCAGCTCTTCGAACTGGGTCTGCGCGCCTCTCTCGAGCGCGGCCTGGTCGAGGTCGCGATCCCGTTCATGGAAGACCTGTACGAGCGCACCCACGAGACCGTGCACCTCGGCGTCCCCGAAGGGGTGGAGGTCGTCTACGTCTCGAAGATCGGCGGACATCGCCCCGCCTCCACGCCGTCCCGGATCGGTGGACGGATGCCCATGTACTGCACCGGAATCGGCAAGGCCCTTCTCGCGTTCTCCCCGCCCGAGCTGCTGGCCGGGGTGGTCGAGGCCGGGTTGGCGCGCAAGACTCCCCGGACCATCACGACACCCGGCCGGCTCGGGGCGAATCTCGCGACCGTGGTCGAGCGCGGTGTGGCGTTCGAGTTCGAGGAGTCCGCGGTGGGCCTCGCCTGCGTCGCCGCTCCGATCTTCGACGCGGACGAGCGTCCCATCGCGGCGGTGAGCGTCACCGGTCCCGTCACCCGGTTCCGTCCGGAGAAGCACGAGGGCGCGGTGAAGGCCGCCGCCGCGGGCATCGCTGCCACCCACGCCCGGCGCGAAGCCATCCGCAACCTCTGAGCCTCACGTTCCACTCACCGGAACGCGCCCCTATGCGGGTACGGACCTCGCCGCCAGGATGGTCGTAATCCATCGAACGACGAGGACGTGATGACTACCAGCTCCAACACCACATCAGCGGCGGATCGCACCCGCATCGCCGGTGCGGCGGCCGACCGTCTCATCGAGGCCACACGCAGCTCCACCCCGTGCGGTCCGGTCCGCGACCTGCTCGGGGAGACCGACATCGACCTGGCGTACGCGGTGCAGCAGCAGCTCACCGACCGCCGGCTCGCCGAAGGTGCCCGCATCGTCGGACGCAAGATCGGCCTGACCTCCCCGGCGGTGCAGCAGCAGCTCGGTGTCGACCGCCCCGACTTCGGTGTCCTCTTCGACGACATGGACGTCACCGATCTCGACGAGGTGCCCAGCAAGCGCCTGCTGCAGCCGAAGGCCGAGGCCGAGATCGCCTTCGTCCTCTCCGCCGACCTCGACTCGGACGATCTCGATCTCGCGACCGTCCGCGCCGCCGTGGGACATGCGGTCGCCGCTCTCGAGATCGTCGACAGCCGCGTCGCCGGCTGGGACATCAAGATCACGGATACGGTCGCGGACAACGCATCCAGCGGCCTGTACGTGCTCGGCTCGCAGACGCTCACCCTCGACGAATTCGAGCCGATCGACGCCACCATGCGGATGTACGTCGACGACGAACTCGTCTCCGAGGGCAACGGCGCAGCCTGCCTCGGCGATCCGCTGAACGCCCTGCTGTGGCTCGCGCGCACGGCACGCGAGTTCGGCCAGCCCCTGCGCGCAGGGCAGGTCGTGCTGTCGGGGGCACTCGGCCCGATGGTCCCGGCGCCGCCCGGCGTCACGGTCCGCGCCGAGATCTCCTCGCTCGGCACCGTCACCGCGCGTTTCTCTTCCGAAAGCTCCACCGCACAGGAGAACTCATGACCACCAAGGTTGCCATCATCGGGTCGGGCAACATCGGCACCGACCTGCTCATCAAGATCAAGCGACTGGCCGACGCCGAACTCGAGACCGTCGCCCTCGTCGGTATCGATCCCGAATCCGACGGTCTCGCACGGGCGAAGCGCCTCGGCATCGACGCCATCTCGAACGGTGTCGAAGGACTCGTCGAGCACCCGCGCTTCGACGAGATCGAGATCGTCTTCGACGCGACCTCGGCGAAGGCCCACGAGTACAACGAGAAGGTCCTGCGCCCGCACGGGAAGATGCTCATCGACCTGACGCCGGCCGCGATCGGCCCGTACACGGTGCCGCCGGTGAACCTCACCGAGCACCTCGACGCTCCGAACGTCAACATGGTCACTTGTGGTGGCCAGGCCACCATCCCGATCGTCGCGGCAATCTCCCAGGTCACCAAGGTGCACTGGGCCGAGATCGTCGCCTCGATCTCCTCGAAGTCGGCCGGCCCCGGCACCCGCGCCAACATCGACGAGTTCACCGAGACCACCTCGCAGGCCATCGAGAAGATCGGTGGCGCCACGCGCGGCAAGGCGATCATCATCCTCAACCCGGCCGAGCCGCCGATGATCATGCGCGACACCGTGCTCGCGCTCGTCGGCGAGGACCGCAAGGACGAGATCGTCGCGTCCGTCGAGGCGATGGTCGCGAAGGTCCAGGAATACGTGCCCGGTTACGCCCTCAAGCAGGAGGTGCAGTTCACCGAGGTCACCGAGCCCATGGAGACGCTCACCGACCACACCGGCCCCCTGTGGAAGGTCGCGGTGTTCCTCGAGGTCAAGGGCGCAGCGCACTACCTGCCCGAGTACGCGGGCAATCTCGACATCATGACCTCCGCGGCGCTGCAGGTCGCACGCGCCGTGGCGGCACGCAAGAAGGATCAGGTGACGGCATGACCGCGGCAACCACTACGGCACGTGAATTCGCAAGCGACGGAACGGCGCTGTACATCCAGGACGTGACCCTGCGCGACGGCATGCACGCCATCCGTCACCGCATCACCCCCGAGAACGTCGCGGCGATCGCCGGTGCACTCGACCGTGCGGGTGTCGACGCCATCGAGGTGTCGCACGGTGACGGCCTTGCCGGTCACTCGCTGACCTACGGTCCCGGCAGCAACACCGACTGGGAGTGGCTCGAAGCCGCAGCGGGAGCCATCAACTCGGCAACCCTGACGACGCTGCTCCTGCCCGGTATCGGAACCGTCCACGAGCTGAAGCGCGCCTACGAGATCGGTGTGCGGTCGGTGCGCATCGCGACGCACTGCACCGAGGCCGACGTCTCCGCGCAGCACATCGCGGCGGCGAAGGAACTGGGCATGGACGTGTCGGGCTTCCTGATGATGTCGCACATGACTTCCGCAGACGCCCTGGCCCAGCAGGCGAAGCTCATGGAGTCCTACGGCGCCGACTGCGTGTACGTCACCGACTCGGGTGGCCGCCTCACGATGGACGGTGTCCGCGAGCGCATCCGTGCATACCGGGACGTGCTGAACGAGAGCACCCAGATCGGTATCCACGCCCACCAGAACCTGTCGCTGTCGGTGGCGAACTCCGTCGTGGCGGTCGAGGAGGGCGTGATCCGCGTCGACGCGTCGCTCGCCGGCCAGGGTGCCGGTGCGGGCAACTGCCCGATCGAACCGTTCGTCGCGGTCGCCGACCTCAAGGGCTGGAAGCACTCGTGCGACCTGTTCGGTCTGCAGGACGCCGCCGACGATCTGGTGCGTCCGCTGCAGGACCGTCCGGTGCAGGTCGACCGTGAAACCCTCACCCTCGGCTACGCCGGCGTGTACTCGAGCTTCCTGCGTCACGCCGAGACCGCAGCGAGCATCTACGGCCTCGACACCCGCGACATCCTGGTCGAGATCGGTCGTCGCGGCCTCGTCGGTGGACAGGAGGACATGATCACCGACGTCGCACTCGACCTGCGCAACCGCACAGGGAACTGATCCCCGGCCGCATCGAGCCGGAACAGCCGCGTCGGGCGTGGCACGACCCACTGGTCGTGCCGCGCCCGTGTGCATGTCTAGTCGGTCAGATCCCGGTAGTCCGGGTGCTTCTCGATGAACTTGTCGACGTACGAGCAGATCGCGACGATGCGCTTGCCGCGTTCGCGGACGTCGTCGAGGGCGTAACCGACGAGCTTGCCTCCGAGTCCCTGACCGGAGTAGCCCTTGTCGATCTCGGTGTGGTCGAAGACGAGGCGGCCGTCGTCGTCGGGGTGGTACTGCGTGTACCCGACGACGGCGTCGTCGTCGCGGACTTCGTATCTCTGCTTCTCGGCGTTGTGCACCACGGTCACGGACGAATCGCTCATGGTCTTCCTCTCACCGTCGACAAGCGGGTGTGTCCCACAGCATAGAGAACGGGCCGCGGCGCAATGCCGCGGCCCGTTCTGCGGTGCCGGGTTATTCCGGCGGCGAGATGTGCTGGGCGAGATACAGCGGTTCGCCGAGCTGCTCGATCAGGTCGAGCTGGGTTTCGAGATAGTCGATGTGTTCTTCCTCGTCGGCGAGGATGTCCTCGAAGATGTTGGCCGAGGTGATGTCGCTGACCGAGCGCATGTACTCCGACCCCTTGCGGAGGCGATCGCGGGCCTCGATCTCGACCTGCAGGTCGGATTCGAGCATCTCCTTGGCGGACTGCCCCAGACGTAATGCGCCGAGGCGCTGGTAGTTGGGGAGTCCGTCGAGGTAGAGGATCCGATCGGTAAGCCTCTCGGCGTGACGCATCTCGTCGAACGACTCGTCGCGCGTGTGCTTCGCGAGCTTCGACCATCCGCGGTTCTCCTGCATCTTCGAATGCAGGAAATACTGGTTGATCGCCGTGAGCTCGGCGGTGAGTTGTTCGTTGAGCAACTCGATGACCTTCTTGTCGCCCTTCATGGCACCTCCCGGGGTGAACCATCAGGTTTACCGCCGGGTAGGGGCTGGCTACACGGCGGTCTCGAGTTCGATGGTCTCATTCCGCTGCCGGGCCTGCCGGATGATCGCCGAGATATTGCGTACACAATTCCCGCAGTCGGTACCGGCGCGGCACTTGGCGCTCACCTCGCGGGTACAGCGTGCTCCCGCAGCCACCTCTGCCTCGATGTGGTGGTGGGTAAGAGCGTGGCAACTGCAGACGATCATCAGAGCCACCTTTCTGCGACTGAGGGAACACTCACTTAGGTTGTCCAAACCTTACATCGGCTTAGGCTAGCCTAGCTTGTGATCGTAGTCACACAAAGGGAGGGCCGAATCCGTGCTATACCCAGGTCCGTCCTAGGGGGTGTTACCGCAGCTACTGCTGTTGCAGGTGTTGCGATACCACCTGGTTGATCCGGTGCAGACCAGGCGCGGTGAGGCCCGGGATCTGGTTCTCGATCGTGCGCACCAGCGACGAATCGTCGAGAACCTTTTCGCTCGACTGGATCAGGACGGTGCCCGCGCCGGTGAAATCGAACTGCCGTTCCTCCCCCGACTGCACGCCGAAACGCCGCGCCCCGGCCGAGACGAACCCGGTGATCCACGATTCGTCGTAGTGGTGACTGGGGGACGGGCAGTCGGCCCAGCCGACGAGTGCCTCCGGGTCGACCCTCAGGGGCGGCTCGGCGAACATCACCGGCCCGTTCGACGACGCGAGGAAACGGCCCGTACCGATGAGGGTGAGGAAACCCGGGACGATCGACTGGTTGAGCGACAGGCCCGGTTCGAAGGCCAGCAGATTGGCCTGCCGGATCGTGAGGTTGCCGTCGTCGAGGTCGTACGAGTTGATGTCGTATCCGCGGTCGCCGATGATCAGCTTCCCGAAGCCCTCGGCCACGACGTAGTCGCCGAGATAGAGCGGAGCGGAGAACTGCTGGGCCACCATGTGCAGCAGGTGTCCCTGCAGTCCGTGGGTGAGCGCCGAGAACTGCACCTGGCCGTAGTACGCGATCATCGCGCCCTTCGACAGGAACCAAGGCGTCTGCAGGTCGATGCAGTAGGCATAGGGGTTGCCCGGCACGTTGTCGCTGCCGCCGAAGCTCGACGGGTTCAGAACGGTACTCACAGCTTCTCCTCCGATGCCTGCACGTAGACGATGCCCTGTCCGCTGCATTCGAGTTGCATGGCCTCCCCGCCGGTGCGACCGACGTTCCGCCAGCTCATCGACGATTTCAGTTCGGTGCGGACCGGGCCGTAGGACGCTACGAACGCCTGCGGGTCGACGACCACCGGCGTCGGGCCGCCCACCTGAAGCTCGAACACGCCCCCATGGGCGAGCAGCACCGCCGCACCCTGGCCGGTCAGTTGCGTGGTGAACATGCCGGTGCCGGTCATCGCGCCGGTGGCGGCGCCGCGTAGCGCCCCGAACAGACCCCCGCCGCCACCGCCCCCACCGGAGGCCGCGGCCACCGAGACGACAGTGGACTGCAGACCGGTGGTGTGGGCGAGCAGGCGCGACGCCTCCACGCGTAGTTCCCCGCCCGCGGACATGTCGACGATGTGTGTCTCGAGACCGCGGAAGCCGTAGTGCACGACACCGTCGCCCTGCGCGAGCATCGTGGCCTCGTGTTCACCCTGCAGCATGCGTCCCGCCATACCGGCGAGACCGCCGAGACCGGGAGCGCCTCCCGCGCCGCCGGGAACGCCGTGGGGGGAGAACCGGACGTTGCCGGTGTAGAACAGCATCGCGCCGCGGCGGGCCACGACGGGACCGGACTGCCGCAGGTCGACGCGCACGACCTTGCCGTTGATCTTCGTGAAGCTCATCTGTTCCTACCGTTCCGCCGGCTGGATGGAGACCACGCCCACGCCGTCCCACTTCAGGGAGAACGCCTCGCCGCTACCTTGACCGATGGCGGAGCGCCACGACACGTCGGTGACGAACGACTGCGTGAGCTGACCCTTCGCGCACACGAAGGCGTCGGGATCGACGACGAGGGGATACTGCGGCGACACCTCGAGATGGATGAGCGGGCCCCCGGCCGAGAGCAGCGCGACCTGCCCGGTCCCCGTCACCGTCGTGGTGAACAGACCCTGGCCGCTCATACTGCCGCGCAGACCCGCGAACGTCACGTTCGTGTTCAGGTTCCCGCTCAGTGCCAGCAGTTGCTCGGACTCGACCTGCAGGGTCTCGTTGTTCAGGTCCAGCACCGTCACGTCCTGCGCCTGATGCGCGAAGTAGACGACGCCCGTGCCGCTGCACTCCATGAGCGAGAGCCCCTCACCCGTCGCGCGCTGCCGCAGCCCGGAGAGAACACCCTCACCACCACCGAAGCCGGCGGACTTGAAACCGACCTGCCCTTCGTACGCCACCATCGACCCCGACAGGGCCCGGACGGACGAATTGCTCAGGTGGGCTTCGATCACCCTCTTGGTCTTCACGACTAGCCGCATGGCGGGAAACGATAGTCGGAAACGACTTCGGTGGAGTAGACGCGAGCGTTCCGTACAGCGGACCGAGCTAGGGCGTAGCTCACATTTTCCGGCGTTAGTGTTCAGCCGTAGGTCATCCGGCCGACGAGCGCACAGCATTCGATGCGCGGTTCGAGCTGTCCAATTTCCAGGGAGTGATCGAAGTGATCGACCAGACCGCGGCGCTTGCCGACGCGCCTGTAGAGGTGCCGAGAACAGGCCACAAGGCCGGCGAAACCGCAGGCAACGCGCATATCCGAATTTCCGGTCTCACCAAGAAGTACGGCGACAAGGTCGCGGTGAACAACATCGATCTTGATGTCCGTGCCGGTGAATTCCTCGTGCTCCTCGGCCCTTCCGGCTGCGGCAAGACCACCACCATGCGTTCGATCGCGGGCCTCGAACACCCCACCTCGGGGTCGATCTCCATCGGTGGCCGCACGGTCTTCGACGCTCGCACGCACACCCAGGTCGCGCCGAACGAGCGGAACATCGGCATGGTCTTCCAGTCCTACGCGATCTGGCCGCACCGCACGGTCTTCCAGAACGTCGCGTTCCCACTGACCATGAAGCGGCCGCGCCCGTCGAAGGAGGCGATCGAGAAGCGGGTCGAGGCGACCCTCGAGATGGTCGGACTCGACCACGTCAGCGCGCAGTCCGCCAGCCGTCTCAGTGGCGGCCAGATGCAGCGTGTCGCACTTGCTCGCAGTGTCGTGATGGAACCGGATGTGCTGTTGCTCGACGAGCCGCTGTCCAACCTCGATGCCAAACTGCGCGAGAAGCTTCGGGTCGAACTCAAGCAGATCCAGCGGGATCTCGGCATGACCTCCATCTACGTGACCCATGATCAGGCCGAGGCACTCGCGCTCGCCGATCGCATCGTCCTGATGCGCAACGGCACGATCGAGCAGCAGGGCACTCCGATGGAGCTCTACCACGATCCGCAGACGCGGTTCGCAGCCGAATTCATCGGCCTGAACAACAAGCTGATCGGACGGGCGACCCAGACAGGCGACGGCGCCCGCTTCGACGTCCCGGGCTCGTTCGATTTGTTCTCCGGCAGTGCACTGTCCACGACCGGGCCGGCTACGGCGTTCATCCGCGCCGAGGACATCCGCATCGTTCTCGGCGGACCGGAGTACTACGACGGCACGAACCTGCTGCAGGGCACCGTCGAACTCGTCGAGCTGCTCGGCAGCCAGTTCCTGTACGCGGTGCGCGTCGGTGAGACCCTCCTGCAGGTCCTCACCGGCAACAACGGCCAGATGCTCGCGCACGGAACCGAAGTGCAGCTCGCTGTGGACGTGCGTCACGTCCGGTGCTTCCCGGAGGAGCAGTCGTGACCGACCTTCTCGAACGTACCCCGCCGCCGGTTCCGATCGACGAGATCCCCGAGTCGCGCTGGAACCGACCGCTGCAGTTCCTGCGGCGCAACACCACCCTCATCGCGCTGAGCGTGATCCTGTTCGTGTTGGTGATCGTGCCGCTGGTGATGCTCATCGTCGGCGCGTTCACCGACGCGCCGCCACGCCCGGGCGAGGGCATGGGCTCCTTCCAGCTCGACAACTTCTCCGCCCTGTTCCAGGAACGCGGCCTGCGCGCGGCGCAGAACTCGCTGATCGTGTCCCTGTGCGCGGGTGCACTGGCGCTGTGCATCGGCGGTGGGCTGGCCTGGCTGGCCGCCCGTACCGACATGCCCTTCCGCGGGCTCGCCCAGGCCGCCGGCATCGTGCCGCTGTTCATCTCGGGTTTCGTCGGCGCGATGGCGTGGAGCATCCTGGCCTCCCCGCAGGCCGGGCTGATCAACCTGATGCTCAGTTCGCTGGGTATCGGCGTCACCCTCAACGTCTACTCGCTGCCCGGCGTGATCTTCGTGATGTCGCTGTACTACTCGCCGTACGCGTTCGTGTTCATGTACGGCTCGATGTCGCTGATGAACCCCGAACTCGAGGAGGCCGCCGCCATCCACGGCGCGAAGCCATGGCAGGTGGTAACCCGGGTGACCCTGCCCATGGTCCGACCGGCCATCCTCGCCGCCGGGATCCTGACGTTCACCCTCATCATCGAGGACTTTCCGATCCCCTCGATCCTCAGCGGCGGCACAGGCAATGAGACGCTCGCGTCCTACGTCTACGCCCTGATGTCCGAGGCACCCGCCCGCCTGGGCGAGGCCAGCGCGGTCGGATTCACCCTCATCCTCGTGGTGGCTCTGCTGGTCACCGCGCAGCGGATGCTGGTGCGTGGCAAGTCCTATCAGACCGTCACCGGCAAGGGCTTCAAGCCGTCGGTGATGAAGCTCGGCAAGTTCCGTTGGCCGGCCTTCGCCCTGGTGGTCCTGTACCTCTTCCTGGCCGTGGTCCTGCCGATGCTGGCGCTGCTCAAGACGGCGTTCTCGAAGTCCATCTACGTCAAGAGCTTCGGTGACGTCTTCGACTCGTCGAAGTACAGCACCGAGACCTTCGTGAAGACGATCCAGGGCACCAAATTCATTCTCGGTAGCACCAACAGTCTCATCGCCGGTGCCAGTGCCGCCGTGATCGGTGTCGTGCTGTACTTCGTTCTCGCGCACTACATCAACCGGCGCGGTGGAACCGCAGGCGGCATCCTGCAGATCGTCGCGGTGCTGCCGGTTGCGGTGCCCGCCCTCGTGCTCGGCATCGCTCTGATGTGGACCTGGGCACCGATGCAGGTCCCCGTCTACGGCACGCTGGCGATCCTCGTCATCGCTTACATCGTCCGCTTCATGCCCCAGGGCCATGGCGGGATTCTGACCTCGATGCAGCAGATCAGCCCCGAACTCGAAGAAGCGGCCCGGATGTCGGGTGCAGGCGCCATGCGCGCCACCTCGTATGTAACCTTCCCGCTGCTGCGGACGAGCATTTTCTCCGGCGGCCTGATGGTGTTCATCCTGTCGCTGCGTGAGTTGTCGGCCTCGATCTTCCTCTACACGACCGACACCCGGGTGCTTTCGGTCGTCGTGTTCGAGGAATGGGAGAACGGCGCATGGGATCGCGTCGCCTCCATCGGCCTCGCCTACAGCGCTGTGCTCCTGGTGCTCACCCTCGTCGGCCGACGTTGGATGAAGTAGCCGGCGACACCCGCCCCACTGCAACTACGGACTGAAGGAACAAGACAATGAGGTTGAAGTTCGCGGCAGGCTGCGTGGCTCTGGCCCTGACCCTTGCCGGATGTGGCTCCGGCTCGAGCGCACCCTCGAGCGCCGAGGGGGATCTCGTCATCGACGGCGTCACCATCGCCGACCAGGAGGAGTGGCAGGCCGCCCTCGACGAGGGATCGTTCACGCTCTACGACACCTACCCGGAAGAGCAGTGGCGGGCACTTCTCGACGAGTTCACCGAGGACACCGGCGTCGAGGTCGAGTCGGTCCGACTGGTCACGAGCAAGATGTACGAGCGGATGCTCTCCGAGGCCGGCGCAGGGCGATTCGGTGCGGATGCGATCGGTATCACCGACATCACGCTCATGACCGAACTCCAGAATCGCGGCATCACCGAGAATTTCGAATCGGTGAGCGGAAAAGCGTTGCCGGAAGGACGTTTCGACCCGGACGGCGGTTGGTACTCCAGCCTGCTTCCCGGACTCACCATCAGCTACAACACCGACATCGTCCCGGAGGAGGAAGCCCCGAAGACGTGGGAGGATCTGCTCGACCCGAAGTGGAAGGGCAAGATCGGCATGACGCCGATCACCACAGGCGGTAGTACGTTCTCCCTGTTCCACTTCCTGCAGGAGACCTACGGCCGGGAGTACTGGGAGGCACTGAACGCCCAGCAGCCGCGCATGTACGAGTCCAGCGTGGCGCTGGGTCAGGACATGGTCCGCGGCGAGGTTCCGATCACTATCGGTAACCCGGGCGTGGTCTCCGGTCTCATCGAGGACGGCGCCCCGGTGACCATGGTCTTCCCCGAGGACGGTGTGCCGGTCTTCCAGAGCGTCGTCGGTTTGGTCGCCGGTGCCGAGCATCCCGCCGCCGCCAAGCTCTACCTCGAGTGGTTGCTGTCGCCGCGCGGTCAGCAGGTCATCGTCGAGAAGACCAACGAGTACCCGGCCGACCCGACGGTCGAAGGCCCGTCGGTCGAGGGTGTGGACATGCCCGCCGCGGATTCCGCAGTCCTGAAGGTTCCGCCGACCGAGGCATGGTTCGAACAGCGGACCACGATGACCGAGGACTGGAACAACCTCTTCAAGTGACCGAGTGGGCCGGATGCCACCCGGCATCCGGCCCGTTCGATCCGGCAGCGCATGCCTGAACACGGCAACGATCAGGGAGCAACAGTGAATTTCGATCCGGGGGAGTATCGGCGGGTCCTGGGGCATTATCCGACCGGCGTCGTGGTAGTGACCGCGTGCGACGGTGATGGCGAACCGGTGGGAATGGTCATCGGATCGTTCACATCGGTCTCTCTGGACCCACCGCTGGTGGCCTTCCTGCCGACGAAGACCTCCTACCGCTTCGCGCGGCTGCGCGAAGCGAAGTCGTTCTGCGTCAACATCCTCGGCCACGAGCAGGAGGAAGTGTGTCGCCGGATCGCGTCGACTCCCGAGGGGCTGGGCGACGTGCCCTGGCATCTCGGTTCCGGCGGAGCACCCGTTCTCGACGAGGCTGTGGCCTGGTTCGATTGCACCTACGAGTCGATCCTCGAAGCCGGCGACCACTACATCGTTCTCGGTCGCGTCCAGGAATTCGGAGCGCACAATCCACGATCGCCGTTGATCTTCTTCCAGGGCGGGATGGGCCGGTTCGCCTCCTCGTCGATGGTCCTCTCCGAGGATGCAGGGCTCATCGAGGGTGTGCGCCTGGGGAATGCTGCACGCAACGAAATGGAGATCCTCGCAACGGAGTTCGACGCCGAGTGCTCGGCGATGGTCCCTGTCGGCGACGACCTCGTGCTGGTCGCCATCGCGAACAATGCGACCAGCTCCGACGGCTCCCTGTTGGGAACCCGAGTACCGCTCATCGCCCCCATGGGGGAGGCCTACATCGCCTTCGGCGGAGACGACGACATCGAAGGGTGGCTCGCGCGCGCCGGCACACTCGACGAGTCGACTGTTGCCGACTACCGCACGCGCTTGCGCACCATCCGCGAACGTGGATGGTCGATGTCCCTGGCGGGCCCGGCAGAGGAACGCGTGTTGTACACCGACTTCCGCCGGCGCGCGGAGGGCAGTCTCACTCCGGTTCAGGAACGGGCACTGGCGGCCAAGGTGTCCGGACTCGCGCGGTTCTATCGGCCGGTCGAGGAGTCGAACGACGAGCAGTTCGAGGTGCACTCGATCGTCGCGCCCGTGCTCGACGACGGTGGACGGCCGGTGATGGTGCTCCGACTCGCCCACTTCCCGGAGGCTCTCGACGGACCGACCGCGCATCGGATCGGACAGCGTCTGGTCGCCGGAGCGCGTCGCATCGAACCGAGCCTGCCCGTCACGGCGTGAGCGATTCCGGACCTCGAACTGTATCCGGAGCCTTCACAGGTTCCACACCATCGATATCCCGGCTCTCGGGCCGAAGCATTGCGAAAGGATTGGACGTGAAGATCACAGCGGGTGGCGTCTCGATCGCCTATCAGGAGGCCGGTAGCGGAGACCCGGTGGTGCTTCTGCACGGTTCCGGACCGGGTGTATCGGCCCGATTCAACTGGGAACGGACCCTGCCTTCGGTGGCGGGCATGGGCTACCGCGCGATTGCGCCCGACCTCGTCGGATTCGGTGACAGCGACCGTCCCGAGGGGTACACCTATAGTTCCCTGAACTGGGCCGAATCGGTCGCCGAGTTCATCGAGGCGCTCGATCTCGGTCCTGTTCATCTCGTCGGAAACTCGATGGGTGGGCGGATCGCGCTGACGCTCGCCGCCAAGTCCCCCGAGCTCGTGCGCAGTCTCACCCTCATGGGTGTTCTGTCGCCGTCGGTACCGCGCTCCGAGGTGCTCACCAACCTGCGCAGCTTCTCCCCGTCGTACGAGTCGATGAGCAGGACGCTGCGGGAGGTCTTCGTGGTGGATCCCGAGGTCGTGACCGACGAACTCGTCCGGATGCGCTACGAGGCGAGCTCGCGACCCGGCGAAGCCGAGCACTACCGCGCGATGTTCTCCACACCGGAGGCCAACGTGCTGCCGCTGACCGAGGACGAGATCCGCGCGATCGAGATCCCCGCACTGGTGATCCACGGCCGTGAGGACAAGGTCGTTCCCGTGGAGAACGGCTACTCCCTGGCGACGTTGCTTCCGAACGTGCGGGCGGTCCTGGTCAGCCAGTGCGGTCACTGGGTGCAGATCGAGCACGCTCACCTGTTCGAGGAGCAGCTCCGACTCTTCCTCGCCGATCTCCGAGCGGCATGAGTACCGGGGAGACGGACCTGTCGCTCACGTCCGCGATCGCGACCTTCGCGACCCGGCCGCGAAGAGAATCCGAGAGCTCCCGGCACGCCGATGCCGTCGCGATCGCGATCGTCGATACCGTGGGGGTCGCGATCGCGGGCGGACGCAGTGACGCGGTCCGCATTCTCACGGACTGGGTCACGACTCTCCCGTCGGTCGGTGATGCGCCCCTGTGGGGTAGCGGGGTTCGGGTGTCTGCTCCGGATGCGGCGCTGGTCAACGGCACGGCCGCACACGCGCTGGACTGGGACGATGCCTCCCCGTCGATGCCGATACACCCGAGCGCGGTACTCGTGCCGGCCCTGCTGTCCCAGACCTCGGAGCGGGACGTGTCGGGTTCGGCGCTCGTCCGCGCATACAACGTCGGCGCAGCGGTCTTCCGCGCGGTGTCGGAGGCACTGCCCGTTGATACGAGTGTCGATCTCGGGTGGCACAACACCGCGACCTCCGGCCGGATCGCGGCAGTCGCCGCGTTGGCGAATCTGACCTCCGCAGATCCCGCTACGACAGCGCACGCCCTCGGGTCGGTCGCGTCGATGGCGAGCGGAAGCGTCGGCAACTTCGGCACCATGACCAAACCACTCCACGCCGGACTGGCCGCGCGCGACGCCCTGACCGCACTTTCCCTCGCCGGCAGGGGATTCACCGCGAACGTCACCCAGCTCGAACATCCGCACGGCTTCTTCGCGATGTACGGTCGCAGCGACCTCACTCGGCTCGAACAGATCCCGGCGAGACTCGAGTACTGGCAGGACAATTGGACCGGTGACTGGTCCATCAAACGGTATCCGTGTTGCTACGGCACGCACCACGCCGTCGACGCCGTGCTCGACATCCGTCACGCGTTCCACCCGGAAGATGTGGAGCGCATCGATGTATCGATCTACGGTCCGGATCTCACGATCCTGGCGAAACGGAAACCGGCCACTGGCCTGGAGGCGAAGTTCAGTCTCGAGTACGTCGTCGCGGTCGCTCTTCTCCGTGGGGCTGTCACCGCAGCTGATTTCGAGGACGACGCCGTGCTCGATCCGTCCGTTTCAACACTCATGAACAGGATCCGCCTGGTCGGCGACCCCGCTGCCACGGCCCGATTCGCAGACCTCACCGTCACGCTCCGTGACGGCCGCGCGATCGACATACGCACCGAGATCACCCGTGGTGACGCCCGGAACCCGATGACCGGAAACGAGATCCGTGAGAAGTTCGACGGAGCCTGCCGGAGTGCCGGATTGCAGGACCGCGCAGCACATCGGGTCGCAGACGCGCTCTTCTCCGTCACGGAGCGTTCGAGCGTGCAACCCATCGTGTCGCTCCTGGGTGAACTTCACGTCTGTATCGCGTCGAAAGCGGCTCACCATTAGAAACTTTCGCGCGTACCGGCCCTCGGAACGGTTTTCTTCGACCGGCCGTCGAACCGCGGGAGCATGTTCTCATCAGGACGAAAGGAAGATGCCATGGCGGCCACTGTGCGAAGTTTGGGATACCTCCGGATCAACGCTACCGACCTCGGTGAGTGGAGACGATTCGGTGAGGATCTCCTGGGCCTCAATGTTGCCGAGCATCGAGAGGATCGCATCCGGTTCCGGATGGACGAGTACGAGTACCGCATCGAGGTCAACGAAGCCGCTTCGGACGGCGTCGACACTATCGGATGGGAAGTCGCGAGCGAAGGCGATCTCGAGCAGATCGTCGAACGTCTCGAGGAGGCAGGTTACCGGGTCGATCGCCTCGATGAATCCGTCGCCCGTGCCCGGAACGTCTCGCGACTGGTCACTTTCCGTGACCCGGACGACGTTCTGAACCTCGAGCTCTACATCGGGCTGAAGACGGCCAACACACCCTTCTACTCGATCAAGGGTGCCAACTTCGTCGCCGGCCGACTGGGCGTGGGACACGTCTTCCAGGTGGTGGAGGACCGCGAGAAGTACAACACGCTCTATCGCGAGATCCTCGGCTTCCGGCTCAGCGACTACATCGACGTCACCCCGGAGATCGAAGCGACGTTCCTGCACTGCAATGAACGGCACCATTCCTTCGCCTTCGTGAAGAACCCGGCTCGTCCCACCGGCGTCGGACACTTCATGGTCGAAGTGGACGATCTCGACCGGGTCGGTTGCGCATGGCAGCAGATGCTCGACGACAAGGAACCGGTCATCCAGACGTTGGGGCGCCACACCAACGACAAGATGATCTCCGCCTATGTGAAATCACCGGCGAACGTCGGCGTCGAGTACGGTTTCGGCGGTCTCCTCATCGACGACTCGACGTGGACGCCGACCCGTTACGACTGGGGCCATTACTGGGGCCACGAGAAGCAGAAGATCTGAGCCCGACGCGGGTTTCCGCGATCGTCGGGATCCATTCGGTTGATCCGGAATACGAGTTTCGAAAGTGATGGGAGTTGTCATGAGCAGTGCTGTCGTGCAGATCGGTGCCGACCGGGGAGCCGATGAGGCATACGAGTCCCTCTGGACGATCGCGACCGAAGAGGCCCACGCGAGCGAGGTCCAGGGGTCGTTGACTCCGCGATTGGTCGAGGGGATCAAGCAGGCCGGCCTGACGCGCATGCTGCAGCCGACCGACCTGGGCGGTTCCGCGGCGCACCCGGTGGAGTTCTTCGAGGCCTCGATCCGACTCGCCTCGAAGTACGGCTCGGCGGGATGGGTCACCGGTGTCGTCGCCGTGCACAATCACGAACTCGCCCAGGCCGATCCGCGACTCCAGCAGGAGGTGCTCGGCACGGATCCCGACGTGTGGACGTCGTCGTCGTACAACCCGGTCGGCCGTGCGCGCGTCGTGGACGGTGGGTTCCTGCTGTCCGGGCACTGGAGCTTCTCGTCGGGTGCGGACCCCTCGCAGTGGGCCATGCTCGGCGGATTCGTCACCAACGACGACGGTCAGATCGTGGAGCAATCACCGCGGCATTTCATGGTCCCGCGTTCGGATTACGAGATCATCGACGACTCGTGGCAGGTCATGGGTCTGAAGGGCACGGGCAGCAAGGACATCGTCATCCGTGACGCGTTCGTGCCGGACTACCGTGCCATCGAGATCGCCGCGATCACCGACGGAACCGGCGGACGCGCCGCCGGCCGCGACGAACCCCTGTTCAGCATGCCCCGCAACATCGTCTTCGCGGGTGCGGTGACGGCGGCGACACTCGGCATCTGCCTGGGCATCATCGAGGAGAGTGCGGCGCGCACCGGTGACCATGAAGGCCGGTACGGCAAGGCCAGCGAGGATCCCTACCGTCTGACGGCTCTCGGCATCGCGATGGCGGACGTGCAGGCGAGCATCCGGCACTTCCTGTGGGACATCGAGCGGTCGTACGATCTGGCCGAGCGTCTGCGCGGCGACGAGTTTCCCTACTCACTGCGGGCCGAGATACGCCGCAACCAGGTCCGTGCATCGCATCGGTCTCTCGACGCGGTCGACAAGCTCTTCCGGCTCAGCGGCGGTCGTGGCATCCGCACCGACCTTCCGATGGAACGGATGTGGCGCGACGCCCACTCGGCCGTCCATCACGCACAGCAGGTCGAAGGAACCATCATCAATGCCGCCGTCCGTGACCACTTCGGATTCCCGGGACTGCCCGGCATCAAGTTCTGAGTGGGCGCAGACATGAGCAACGCTGTCGACGAGGCACCCACCTACGAGACGACCAGTCGGTTCGTGAATGCCGGCGGCATACGGGTGCACTACCACGAAGCGGGCACGGGTCCGTCGCTGCTGCTGATCCACGGCGGTGCCCCGGGTGCCTTCGGGTGGGGGAACTTCGGCCGCAATCTCGAGGCGCTGTCCCGGAACTTCCGCGTGGTCATCGTGGACCTACCGGGTTACGGTCGTTCGGACAAGCCCGACGTCGAGGACGGGCGGCATCTGATGTACGCGGAGACCATGGCGGCACTGATCGACGAATTGGGACTGGGCAGAACCCATGTGGTGGGGATGGCGACCGGAGGTGCGGTCGCCGCCCGGATGGCGCTGGACTTCCCCGAGCGTATCGACAAGCTCGTCCTCGTGAGCTCGTCCGGTGGCAGGACCATGTTCCACGTCCCGCCCCGGATGAACGCGATGCGGGCCTACTACGCGGGAGAGGGTCCGTCGCTGCCGAAGATGCGCGAGTACCTCGAGGACATCGTGTACGACCACGGACTCATCACCGACGAGATCGTGTGGGAGCGGTACGAGGCGAGCGTGGACCCGGAGTTCATGCAGAAGGCGCCGGAAGGGCGCAGCGACAAGCGGCACACGCCGGACGATCTGTGGAAGCGCCTCGACGAGATCACCGCGCCGACCCTGATCGTATGGGGGCGGGAGAATCGGATGCAACCGTTCGAGAACGCGGTCTTCATGTTCAGCAGGATCAAGCACTCGCAGTTGCACGTCTTCGGTGAATGCGGCCTGTGGGTGCCCTACGAGAAGATGGAGGAGTTCGACGCATTACTCGAGGATTTCCTGGCCCGTGAAAGAGCTTCTGGGGCAGCACCCTAGAGAACGGGAACCGGCACGGACGGTCGAGTATCGATCGTTCGGTGCCCACACCGAGGAACGGAGCCGACCCGTCGCCACATGCTTTCCGCAGTCCGAATGAAAGACACCGAACAGGTGTAATATTCGCGTTGTGGCACAGGCAATGTCGAAGGGACAAGAGGCTTCGATCGCGGTCTCGAAGGCCCTGCAACTCCTCGACGCCTTCAACGGCGTCGGGGAGGAATGCGGGCTCAGCGAACTGGCGCGACGAGCCAACCTTCCGAAGACGACGGCACATAGAATTCTCGCCCAGCTCATCAGTAGCGAGTTCGTCGTGCGCGTCGGAAACCGGTATCGGCTCAGCCTTCGTGTCTACGAATTGGGCAACCGAACGATCGGGTCCACGGCCCCGGGGATTCGAGCAACGTCCGGTCCCTTCCTGGGAGACCTGTTCCTCAGACTCCGGCACACCGCTCATCTCGCGGTACTGGATGGACGCAACGTCATCTTCCTCGACAAACTCGAGGCCCGCGACTCGCCGCGGATCCCCACGCGGGTCGGCGGGCAACTCCCCGCTGCGGCGTCGGCGCTCGGCAAGGCGATGTTGGCCTTCGGTTCGCGAGAGACCGTACAGGAGGCTCTCACCGGGGAATTGCCTCGGATGACCCGGAACACGATCACCGCCCACGGGGTGCTGATGGGACAGCTCCGACGGATCCGTGACGAGCGGGTCGCCTACGATCTCCAGGAGGGATTCCTCGGGATCACCTGTGTCGCCTCACCGATCGTCGTCGAAGGGCAGCAGGTCGCGGCGATCTCCGTCTCCGGTCCTTCCACGGGTCTCAACCTGCGGACCGCCGCGCCGCATGTCGCATCGGCGGCTCAGGCGATCGGCCGGGAGATCGAACGCAAACGGGCAATGATGGCACCCGCGGACTAGAAGCGGACCGAAACGACTTCGGTGGAGTGAACCCCGGGTAGCGGGGTTCACTCCACCGAAGAACGACAGAAGATCTACAGCCCCAGATCCTTGGCGATGATCGTCTTCATGACCTCGCTGGTGCCGCCGTAGATGCGGGTCACGCGGGTGTCGGCGTAGAGGCGGGCGATGGGGTACTCGGTGATGTAGCCGTAGCCGCCGTGCAGCTGCAGGCACTTGTCGATGATGCGGCCGGCGGTTTCCGTCGCGAACAGCTTCGCGCGGGCGGCGTCGGGCACGGTGAGCTCACCGCGATCGTTGAGCTCGATGGCGTTGTCGACCATGATCTGCAGCGCCTGCAGCTCCGCGGAGCATTCGGCGAGCACGAACTTGGTGTTCTGGAACGCGGCGACCGGCTTGCCGAAGACCTTGCGGTCCTTGGTGTATGCGATGGCGTGCTGGATCGCCGCGGCCGCGGTGGCGGCAGCGCCGAACGCGATGGTGAGACGCTCCTGCGCGAGGTTCTGCGTCAGGTACGAGAACGCCTCGCCCTCCTTGCCGAGCAGATCGGCGACCGGCACCTTCACGTCGTCGAACGCCAGCTCGGCGGTGTCCGAGGCCTTGAGACCGATCTTGTGGAGCTTGCGCCCGACCGCGAAGCCCTCGCTCCTGGTGTCCACCACAAGAATCGACAGGCCACCGCGACGGTCCTCGGGGTTGTACGGCGAGGTGCGGGCCACGACGAGGATGCGGTCGGCGAGCGCACCGCCGGTGATGAACGTCTTCGCGCCGTTGAGGACGTAGTGGCTGCCGTCCTCCGAGAGCTTCGCGGTGGTCGCGATGTTGGCGAGGTCGGAACCGGTGCCCGGCTCGGTCATCGCGATGGCGAACATCAGCTCACCCGAGGCGAACCCGGGGAGCCAGCGCTGCTTCTGCTCCTCGGTGGCGTTCTGCATGATGTACGGCAGGATCAGGTTCGAGTGCACCGACGACGAACCGAACGACACACCGGCCGCCGACGCCTCTTCGGCGAGGATCACGTTGAACTTCAGCGACGTCTCGCCGCCTCCGCCGTACTCTTCGGGAACCTGGATACCGAGGAGCCCGAGTTCTCCCATGCGGTTGTAGAACTCGCGCGGAGGAT
Source organism: Rhodococcus sp. 5G237 (assembly GCF_053764735.1). Taxonomy (NCBI): domain Bacteria; kingdom Bacillati; phylum Actinomycetota; class Actinomycetes; order Mycobacteriales; family Nocardiaceae; genus Rhodococcus; species Rhodococcus sp. 5G237. The sequence goes on along the minus strand of NZ_JBSNCD010000001.1, from coordinate 255,625 downwards.
GGCCGGACTCTTCCCACTCCGGGTAGACGGGTACGACCTCCTTCGCGATGAAGTCGCGGACGGTCTGCCGGAACGCCTCGTGATCCTCGTTGTACAGCGTGCGCTTCACGCGTTGTCCTTCCAGGGATGAATGTGATTGCGGGGGTGGACCTTACAGCGCGTAACTACGCAGCACACCCTTGCTGATGATCGTCTTCTGGATCTCGCTGGTGCCCTCACCGATGAGCAGGAAAGGAGCCTCGCGCATGAGGCGCTCGATCTCGTACTCCTTCGAGTAGCCGTAGCCGCCGTGGATGCGGAAGCTGGCCTGGGTGACCTCGGAGCAGTACTCGCTGGTGAGGTACTTGGCCATACCGGCGGCGACGTCGTTGCGCTCGCCGGAGTCCTTCAGGCGCGCGGCGTTGACCATCATCAGGTGGGCGGCCTCGACCTTGGTGGCCATTTCCGCGAGGGAGAACGAGATCGCCTGGTGCTGGGCGATGGGCTTGCCGAAGGTGGTGCGCTGCTGGGCGTACCGGGCGGCGAGCTCGAACGCGCGGATCGCGACACCGCACGCGCGGGCCGAGACGTTGACGCGGCCGACCTCGACGCCGTCCATCATCTGGAAGAAGCCCTTGCCGGGCTCGCCGCCGAGGATCGAATCGGCCGAGGCCTTGTAGTTGTCGAAGACGAGTTCGGTGGTGTCGATGCCCTTGTACCCCATCTTGTCGATCTTGCCGGGGATGGTGACACCCGGGACGACCTCACCGAAGCCGGCGGGCTTCTCCACCAGGAAGGTGGTCAGGTTCTTGTGGGGCTTGTCGGAGCCTTCCTCCGTCTTGACCAGGGCGGCGACGAGGGTGGAGCTGCCGCCGTTGGTCAGCCACATCTTCTGGCCGTTGATGACGTAGTTGCCGTCGGCGTCGCGCTTGGCCTTGGTGCGGATGGCGGCGACGTCGGAGCCGAGTTCGGGCTCGGACATCGAGAACGCGCCGCGGACCTCACCGGTGGCCATGCGCGGCAGGTAGTACTGTTTCTGCTCCTCGGTGCCGTGCTGGCGGATCATGTACGCGACGATGAAGTGCGTGTTGATGACGCCGGAGACGCTCATCCAGCCGCGGGCGAGTTCCTCGACGCACAGCGCGTAGGTCAGCAGCGACTCGCCGAGTCCGCCGTACTCCTCGGGGATCATCAGTCCGAACAGCCCCATCTCGCGCATCTGGTCGACGATGGCCTGCGGGTAGGTGTCCGAGTGCTCGAGTTCCTGAGCGTTCGGGATGATCTCGCGGTCGACGAAGGTGCGGACCGTGTCGAGGATCTCGGACTGGAATTCCGTCAGACCGAGGGTCTGGGCGAGGCGGGTCATGCGGGCTCTTTCTGGGAGATGCGGATGGTGCCGGAAGCTGCGAGGGCGTCGACCTCGTCGTCGGTCAGCCCGAGATGTTCGGTGAGCACCTCGGCGGTGTCGTCGCCGTTGGCCGGCGCGGGGCGGACCTCGGGGTAGCAGCCGTCGAAGGACATCGGGGTGCTCGGGGCGTGGTAGCTGCCGATGCGCGGCTGGTCGAGCTTGTGGAACATCGGGTTGTCGGTCACGCGCGGGTCGGCGGCGAGTTCGGCGAAGGTGCGGTAGCGCTCGTGCAGGACCGAGGTACCACCGAGCGCCGTCTCGACCTCGTCGGCGGTGTGGCGCGAGAACCAGGCGCCGAACAGGCTGTTCAGCACGTGGCGGTGTTCGAACCGGGTGCCCTCGTCGCGGAAGTCGACGCCCAGGGCGGATTCGAGTGCGGCCACGGCCTCGGCGGTACCGGTGAGCTCGGTGAGGTCGCGGAAGTGCCGCGGCGTGAGCGCGACGAGCATGAAGCGTGCGCCGTCACTGGTGGCGAAGTCGGCGCCGTATGTGCCGTAGACGGAGTTGCCGACCTTCTCCCGGACGGGGCGGCCGAGCTGGGCCTCGGCGATGTAGCCGAGGTTGCCGACGGTCGCGAACGCAACGTCCTCGAGGGGGAGTACGACTTTCGTTCCTGCACCGGTGATCTCGCGGCGGTAGACGGCCGAGGCGACCGACAACGCGGCGTACAGGCCGCACGAGACGTCCCAGGCGGGCAGCACGTGGTTGACCGGGGTCGAGACGTTCTCGGCGCCGGTGACCTGCGGGAAACCGGCGGCGGCGTTGACGGTGTAGTCGACAGCGCCGGTGCCGTCGGCGCGGCCGAGGACCTGCACGTGGATCAGGTCGGGGCGGATCGCGGCGAGCTCGTCGTAGTCGAGCCACGAGCGACCGGCAGCGTTGGTGACCAGCACCCCCGCATCGATGATCAGGTCGCGGATCAGGTTCTGCGCGTCCGGGTTACGGAAATCCGCTGCGAACGACCGCTTGCCCTTGTTCAGGCCGGCCCAGTAGATCGACTCGTTGTCGTCGGTGACCGGCCAGCGACGGTAGTCGGCGGCGCCGCCGATCGGGTCGACACGGATCACGTCGGCGCCGAGAGCGGCCAGGGTCATGCCGCACAGGGGCGCGGCCACGAAGCTGGACACCTCGACAACGCGCACTCCCGCGAGGGGCGCAGTGGACGAGGGCAGCTCGTCGGTGGAAGCGGTGGAGTTCATGCTGCTCGCCTGTTCTCGTCGCGGTTCGTCGGGTACAGCGGTGACCCGAATCGGAGGATGCACTGTCAGCATGCCCCAGCTCTCGCGCCCGGGAACAGCACCGATCGGCTATCCCACGGTTAGCGCAGACCAATATCACCGGTGGGTACAGACCGCGAGTGGAGCGGCTTGTGAGGGGTCATAGGTTTTGGTGATCGATTCGTTCACTTCCTGCACTTTGCCAATCGTGAGCTTGCTCACGTTCAATGGCTGGGACATCAGGCTTGACATTTTTACCGGCGGTGCATTCCACGGGGATTCGTCCGTCGACTCCCATCCGAGTTCTGAAGGGACTCTCAGTGACTACAGGCGAAATCGTGCACGAAAAATTGGGTTCTCCGGGCGGACCGGCTGAAACGGGTCGCGCGCCTCTCGTGACTCCCGGCCGCGCGTGGAGCATGACCGGCCTGGTCATCTTCCTCTACGTCGTCAACTACGCCGACAAGGCCGTCCTCGGCATCATCGCCCAGCCCCTGGCGCGTGAGCTCGGCATGAGCTCCTCCCAGATCGGCCTGGTCGGATCGCTGTTCTTCGTCACATTCACCGTCGGCGGATTCTTCGCCGGGCCGCTGAACAAGTACCTGACCCTCCGCTGGGCCCTGCTGGCCCTCGGCCTGATCTGGTCGGTGGTGATGCTGCCGCTCGTCGTCAGCGCGAGCTTCGCGATGCTGGTGGTCACCCGCATGCTGCTCGGTCTCGCCGAAGGACCGAGCTCGGCCCTCATGCACACCGCCGCGTACTCGTGGCACCCGCCGGCCAAGCGTGGCCTGCCCGGCGCCTTCCTGGCCGGTTCCGCCTCCGTCGCGAAGATCGCCCTCGCCCCGGTTCTGACCTTCATCACCGTCGAGTGGGGATGGCGTGCCGCGCTGATCTCTCTGTCGATCCTCGGAGCGGTCTGGATGGGCTCCTGGCTCCTCGGCTGGAAGGAAGGCCCCTACACCACCAAGGCCGTCAAGGGCGCCGAGACCTCTGCGTCCGCTGCACAGACCGAACCGTCCGTGCCGTGGCGCAAGATCTTCCTCACCCGCACGTTCATCAGCTGCGCGATTCTGATCATGGTCGTCTACGCGCTCACCACCGTCGTCCTGACCTGGCTGCCGTCCTACTTCGAGGTCGGCCTCGGCTACAGCGCCCTGCAGGCCGGCTCGATGTTCGCCCTGCCGTCCATCATCGGTCTGTTCCTCATGATCAGCTCGGGTACGGTCACCGACCGTCTCAGCGCCAAGGGTTACCGTTCGCGGGTCGTCCGGATCATCGTGCCCGCCGTCGGCGTGCTCATCTGCGGTGCCATCCTGGTCTTCCTCCCGTCCATCGGTACGCCGGCCCTGGCCGTCGCGGTCGTCTCCATCGGCTACGGCTTCGGTGCCATCGCGTTCCCGCTGATCAACGCCGCGATCTCCGAGCTGTGCCCGCCGCAGCAGACCGCCGGCACGATGGGTGTCTTCCTCGCCCTGATGGCCGTCGGCGGCCTCGTCGCCCCCTACGGCACGGGTGTCCTCGTCGACAACGCCGCGACCGCGGCGGAGGGCTACGCAACGGCCTTCCAGGTCATCGGTGCACTCGGTGCGCTCGCTGCGATCCTGGTCCTGTTCCTGGCGAACCCGGAACGCGATCGCAAGCTCATCCGGGCCGCGGCCTGACCAGTTCGGCATAGCTTCCGCCTAACGGAAGCTTCCGCGGAAAGACTTTCCCCTACCGGCCGGGTGCATGGTCTCCTCGAATGTGAGGACCACCACCCGGCCGGTCGTCTTTTCTCCCACCACGGTTGCCCGGCAACCGTGACCCGCAACAGCAAAGGACCGATTCGCATGCGCGATGCCGTGATCGTCGACGCCGTCCGTTCCCCCATCGGACGTCGCGGTGGTGCACTGTCCGAGATCCACCCCGTCAACCTGTCCGCCCATGTGCTGACCGCACTGGCCGAGCGAACCGGACTCGATCCCGCCACGATCGACGACGTCCAGTGGGGTTGCGTGAGCCAGGTCGGCGACCAGGCCGGAATCGTCTCGCGCAGCGCCGTGTTCGCGGCCGGATGGCCGGTTACCGTTCCCGCCACCACCATCAACCGGGCATGCGGATCGAGCCAGCAGGCGGTGTCCTTCGCCGCCGCGACCGTCATCTCCGGACAGAACGACGTCGTGATCGCCGGTGGTGTCGAGTCCATGAGCCGCGTGCCCATGGGCAGCGCCAGCAAGGACGGCCAGCACTTCCCGCAGAACGTGCTCGACCGCTTCGAGGTCGGCGGCTTCAGCCAGGGCATCGGCGCCGAGATGATCGCCGAGAAGTGGGGCTTCTCCCGCACCCAGCTCGACGAGTACGCGCTGCGCTCGCACGAGCTGTCCGCGGCCGCCACCGACGCGGGCGCGTTCACCGGCCAGATCGCCCCGGTCGGCGACTTCGCCACCGACGAGGGCATCCGCCGCGGCGGCACCGTCGAGTCGCTCGCCAAGCTCAAGACCGTCTTCAAGGAGGACGGCGTGATCCACGCCGGCAACTCCTCGCAGATCTCGGACGGTGCCGGCGCCCTGCTCATCACCACCAGCGAATACGCCGCGGCCCAGGGCTGGACCCCGCTCGCACGCATCCACACCGCCGTCGTCGCTGCCGACGACCCGGTCGTCATGCTCACCGGCCCCATCCCCGCCACCGAGAAGGCCATCAAGCGTTCCGGTCTGTCCATCGACGACATCGGCGCCTTCGAGATCAACGAGGCCTTCGCACCGGTGCCGCTCGCATGGCAGGTCGAGACCGGCGCGAAGCCCGACCGCCTCAACCCGCTCGGCGGCGCGATCGGTGTCGGCCACCCGCTCGGCGGCTCCGGTGCGATCCTCATGACCCGCCTCGTGCACCACATGCGCGACAACGGCATCCGTTACGGCCTGCAGTCGATGTGCGAGGCCGGCGGCATGGCCAACGCGACCATCCTCGAACTGCTCTGATCCTGCTCATCACCCAAGCTGCTACGAATTCGAAGGAAATACCATGGAACTCAAGGGTCTGTCCGTTGCCGTCACCGGCGGAGCGTCCGGTCTCGGCCTCGCCACGGCACGTCGCGTCCTGGCTGCCGGCGGCAACGTCACCCTCATCGACCTCCCCGGCTCGAACGGTGAGGAGATCGCCAAGGAACTCGGCGACGGCGCCGTCTTCGCTCCCGGCGACGTGACCGATTCGGAGCAGTTCGCGGCAGCACTGGACGTCGCGCACGAGCGCGGCGGCCTGCGCGGTGTCGTGCACTGCGCCGGCGCCGGACGCAAGATGCGTGTCCTCGACAAGGAGGGCAAGGCCGGTTCGCTCGAGGACTTCGAGTTCGTGATCCGCCTCAACCTCATCGGCTCGTTCAACGCGCTGCGTCTCGGCGCCGAGCGCATGGCCGAACTCGACCTCATCGAGGACGAGCGTGGCGCCGTGGTCATGACGGCTTCCGTCGCGGCCTTCGAGGGCCAGATCGGACAGATCAATTACTCGGCGTCCAAGGCCGGCATCGTCGGCATGACGATCGTCGCCGCACGCGACCTCGCCAGCAAGGGCATCCGCGTCAACACCATCGCCCCCGGCATCATGGACACCCCGCTGCTCGCCCGCCTGCGCGAGGACGTCCGAAAGTCGCTCGAGGCGACCGTGCCCAACCCGTCGCGTCTCGGCCGCCCCGACGAGTTCGGTCAGTTGGCCACGAACATCCTCGAGAACGGCTACATCAACGGCGAGACCATTCGCCTCGACGGCGCCATCCGTATGGCACCGCGTTGAGCCGGGCGTCGACCATGACCTCGGCTTCCGACCTCGCACAGCGCAGGCTGTCGTACCCGGCGACGACGATGGCGGTGTGGGCACCGAGCCTCGCCGCCGTCTACGGCGACCGTCCCGCGGTGATCGACGGCGACCGGGTGCTCACCTACAACGACCTCGATGCACGTTCGGCGCAGTTCGCCGGCGTGCTCCACGAGGCCGGGGTGCGGGCCCGCGACGTGGTGCTCCTGCACCTCGGTAACTGCGTCGAGTTCCACATCGCCTACTACGGCGCGCTCCGCGTCGGAGCGGCGGTCACGCTGGTCAATCCGCTCCAGCCCGAGCCGGGCCTGCGCCGCCAGATCGAGGAGACCTCCGCGGCGGTTGCGGTCACGCAGTCCGCCCAATCGGACACGCTGCTGCGGGCCGCGGAGGGGACGAGTGTCCGGTTGATCGCCGTCGTCTCCGACGCGGCGGTCACCGCGGCGGGCGCGGTGCACTTCGCCGATGCTCTGGAGGAACGTCCCACGACATTCGAACCGGTCGTGACCGGCCCGGACGACATTGCGCACATCGCGTACACCGGTGGCACGACCGGCATTTCGAAGGGCGTTCGGGTACTGCACCGTAACGTCGTCGGCAACGTCACCCAGATGTGCGCGTGGCGGGCCGGGCATCAACTGGTCGCTGATGTCGACGGACGGATCTTACTCGAGCCGATCGACGATCTGGAGATCGCCGGCGTCGTTCCGGGCCACGGATCGACGATCGTGGTGTCCCCGCTCTTCCACGCGCACGCGCTGATCAACACGTCGTTCCTTCTCGCGTGCGGCCTGACCCAGGTGCTCGCGGGACGGTTCGAGCCGGGGCGCATGCTCGAGCTGATCGAGGAGTACGAGGCCAGCTACATCACCGGCAGCCCGGCCATGTGGCACGCGCTCGCCGAACACCCCGATGTGGAGGTTCGGGATCTGTCGAGCGTGCGGGTCGTGGCGTCCGGTGCCGCGCCGATCGACCACGTGACCCTCGAGAATCTCGAGCGCGCCTTCCCCAACGCACGTATCGCGGAGGGCTACGGTCTGACCGAGGGCACCTGCGTCGTCACGGCGATGCCGCTCGTCGTCGACTCGGAGTACCGCCTCGGCAGCGTCGGCCTTCCGGTCTTCGACACCGAGCTCGAGATCCGGTCGCAGATCGATCCGGGCGTCGTCCTTCCCGAGGGGGAGCGTGGCGAACTGTGGATCCGCGGACCGCAGGTCACCGACGGATATCTCGGACACCCCGAGATCACTGCGGAGCAGTACGTCGACGGCTGGCTCGCCACCGGTGACATCGCCTACCGCGATGCCGACGGATTCGTGTACATCGCCGACCGGGCGAAGGACATGTTGATCTACAAGGGCTACAACGTGTATCCGCGTGAGCTCGAGGAGATCCTGGTGACCCACCCGAAGGTGTCCACCGCGGCGGTCGTCGGCCGGGAGGCGGGCGCGATCGGTCAGGAGCCGGTCGCCTTCGTCGTCCCCATCGCCGGCGAGGAGCCCGACGCGGAGGAACTGAAGGCGTACGTCGCCGAGCGGGTCCTGCCGTACAAGAAGATCCGTGAAGTGGTGGTGGTCGACGCACTGCCGACCTCCGCCGCGGGCAAGATCCTCAAGACCGATCTGCGATCGCGCCTGACGATCTCCTGACCCGCACACGAGAAACCCCCGGCATCGAATGCCGGGGGTTTCTTCGTATGCGGTGGAAGGCGATTGAGAGAATCGCTTCGGGCGCGGTTCCGGATGTACCCGTTCCGGAACCGCGCCGCAAAGATCAGGAGTTCTTCTTCTGTTCCTGCTTGACGAGTCCGCCGCCGATGATCAGGCGCTGGATCTCGCTGGTGCCCTCGTACAGGCGCAGCAGACGCACGTCGCGGTAGATCCGCTCGACGGCGACCTCGCGCATGTAGCCGCTGCCACCGTGGATCTGCACCGCGAGATCGGCGACCTTGCCGACCATCTCGGTGCAGAACAGCTTCGCGACCGACGGTGCGATGCGGCGGTCGGTCTCCTCCACCCACGCCTTCGCGGCGTCGCGGACGAGGGCACGGCCGGCCATCACACCGGTCTGCTGATCGGCGATCATCGCCTGCACCAACTGGAAGTTGCCGATGGGAGTGCCGCCCTGGGTCACCGCGGCCGCATAGGCCACCGATTCGTCGAGCGCCCGCTGGGCCTGGCCGACCGACAGTGCGGCGATGTGCACGCGACCACGGGCGAGCGAGACCATCGCCGCCTTGTAGCCGACGTCCTCGCTGCCGCCGACGAGAGCGGAGTTCGGCACACGCACCCCGTCGAAGTGCACGTCGGCGGTCCAGGCGCCTTCCTGGCCCATCTTCGCGTCCTTGTTGCCCACCGTCAGGCCGGGAGTGTCGGCGGGGACGAGGAAGACCGCGATGCCGGTGCCGTTCTCGTCCGCCGGACGGGTGCGGGCGAACACGACGAACAGGTTCGCCAGCGGCGCATTGGTGATGAAGCGCTTCTCGCCGGTGATCACCCAGTCGTCACCGTCGCGCACGGCCTTGGTGCGCAGACCCGACGGGTTCGAGCCGGCGCCCGGCTCGGTGAGGGCGAAGGAGGCGACGACCTCGCCGGAGGCGATGCCCTCGAGCCACTGCTTCTTCTGCTCGTCGGTGCCGAAGTTGACGAGCACCTGGCCGGCGATGCCGTTGTTGGTGCCGAACATCGAGCGCAGCGACAGGGTCGTGTAACCCAGCTCCATCGCGAGTTCCGCGTCCTGCTGCAGATTCAGGCCGAGGCCGCCCCACTCCTGCGGGATGGCGTATCCGAACAGGCCCATGTCCTTCGCGGCCTGGCGGATGTCCTCGGGAATCGCATTGGTCTCGGCGATCTCCTGCTCGCGCGGCACGACCACGTTGCGCACGAACGCGCGGGTCTGCGCGAGGATCTCGCGGAAGTCGTCTTCGTCGACCTCGGGGGCCGGGATGGAGAGTGTCATGTCTACAACCTTCGTGCGGCCGCCGGGAGGTGTCCAATACGAATGGCGCCATTCCCGTATAGGCATTGTCGATGGATCGAGACCGTTCCGCGGGCCGGATCGCCGTTATATTCGGAGCATCGACTTGTCTGGGGGCCGTCCCGAGCCCCGCCGAAAGGAATCGTAGATGTCTCTGTTGGAGAACCGCACTGCCGTGATCACCGGTGGCGCTCAGGGAATCGGCTTCGCCATCGCGCAGGAGTTCGTCGACGCCGGCGCTCGCGTCGTGATCGGCGACCTCGACCTCGATGCCGCCACCGCCGCCGCCGAGAAGCTCGGTGGCCGCGACGTCGCCCGGGCCGTGCGTGCCAACGTCGTCGAGTCCGCCGACTGGGACACCCTCCTCGCCGAGGCCGTCGACGGGTTCGGCTCGCTCGACGTGGTGGTCAACAACGCCGGTATCACCCGCGACGCGACCATGCGCACGATGACCGAAGAGGACTTCGACCTGGTCATCTCGGTGCACCTCAAGGGCACCTGGCACGGCACCCGCAAGGCCGCCGCGATCATGCGTGAGGCCAAGCGCGGCGCGATCGTCAACATCTCCTCGCTGTCCGGCAAGGTCGGCATGGTCGGCCAGACCAACTACTCCGCCGCCAAGGCGGGCATCGTCGGCCTGACCAAGGCCGCCGCCAAGGAGATGGCGCACCACGGCGTCCGGGTCAACGCGATCCAGCCCGGCTTGATCCGTTCGGCGATGACCGAGGCCATGCCGCAGAAGGCATGGGACCAGAAGATGGCCGAGATCCCCATGGGCCGCCCCGGTGAGGTCGACGAGATCGCCTCCGTCGCACTGTTCCTGGCGTCAGACATGTCCTCCTATATGACCGGCACCGTCCTCGAGGTCACCGGCGGCCGCTTCATGTGACGGTCCGTCCGTCATCTCCCTCTCTTCCCGAAAGGTCATCATGCGCGAAGTAGTCATCTGCGAGCCGGTCCGTACCCCGATCGGCCGCTACGGCGGAATGTTCAAGTCCCTCACCGCAGTCGATCTCGGTGTCGCGGCACTGAAGGGTCTGCTCGAGCGCACCGGTGTTGCGCCCGAACAGGTTCAGGACGTCATCCTCGGCCACTGCAACGGCAACAGCGAGGCCCCGGCCATCGGCCGCGTCGTCGCCCTCGACGCCGGTCTGCCGATCACGGTGCCCGGCATGCACATCGACCGCCGTTGTGGTTCGGGCCTGCAGGCCGTCATCCAGGCCGCTTTCCAGGTCGGTAACGGCGACCACGATCTCGTCGTCGCCGGTGGCACCGAGTCGATGAGCAACGCCGCGTTCTACTCCACCGACATCCGCTGGGGCGGCGCCCGCACCGGCGTGCAGATGCACGACGGTCTGGTCCGCGCTCGCTCGACCGCCGGTGGCCGCTTCTATCCGGTGCCCGGCGGCATGATCGAGACCGCGGAGAACCTGCGTCGCGAGTACTCGATCTCCCGCGCCGAGCAGGACGAGCTCGCCCTGAACTCGCACCTGCGTGCCGTCCACGCCCAGAAGAACGGCATCCTCGCCGAGGAGATCATCCCCGTCACGGTCAGCAGCCGTAAGGGCGACGAGGTCATCGACAGCGACGAGCACCCGCGCCCCGACATCAGCCTGGAGACCCTCGCCAAGCTGAAGCCGATCATGGGCAAGCAGGACCCCGAGGCCACCGTCACCGCCGGCAACGCCAGCGGCCAGAACGACGCCGCGTCCATGGCGATCGTCACCACCCCGGAGAAGGCCGCCGAGCTGGGCCTGACCCCGCTGGTGCGGTTCGTCTCGTGGGGTGTGGCGGGCGTCGAGCCCAAAGTCATGGGCATCGGTCCCGTGCCGGCCACCGAGGTCGCCCTCGCCAAGGCGGGCATCACCCTCGCCGACGTCGACCTCATCGAGCTCAACGAGGCGTTCGCCGCGCAGGCCCTCGCCGTGACCCGCGAGTGGAAGTTCGGCAAGGCCGACTTCGAGCGCACCAACGTCCACGGCTCCGGCATCTCGCTCGGCCACCCGGTCGGCGCGACCGGCGGACGCATGCTCGCCACCCTCGCCCGCGAGCTGCACCGTCGCGAGGCCCGCTACGGCCTCGAGACCATGTGCATCGGCGGCGGCCAGGGTCTGGCAGCGATCTTCGAGCGCGTCGCGTAAGCAGACAGCTCCGGGTTCGGGGAGGTTGTGTCCGGTTCTTCGAAAAACCTGGACACAACCTCCCCGAACTTCTTTCGTCGCAGATGACCGGGCCTGGGGATGACGTCGAATTCGCACCCACGACATCGACCGGTACGCGGTGCTGCCCGAACTGGGGTGGACGGCCATCCGGGTCGGCACCGACCTCCGCTATCGGCGCCCCGAAGTCTTCGTCGAACGGGTGCGTCGCGCTCTGGGAGCGGCCGGTGCGCCCGTCCGAGCCGAAGTTTCGGCGGGCGCCGCTATTCGGTGCGGAGCAGGTAGAAGCGGAAGAAGCCGAAGTCCTCGATGGGGAGCACGTCGACCTCGGTGAAACCGGCGTCGAGGGCGTAGCGGCGCAGGGTCGCGGGACGCATGACGGTGCCCGTCGCGGCGCTCGGTGTGTGGCTCATGCCGTCGGGGAGGCAGATGGTGAGGCTGTAGCCGTACATGAGCCGTTCGACGTCGTCACCGGGCGCGGTGAAGGTGTCGGCGACCGCTTCGTCCATGACGATCATGAACCCGCCGGGTGCGAGCGAACGTCGCACGGCAGCCAGTACCTCGACCGGTTGCGGCATGTCGTGGACGCACTCGAATGCGAAGGCCGCGTGGAAGTTTCCGCCGGGCAGTTCGGACGCGTCGCACTGCGTGAACGTGACGCGCTGCGCCACATCGGCATTCTCCGCGAGGTTCGACCGGGCCATCTCGACCGACGGGGCATCGATGTCGAAGCCCTGCACCTTCGCCTCCGGATAGGTGCGTGCGATCGTGATCGTCGACCATCCTCCGCCGCAGCCGATGTCGGCGATCTGCGCGCCCGGCTGCCCGAGCACCCGGTCGACCTCCGGGACCGACCGCAGGGCATCGGGCAGGGCCTTCTCGAACAGCGGCCTGTTCGCGTCGGCCTGCGACTCGCACACGTCGCGGCCGAACTGGCTCCAACTCACTCCGCCGCCGCTGCGGTAGGCCTCGAGCAGGCCGGGTAGTTGCATCGTCGCGCCGACGATCATCCGGGCGAGCGGCGCCATGTACGCCAGGTTGCGTGGATCGGTGAGCACCTCGCGACCGGCCGACGACAGCGCGAAGCGCGGGGGATCGCCGTCGTCGACGTCGAGCAGACCGGTCACGGCCTGCTGCTCGAGCCACTCACGGGTGTACCGCGGGTGCGTGCCGGTGCGTTCGGCCAGTTCGTCGGCCGTCGCAGGCCCGTGGTCGGCGAGGCTTCGGTACCAGCCGAGCCGGTCGCCGATCAGGATCATGAGGGTGTCCATGGTGCCGAGGACGGAATCGAGGACGCGCTGCGCGTAGGCGTCGACGGAGTCGAGGTGGACGGGGGAGGACGTCGAAGTGGACATACGGATCATCTCCCGAGGACGGAAGTGGACGTCGTACCCACCTATGGTCGCGCCCGGACCTCCGGATGTCACCGTCCCGACGAACTCACTCGACCGGGGCTGTCTCCTCGGACGACCGTACGAAGTCGACGAAGGCGCGTCCCGCTCTCGACAGTGAAACCGGGTCGAACACCAGTCCGTACGACTGCGCGAAGGCCGGCTCGCACGGACGGACCACCGCGATGTCCTGGACCGACTCGGCGAGGGACCGTTCGACGAACGACCCGCCGAGCCCCGCGAGCACCATCGGCAGGCGGGCCTCGCGATGATCGGTGAGCACGGAGATGGGACGGCGCACCTCGGCCTGTCGCATCGCGTAGTCGATCGCGTCGCTCACCGATCCCATTCCCCGGGGAACGAACACCATCGGGATGCCGGGGAGTTCGGCCAAGGACAGCGGCCCGGGTGGCAGGTCGGTGCCGGGGGGATAGGCGAGCCAGTATTCGGTCTGTCCGAGTTCGATGATCTCGAGACCCACCTCGTCCTCGACGGGCAGGTGGGTGACGACGAACTCGCAGTGTCCGTCGTGGATGACCGACGCGGTGAACTCCTCCGCACGCAGATCACCGAGGCGCGCGGTGACCTTGGGATGGAGGCGGCGGAACTCGGAGACCAGGTCGACGATCGGGCCGGTCGCGAGAGCGGGGAAGACCATCAGATCCAGTCGGCCCGTCACCTCGGTCGTCGACACGGTGAGCAGCTCCTCGACCGCGTTCACATCGCGGAGGATCTGCCGGCTCGGGCCGATCAGCGCCTTGCCCGCCGCGGTGAGCACCATGCCGCGCCCGATGCGGTGGAACAGCTGCACGCCCAGCTCGCGCTCGAGGCTGCGCAGGGCCTGGGAGACGGTGGGCTGGGCGACGCCGAGCTCGGCGGCCGCGCCGTTGATGCCGTCGTTCTCCACGACGGCGAGGAAGTACTCGACCTGACGGAACTCCATGTCGTCACGCTTCCCAGGAGGTGCCGGTGGTGGTCGCCACGAATGCGGCGGCAGCGGGGGACAGATCGCCGGGGCGCATCACCAACCCGACGGGACGCCGGAACGGCGGGTCCAGTGGCCGGATGACCGCACCGGGGATCTGCTTCTCGGCGACGCGACGCGGAACGACCGTCCCGGCGGTGCCCCGCTCGACGAACTGCCACAGGGCGGCCTGGTTGGCGCAGTCGACGACGACGTTCTGCTCGCCGAGCAGTTCACCGGTCCGCGCGGCGCTCGCGCGGGAGCCGAGGTCCAGGACCAGCGGGAAGTCGCGGACCTGGGCCCGGGTGACGGGGTCGGGCACGTCGGCGGCGAGGTCGGGATGCAGGGCGAGCACCATCTCCTGCTCGAGGACCGGGACGGTGATCATGCCGGCGTGCTCGACCGACAGGTCGGTGATGCCGATCTCCGCCTCGCCGCGGCGCAGCGCCGCGTGGACCCCGGGAGGCCCTTCGGCGTCGTTCACCCGCACGGTCAGGTTGGGGTAGCGCTGACGGAAGCGCTGGACGAACTCGATGACGGGGTGGATCGAGAACGTCGCGAAGGTGACGATCTCGACGCGACCGGCCTCGAGGTCGCGCACCGCCGCGACCTTCTGTTTCGCCCGCTCGACGTCGGCCAGGATGCGGCGCGCGGCGACCTCGAGGACACGACCGTCCTCGGTGAGGGTGAGCCGTCGGCCGGTGCGGTCGAACAGGGTCGTGCCGAGCCGTCGTTCGAGGGTGCGGATGGCCTGCGATAACGATGGCTGCGAAATATAGAGTGCCTGAGCAGCTTTCGTGATTCCGCCGTGGTCGACGACGGCCACGAAATAGGTCACGAGGTGCAGGTCCACCCGATTATCGTAGGTGACGCCCCGAATCGTCCCGCACGTAACCGTCAGGAAGGGGTGTCGACCGGGCGTGGTACCTGCCATCCGCCGGTGAACGACGGCTCGCGTTTCTCGACGAAGGCGCGCATCGCGTCGGGCGCGTCGGTGGCGTGATTGACCGCCTGCGAACGCGCCTCGTTCTCGAGTGCCTCGCGGAGCGTGAGCGACGAACCCTGCTCGAGCATCCGCGCCGACATGCTCACCGCGACCGGTGGGGCGGCGGCCAGTCGCGCGGCCAGTTCGGCGGCGCGACCGGCGAGGGCGTCGGGCTCGACGAGCTCGGTCACCAGCCCGAGGCCGTACGCTTCCTCGGCGCTCACGATGTCGGCGAGCATGACCAGACGCTTCGCCTGGTGCAATCCGACGAGGCGCGGCAGGATCCACGATCCGCCGAAGTCGACCGACAGTCCGCGCCGCGCGAAGATCTGGCTGAACTTCGCCGTCCGGGAGGCGACGACCACGTCGCACAGCAGCGCCATGTTCCATCCGGCGCCCACCGCATACCCCTCGACCTGCGCGACCAGCGGTTTGGAGAACTCGGCGACGGCGAGCGCCGTCGCGTTGATCTCCCGCATGCGGTCGAGGGGATGGGTGGAGTCGCGCCGTTCCATGTCGGCGCCGGTGCAGAAGTCGCCACCGGCGCCGGTGAGGATCACGGCGCGGACGGAGTCGTCGTGCTGGAGCGCACCGAACGTCTCACGCAACGATCGCCATGCATCGAGCGTCATCGCGTTCTTGCGCTCCGGTCGACTCAGCGTGATCGTGGCGACCGAGCCGTCCTGCGCGACCAGCACGTCCGACATTCCTACTCGCCCTTCCAGACCGGTGCGCGCTTCTCGGCGAACGCCCGAGCGCCTTCCTTGGCGTCGGCCGACGCGAAGACCGGGTCGATGAACTTGCGCTGCGCGACGAAGGCATCGGGGTCGGTGTAGTTGGCGGCCATCGCGACGACCTGCTTGGTGGCCTTGACGGCGAGAGGGCCGTTCGCCGCGACGCGGGCGGCGAGTTCCTTTGCCACGGTGAGTGCCTCACCGGGCTCGGTGATGCGGTTGACCAGACCGTGCTGGTGGGCGACCTCGGCGGTGAGCGGGTCACCGGTGATGGCCAGCTCCATCGCGAGCGGGTAGGGCAGGATCTTCGGCAGGCGCAGCAGGCCACCGGCCGCCGCGGCAAGTCCGCGCTTGACCTCGGGGATACCGAACTTCGCTTCACGCGACGCGACGATCAGGTCGGCGGACAGGGCGAGTTCGCATCCACCGGCCAGAGCCCAGCCCTCGACGGCGGCGATGAGCGGCTTGCTCGGCGGTGCCTCGGTGAGGCCACCGAATCCGCGGCCGGGGATCGACGGCTTCTCACCGCGCGCGAACGCCTTCAGGTCCATTCCGGCGCAGAATGTTCCGCCGGCGCCGGTGAGGATGCCGATGGTCAGGTCGGGACGTGCCTCGAACTCGTCGATGGCCGCGGCCAGCGCTTCCGAGACCTCGAGGTTCACGGCGTTCTTGGCCTCGGGGCGGTTGAGGGTGAACACCGCGACGCCGTCGGCGAATTCGGTGAGGACAACGCTCATGTCAGTTTTCCTTCGTATCGGTCGGAGCGGAGAGAGTCCAGCGGGCGGGAGTTCCGCCGTCGGAACGGATGTCGCCTCGATCGGCGAGAACGATGAGATGGGCCTGGGTCTCGCGGACGGCGAGTCGCTGCAGCCGGGGATCCATCGCGTCGATGGGGCGCGACCAGGTGACGCGGGTCGTGATCTCCCAGGCCGTCGATTCGGGCCGGACGGCGACGGCTTCGCGGATCTCGTCGAGACGGACCTCGTGGTGGTCCATGAGTTGGCGTGCACGCTCGGTGATCCCGCGGAAGCGGTACTCGTGAGCCGGTAGTACCTCGCAGTCCGGCAGGGCCGTCGTCGCGTGCAGCGACAACAGGTAGCGGTGCAGTGGGTCGCCCAGTTCGCCGGGGCCCGAAGAGATGTTGGGGCTGATGCGCGGGAGCATGTGGTCGCCGCTGAACAGCAGGTCGCGGTCGCGGTCGACGAACGCAAGATGCCCGGGTGTGTGGCCGGGTGTCCACACCGCTTCGATGTTCCATCCGGGGAGATCGAGTCGATCGCCGTGGGCGAGAACTACATCGGCGCTCTCGCCTTCGGGGAAGCGCACGAGTTCGAAGCGGGCGGCTTCGACCACCTCGGGCGGTGCGCCGAGCCCGGTGAGGTCCACGCGCCATGCTTCCTTGTCGGCGGCGACATCCTCCGGGGTGAAGTGCCCGAGGGCGGTGGCGTCGGCGGCGTGCATCGCGATGACGGCGCCGGTCGTCTCCTTCAGGCGGGGTGCCAGGCCGAAATGGTCGGGATGCAGGTGGGTGATCGCCGCGTAGCGCACGTCGGTGATGTGGTGGCCGGTCGCGGCGACACCGGCGACGAGGGTGTCCCACGACTCGTCGGTGTCCATACCGAGGTCGATCAGAGCGAGACCGTCGTCGAGTGCGAGCGCATACGAAAGTACGTACCGCAGCGGGTTCTTCGGCATCGGGACCGGGATCGACCACAGTCCCGGACGCACTTCCTCGACGGGCGGCAGTACTCCGGCGGCCCATGCTTCACGCTGGACGGCGCCGAGGTCCTCGGTGACGATCATGGCGTCGTTCCCTCCTGCACGGGAGCGAACTCGTTGCGCAGTGTGCGCTTGAGGATCTTTCCGCTCGCGTTGCGTGGCAGTTCGTCGACGAAGTGGATGTGCCGGGGCTTCTTGTAGGACGCGAGTCGCTCCACCGTGAACTGGAGGAGTTCGTCCTCGGTCGGGCGGGATGCGCCCGGCGCGACCCGCACGACGGCGGTGACGGCCTCACCCCAACGGTCGTCGGGCACACCGACGACGGCGACCTCCGCGACGGCGGGGTGTTCGGACAGGACGGATTCGACCTCGATCGGGTAGACGTTCTCGCCACCCGAGATGATCATGTCCTTCACGCGGTCGGTGACGAACAGGTAGCCGTCGGAGTCGATGTGTCCGGCGTCGCCGGTGCGCAGGAAACCGTCGGCCGTGAACAGGGCCGCGTTCTCGGCGTCGCGACGCCAGTAGCCCGACGTGTTGTTGCGCGATCGGCAGACGATCTCGCCGGTCTGACCGTCGGGAAGCGGTTCACCTGTGGCGATGTCGCGGATCTCGACCTCGACGCCGGGGAGCGGGCTGCCGGCCGAACGCAGCAGGTACGAGCGGGATCCGTGCGGGTCGTGGTCGTCGGCACGCAGGGCCGTGAGGGCACCCATCGTCTCGGTCATGCCGTAACGCTGCACGAAGCGACAGCCGAGGGTGTCCATGGCGCGGGCGAGCTGGGTGGGCGTGATGGGGGAGGCGCCGTAGGCCACCAGGCGCAGCGTCGACAGGTCGTAATCCGACAGGTCGGGCATCTCCACGAGCATGTTGATCACCGACGGCACGAGAAATGCGTGGGTGATGCCGTGCTCGGAGATGGCTGCCGCCACGAGGTTCGGGCGCATCTCGCCGAGCAGCACCAGGTGCAGACCCGCCGACAGGGTCGTGCTCATCCAGCCGGCGCCGGCGATGTGGAACAGGGGCAGCGCGTCGAGGGACACCGAGTCCTCGGTGAACTCGTACAGCGCGAAGTTCTGCGGTTCGTTGAACAGGTTGTGATGCGTCGCCACAACACCTTTGGGACGGCCGGTGGTGCCCGAGGTGTAGAGCTGCAGCACCTCGGTCCGTGGGTCGTCGCCGAAGCCGGGGTCGATGTCGTCACCGGAGGCGACGAAGTCGTCCCACGAGCGTGCGCCGGGAACGGTAGAGGCGTCGCCGACCACGACGATCTGTGCGTCGGGCAGGACCGCGGTGGCAGCACGGGCGGATGCGGCGAACTCGTCCTCGACGATCAGGACGTCGAGCTGCGCGTCGTCGGCGATGTCGGCGATCTCGTCCGGATTCAGGCGCCAGTTGAGCGGGGTGAAGACGAGCCCGGCCTTGGCGCAGCCGACGAACGAGGCCGCGCCGGGCAGGCCCATGCGCAGCAGCGCACCGATGCGCATGGACGTCGCCGGAACGGTCGCGAGTGCCGAGGCGACCCGGTTGGTGAGCGCGTCGAACTCGGAGTAGGTGAGGGTCGTTCCGCCGGAGCTGACCGCCGCACGATCCGGATGCTCGACTGCCAGCTGCCGGATTCGGTTGGGAAGGTGCAACTCGCTCACATCACGCTCCTGATCGACACGGCCGACGCGCGGACATGCCGTCCACGCCGGTCCAGTCGATCACGACCGTGACTGCTGCCACAAAGACCTGCAGCCGTACGAAACGTTAGGACAAACCTATGGGCGCACACCGAGGCCGACGTCGTGTGCGAAATCCCCGACGAATCTCGCACACGACGTCGGTCTCGATGCGGTCGATCAGTCGATCTGCAGTTCGCCCATCCGGGCCCACTCGGTGCCCGGAATCTCCGTGTTGAGGATGCGTGGAGTCTCGCTCAGCGCCGGCCGCATCGCGTCGAGTCCCTTGCGGAAGTGATCGGACTTCACGTGCTCGGCCCCGGCGTCCCCGTCGCGGAACGCCTCGACGAGAACGAATTCGGACGGATCGTCCACGCTGCGGGACCAGTCGAACCACAGGTTCCCCGGTTCGCTGCGAGTCGCCTCGGTGAACTCCGCGGTGGTCTCGAGCCAGCTGTCCTGGTACTCGGGCTTCACCTTGAAACGGACCACGATGAAGATCATCTCGCCTCCGGTCAGTAGATGTTCGAGGGACGGATCATGCCTTCGGCGAGGTCGCCGAAGCCCGGCGCGGGGATCGCCCCGGGATTACCCATGACCTCCTCGACCACGGCGGTCTCGGTGGTGATGAGCAGGGCCGCGATCGACGCCGCGCTCTCGAAGGCCGCCCGGGTGACCTTGAACGGGTCGATCACGCCCTCGTCGAACATATCGCCGTACTCACCGGTGAGGGCGTTGAATCCGTGACCGAGCGGCAGCCCCTCGACGACCTCGGCGACCTGGTCGCCGTCGAAGCCCGCATTGATCGCGATGCGGCGCATCGGTTCGGCGAGCGCCCGCCGCACCACGTCGCGCCCCACTGCTTCGTCGCCCGGAAGATCGAGGTCGGCCAGCGCCCGGTGGGCCTGCCCGAGTGCCGTGCCGCCACCGGCGACGACACCCTCCTCGAGAGCCGCGCGGGTCGCGGCGAGTGCGTCCTCGACCCGCAGCATCCGCTCCTTGAGTTCGACGCTGGTCGCGCCACCGACCTTGATGACCGCGACACTGCCGGTCAGCCGTGCCAGCCGCAGTTGCAGCGCGTCCTGATCGGCGTCGATGCGGGCGCGCCGCAGCTGGGTCTCGAGCTGCGCGATGCGGGCCTGCACGAGATTCGGATCGCCGTGACCCCCGACGATCGTCGTGTCGTTCTCGGTGACCGTGATGCGATCGCACGAGCCCAGGTGCTCACGCGTGACCTCGGACAGTTCGATACCGGTGTCCTTGGCGACGACGTGACCGCCGAGCGCCACCGCGAGATCCTCGAGTTCGGCGACCCGCCGGTGCCCGAAGCCCGGGGCGCGCACGACGACGGACTGCATCGTCTTGTGCATGTTGCCGCCGACGAGCAGGTGCAGCGCCGGTCCGTCGACGTCCTCCGCCAGCACCACCAGCGGCCGGTCGGCGCGCTTGGCCGCCTCGATGCTCGGCATGATGTCCTGCACCTGGCTGATCTTCTTGTTGGTGAGCAGCACCAGCGGGTTCTCGTGGACCGACTCCATGCGCTCGGGGTCGGTGACCATGTAGCCGGAGATGTAGCCGTGGTCGAACTCGATGCCGTCGACGACGTCCACCGACATGCCGAGCGTGTCGGACTCTTCTGTGGTGACGATGCCGGAGCGTCCCACATGCGCGACGGCGTCGGCGATGACCTCACCGATCGCGTCGTCGTCGCTGGCGGCGAGGGTCGCGATGCGGGCGAGATCCTGCCGGTCGCGGATCTGCACGGCATGGGCGCGCACGGCGTCGACGACGACGGGCACGGTGCGTTCGATGCCGCGACGCACCCGCATCGGGTTGGCACCGGCCTCGACCGCCCGGAGCCCTTCGCGGACCATGGCCTGCGCGAGCACGGTGGCGGTGGTGGTGCCGTCGCCGACCGTCCCGTTGGTCTTCATCGCGACTTCCTTGACCAGCTGCGCCCCCATGTTCGCGAAGGGGTCGCGCAGCTGGATCTCCCGGGCGATGGTGACGCCGTCGTTGGTGATGGTCGGCGGGCCGGTGAGCTTCTCCAGGACGGCGTTGCGTCCCTTGGGGCCGAGCGTCACCTTCACCGCGTCGGCGAGCGCGTTGACGCCGTATTCGAGCAGGGTGCGGGCTTCCTGTTCGAACCGCAGATCCTTGGCCATGGCGGTTTCCTTTCGTCGATGCGGTTCGGGATCAGGGAACGAGGATCGCGCGACCGCGGACGCGACCGGCATCGAGATCGTCGATGGCCTGCTGGAACTGGTCGAGCGGGTACTTCGTGGTGTGGAGCGTGACCTTGCCCTGGGCGGCGAGGACCATCAGGTCCTGCAGGTCGTTGTAGGAGCCGACGAGATTGCCGATGAAGTTGATCTCCGTCGAGACGATGTCGATGGTGGGGACGTCGATGTTCTCGCCGTAGCCGACGACGTAGTAGTTGCCGGCGCGTCGCAGCATCGCCACGCCTTCCTTGGTGGCGCCGCCTTCGCCGACGAAGTCCACGACGGCCTCGGCTCCGTTGCCGCCGGTGAGATCGAGGACCTGCTGTATATGGGTGCCGTCGGCGACGATCGCGTGGTCGGCGCCGATCTCGGCGGCGAGTTCCACGGCGTCGGGATTGCGGTCGACGACGACGAGTGTGGCCGCCGAGATCGCCTTCAGCACCTGGATGCCGATGTGGCCGAGACCGCCCGCGCCGATCATCACGCAGGTGTCGCCCGGGTGAAGAAGCTTGGCTGCCTTGGCGACTGCGTGGTAGGCCGTCAGGCCCGCATCGGCGAGAGCAGCGACGTCCGCGGGTTCGAGTGAATCGTCGATACGGACGACGCTGCGGGAGGTCGTCTTCAGGTATTCGGCGTAGCCACCGTGGGTGTCGATACCGGGGAAGGCGTTGTTCTCGCAGTGCACGTCGTCGCCGGAGCGGCACGCGCGGCACTGACCGCACGTGATGAGCGGGTGCAGGATCACCTTGTCGCCCACCGCGACGTTCGTGACCGCAGTCCCCACGGCGTGCACCCATCCGGCGTTCTCGTGGCCGATCGTGTACGGCAGTTCGACGCCGCTCTTCTCCGCCCACTGTCCTTCGAGGATGTGGATGTCGGTGCGGCACACCCCGGCACCGCCGATGCGGACGATCACGTCGAGGGGACCTTCGATCTTCGGTTCCGGCACCTCGGTGAGCTGCAGTTTCGTGTGGTAACCCACGACCTGGACGGCCTTCATGACACCCTCCTGACTGGAACGGACGAGGTGGATCTGGCGTCGACGATCCGCGGGCCGGCGGTCCCGTCGTCGTCGGCGTAGCGGGTGGCGAGCAGTCCCCGGCAGAAGTGGGAGTTGCCCTCCATGGAGATGCGCACGGACTTCGCGAACCGCAGTCGCATCGGAATCTTCTCGGCCGGAATCGTTCTGCCGTCGTCGTCGACGAAGACCCGTCCTGCAGGACACAGCGTCAGGCCGAGCGCCAGGCGTCGCCGGATCAGGGCCGACCGGTACCGGCCGGGCGGGATGTCGCTCAGGGTGAGCGACGGCAGGTCGTCGAGAGTGAGCTCGGTGGTGCGGAGCAGCGCCTCGACGCAGCGTTCGAGCGCCGCGAGATGGGCCTTGCGCAGGAAGGTGTGCCGCAGATCCTCGAGACTGTCGACGGCCTCGACCCCGAAGGTGCCGCGGTAGCCGACGTTCGCCGCCAATCCGGTGTTGATCTTGTGGCTGTCGTGGTGGTCGTCGAGCAGCACCCGCACCTGCCCGATCCCTTCGACGGCCTCGAGCACGTCCTGCGCGTCCGAGGCCATCAGGTACGCGAAGTTGGGTGAGCAGAAGGCCGTGGGAAGACGCAGGTGGACGGTGACGCCCTCGTCGTCGAGGACCACCGACCGGACGAACCCGAGATCGGTGATGGGCTCGTCCAGTTCGGGGTCGGTGACGTCCGACAACGCCCGCAGGACGTCGTCGGCCGTCACCGGTCCGACCGTCATGACGACACCGCTTCCTGCGCTCCCGCGGCGACCTCGACCCCTTCCTGTCCGGCCGGTTCGGGAAGCCGCAACTCCGCGGGCACATCGATGTCGTACAGCGCCGCCGCGTTGAGACCGAGGATCTTCTTCTTCTGGTCGGTGGTCAGCGGAGCGTATTCGGTCATGTCCTCGGGGATCTGGAAGTCCACGAACTTCTCGATCAGCCACCGCGGTGTCCACAGCGCGTAGTCGCTCGAGAACAGGATCTTGTCCTCGCCGATCCAGTACATCAATTCACCGATGATCTGTGCGAAATAGCGCGGGCGGGTGTGGATGAACGGGATCGCCACGGCCAGACCGCCGTACACGTTGGATTCCTGCGTCGCGATCCAGCAGAAGTCCTCGAGGCGGGGCAGGCCGACGTGCTCGACGACGAACCGCAGGTCGGTGT
The DNA here is from genome assembly GCF_053764735.1 of Rhodococcus sp. 5G237. Classification (NCBI taxonomy): domain Bacteria; kingdom Bacillati; phylum Actinomycetota; class Actinomycetes; order Mycobacteriales; family Nocardiaceae; genus Rhodococcus; species Rhodococcus sp. 5G237. The sequence continues at coordinate 232,236 of NZ_JBSNCD010000001.1, read as the reverse complement.
AGTCGGTGGCAACCTTGTCGATGTCGGCGACATCGAAGGCGTCACGGTCGAGCGGCCTGATGGTCGGTCCCTTGTGCACGTGGATGTTCTTGATGCCCAGCTCGATACATTCCTCGAGATAGCGGCGCGACCACTTGTCGTCGAGCTTGTATCCGCGGGAGTCGCCGAACCATTCGGCCGTGTAGAGCTTGACGCCCTGCAGGTTCATGCTTTCCGCGTCGCGCCGCAACTGTTCGAGGCCGGCCTCCTCGTGACGCGGATCGTAGGCGTGGTTGTAGGTGAGCTTGCCGGGATGCTTGCGGGTGAGGGCGAGGCACTCCTCGGTCTGCCCGAAGCCGGTCTTGTAGAACTCGCTCAGCAGCGTCGCCTGGAAGATCGCGTGGTCGACGTAGCCGTCGACGAACAGGTCCTTCATGAACCTCTCGCTGCCGTAGTAGGCGTAGGTGTCGAAGTCCCACACCTCCTCCTGCGGGCTGAGGTTCCTGTGGTAGTCGTAGAAGCAGTCGATGAACTGCTGACCGTGGATGTTCTTCAAGTTCGAAGCCCGTGCGTCCCAGATGTGCACGTGAGCGTCGACGATGAAGTAGTTCTCGTCGTCCTTGGTGTACATGCCGTCCTCGATTCCTAGGGCGCGGTGAGGTCGAAGCCGATGTACTCGGCGGCGTCCTCGGGGCTGGCGAACAACATGGTCCTGTCGTCGAGATGCACCATGCGTCCGTAGTGGGTCGAGCTGATCTCCTCGAAGATCGATCCGTCGAACTCGCTGCCGAGGGCCTCGGTGAGCTCGTCGTAATCGAACTCGAGCAACCGGGTGCCGTCGACGCGGATCATCGACGGATACTCCGTCAGTTCCACTCCCTCCTTCGCGCCCATCACGTCGGCGACGACCCGGCCGATCGGAGTGTTCATGAGCGTCACTCCGCACTTGTTGGAGAATTCGGTGGAGGATCCGAAATTCATGCTCACTGGTCCAACTCCTTCGGTGCTTCCAGGCCGATCTCCTCGAGCAGGGACCGGAACTTGGACTGGGCGGTTTCGAGGCTCGAGGCGAAGGTGATCGCCTTGTCGGACGGCTGCGACCAGATCGGCTGCAACGCCCGTGCCGCGTCGATGCACCGCGGCACCCACGTGCTCATCCACGACGAGAACAGTTCCTTGTTGGATTCACCGAATTCCTCGTCGCGCGTGAGCATTCGGTACAGAGCCCGGGTGTACGAGAGGTCGCGGTCGTAGTCGTGTTCGCCGGTGCCGACGATCGTCGGGGTGATGTAGTCGCCGTTGCGGGCGGCGATCTGCATGATCAGCTCGGTCCGGAAGAGCGATCCCACCAGCTGCTCGAAGACGATGTTGGTGGCGAAGAGCAGTTCGCACCAGTCGCCCACCGCCGTCAGGCGTTCGACCACTTCGCGGGTGGGCTGCCATTCGGGGGCGGACTGCCAGACCTCCTTGTGGGCCGATCCGTCGAACGGCACACCGGATTCGGAGAGGTCGAGATTGAACAGCGCCAGGTCCTGCGCGAACCGCAGCTTGTGTGCCGCGTTGACCGCCACCGCGGTGTTGATCATGTTGGTCGGTCCCGACCGCTGGATCGACGTGAACACGTGCAGACCGAGACCGTTCTCGGCGTGCATCCACGCACCGAGGTTCCGGGCGATGAACGTGAGCCAGGGGGTGTTCCACACCTCGTACGCGCGTGCCCGCTTCGCGTTCTTCAGGCACAGGTCCACCTGCCGGACGACCGCCGCGTTGTTGCGGTAGATCGACTGGTCCCACTCCTCGTTCGGATCCCGGAACTGGTGCCAGTCCGATGATTTCGCGACCGTCCATTCCTTCGGGTAGCCTCCGGGGCCGTTGCCGAATCCGTAGATCCAGCCCTGGCTCAGGTGCCGCTCGGGGTCGGGTTGCACGTCGACGGTGACGTCCTCGTAGGTCGTCGCCCGCAGCTTCGCCGGCTTGTAGTAGTTGTAGGTGCGGCTCTTCGAACTCGGGAACTCCAGTGCGCCGGCCTCGGCATCGGTGAACTCGATGCGCGGGAAACTGCGCCGCTGGGGCTCTGCAGTGGCGGTCATCTGTGGATTCTCCTGTCGCTGGGACGAAGTGGGGAGCTTCGATCACTCGAAGGTCGGGCTGGTGAACTTGTCGTAGAAGATCTGGTCCTTCGGGACGTTCCTGCTCTCGAGAAGCTCGAGGGTGGCGTCCACCATCGGGGGCGGGCCGCACAGATACGTCTCGCACCGGTGGAGTTCGGTCTCGTGCGCACCGACCACGTCCGGAACCATGCCCGTCTCCACCCCGGTGAGATCGTCGGGAAGGCAGTCCGCGCTCTCCGACAAGCATGGCACGAAGACGAAGTCCCGTAAGCTTTTCGAGAATTCTCGTATCTCGTCGAGGTAGAACAGGTCGGCGGCGGTGCGGGCGCCGTAGTAGAAGCGCACCGGGCGCGGATCGGAGGTCTCGCTCATGTGCCGCAACAGCGACAGGATGGGCGCCATCCCGGCCCCGCCACCGATACAGACGATGGGCAGCACGTGACCGTCCTTGAGCGTCGACGATCCGTACGGACCCGTCAGTGCCAGTTCGTCTCCCACGTGCAGACCGTCGTCGAGCAGGCCCGAGAAGACACCGCCGGGATACTTCTTGATGAGGAACTGCACCCGATCGGTGGTCGCCGGGGTGGTGGCCATGGAGAACGACCGGTGATCCTCGGTTCCGGGGATGGTGATGTCGGCGTACTGGCCGGCCTTGAACTCGAAGACCTCCGGTTCGATCGGCCGGACCCCGAGCGCGACGATGTCCCGGGTAACCGGTTCGATCGAGACCACCTCGGTCCGGACGTTCTGGATCGGCACGCCGCCGAGCAATTCGTCCTCGTCGAAGTTGAGCAGTTCGATGGTGCAGTCGCTGAACGAATGCGAGCGGCAGAGCAGGACGTATCCCTCCTCGACCTCGGCGTCGTTGCACGCGAAGGTGGAGTAGCGGTCCATCTGGATGTCGCCGTCGAGGACGTAGGACTTGCAGGCCGAGCATTGCCCCTCACGACATCCGTGCATCAGGTGGATGCCCTGCCGGAAGGCCGCGTCGAGGATCTTCTCGTCCTCGGCGACGTCCATCTCGATGTCGACGGGTTCGAAGTGGATGCGGTGGGTGTCGGCCACTGGAACCTCCTGTACTTCGGTAGGGGGACCCGGCCGGCGCGGATGCAGGGGGTGTGACCGCGCCGGCCGGACCGGGGTGTGTCAGAGCGGAGTGGCACCGGCGCGGTACTCCGCGACGTGCGCTTCCCGTTCCGCGTCCGACATCTGGTTCAGCAGCACGTTCGGGCTCTGGAAGGTGTTGCCCCGCACGTCGTCCAGGGTCCACATCTTCTTCGGGTCGAGATCGAGGTGCGGCTGGCCGATGAGGGTCTTCCCGTCGTCGCGGACGTAACCGAGGTCCTGGACGATGTCGGCGAGATCCTTGTCGTGGTGCAGCGTCTCCCATTCACGGAAACCGGTGAGACGACCCATGTTCGGGGTCTCGCGGCCCTCGTACTCGCCGCGGAAGGCGACCGCGTCGGTCCAGTAGCACGGCTCCGAGCAGTAGGTGCGCCACTGGTCGTCGACCTTCTCGACCACCATGTCCTCGCGGACGAGGCACGGCACCATGCACGTCCAGCACCGGTGGGGGTACTGGTATCCCACATCCTCGAAGGCGATCGGCTTGTTGCGTCCGGGATGGGCGAGACGGTTGTAGTTCTCCCACCACTTGCCGAACTTCGAGTACCAGCCGGGATACTTCTCCTCGAACCATTCGAAGTCGGCGTCGGTCATCGCGTCGATCCGCCAGTAGTTCACCGGCCAGCCGGTCGCGAAGAAGCGTGCCACCTCGTGCACGTAACTCTTCTCGGTGATGCGCTTCCACGCCTCCTCGACGAGATCGTGCGGGATGGTGAGCCCGTACTTCTCGAGCGGGAGCAGGTAGCTGCGGTAGTAGTCGTCGTAGATCCACCGCCGCCACATCTCGGCGTAGGATTCGCGGTCCTTCCGGCGGTCCTTCGTGCCGTACTCGATGAAGGTGCCGATCGCGGCGTCGACGACGCAGTGGTTGTTCCACCACGCGTACCGCAGGTCGCGTTCGAGGAGCGGACGGTTGCGTTCGTCGGCGAGGGCCATCAGCAGGATCGAGTAACCGTTGGAGATGTGCCGGGACTCGTCCGACTGCACGGAGTGGAAGACCGTGGGCAGCAGGTAGTCGCCGTTGGCGGCGGCCTCGTCGGGCATCGCGACGAAAAGCGTGTTGGTGAAGGCGGTCTCGGCGACCACCGTCAGGTAGATGTTCGCGGCGGTGATGGCGTCGCCGGTGATGAATCCTTCACCGAACTGCCGGCCGATGGTGCCCGCGTAGTTGTTCGCGAACGCCTTCTCCGTGATGTCGAAGCCGGCCGGGTCGATGTAGTTGTTCATGTACAGCTTCTTGAGGTTCATTTGAATCGTCGAGTGACGAACCTCGTCGATCATCTGCACCGCGAGCCCGTTGTGGATCTCGGGATTGGGCACGGCGTCGATGGCCATGGGCATCGCGCGGGCCGCGGAAATCTCGGGGAACGGGATGATCGACAGGAACAACTTCTGCCATTCGAGCCAGCGTTGCTGGACCTGGCGGAACATGTTGCCGCGGATGGCGCCGTCCATGGCGCCGTAGACGCGGTTGTCCTTCTCCTCCTCCATCGGGAAGTACGACCGCATGATCTGCTTGAGCGGATCCTTCTTCGGGGCCTTCTCGAAGGTGTAGTCGGTGCCGAAGCGGGTCGCGGGTGTCGCGAAGGTGGGTTCCCACGACAGTTCGGTGATCTTCGCATGCGCCTTGGTGAGGCTCTGCCTGCTCAATGTGTGCCTCCTGGATCGGGAGCCGGCTGGCGCCGGCCGTCGGGAGATCGGGGGTGATGTCGATACAACCCCGGAAGGAACACACAATCTGTCTCATTCTGAGACGCGGATCACAGTTTGAAGCGTTAAAGTTGCGTTCGAAACCTTCCGAAGAGCGACCCGCGCGACCGACAATCGGGAGATCGACGGTGAGTGCAGACAGACCGGGTGCTGCGTCGAAACGCGCAGCATCCCGAGACGAAGCCGGAGGTAGTGCGATCGCACCAGGCGATATCGGTCGGATGAGGCACTGGCTGCGCGTGTCGTGGTTGCGATCGGCGCAGGCGAACGTCGACACCGACCAGCCGGGCGCCGACTACGTCGACCCGGACACGGTGGACACCGTGCTCACCCGCGCTGCGGCGCCGGTGCTGGATGCGATGGCCCAGGAGATCGACAGCGAACCCGTCTCGCTCATCCTCACCGACGCCTCCGGAACCGTGCTGCGCCGGCACCTCGGAGATACCGGTCTCGCCGCTGCGCTCGACAGCGTCCATCTCGCCCCCGGGTTCCGGTACGCCGAGACGAGCGTCGGCACGAACGGCATCGGCACCTCCCTCGAGGTGGGCGCACCCCTGCTCATCCGCGGCGACGAGCACTACAACGGGCGGCTACGCCGCTTCTCGTGTGCGGGCGCTCCGGTGACCCATCCGGTGACCGGGGCGGTGCTCGGCGCCGTGGACCTGACCACCCTGGCGGAGAACACCAATGCGCTGCTGCTGTCGTTCGCGAAGATGGTCGCGCAGCGGATCCGGGAACAGATCCTCGAGGAAGCCGGCGAGCTCGACCGGGCGCTGCTGCGCGACTACCACCTCGCCTGCCAGCATTCGGGCCGGCCGGTCATCGCGATCGGCGACGAAGTGCTCATGATGAACGACCTCACGCAGCGCGTGTTCGATTCGCGCGACCAGGCGGCCATCATCGACCGCACCCGCGACTCGCGGGGCAGGTCCGAACCGTTCACGCTCCTCGCCGACCTGCCGAGCGGCGTCACCGCACGGTTGTCCTACCGGCCCACCTTCGTCGACGACAGGCTCGCAGGCGGGATCGTGCACATCAAGGAACAGGTGAGCCGCGGGCGGGCACGGACGGCCGGTCGCGGTGGCGCTCCGGTTCTGCGATCCGTCGTCGGTACGAGCGCCACGTGGACGCGCGCCGTCGAGGAGGTGTTCGACGCCTGTGCGCGGACCGAGTGGATCGTCGTCGACGGCGAGCCGGGCTCCGGAAGGTCGGCCCTGGTCCGTGCGGTGCACGAATACGCCAGGAGCGGGCGCCTTCTCGTCTCGGCGGATGCGTCGACGGTGAGCGTCGACGAGCTCCTCGAGCGGATCGCGGCGGCGGTGGACGAGGGAGCGGATCTGCTGATCCGCCGCGTCGACGGACTCGACGGCGACACCCTCGATGCGGTGAGCGATCTCCTGCTCGATGCGGCGTCGAACTCCCTCGCGGACGATTCCTGGGTGACGGTCACGATGGATTCGACCGACGGCCTGCCCGATACGCATCCGCTGTTGCGGTTGTTCCCCAAGACCGTGCCGGTGCCCCCGTTGCGTCACCACGTCGACGATCTGCCCGAACTGTCCCGCTTCCTGCTCGATTCGATGGGTGCCGAGAACCTGACGTTGTCCCGCGCCGCGGCGAACCAGCTCGCGCGACTGTCGTGGCAGGGCAACGTGACACATCTTCGAACGGTGCTCGAGGACATCTTCAGGCGCCGGCGGTCCGGCACGATCGAGCTCGACGATCTGCCCGCGGAGTGCAGGTCGGCCACCCGCCGGCGCCTGACGAGAATCGAATCGCTCGAACGCGACGCGGTGGTCGACGCCCTCGCGCTCCACAACGGCGACAAGGCCGCCGCGGCACATGCTCTGGGGATGTCGCGCGCGACGATCTACCGCAAGATCCGCGAGTACGGAATCGAGTTCGGCCGCGCTTCGAAACAGGAGCGGACGACACGTCAACGACGTTCCGACAGCCGCTCGTAGGACGCCCGCCACGCCCATTCGACCGGACCCTGACGGAATCGTCCGAGCCACCACCGGGATCCGACCACCATCACCGCTCCCACCGCAACGTACACCGCAATCGTGAACGGGACCCGCATGTCGGCGTCCACGGCCTTCGCCAGGCCGAATCCCCAGTCGTAACAGAGCACCGACGCGACGATGTTCTGCAGGATGTAGCAACTCAGCGCGGTCCGCCCGATGCGTTCACAGGCGGTACCGACCGTGCCGGTCGTGGACCTGCCGACGTAGAAATGGGCGATCCACGCCAGCAGGCCGAGCGCGACGAACGGTGCGATGCCGTAGCGCGCTGCGAATACACCTGCGGCACCACCGAACAGACCTGCGGCGAGATCGAGAGGCGCCGCGATCGCGCCGACCACCATCAGCCGTCGGCGCAGCACCGCACCTCTGCTGTCGAACAGACCGGCCGAATACAGTGCGGCACCGGTCAGGAACAGCGCGACCGTCATCGGGATCACGAAGATCACCTCGGCGCGGAACGCAGCGGCGTTGTCCACGCGGAAGACGACCATGTCCCACCAGGTGGCGGTGGTCAACTCGGGGGTCTCCGGATTCGGCGGTGAACCGGCGAGCGCCACGACGAGCGCGGTCACGGCCAGCGCGTGCACAGCGACGGCCGCACCCGCGACCCACAACCGCACACGACCGGAGGAGATCACGAGCCCGCACACGAGCATGGACGTCAGTGCATATCCCATGAGGATGTCGAACTCGGCGACGAGCAGGTAGTGCACGAGCCCGTCGACGAGGAGCAGAGCGGCGCGTACCCGGTAGCCGCCGGGCCACGGCCGCCCCGCTCGCTGTGCGGAGGCCGCCTGCACGGCCAGGCCGATCCCGAACATCAGCGTGAGTAGCCCGAGGAACTTCCCCTGTGTGAGCTGCATGAGGATGCGTTGCGGCCACGGATCGGTGCCGACCGAGGCGAGATAGCCGACGATGCCGGCGGGGTCGGTGAAGATCCAGACATTGGCGGCGAAGGTGCCGAGGATGGCGATTCCCCGGGCCACGTCGAGGGCGAGGATGCGTCGCTGTCGCGTCGTCGGATCGGTGACCGTCATGGTTCTCACCATGCGACGCGGAGGGTGCGGTGCGCGTCGGCCGACCGGGGGATCACGGGTCCTCCATGCGGGTGACCCGGCGCTCGGTGGTCTCCCCGAGCGCATGGAGCGGCGAGGTGGAACAGAGCAAGAACTGTCGGGTCCCGTGTGCCTCGGTGATGTGAGCATGGAGTCATGCACGAAACCCCCACCGAACTCGCCGAACTCCAGGTGCTCCTCGACACGTCGCTGTCCCGGTCCACATCCCATCTGAGGTCGATCGTCGACGCGTCGCGGACCCTCACGGCCGAGCAGCTCGTCGAGGTGCTCACGGGCATGTGCGTCCTCTCGCTGGCGACGGTCACCGCCGGCGGTGAACCGCGCATCAGCGGTGTGGACGGACACTTCCTGCACGGCAAGTGGTACTTCGGCACGGCCCCCAACGCCGCCAAGGCCCGGCATCTCGCCGCACGTCCCGCGGTCAGCGCGGCGCACATGCGCGGGGAGGACCTCGGCGTGTTCACGCACGGTCACGTGGAGATTCTCAACCCGTGCGGCGGTGAGCCGGCCGACGACTGGCCCGAACTGCTCGCCTACCTTCAGTCGTTCTACGGCGGGGACGCGTTCGACTGGGACGAGGAGGTGGTCTACTACCGCCTGGATCCGCATTGGATGACCGTGTACGCGCCCGATGTCACGGCGCTCGTCGACCGACGCTGACCCCGTCGTCCCAGGATTGGATCACTCCGGGAGCGAGCTCCCCCCCAGCGCGCCGCGCAGATGCTCGGTCTCGGTGGGCAGGCTGTCGGGAACGAACGTCCACCGGCCTCCCGTCCACGGATCGGCCAGCTCCCCGTCGACGGGGAGCTTCTGCGCCTCGTCCCACAGCATCTCCGCGACCCGATCGTCCGATGGATCGCCCGCGAGGACGACCGAGACCCGACCGGCACTGCCGGTACGCGCGATCCGGACGATCTCGATCAGGTCGTCGTGGTCGTAGCCGTAGGGGAACCCGGCGAGGACCAGCAACACGGGTGAGGCGGTCTCCGCGTCGACCTGCCGGGCGAGCGCGTCGAGGTCCGCCGCGTCGGCCAGCCCTCGGAGTCTGGCGGGGACCTGTGACCGGTCGTGGACGGGTGGTCCGGCAAGTCGGGCTGCGGTGAGGGGTTCGAGTGCGGGCAGCGTCCGCCCTGGATCGACGAGGTGCAACAGGGTGTCGGGCCGGGCCGTGAGCAGCCGCACGACCACGGACGACACGACGGGGCCGAGTTCGGCCGGATCACCGTCGATCCACAACGGTCGCGTGAGCGGCGCCGGCAGACACAGGGGGATGCGCAGCGGACCCAGATCGGGCGCCGTCACCTCACCCACCCGCACGCCGTCGCTCGGCAGGTGCAGGTGCATCCAGGCCGGGGAGATCCACGATGCGAGTGCGGGCGGCAACGTCGCGTCGACGGTGAGCAGCTCGGCGGCGAGCACCGCACTGTCGTCGCGGTAGCGGGCCTCGGCGACACCGACGAGCTCGTCGTAGCGCTGCTGCGCACGTGCCCGGGCACGGTCGGCCTCGGGCTCCATGCGCCGGGCGGGATCGGCCACGGCTGCCGAGAGTTCGTCGTCGAAGCGGTGCTGGGCGAACTCCACACTCGACGTGTACGCGGCGGCCGACCGGGCGGCGTCCTCGAAGATCCGCCACAACACCTCGAGGGGTGAGAGGCCGATGACGGGATCGGCCCCGGGAGCGGCCACCTTCTCCGCATCGGAGGGTGACTCGACATCCACTCCGTGCGCGGTGAACATCTCGGCGAGTCCACCGGCGTATCCCTGGCCGAGGGCGCGGATCTTCCATTCGTCGTGACGACGGTAGATCTCCCAGCACAGCAGCGCCGTCTCGGTACCGACCGCCGGTTCCACGTGAAACGACGCGAGGACGGTGCCCGCCGCGTCGGACAGCGAGGTCGACACCGCTGCGGGTCGCTCGCAGCCGACCGCGCACAGCACGCGCGCACCGGGACGGACCGAGTCGACGTCGACGACGATCACCTCGCCCTGGAGTCGAACGCCGGGCGTGCCGGGCTGGTTGTAGAACACGATGTCGTCGGAGGACGCCACCTGCAGGTCGTCGTCCACGACGAACGCGCACACGTCGAGCGGGACGGATGCGGTCGCCGTGAAACGGGCCGTGCGGGTCGGCAGCGGGGCGTTGCGCCCCGCTGTGAAGAGCTCGCCCACCGGTCAGACGGCCAGGAACCGGCCCAATTGCGGCGCAGCCTCACCGGGATGCTTCGCCTGCATGCCCTCGCCGATGGCCTGCAGCTTCCATTCGCTGCCCTGGCGGTAGACCTTCGCCATGACCATGCCCGTGAACGGCATGCCACCCTGCAGCGTGTAGCGGGCCAGCTCGGTGTCGATCGTGCCGTCGATGAGACGGCAGAACGCATTCTTCACTTGCTCGAAGGTGTGGCCCTTGTAGGAGGTGACGATGAACATCACCGTCGTGACATGGGCGGGGACCCGCGTGAGGTCGACGAGCATCACCTCGTCGTCGCCCTCACCGGCACCGGTGAGGTTGTCGCCCTGGTGCTGGACCGAACCGTCCTTCGACTGCAGCTGGCCGTAGTACACGACGTCGGCGATCTGGTTGTCGGCGAACATCACGGCAGAGGCGTCGAGGTCGATGTCGGCGGAGCGGTTGCCGAACAGGCCGCGCTTCTCCACCGGATCCCAGCCGAGCCCCATGCGCAGGAAGGTCAACGCGACGCCGCCGTCCTTGCGGAGGGTGACCTTCTGGCCCTTCACCAGGCTCACCGGGCGGTTCTTCGTGAGGCTGACCTCCGCAGGCTGTGCCGGAGCCGTCGGTTGTGCCGGAGGTGCCGGAGGTGCCGGCTGCGCCGGATATGCCGGAGGTGGGGTCTGCTGCACCGGCGGAGGCGGAGTCTGCTGAACTGGCGGAGCCTGAGCGGGCGTGGGAGCGACGGGCTGCGGTGCGGCAGCAGGTTGGGCCGGTGCGTCGTCGACGCTGACGCCGTGATCGGTCACCAGCGCCGCGAATCCGCCCGCATATCCCTGGCCCACGGCGCGGACCTTCCACGCGCCCTGGCGCCGGTACAACTCCAGCGCGATCACGATGGATTCGGTGCTCAGTCCGTCGATCCGGTACTCGTACAACACCGTTCCCGCACTGTCGGACACGCGCGCGGTGGGCGGTGCGAACCGGCCGAAGTTGCTCGACGCGTCGTCGAGGGTGATCACAGCGCGTACCTGATCGATGTCGGCGGGAACCTGCGCGAGCGACACGGCGAGCGATGCTGCCTGTCCGGGCGCGCCGGATACGAGACGCACACCCGGCCCGGTGGGCTGGTTGAAGAACACGAAGTCGGCGTCGGAGCGCACCTTGCCGTCGGCCTTGACGAGCAGTGCGGACAGATCGGCGGGCGTGGTCAGCTCGAGCGAGACGACGACGTCGGACGCGGTGAGCGGTCCGTTCTGACCCTTGGAGAGCGGAGTCGGCAAGAGATGTGTCCTCACTGTGTTCGGTGACCGGGCACCTTCTACTCTACGAAGAGACCGGAAGACGAGCGGATCGGGCGAACCAGGTGAGAATCTCCTCCCCGGCGGTGACGCCCGCGGCGGCGGTCACCGAGACGGTCGGGTGGCGCCAGTCCATCAGTTCGAGTTCGCCGTGACGAGGCCGGATCGCGGCGTCGGCGGCCTTCAGCATCTCCGCATCGAGCGCACCGTCCCCAGCGGCGAAGACGGGGGCATCCTCGGCGAGCACCCCGCGGTCGCGGAGCCGCCGGTGCACCTCGGCCACCGCGCGGCTCTTGCACACGCTGTTCGGCATCGTGTAGATCTTCCGGCCCTGCTGCGACGCGTTCCAGCCGCGCGTCGAACACCACTCGTGCCAGTCGTCGAGGAATCCCGCCGGTTGCGCTGCGACGTCGACGACGAGATAGCAGAACAACTCGTCGGCGATGCGGAACTTCGACACCCAGTCCTCGGAGATGCGGCGACGCAGTTCGGTCGTCACCTCGTCGAGGCTCGCGCCCCCATCGCGTACCGCTGCTTCCACGGTCCTGCGCCAGTGCGGGTCGAGATGCCCGTCCTCGATGATCGACCCACCGTTGCTCGCGATGGCATACCGCCACGGACCGCCGGGGAGGTCGATGCGGCGGAACTGTTCGGGTGTGCGCGTGGTCGTCGGCACCATCGCGACCTCGTCGGCGAGCGTCCGAAGCTGTTGTGCAGCAGTGTCGGTGACGTACGACAGCGGTGCGCCCTCGTAGTACTCGACGCACAGCAGATCCTGCGTGTCGAACTGGTCGCCGGTCATCGCGGCGCGCGAATAGATGAGGGTGCGGTCGAGATCGGTGGCGACCAGGGCGGGCGCAGTGCTGGTCACGGCAGGTCCTTGATCAGTCCCATGCAGGAGTAGGCCAGGTCGGGAACCTCCTCGACGGGAACGTCGCGGGCGGCCGCGAGCATCCGGATGTGGGCGTGCTCGTCGGCGGTGATGTCGCGTACCAGAACCTTCCAGGGGACGCGGCGCAGCAACACGCGGGTGGTCTCTCCGACACCGGGTTTGACGAAGTTGACGCTCGAGATGCCGTACTGCGCCCGCACCCGTTCGACGGACTCCCAGCCGGCCCAGGTGGGGGTGCGGTCGGATTCGAGCACTGCCTGCGCGGCCGATGCGACGTCGCCGCACGTGTCGAACTCTGCGGTGACGGCGTCCAGCAGATGGTTCGACACGTCGTCCGCGGCCAGCTCGGCGTAGAACTTGGCGCCGTGGAACTCCCCGGGTCCGATCAGGCTGTCGTTGAGGACCGTCCGCGAGACCAGTCCGGAGACGGTGGAGTTCAGGCAGGCCGAGGCGATGAGGAAGTCGTCGCGCGTGCCGTAGGTGCGGACGCAGTGGCCGGGGTCGGCGAGTACCGCGAGATCGTCGGACAGGACGGGACCGCCTCGCGCGGTGTATTCGGCGAGCGCAGCGGACAGTTCACGCGCGATCGCACCCTTGCCCGTCCAGCCGTCGACGAAGACGATCGACGCGGGATCGTGCCGCGCGGTGATGTGATCGAGGGCGGCGGAGTCGATTCCGCGGCCCCGGACGATCGACACGGCGTAGTGCGGCAGCGTCAACCCGTGGTGGTGCAGCGCCCACCGGCGGATCAGGATGCCGATCGGGGTGCCCGCCCGCGCGAGCGACACGAGGGTCAGGTCGGTTCCGCGTTCGGAGAGAAGCAGTTCGGTGACCGTGCCCACCGCGTGCGCCAACCGGCCCGCTGTGCCGGCCAGTGCCTTGTCGAACAGTTCGCGGTAGGCGGCGTCGGGCTGGTACTCGATCGGCAGGGACTCCGCGTAGTGCGCGAGACCGGCCTGGATCCGTGCCTCACGTTCGGCGATGTCGCCCTCGAGGTCGGCGTGGGAGAGGTCCTTGAGCAGCCACGTCACCTCGTCGGGCGCGTAGGAGCCGAACTCGGGTCCGGTCAGTGGCACGGTCATACGGTCTCCCTGTGGGTGCGCAGCACCGTCGGATCGGTGGCGGGCACGATCATGACGAGGACGTCCTCGCCGGCAGCTGTGAGCACGTCGAGAACGCCTCCCGGTGCGCGCAGACGGTCGGTGTCGGCGGGCGAATCGATGACGAGGATCAGCTCGGCGCGGACCTCGGTCGGCGTGGGCCACTGCGCGTTGTAGAGGAAGCGCGGCACCTCGTTCTCGAACTCGCTGTCGATGTGTTCGGGGGCGGTGAAACGGAATCCGCGGCGCAACGGATATCCGTCGACGTCCATCACGTGGACGGGGGAGCGGGTCGTGGTCTGGAACCGGGCGGGGGTGCCGCGTTCGACGAGCGCCTCGGCGAGTCGCAGCGGCAGGTACATCAGTTCCTCGTGTCCGACCACGACGGCGGGACGCCGGGCATCGCGCACGTCCGCGATCGCGTCGGCGAGTGTCGACAGCGCCGCGTCGAAGGCCGCCGCGTCGGCTCGCAGCATCCCGTGCCGCCCACCGTCGGGCACGTGGGACGGCCACGCCGCGTGGAGGAACCGGACGTCGCCGCGTCGATCGCCCACCGGATTGAGGAGAGGGCCGGGCAACGCCGCGACCCGCGCGACGAGATCGTCGGGGACGACGGATCGTCCGGCGGCCAGGCTCACGTGCTCGATGGTCGTGCCGAGTTCCGCCGCGACCTCCGTAGTGCGGCGGCGATCCTGTTCCGACCGCATGTCGACGAGGGAGGCGAGCACGTAACGATCACGCGGATGATCGCGGTGCAGCGCGCGGATGGCGTCGAGGGCCGTTGCACCCGTGGAGATCTCGTCGTCGACGAGGACGAGCGGCGCGGCGTTGGCGAACAGTGCGCCGGAGGTCGGCTGGAGCAGGTGGAAGGTCGCGTGCGAGTGCCCCTCCTCGAATCCGGTGAGCACCTCTGCTCCGGGAACCTGGCGTCGCGTCGAGTGCAGGTAGCATGCGGCGTCGAGGGCGTCGGCCACGCAGTGACCGAGACCCGTTGCGGTTTCGGCGAATCCCATGACGACAGCGTCGGATGCTGCATCGCCGAGGAGATCGGCGACGAGCCGGCCGAGCCGGTGACCGGCACCGCGCACCGCGGCCGGCTCGGTGGGGATGTGCTTACCGAGAACCGTGGAGACGAGCAGGTGCGCGCGTCGTGGATTGCGTCGCAGCCCAGGTCGGACGAGTTCGGGAACGGTGTAACCGCACGGCGACTCCACATGTTCGAGAGCGAAGCCGAGTTCTGCGGTGGCCCAAGGAATGTCGAGAATATCGGTCATCGGTCCACCAGCGCCGTCAGCAGGTCGACGAAGGTGATCCCCTTACGGGTGACACCGAACACCGACGCGCGCAACAGGGTCTGCTCGGCCCACGTGCGGTGGGGTCGCCGTTCGTTCATCTTGTTGCCGTATCCCGAGGCCTGCACGCCACCGGTGTCGCGATCGAGGATGTCGGTCGCATCGTGGAACTCCTCGTGGGTCACGGCCGACAAGGCATGCACCGCAGTGACATGCGACGGATGGATGACGGTCTTGCCCTGGATACCGTTGGCGCGGTCGAGGGCGATCTCGCGCAACAGACCGTCGAGATCGCGGCTGACGAGCTGCTGACGGAACAGCACGGCGTCCTGCTCCTCGAAGGGCGTCGAACGCAGCATCGGGCGGAACATGCGTTCGTGATCGGCGAAGTACTCCCAGACGGGCCCGGTGATGACGAAACCCGTTCCGTCGGTACGTCCGAGGTGATTGACGATGTCGGCGATCACGTCGACGACGACGCGCACGTCGTAGATCGTCAGGTCGCGGTCGCGCCGGATACCGAAGGTCGCGCACATGTCGGTCGCGCCGATCCGGACGGCGAGAACGCGGTGACGGTGCTCGGCGAGGATGCCGGAGATCGCACGCAATTCGCCGTCGCGGGTCTCGCGGTGGACGACCTCGGCCGACTCGATGACGGGCATCGCGTAGAGGTGACGGCCGAGCAGATCCGACGCCGCGGCCACCGCCTCGAGGAAGGCGGGCCCGGTGCGTGCGGTGAACTTGGGCACCACGAATCCGGTCAGCACGGCCTTGCCGGCGCCGAGCATCGACGCGATCCGTCCGACGCCGTCGGCCGTGCGGACACGGACGAACAACATCATCGGCGACGGTCCGCGTTCGGCGAGCGCATCGAGCGTCGCGACGGCGTTCTGCAGGCCCTGCTCGACCTCGTCGTCGGCGACGGCGTCCTCGAGGTCGAGGACCATCGACGTCACACCCTCGGTCGCACGCTTCGAGATGGTCGCGACGAGATCGCCGCGCGTCGCGGGTACGTAGAGCGTGGCGCCGAGAGCGGTCGCCAGGCGGTCGCGATCGTCGCTGTGCCCGAACGGCTCGGGACGGTGCAGGAACAACTCCTCCATCGTCGCGCCGTCGAGATGCCGAAAGTGCTGCATGGCGCGCACTTCGGTAAGCGTGGCCCCCCTCATGCGTTCTCGGTCCGTCCTCTCATCCGATCGACCACTCCTGCGATGAAGGTAGACACCGCATCCAAATCTCTGACGTAGGCCCAGTAGTCGGGGTGCACACCGGTGAGTGCGTCGACGGCCCTGTCGATCCGGCTCAACTGCGAGTCGAGAACGGAACCCCATTCTGCGGTGAGACCGCGTTGCACGGCCAGGTGTTGTGCGTCACGGAGGCGGAACCGCACCTCGTCGACCTTGGCCCCCGGATTCTGCCGGACGGAACGCAGCGTAGCGAGTCGTGCGGTCACGGCGTCGACGAGTTCTTCGGCGCGCGACAGTTCGGCGCGGATCGCCGCGACCAGCTCGAGGGCTTCCTCGGGTCGGCCGTCCTTCGCCGCCGCCCGTGCGCGTCCGAGCTGGTCCTCGGCGCGAGCGAGCAGTTCGGCGGCCTGTTTCTCGTTCCCGGACAGGTCGGCGGAGCTGGCCGCATTGAACTCGCGCAGCAGCGCGGAGAAGGCCGGGGCGAGACCTTCCGTGCGGGTCCGGACCGCTCCGATCCTGGTGGTCACCGAAGCGAGGGTGCGAGCGGCCTCGTCGCGGCGCCCCGGTGCTGCGGCGAGGGCGTCGAGCAGAGCGGTGGTCGCCTCTTCGACTCGGAGGGCCGCCGTGCGGGTCGCGCCTACGCCGTGCGCCGCATCGAGGCTGTTCAGGGCCTTCTCGAGCGCTTCGGTGGCGGACCGAACCGACGGATAGTTCGCAAAGGCAACAAAATCCGGGGTCTGTGTCGCGGCGAGAGTGTTGCGCGCTTCGGTACGCATCCGGTGCGCCAGCTCGGGCACCGTGTTCGCCACGGCCGTCATGTGCTCGAGGTGCCCCCGGTTGTTTCCGAAGAATTCATCAAGTGTTCGTGTTGCTTCGGTTATCTGCCGCAGTGCCTGCTCGTAGGCCGGAGCAGGTGCGAGCGGTTGTTCCGGATCCGTCACTGCCAGTTGGAGATACGTCTCACCGGCGCGATAACACGCCTGACGGATGGGATCCCACTGACGGAGCAGGTGCCGTTCGGGTTCGAGCTCGTACGACGCGGCTACACCGGCCTCGATGACGGACTGGCGCTTGTCCATGTCGAGGAACGCCGCGACCATCGCATCGTGTGCACGACGAGCCGCGGGATCTTCCGTGTTTCCCCCGCCGAACAGGCGGCGCGTCCATCGGGTCGCCACAGAACCGAATGGTACTGGGCGCACGTCCACCGGGCCGATCCGTCACCTTTCCGCCGGTCGGAACCGTGGTTCGTGCGGGTCACGGAAGTGAGGCGCGGGACCGGGCATAGTGGATATGGGCGTACCCCACGGCAACAACTAGTGTGGGGAGAAACGCACACCGGGCGTGCCCTATACCGGTACGTCGACCGTTGGAACGATCGAAAGGACCCCGCATGGGCGTCAGCTTGACCAAGGGCGGAAACGTCTCCCTCACCAAGGAAGCTCCGAACCTGACGGCAGTGTCCGTCGGCCTGGGCTGGGACGTTCGCACCACCACCGGCACCGACTTCGACCTCGATGCCAGCGCCATCGCCACCGGGGCCGACAAGAAGGTCGTCTCCGACCAGCACTTCGTCTTCTTCAACAACCTCAAGTCGCCCGACGGTGCCATCGAGCACATCGGCGACAACCGCACGGGTGAAGGCGAAGGCGACGACGAGGTCATCAACGTCGACCTCGCCGCCACCCCGGCGAACATCGAGAGCATCTTCTTCCCGGTCTCGATCTACGATGCCGATTCCCGCAGCCAGTCGTTCGGCCAGGTCCGCAACGCGTACATCCGCGTCGTCGACCGCGCGAACGGCAACGAACTCGCTCGTTACGACCTGTCCGAGGACGCCTCGACCGAGACCGCCATGGTCTTCGGCGAGCTGTACCGCAACGGTGCGGAGTGGAAGTTCCGTGCCATCGGCCAGGGCTACGCGTCCGGTCTCGCGGGTATCGCCCGCGACTACGGCGTCAACGTCTAGTTCGTTTCTTCCGGGTTCCGGCTTCGGTCGCAGTACCGAAGCCGGAACCGACGTGCAGTAACCACCCTGCAACGCCCTGATTCCGATTAGAAAGGCCACGCTTCGTGGTTCTGCGAATATTCGGTGCATCCTTCGCGGTCACCGTCGTCTCCCTCGTGGTCGCCTTCCTCTACGGCGGCCCGCAAGCTCTGTTCCTCTGCGTGATCCTCGGCATCCTCGAAGTCTCGCTGTCGTTCGACAACGCGGTCATCAACGCGACCGTGCTGCGGCGGATGAGCGAGTTCTGGCAGAAGATCTTCCTCACCATCGGCATCCTCATCGCCGTCTTCGGTATGCGTCTGGTGTTCCCCCTCGCGATCGTGTGGGTGGCGTCCGGACTCGGACCGATCGAGGCGTTGAATCTGGCGCTCAATCCGCCGGCCGACGGAGCTGCCTACTTCCCGGACGGCAGCCCCAGCTACGAGACCCTCATCACCGACGCGCATCCGCAGATCGCGGCGTTCGGCGGCATGTTCCTGCTGATGCTCTTCCTGCACTTCATCCTCGAAGAGCGCGAGATCAAGTGGCTGGAATGGCTCGAACGTCCCCTCGCCAAGGCCGGCAAGCTCGAACAGCTCGAGGTCGTCGTCGCCACCGCGCTGCTGCTCATCACGGCCACCGTCATCGCACCCGAGGACAAGGTCTCGACCGTCATGATCGCCGGCGCGCTCGGCATGATCACCTACATCGCGGTCAACGGGCTCGGCGAGATGTTCCACATCCCCGAGGAAGGCGAAGAGCCCAGCGGCGGACCGAGCGGCCTCGCGAAGGCCACCGGTAAGGCCGGCTTCTTCCTGTTCCTCTACCTCGAGGTGCTCGACGCGTCGTTCTCGTTCGACGGTGTCATCGGCGCCTTCGCCATCACGTCCGACCCGATCATCATCGCCCTGGGCCTCGGCTTCATCGGCGCGATGTTCGTCCGCTCGATCACCATCTTCCTGGTGCGCAAGGGCACGCTGTCCGACTACGTGTACCTCGAGCACGGTGCTCACTGGGCCATCGGTGCGCTGGCACTGATCCTGCTGTACTCGATCGGCACCCACGTCCCCGAGGTCATCACCGGCCTCGTCGGTGTCGCCCTGATCGGTGCGGCATTCGCCTCGAGCATCTACCGCAACCGCAAGATCGCGGCGAGGGAAGGCGAAGATGCTGTGAAGACCAGCATCCCCTGATCCTCGACAGTTCGAACTACATGCCGATGGGAGCCCTCGATCCGACACCTCGGATCGGGGGCTCCCATCGCTTTCCCATCCCGTGCGCAACCGCGCGCAGCAACTCCGACGAAAGGCTCGACATGGCCATCGACTACAACAAGAAGCCCGAGCAGAACGCCGGCGGCGTCAACCTGAGCAAGATCAACCTCACCAAGGAATCGCCCACCGTGAGCCTGTCGAAGGCCGGGTCCGGGCAGGGCGTCACGCGGGTGAACCTCAACTGGTCGCGCGGTGAGCAGAAGAAGGGCTTCCTCGCCAAGCTCACCGGCGCGAGCGGTGGTGTGGACCTCGACCTCGGTTGCCTCTTCGAACTCGCCGACGGATCGAAAGGTGTCATCCAGGCGCTCGGCAACAGCTTCGGCGCGCTGAACACCCCGCCGTACATCCACCTCGACGGTGACGACCGCACCGGCTCGAACACCGGCGGCGAGAACATGTCCGTCAACCTCGAACGTCCCGAACTGTTCAAGCGTGTGCTGATCTTCGCGATGATCTACGAGGGCGCGCCGAACTGGGCTGCCGTGGACGGCGTCGTCACCCTGACCCCGCCGTCGGGGCCGCAGATCGAGGTGCGTCTGGACTCGCCGAACAACGGCGCGCGGATCTGCGCGATCGCGATGCTGCAGAACACCGGGCAGGGCATCACCGTCGAGCGTCTCGTGCAGTACATCGACGGCAGCCAGTCCGACCTCGACCGCGCGTTCGGGTGGGGCATGCAGTGGCAGGCGGGGCGTAAGTAGGCCTACCCCAGAAGTCGTCCCGGCCCGGGTGGCCGGTCACAGGAGATCCCGTCGGCGCGTGCCGGCGGGATCTCGGTGGTTCCGACCCCGCTCAGCGGGGTCGAAGACACCGAGGTGGGTGCGTCCGGTTCTCTCGGGCGGGATGTCGATTGCCGAACCGGAATGTCAGTTTCGGTGGAGAGCGAGGACCGGAATGGTGCGCACCCCGCGGGTCTTCTCCTCGTACTCGGCGAAGCCGGGGTAGCGGCGAGCCTGTTCGGCATAGATACGGTCGCGTTCGGCGCCGGTGATCTCTTCTACCGTGACCTCGAAGGTCTCGGTGCCGATCTCGACCTCCGCTCGACCGGCGGTGGTGAGGTTGTAGTACCAGGCCGGGTGGGAAGGTGCACCCCCTTTGCTCGCGAAGACGTACACGGTCGCGGCGTCCTCCGCGTCCGGCAGATACAGCGTCGGAGTCACCGTCTCGCGACCGCTCTTGCGACCCCGATGGTGCAGGAGCACCATCGGGGCACCCTCGAAATTGCCGCCGACCCGGCCTCCGTTGGCCCGGAACTCGGCGATTACCTGCGCATTCCAGTCGTCGGACGAACTCATGGACGCGCACCTCCCATCCAAGGTCACCACTGCCGAGCAGATCGTACGCCGCCGCGAATCCCGTTCGGACTCGAAGTGGATCCGTTCCTGACCTTTCATCCGCAATCCAGCCGAGGCCGCGGCGACGCTGCCCAATACCCCTGTTCACCGAATTGGTCCGCGCCGCCCTCGCCGACCCCGACTGGACCGACGACCACGATCGAGCCTTGGTCCTCGGCCACGTCCTGACCACCTGCTTGCTCGACCTGACGACCGATCCTGCCAACATCACCGACATCCGCCATACGATCACCCGCGCAGCACGACTGCTCTTCACCACCTCGCTTCCGAACGGTTCGAACTGTCGCCCGTAGCTCGGTACCGGATGGCGCACCGCTGCACACTGGGCACCGATACCGCGATGGGAATGAAGTGGCAGACGGGTCGCCAGTAGCGATCACTCTCGGTGCGTATCGGGATCCGATGACTCGGCCGAAGCCGGAAGCTCACGCGAGGAGCGGCGTGACCTCGGCCTCGAACCGTTCGAGCTGCTCCGTTCCGGCGGAGACCGACAGCTCGTTCGAAACCTCCTTGCGGGTACTGCCGGACAGCGCCCGCACCCGTAGGGCCAGGTGTGCGATGCCTGCGGCGGCGAACGCCCGGACGCGTTCGGCGACCTGCTCGGGTGTACCCACCAGGTGGATGCCGTCGTAATCCTCGTCCGGACGGACCGGGCGGTCGCGAAGGTCGAGTTCGCACAGCGTGGTATACCGGCGCGAGAGATGTTCGCGCCCATATTCCACCGCGTATTCCTCGATGCGCGTGATCGCTTCCCGCGCTGCCTCCGGGCTCAGGTTCGTGCCGTGGAAGCCGTCGCCGTGGCTCGCGACGCGGCGCAACCCGCGCGAGGTGCGACCTGCCAGCAGGATAGGGATCTCCTTCGTGGGACGTGGTTCGAAGAACAGTGGACCGAACGAGTAGAACTCACCGCTGAATCCGTCCGAAGGGTCGCTCCAGCAGGTCCGCAGAATGTCGATGAACTCCGCGGTTGCCGAGCCACGCCGACGGAACCTCTCACCCGCACCGAGAGCCTGGAACTCGTTCTCCTGCCAGCCGGTACCGATACCGGCCACCACACGTCCCGGAGCGAGTAGATCGAGCGACGCCCAGGACTTGGCCACCACCACCGGATTACGGTTGGCCAGCACCAGGACGGACGTGCCGAGTTCGACCCGCTCGGTGGCGCCGGCCACCAGCGACAGCGCGATCAGCGGATCCACGGCCGGCGTGTCGAACCCGACGGGGAAACGCCGATCCGGGTGATCGTGTTCGGTGGTCGGGGTGAAGACGACGTGGTCGCTGGCCCACACCGCCTCGAATCCGAGTCGCTCGGCGGTCGTTCCCGTCGTCAGGATCGCGTCGCGCGACGCGAGTGGGCTGAGATTGGGAAGCTTCACCCCGAAGGTGATCGATCCCGCCGTCACGGCGTGACCAGCTCGACGATCTCGTCCAGGCGGGAACTGGTCGCCACGTTGTCGGTGGGAACGTACTCGGCCGGACGCGACACTCCGGTGGTCACCGATTCGACGACCGGCACCGCGAGATCACCCACCGCGATCGCCTGTCCGGAGTCGGAGAGGAGGAACTCGACGAACAACCGGGCCGCGTTCGGATTGGGGGCGGTGCTGCTGATGGAGGCAAGCATCGCGAAGCCGGTGGTGTTGTCCGGGACGACGACCTCGACGGGCGCCCCCGCCTTCTGCACCGTCGACACCGTGCTCAGCGGAGCAGGCACGAATGCGCCCACCTCGCCTGCCGCGACCTGCTGAATGGCGTTGCTGACCGAATCACCCATGGAGTAGTTCTGGGTCTGCTGGAGTTCGGTGAAGAACTCCTCGCCGAAGGTGTCGAGCCAGAAGTTGTAGACACCGGCGGTGGCGACGCTGTTCTGCGGTGCAGCGACCAGCAATCCGCGTGCGATGGCATCACCGGTGATCAGGTCCTCCCACGAAGTCGGAGGGGTCCCTGTGACCAGGTCGGTGTTGTAGGCGATGCCCCACGGCTGCTCCAGCACCGGCACGGTGTACTCGGTCTGCTCGGCCGCATCGACCCGTTCCAGATTGGGGATCTGCGCGGGATCCAGCGGTGCCAGCCACCCCTTCTCTGCGACGTCTCCGGCGAACACCGGGTCCGGTTGCCACAGAACGTCGGCGCCGAGCGATCCGGCTTCGGATTCGGCGGCGAACCGGGCGTTGAGGTCGGCGCTCGCTTGGCGGACGACCTGCACGGTGATGGAGTACTCGTCTTCGAACGCGTCGGCCAGGCTCTGGGTGAGCTCGGCGTTGTAGGCGCTGTAGACGACCACGCTGCCTTCCTCCTGCGCTGCCTCGACGATCGCGTCGAAGGAGTCCATCGCTTCGGTGGGGCCCTCCCCTGTGCTCTCACCGCAGGCAGCGAGAAGCAGGGCGATGGTGCTGAGGGCGCCGACGAGGTGGAGTCGGCGTCGGATCGGTGAAGGCATGGGACTGTACCTCTCTGAGATGTGGGCCGCGTGGAGTTATCGGCGGCGGCCGAGGAACCGGGCGAGCGACAGGGCGGTGAGCACGAACAGCACCGAGATCAGGCTGAGAATGCCTGCGAGCGCTGCGAGTTGAGCGTGATCGCCGCCTTCGTAGAGGTCGACGAGCGTCGAACCGACGACGGGATTACGGGACCCGGCCAGGATCGCGGCAGCGTTGACATCCCCGATGATGTGTACGAAGAACAGGATCCCGGCGGAAACGAGCCCGGGCGCCATCAGCGGCAGTGTCACCCAACGCAGAGTGCGGCCTTCCCCGTGGCCGGAGGTGTACGAGGCATCCATCAGGTCGTTGCCGACGCGGGACAACGCGTCGGACGATTGCAGCACGGCCTGGTAGAGGTACACCGCGATGAAAGCGATCAGCAGCAGCCAGCGAGTGTTCCCGAGCCGGAAGGGGTCACCGGCGAAGGCGAGGACGAATGCGACGGCCAGAACGATGTGCGACATGTTGCCGGGCAGTTTGAGGACGCCGTCGGCCACCCGCGCCTGCCACGCCGTACTGCGGTGCAGGTACAGCGCAGCGAAAACAGCTGCGAGAACACCGATGACGCTGCCCACCACGCCGAGCCACAGGCTGTTGCGCAGCGCTTCGCCGGCGGGCCCGCTGCTCGCGAGGAGAGCGCGATAGTTGTGCAGGCCGAGTTCGTCCCACTTCACGTCCGGGGTCCAGTAACGCTGCAACGAGACGAACAGGATCGCAGACAACGGCACCACCGACATCATCAGCAGGTAGCCGAGCATGCCGATGCGAGCGACCGGACGCCACCGGCCGAGTGCCACGACAGCATCGGACTGTCCACGCGACGAGATCCGCGCGAAGTTGCTGCTGCGGGCACTGCGGGACTGGAGAATCCAGACGACACCGATCACCACGAGCATCGCGAGGCCGAGCAGCAGGGCAGTGCGCGTGTCGGGTGGATAGGAGAACTTCATCGCCTGCACGATGCGGGTGGACACCACGTCGATACCGGATCTGGTGCCGAGGATGCTCGGAACCGAATAGATTCCGAGACCGACGACCGTCACGAGGAAGACCGCGGACAGCGCGGCCGGTTTGACGGCGGGCAGCGTCACCGTGACGAAGGTCCGGAGCGGAGACGAACCCGCCATGCGGGCGGCCTCTTCCAGCGCCGGGTCGAGGGAACGAAGCGACGCCGCCAGCGGCAGGTAGGCGTACGGAACCATGTAGGCCGTGTACGCGAGAATCACTCCGTACCAGCTGAAGACGTCGAACGGACCGTCCTCGAGTTGGATACCGAGAACGGACAGACCGTCGCGGATGAGTACGTTGGCGAACCCGCTGTTCGGCGACAGCAGAAAGGTCCACGCGATCGATCCGGCGATCGGCGGCACCAGCAGCGAGGCGATGGGTAGGAGTTCGCCGACGATACCGAATCGCGCATCGGTGCGTTCGTTCAACCATGCGAGCATTCCACCGACGACCAGGGCCAGCGGGCCCGCGGTGAACAGAATGATCGCGGTGTTGACGATCGCCGATCGCGTCCGGGGGTCGGTGAAGACGCGTTCGAACTCGTCGAAACCGATCACGTCGCCGTCGAGTACGAAGGTCCGCCAGATCATGATGACCAGCGGATACAGCAACAGGGCGCACAGCACGAGAGTGACCGCGGCGGTGATCGCGTGCAATGGCCGGTGCCGAACCTGCTGTGCCCAGCGTGCATACCGCTGCGGTGCGGTCGTCTCGGGTTCCGTCCCGGATAGGGGAGCGGGACGATCTGCGACCGGCGACGGGGCGCTCACCGGTCGTCCTGTCCGACAGCCGGACTCAGTTCGGTGCCGTCCATGAGCCAGCAATTTCCGGCGTCGAAGTCGATCCACACGGTGGAACCGAGTTCGGGGGCGGGGGTGTCACTCGGACGCCACACCTCGATCGAGGCGCCGTCCAGGTCGATCTGGATCCGCACCTGAGCGCCGCCGAAGACGACGGAACGCACAGTGCCGGAATGGACGTTGGTCCCGGCGGCCGGGGCGGTGTCCGTGATCCGGATCGCCTCGGGCCGAACGACCCCGAGCACGTGTGCGCCGACGGGGAATTCGCGGCTCGACATGCCGACCATCGGTCCGATCGCGGACTTGAACTCGATGGTCTCGCCGGAGACCTGCGTGACGGGCCCGTCGAACTCGTTGGTCCGGCCGACGAAGTTGGCGACGTAACGGTTGGCCGGTCGCAGGTAGACCTCGCGCGGTGGCGCGAGCTGCTCGACCACGCCGTCCCGGAGCGTGGCGATGCGATGCCCGAGTTCCATCGCCTCGGTCTGATCGTGGGTGACGTACAGGGCGGCGAAGCCGAGTTCCTGCTGCATCTCCAGCAGGTCGCCGCGAAGCTGGTCGCGCACCTTGGCATCGACGTTCGACAGGGGTTCGTCGAAGAGGACGAGGTCGTTGCCGGCCACCAGCGCCCGGGCCAGTGCGACCCGCTGTTGCTGACCGCCGCTGAGCTGACCCGGATACTGCTGCGCCAGATGTCCGACGCCGACCAGTTCGAGCATCTGCGCGACACGCTCGGCGACGGCTGCGGTGCCGAGACGACGCCGACGCAGGGGATAGGCGACGTTCTTGAACACCGTCAGGTGGGGCCACAGCGCGTAGCTCTGGAAGACGACGCTGACCGAGCGTCGCTCGGGCGGGGTGAGAATGCCGCGGGCGGAGGAGAATACCGTTTTCCCGCCGATCTCGACCTCGCCGCTGTCGGGTTGTTCGAGCCCCGCAACACAGCGCAACAGGGTGGTCTTGCCGCACCCGCTCGGGCCGAGCAGCACCACGAACTCACCGGCACGAACCTCGAGTGAGATGTCGTCGACCGGCGTGATCGTGGCACCGTCCCTGCGCTGGAAACTCTTTCGGAGAGTGCGTATCTCCACCACGGCCGAATCTGCGGACGTTGTCGTGTCCATCGCCTCGAGCACCTCGCTTCGGCGTCGCCTGATCTGTTGATCTGCAATCTATTCAGCGAGGTGTTCGAGGGGGAATGGCGAAATGCCGTCCAATGGGATCGCGGTGTGATGTGCACCGCAAACCGTCACGCCGAGTCGTCGACCGCCGCTCCGGACGCGATCAGTTTCTCCGGATCCGTTACGCCCCAGGCTTCGAGGACTGCCCGGGTGTCCCGCCCCGGTGAGCCCGCCGGACGGACCGCGGACGGGCGGGTGCGGGAGAACCGCGGTGCCGGTGCACCTTGCACGACGCCGTCGATGTCCAGGTACACCTCCCGTGCGATGTTGTGCGGGTCGTGGGGTGCTTCGAGCAGGGACAACACCGGTGCACCGCATGCGTCGACGCTCTCGAAGACCTTCGTCCATTCGTCGCGGGTGCGTTCGGCGAAGCGCTTCGCGAAGGCTTCGCGGATTACCGGCCAGTTCGCACGGTCGGTGCGGTCGGGTAGCCCGGTGAGTTCGAGAGCGTCGAGAAGCTGCGCGTAGAACTGGGCTTCGACGGCGCCGACCGCGAACCAGCGTCCGTCGGAGGTTTCGTAGACGTCGTAGTAGGGAGCGCCGGAGTCGAGAGTGTTCACGCCTCGCTCGTCGCGCCAGTAGTCGTCGGCGATGAAGCCGTACTGCATCGCCATCAGCGCTGCGACTCCGTCGACGATCGCGGCGTCGACCACCTGTCCGAGGCCGGAGTTCGTTCGCTCGAACAGGGCGGTAACGACGCCGTACGCCAGCAGCATTCCGCCGCCGCCGAAGTCGCCGATGCTGTTGAGCGGGATCTGTGGTGGTCCATCTGCTCGGCCGACGGCGTGCAGTGCCCCGGTGCGTGCGATGTAGTCGATGTCGTGTCCGGCGGTGTGGGCCAGCGGTCCGCTCTGTCCCCACCCGGTCATCCGGCCGAAGATCAGCCGGGGGTTGCGGTCGAGGCAGACGTCCGGCCCGAAGCCCAGTCGTTCGGCCACTCCCGGCCGGTAGCCTTCGAGCAGGACATCGGCCCGATCGACGAGGTCGAGCAGGGCGGTCACGCCCTCCGGTTTCTTCAGGTCCAGCACGATGTGGCTGCGGTTGCGGTTGAGCACGTCGGTGTGCGGGCGGTGCGGTTGCCGGCCGGGCCGGTCCACGCGGACGACCTCGGCCCCGAGATCGGCGAGCATCATCGCTGCGAACGGGGCGGGTCCGAGACCGGCGAGTTCGACGACCCGCACGCCGCTGAGCGGACCGGCCATCACAGTGCTCCTGCCGTGGCGGTGGACATCTCGGTCAGTTCGGCAATCAACTGTCGCCGGACGACCTTGCCGGTCGGGGTCCGCGGCAGGTCGTCGACGAAGACGACGTCGTCCGGGGTGCGGGATCCGCGCACCTGCTTGCGCGCCCAGCTGCGCACCTCGTCGGCGCCGAGGTCGCTGCCGGGGGTGCGGATCACCGCGGCGACGATGCGTTCGCCCCACTCGTCGTCGGGCAGGCCCACCACGGCGACCTCGGAGACCTCCGGGTGCGTGAGGACGGCATCCTCGACTTCTGCGGGTGCGATGTTCTCGCCCCCGCGGATGATCGTGTCGTCGGCTCGTCCTTCGATGAACAGGTACCCGGCCTCGTCGAGGCGAGCCCGGTCGTTGGTGGGGAACCAGCCTTCGTCGTCGAGCACGGAGCCCTGTTCCAGGTAGTGACCGGACACCTGGGCACCGCGGACCCAGAGCAGACCGGTGTCGCCGGGGGCGGTGGCGTTTCCGTTCTCGTCCCGGATCAGGACTTCGATTCCGGGCACGGGACGTCCGACCGAGGTCAGCCGTGCCCGGGCGGACGGGTCGTCGTCGGCCATCGCGGCGCGGTGATCGTCGGGTCCGAGAAGCGCGATCGTCGAACTGGTTTCGGTCAGGCCGTAGGCGTTGACGAAACCGGTGTCGGGGAAGGCGGTCAATGCGCGCTCGAGGACGGGCAACGGCATCCGGGCCCCGCCGTAGGCGACGGAACGAAGGTCGGGGGTGTCGGCGGGGGCTCCGTCGAGGTGTTCGACGATGCGCGCGAGCATGGTCGGGACGACCATGGCGCTGGTGATCCGTTCGGTGCGGACCAGGTCGAGCCATCCGGCGGGGGAGAAGTCGGCCAGGTAGACCATGCGCCGGCCCGCATAGACGTTCGTGAGGATCGTTCCCATACCGGCGATGTGGTACGGGGGAGTGCTCACGAGGGCGGCGTCGGTCGCCTCGGCGCTGCCGAGATCGACGGTCTGCAGCACGTAGGAGACCAGGTTGGAGTGCTTGAGCAGCACGCCCTTGGGGGCCGAGGTGGTTCCGCTGGTGAAGAGGACGACGGCGACGGCATCCTCGTCGACCTCCGCGGGGGCGGCCGAAGGTTCGGTGGCGGCGAGCCGGGATTCGAACTCGTCGACGGACATCGCGGTGATGCCGCTCCCGGCGAAGGTGGGCAGATAGTCGTTGTCGGCGACGACCACGGGGCGTTCGAGGCGTCCGACCAGGGCGAGGAGCTGGTCGCCGGGGAGCCGGTAGTTGAGGGGGGCGATCGGTATTCCCGCCCAGGCGGCGGAGAAGGTCAGGACAGGCAGGATCGGCCCGTTGATCCCGAGGAAGACCACGGTGCCTGCATCGAGGTCGGTGAGCACGCGGCTGCCGTGCGCGGCTTTCTCGCCCAGTTCGAGGTAGGTGGTACCGCCGTACCACGAGCCGAGGGCGTTGCGGTCGGGATGGCTGGCGTTGGCCATGTCCAGGATCGTCGTCAGATTCATGCTCGGGCCTCCGGATGGGTCGGGTAAGGCGCATGGAGAAGAGGTTCTATCTAAACATAGACATGTTTGGAGGTTTTGTGTACGTTTGTTTCAGCCGTCGAGCGGGACGGCATGAATTTGCTTGTGGCGCTCAGCCACCCGTACCGATGAGGACCGCGCGCTATGGCCTGGGATTTCTCGACCGATCCGGATTTCGAAGAGAAGCTCGCTTGGATGCGAGAGTTCGTCGACAAGGAAATCCTTCCCCTCGAGACGCTCGGTGAGCGTTTCCGCGGCCGCGAAGGGCGAGCCGACTACCTCCGCCTGATCCAGCCGCTCAAGCAGCAGGTCAAGGATCAGGGCCTGTTCGCCGCCCACCTGCCGCCGTCGCTGGGCGGTGCCGGCTTCGGCCAGGTCAAACTCGGCCTCATGCACGAGATCCTCGGCCGGTCCCACCTCGCTCCGCACATCTTCGGCAACAACGCCCCCGACTCCGGAAACACGGAACTGCTGGCCCTCGGAGCCACCGAACAGCAGCGCAAGGACTACCTCGAGCCCCTGCTGGCCGGCGAGCTGACCTCCTGCTACTCGATGACCGAACCCGGAGCCGGCGCCGACCCCAAACTGATGGCGGCCACCGCCCACCTCGACGGCGACGAGTGGGTGATCAACGGCCACAAGTGGTTCATCACCAATGCGGCGCTGGCGGACTTCCACATCGTGATGGTCCGGACCGAGTTCGGCGAGGACATCCGTCCGCACAAGGCATTCTCGATGATCCTGGTGCCCGCGGGCACGGCAGGCGTGGACGTCGTCCGCAACATCCCGACCATGGCCGAGCCGGACGTCCGCGACGACGACTACGGCGGACACGCCGAGGTGATCTACCGCGACGTCCGAGTGCCCCGCGAAAACCTGATCGGTGAACGCGGTGGCGGATTCGCCCTGGCCCAGGGCCGCCTCGGACCCGGCCGGATCCACCACGCGATGCGCTGGCTGGGCCAGAGCCAGCGGGCCTTCGACATGCTGTGCGAGCGTGCGGTGAGCCGCACGGCCCACGGCTCGCTGCTCGGCGACAAACAGATGATCCAGGACTGGGTCGCAGAATCGTATGCGGCGATGCAGGCGGCGCGTCTGCTCACCCTGCAGGCGGCCTGGCGGATGGATCGCCTCCACGACGAGGGCCGGCCCTACAGCGATGCCCGCCTCGACATCGGATTGATCAAGTTCTGGGGCGGCCGGGTGCTCTACGACGTCCTCGACCGGGCGATCCAGATCCACGGCGCTCTGGGCTACTCGTCCGACCTGCCCCTCGAATACATGTACCGCCGCGCCCGCGCAGCCCGCCTGTACGACGGCCCGGACGAGGTGCACAAGGTCACCGTGGCCCGGCTGCTGATGCGCGAGTACGAGCCGCGCGAGGTTCCCAGCGAGCACGTGCCCACCCGCCGTGCCGACGCCGAGAAGAATTTCACGGACCTCCTGGAACAGGTCGCGCTCAACGCGTGAGACGTTGGGTGGGCACCCAGGAAATTCGAGGCGAGGAGTGGACCCATGAAACACGCGACCGGAGTCGAAGGTGAGCGCGTGCAGCGGGGCAACCGGACGTTGCTCAAGCCGCTGCCGCCTCGCATGCGTCCGCTCAAACTCGCCGAGGTGCTCGCCCGCGAGATCGTCGAGGCGATGATCGAGGACGGCGTCGAGCCGGGAGATGTGCTGCCCTCCGAGGTCACGATGATGGCGAACTACGGCGTCGCCCGGACCACCCTGCGCGAAGCGCTGAGGCTGCTCGAGGCGCAGGGACTCGTGGTCGTGAAGCAGGGCCGGGGCGGCGGGCCGGTGATGGCCGCGGTAGACGCCTCGGACCTGGGCCGCACGTCGGCACTGTATTACCGGCTTGCCGGGGCGACCTACCGCGAACTCGCCGAGTCGAAGGTCGCCCTGGAACCGTGGCTCGCCGACCTCGCCGCCCGACGCTCCGATCCCGAGCAGGCGCGAAACCAGCTCTTCGCCACCTTCGGTGAGGGTGAGGCCGAGATCGACGACGCCGTTCGGCCCCGCGGAATCTGGCGCGCCACACCTCAGTTCCACGAGACGGTCTACGCGCTGAGCGGCAACCTCGTGCTCAGCACGTCGGCAAGTGCCATGTCGGCGATCTTCCGGGAACAGGTGCTCGCGGCGATCGACCTGTCTCCGAAACACGACGACTTCTTCGATGCGCACCGTCAGATCGCGGCGGCGATCATCGAGGGCCGTCCCGAGGACGCTCATCGGTTGTCGCACGAGCACCAACAGGACATCAACGACTACTGCGAGGAGCGGATCCCCGAACTCCTCGACCGGGTCATCGAATGGCGCTGACCGCACCGTTGCGGCGGGCAGCGAGGTGAAAGGACTGGAGTGGATACGGAACTCGACCTGGCGATGCTGGTGCTGCGGATCGCGTTGGGCGGCATGCTCATCGTGCACGGCGCCAACAAGATCTTCGGTAGCGGAGGGCTGACCGGCACGGCGGGATGGTTCGAATCCCTCGGCCTGCGTCCGGGTCGCCTGCACGCCGCGCTCGCCGCCTACACCGAGATCGGCGCGGGCGCACTGCTTCTGCTCGGACTCCTCACACCGGTCGCGTCGGCCGCATTCATCGGCCTGATGCTGGTCGCGGCGCTCACCGACCATCGTGGCAAGGGTTATTTCGTCTTCAAGGGCGGCTGGGAGTACACCCTGCTGGTGGGCATGGTGGCCGTCGTGCCGGCGCTCGTCGGTCCGGGTCGTTGGTCGCTCGATCACGCGATCGGATTCGAGTTCTTCGGACTCGGTTGGGCCGGTCTCTCGGTTGCGGTGGGGGTGCTCGCGGCAGCGGGACTGATGGCCGTGTTCTACAGGCCGCGGGCCACGGTGTCCTGACAGTTCGATCCGGCACCGCAGGACCGGCGATTCGCGGCGCCTCGACGAGAAGAAAGGTTTTGAGCGACAGGGCCGTTCGGAGAACGTCTGTACGGCCTCCCGGAAATGCGGCACGGTGCCGTCGTGCCGCGACGAGGACCACACGGAAGGCACGCTATGACTGCGCAACTCGAAACCGGAATTCAGCGGGGTTTCCGCGAGGCGATGGCCTCGGTGGCAACACCGGTGTCGGTGGTGACCACCACATGGGAGGACGAGCACTACGGAGCGACCGTGAGTGCGTTCTCGTCGCTCTCGATGGACCCTCCCATGGTCCTGGTCTCCCTCGACCACCGCTCGACCCTGCTCACCGCGATCCGGTCCGCGAACCGGTTCGGTGTCAACATTCTCTCGGCCGCCCAGGCCCCGACCGCTCTGCGGTTCGCATCCAGTCGTGGTGTCGGAAAGTTCGACGGCATCGGCTGGCAGGCGGACTCCGGTCTTCCTCGGCTCGAGGGCTCGGTCGGGTGGCTGGCCTGCGATGTCGTCGATCTGGTGGAAGGTGGCGACCACATCATCGCTCTCGGGCGAGTGGTGTCGGTCCAGACCTGCGAGGGGTCCCCGTTGGTCTATCACCGTCGGGTTTTCGGCACCCATGCGTCGCTGGAATCATGACAAATTTTCCGGACGACAAAAGTTTCCGGCCGCAATAGTTGTCAATGAGAATGAATTGTGGTGTGCTTCTCATATGACCTCAGTCACAACCCGCGAGATTCGTGCCCGCGAGGCAGCAGTAGCAGGAGTGCTCGATGCATGGGTGCGCGCCGCTCGCGCCTTCGCGGCTGCCGGCGTGTATCCCGTGGATACGGGGATTCCGGGCGTTCGTCTCGAGCGCCCTGCCTACACCATGCTCCGAGAGCTGGACCAGCACGGACCGCGTCGCCTCGGAGATCTGGCCCTGGCCAGCAATCTCGGTGTCTCGCACGCCAGTCGGCTCGTCGAGGGCCTCGTTCGTGACGGGCTGGTCGAACGCACCGTCCCGGCCGACGATCGCCGCGTGACGATTCTGGCGGCCACCCCTTCGGGTAAACAGGCCGCGCGCCGGATCGAACAACAGTTTCACGGCTTGATCACTGCTCGGCTGGGGGACTTCCTCGATCAGGAGGTTCTCGACTTCGCGATGTTGTTCCAGCGCTTCGCCGACGAACTCGTCGAATGGTCCGACGCGATGACGCGAGGTGGATAGCCCATATCGTGCGCTGCGGTCGAATCGGCCGCATAAGAGACCGGGTGACGTCGGAGGCGGCGCCCCGACCCTGCGTGATCTCCGAAAGTCCTGGTAGTCAACGTTTTTCATCCGAAATCGACTTGACGCAGATCACATTCCGAATATTCTATGCATAGATCAAAGCAATGATGATGTTTGTCTAGGAGTGGCCATGACCGTCCTGCAGAACACCCCCGAAGACTTCGAGATCGAGACCGCTCCACGCCGCGGGAGCGGGCACCGCTCGGTGCTCGGACGCGCGGCGGTGGTGATCGATGCATTCGACGACGGCCGCGCGCTCTCCCTCGACGACCTGACCGTGCGCACCGGCCTGCCGCGCTCCACCGTCTATCGACTCGCCGAGCAACTGCGCGAGGTCGGATGGATCGAGCGAGTAGCCGCCGGATATCGAATCGGATTGCGCCTCTTCGAGGTCGGCGGTCTGGCCGCCGATGCCTCCCGACTGCGCGCCCAGGCCGGAACCTGGCTCTTCCAGGCACAGCAGCAGTGTGCGCAAACCGTGCATCTGGGCATCCTGGACGGCGACGAGGTCGTCTACATCGACAAGGTGGGCCCCGCTCGGAGCGAGGTTCCGACCCGCATCGGCGGCCGGTTGCCCGCCCACCGCACGGCCATCGGGCGCGCCCTCCTCTCGGCACAGCCGGAAAGCGCCTGGAAGCGAATCCTCGTCGATATCGCGACCATTCCCACCCGCCCCGGTGCGCCGAGCCTGACATCGATCCTGGAGACCGCGCGGCGCACCGGCATCGCAACCGACTTCGGTGATTCCATCAGCGGACTGTCGTGTGTCGCCGCGCCGATCCTCTCCTCGTCGGGCGTCGTCGGTGCCGTGTCGATCACCGGGCCGGCCACCACCAATCGCGCGACACTCCAAGCACATGCACGCGTGGTCAAGCAGACGGCAGAAGCCATCGCCACACGCTTGGTTCCTGCTGCCCCGAAGGGGCGCGGCGGCGTCCGCCGAGCAGGAGATCTGCACGAGCAGACTCATGCGAAGTTGGCCGATTACATGCGTGCGTTGTGAGCCCGTCTCTCGGAGACATCGGAAATCGTTGTCTCACGACCACCGGGTTCGTCGTCGAATGACGCTCCCGACAAGTTCGACAACTGTTTCTCCCCCTCGATCGGAGGTTGCCACCATGGCCTGTCCTTCCCAACCTGTCCGCACCGGCCTGGACCCCCAGCTGGCCGCGGCTTTCAGCGGGCACCCTCACCTGCTCGAAGACTGCCGTATCGAGATCAACGAAGATCAGATGTGGGTCCTGTTCCCCGAGTCCGACTTCGTCGTGCGAACTCGGCCGGTGGAAGGCTCCGATCATGCCGTCCGGTTGAAGTTCTCGGTTGCCGTACGTGCTCCCGAACCTTCGCTGGAGACATGGTGGGACAAATGGTCGGTAACGACCGACCGCGACAATCAGGTCGCGGTGGTCCGGCGCGAGATCCTTGCCGGCCGACGGGAGATCCTGCAGATGCTCGAGGACCGTTTCGACGTTCGCTCGTCCGTAGCCGATTCGGTGAGCATAGGCGACTGACTGTTCCCCCGGGTGGCAGGTGATCCGGCCACCCGGGGAGAATCGATCAGACGTGATGGCACGCTACGTAGTGCCCCTCGTTCACCTCGCGGAGGAGCGGCTCCTCCGCGGCACAGCGCTCGGTCGCCAGCGGACAACGCGTGCGGAAGCGGCAGCCGGACGGCGGATCCAGCGGCGACGGAAGGTCACCTTCGATCACCGGCGTGGCCTCGGTCTCCTCACGATGGATATCCGGATCCGGAATGGAAGCCAGCAGCAGACGCGTATATGGATGCCGCGCTTGATGTTCCATGTTCCGGCTGGGTGCGATCTCGCACACCTTGCCCAGATACATCACCATGACCCGGTCGCTGATGTTCTTGACCACGGCCATGTTGTGGGCGATGAAGATCATCGTCAGGTCGAACTCGGCCTTCGTCTGCTCGAGCAGATTGAGGATCTGCGCCTGCACCGAGACATCGAGACTCGACACCGGCTCGTCGCAGATGAGCAACTTCGGCTCGAGCATCATCGCTCGCGCGATACACACCCGCTGGCACTGACCACCCGACAACTCTCCGGGCAGTCGCTCCCACACCATGTCCGGATCGAGACCGACCGCCCAGAGCAGCTCCCGACCACGCTTCTCGAGTGCTTCCTTGTCCTGCCGGCCCCACATGCGAGGCCCCTCGGTCACCAGATGCTTGACCTTGCGGCGCGGATTCAGCGACGAAATGGGATCCTGCATGATCATCTGCATCTTCGCGCGGATCCGGCGCAGCGCAGAGGCACTGAGCGAAGACAACTCCGTCCCATCGATCCGGACATTGCCGGACTTCGGAGCCGGTAGCTGCATCACGGCCCGACCTGCCGTCGACTTCCCGCACCCGGATTCGCCGACGATCCCGAGGGTTTCCCCCGGCAGGAGATCGAAGCTGATGTCCGAGACCGCGTAGACCGTCTGATGACGGCCGGCCGGGAATTCGACGACCAGATTCTCGACGGAGAGGACGGGCTCGTCGTTCGTGCGCAGGTGCGCGACTCCACTACCTGCCATCAGATTGCCTCCATTTCCAGCACGCGATCATCGAGTGTTTCCAGGCGGGGCATACCGAGATCGGTTGCAGGTCGACCGTCCAAAGGAAAATGACAGGCCACCTCGTGGGGATGGGGGGCTCCGACGGTATCCGAGGACGGAACGAGATGGGGGACCGTCTCCCGGCACTGTTGCCGGCTGTACTTGCACCGCGACGCGAACGCACAACCCTGGGGCGGGGCGGTCATGTCGGGCAGTCCGCCCTCGATCGATTCGAGCCGGGTATGCGGGTCCTGCTCGATGCGGGGGACCGCGGCGAGCAGTGCCTCGGTGTACGGGTGCCGGGGCGAGGTGAACAACTGCCGCGTGGGCGCGGTCTCGACGATCCGGCCCGCGTACATCACCGCAACCCGATCGGTCTGCCCTGCCACGACTCCGAGGTCGTGGCTGATGAGGATCCCCGCCATACCGGTCTCGGTGCGGAGTGCATCGAGCAGCTCGAGGATCTGTTTCTGGACCGTCACGTCGAGTGCGGTGGTGGGTTCGTCGGCGATGACCAACTTGGGATCGCAGGCCAGGGCCATCGCGATCACGACACGCTGACGCATACCACCGGACAGTTCGTGGGGGTATTGGTCGATGCGCCGGGTCGGCTCGGGAATGCGGACCTTGCGCAGCATCTCGATGGCCCGTTCACGCGCCTGGGCCTTGTCCAGCCCCAGGTGGGCGCGCAGGGATTCGGTGATGTGCGTGCCGATCTTCTTGAACGGGTTGAGGGCGGACATCGGGTCCTGGAAGACCATCGCGACGTCCTTGCCCCACACCTGCTGCTGTTCCTTGCGGGTCAGCTTCTGCATGTCCCGGCCCTCGAAGAGCACGGTGCCGGTCACGGTGGTCTTCCCGCCGTGCGAGACGAGCCCCATGATCGTCTGGCCCAGAACGGATTTTCCGGAGCCCGATTCACCGACCAACCCCAAGGTCTCACCCGGTTCCAGACTGAGCGACACGTTCTCGACGGCTCTGAGCCGGCCTCGCTTGGTACGGAACCGTGTGGATACCTCGCTCACCGTCAACAGTGGTTCGTTGCGGGTCACAGTTTCACCTCCCGAGTACCGCCGGTGCGCTTCTGCGCCTTCTCACCGACGAGGTTGAACGAGAACACGGTCAGGAACAGGAACAATCCGGGCACCCAGACGATGTGCGGATACTGCTCGAATACGGTGCCCTGACCTTCGGCGATCATGTTTCCCCAGGTGGGGGTGGGGGGCTGGATGCCCAGGCCGAGGAAGCTCAGCGAGGCTTCCGCGACGATCATCGCGGAGATCAGGACCATGCCCATCGAAGCCAGCGGAAGGACGACGTTGGGGGCGATCTCTCGGACCATCACCCGCAACCGGGTGGCACCCATCGCGCGTGCTGCCAGAACGAACTCTCGTTGCGAGAACACCAGCGTATTGGCTCGTGCAATGCGGGCCATGCTGGGAATCGCGAGGATGGCGAGCGCGAACGAGATGTTGCGCAGGTTCGTCTCGAGGACCGACGCGAGGGCGATGAGCAGGATCAACGAGGGAACCGCGAGGAGCGAGTTGGTGAGCACACCGACGATCCGATCGATCCACCCACCGAAGTACCCGGCGAGCACACCGATCGCGCCGCCGACGATCATGCCGATCAGCACCGCGGAGATGGCGACCACCAGCGAGTACCGGGCCCCGTAGACCGATCGGGCCAACAGGTCGAGACCGAAATTGTTGGTGCCCAGCGGGTGGTCGGAGAACAGGCTCGGCTGCGCGTAGCTCGGCGAGGTCAGCGTCTTGGCGGTGTCCTCGTGTTCGGCCAGGGGCAGGAGCGGGGCCAGCAGCGCGGCTGCGGCCAACACGGCCAGCCAGGTGCAGGACAGGATGAAGGTGAGATCGAAGTCGGGGCCGAAGCGTGCCAGTCCCAGCCGTCGCACGCCCGTGTACAGCAACACGAGGGCGGCCAGGAAGATCAGCACGCGAACCGGGACGATGAGCAACGGCGCCGCGGCGAGGCCCGCAGCGAGCGCGCCCACGACCGTCAGGACCGCGCCGACACGATAGAGCCGGCGCAGTTCCTCTCGGTCGGTCGGGTTCACTGCGGTCTCCGGCGTCGTCTCCTCGGCGAGGGGACCGGTGTCCGTCGGGTTCTCGATGATGGTCGTCTCAGACATGGGCACGCCGACTCCTTGGGTCGAGGTATCCGTAGGAGAGGTCGATGACCGCGTTCGCGATGACGTAGATCGCCGCGATCACGAGGACGGCTCCCTGCACCATCGGAATGTCACCCTGCTGCGCCGCCCGGACGATGAGCGAGCCCATCCCCGGCAGGGAGAACAGGGTCTCGACGATCACGGTGCTGCCGATCATCGAGCCGATCACGACGCCGATCATGGTGATGAGGGAGAAGGACGACGGCCGCAGAGCATCGCTGAAGAGCAGCCGGGCGTTCGACATCCCCTTCGCCTTCGCCACGAGGATGAAGTTCTCCTTGAGCGTGGTCACGAGGTCGCTGCGGAGGATACGGGTGAACATCGCCAGTTCGAGCAGGCTGATGGTCAGGGCCGGCAGGAAGGCGTGGTACAGATTCTGGCCGAGGTCCTCGGAGATGCGCACCCACTGCGAACGTGGGAACCAGCCCAGATAGTTGACCATCACCATGATGAGCAGGAGCCCCGCGAGAAAGCTGGGGACCGACAGGATGCCGAACGTGCCGGCGCTGATCATGCGGTCGATCCAGCCGCCCTGGTGCCGGGCAGAGTACATCGCGAGCGGAATCGACACCGCGATGGCGATGACGAGGCCCATCAGAGCCAGCTGGAAGCTGACCGGCAGTGCCAGGCCGATGCTCTCGGTGACCTCACCCTGAGGCGGGACCATCGACTGCCCCAGGTCGCCCTGCAGCGCCCCGGACAGCCAGCCCCAGTACCTCGTCAGGAAGGGGTCGTCGAGACCCATCTCCGCGCGAACCCGGGCGTACTCCTCCGGGGCACGCCCTTCGCCGAGAACAGCAACCGATGGGTCGCCGGGGATGAGCGAGACGAGGGCGAACGTGCCGAGACTGACGATGAAGAGCACGACGACCAGTTCGATCACCTTGTCGATCACTGTTCGTGCCACCGCGTCACCGCCTCCTTCCTATTTTCGTGAACGATCGATCTCCGACGTGGCCGGACCTGTGCCGGAAGACGATGACGGAAGCGAACTGCACCGGACCGTGTCCTGCCGGGGTGATGAAGAGCATCTTCGGCGGATCACATACTCACCCTCCTGGGATGCGCATCGATGCGGGATCGAGGGAGAGCGGCTCGCGAACCGATTGCCGGCCACCACCCGACCGGGTGCGACTCGAATGTAGCCTCCGCCACATCCGAAGCCGTGAGCGCTGGTCCCATTGAATGGCATCGAGTTGCCGGTGTGACAGAACGGCGTCGTGAGACCGCCTGCCGATGGCGGGAATGGACCCGTCGGTCTGTATCTGCGGCGTAGAGAAGCGAGCTCCTCGCGGCTCCGCGCCGGCCGAATCGCGAGGCGACCTCCCTGCCGCCGGACCCGAGGGCCTGGTGTCGACGGGTATGGCCGATTCTCGAACGAATGGCCCAAGCGCGAACCGCCGAACGGTGAAACCGCTGATCAAAGGCTCGATCATCGGCCATTCGGCACACCGGCAGGGCAGTGTTCGGGAGCTGCGCCGTCCGGTGTCCCGGCCGGCCTCGGGCTCGCCGAGCGCGCGCGTCCGATAGCGCGGCACCGAGGGGCGAGGCTACGGGTGTGGATGTCGCGCCGGGCACCGGAGCTGTTCCGGGTCTCTCCGACGGCTCTGCCGCAGGGGCTCCCGGAGGTCCCCGAACCGGGATATCGGGTCTTGTCCGAGGGGGCGATGCTGCGGTACGGATTGGCGAGATCACGGGCGTAACCACACGCGTGGCCGAAACATACGGGCCGTCCCCCTACGGTCGGTAGGGAGACGCACGTTGCAACCTCGGCCGTAATGTGCGGTCCGTCAACGGCATTCCGTACATCGGAAAAACGCTTTTTTATCGAAAGATCTTGTGGCACAGCTGAGATGCAGCATACAGTCCGCAACGCAGCGGGTCGGGCGACGCCGTCGGTGTGGGGACCGATCCTCTCTCTAGGAGGTTGTTCATGAGCAGGTTCTCGAGAAGGTTCGGTCGAATACTGGCGACGGTTGCGGTCGGTGCCGTGGCGCTCACCGGGTGCGCGAGCAACGGCGGATCGGACGAAGCGTCGGCAAGTTCCTCATCGGAAAGGGAGGTGGTCCACGGCGTCATCGGCGACCAGGGTGACGGCGGGCCGCCGGTGAAGGGCGGAACACTCACCTTCGCGTCGCTCGCGCCGGTGACCAACCTCGATCCGACGCTGACCCAGGCCACCGGCCCGACCGGCGGAACCGAGATGGCCGCCGTCTACGACGTCCTGATGCGGTACGACATCGAATCGGAACAGTTCGAGCCGCACCTCGCCGAGTCGATGGAAGAAAGCGACGATCGACTGACATGGACGATGACGCTGCGTGAAGGCGTCACGTTCAGCGACGGAACCCCGCTCGATGCCGCCGCGGTCGTCGCCAGCATCGACCGCTACAACACCCGGCGCGGTGCGCACTCACAGCTCTACCAGGAGATCGTGACGAGTACGACCGCTGCGGATCCGTCGACCGTGGTGTTCAGCCTGAACCGCCCATGGTCCACCTTCCCGGCCCTGCTGTCGTACGGCCACGGGATGGTCGTCGCGCCGTCGTCCCAGCAGGGCGACACGTTCACCCCCATCGGTGCCGGGCCGTTCACGGTGGTCGGCCTGCAACCACAGCAGGAACTGCAACTGAAGGCACGACCCGACTACTGGGGCGGAGAGCCGAACCTCGACGGCCTGAAGTTCGTCGCCATCGCCGGCGACCAGCCCAAGATCGAAGCGCTCCGGACCAACGGCATCAACATGGCCTACCTGGGCAACGCAGAGGCCGTCGAAGCAGCGATGGCGGAGTTCCCGGGATATGCCGAGCCGGTCAACCTCAAGCTTCTCGGCCAGATCAATGCCGCTCCGGGACGTCCGGGTGAGGACCCGCGCGTCCGTCAGGCCATCGCCTTCGCCGTCGATCCCGAGGTGATCGACCAACGAGTCCGCGAAGGCAAGGGCATGCCCGGAACCGACATGTTCCAGCCGTGGTCCACATGGCACGGCGACGTCGACGGCATCACCCCCTCTCCCGAGCGGGCCACCGAACTGTTGAACGAGGCGAAGGCCGACGGCTACGACGGCAAGATCACGTTCCTCAGCGTCAACAATCCCGACTCCCAGGAGCTGGCGCTGGCGGTGCAGGCCCAGCTCAATGCTGTCGGCTTCGATACCGCGGTCGAGTACGCCAGCAGCTCGACCGACCTGGTCAAGCGCCGTTTCGTGGACAAGGACTTCGATCTGAGCTTCGGTGGCTTCAGCATGTCGGACGTGGACCCGGAGATCCGGCTCTACGGTGCGCTCCACAGCGAATCGACCAACAACATCCTCGCGTACAACAGCCCGCAGATGGACGAACTGCTCAACGAGGTGCTGTCGGCTCCCGACGAGGAAACCAAGCGCACTGCCATCGGTAAGGTCCAGGAGCTCATGAACGTCGACCAGCCGATGCCGCTGTGGGGCGCGGGCATCAACTTCGTGGCCTGGACACCGAACGTGTACGGCGTCACCCCGTTGAACGACTCGATCATGTTGTTCGACAAGGCGTTCCTGAAGAACTGAACCCCGCCCGAGAGGGCCCCGAACCTGGCGACGAGGCAGTCCCGGTCACTTTCGTGGCCGGGACTGCCTCGTTCCGTCGAAATCCCCGAACTTCGATTTCACGAGATGGGACGGAGCTAGTGAAACCGCACCGTCGCCGCTGATACAACTCATGCATACCGATACACACCATCTCCACGAACCGAGAAAGGGGGACGAGATTCATGGTGGGACAACTCGATTCATCCGTGACACACTCGAACCCCTCGGGCCGCGGCTGGCCGCGCGTCGTCGACTTCTCCACCCACTTCAGTGGTCCGATGGCGAGCCGGGCACTGGTCCACTTCGGCGCCGACGTGGTCAAGGTCGAAAATCCGCGGGGCGGCGACGGCAACCGGCAGGTCGGCAATCCCTTCGCGGGAACATCCGACGTGCATCACGCACTCAACGCCGGCACGCGCAGCATCGCACTCGACCGGCGCTCCGCTACCTGGCCGACCGCCGTGGCGGCCCTGGCCCGGTGGGCCGACGTGGTGATCGTCGGTGCCCGACCCGAAGATGCCCGCAAGCGGGGCGTGGACGCCGAGACGCTGCTGGCTGCCAATCCCGACCTCGTGTACTGCTCTGTGACGGGATACGGCGACGACGGTCCCTGGGCCGCGATGCCGGCCCACGGCCTCCAGCCCGACGTCATGGCCGGACTGGTCGAGGTCGAATGGCACGACGGAATGCCCCGTGTGCCCGCGTCGTACCAGGCACACGGCACCGCTCTCGCAGGCATCTGGGCGGCCCTGGGCATCCAGGCAGCCCTGCTCCGGCGCCTACGTGGCGCATCCGGTCAGGTCGTCACCGTTTCCATCTGGGAGGCGGCGCTGTCCTGGATGTGGCGCGAGGCGCAGGCCGGCCTGAACGACCTGCCGTCGCGCCCCTCCTTCCAGGCGATGGGTTCGCGCTACCGGATGTACCCCTGTGGCGACGGACGGGTCCTGCTCATCTGCCCCATCGAACGCAAGTACTGGGAACGCTTCGTCGACATCGTGGGCCTGCCCGAGTCCTACCGGACCGTCGGTTCGTGGGAACGCGGAGCCGACTACGGTGCCGGTCGCGACGACGAAACAGCCGTGATCGCAGCTGCTCTGGGTGCCCGCTCCGCGCACGTCTGGGAGAAGATGTTCACCGAGGCGGGAGTTCCCGCCGCGATGGTCCGCACCGTCCGCGAAGCGGTCGCCACCGATCATGCTCATCATCTCGGAGTGAGCGTTCCGGTGTCGCTGCCCGA
The DNA here is from genome assembly GCF_053764735.1 of Rhodococcus sp. 5G237. Taxonomy (NCBI): domain Bacteria; kingdom Bacillati; phylum Actinomycetota; class Actinomycetes; order Mycobacteriales; family Nocardiaceae; genus Rhodococcus; species Rhodococcus sp. 5G237. Next base: position 189,733 of record NZ_JBSNCD010000001.1, on the reverse strand, counting down.
CGCGACGTACACCGTTCCGTTGACTCCGGTGGCGGTCGTTCCCGTGGACGGCGATCATCCCGGAAGCGAGGAGATGGCCGTTCGCCGTCGACAGCGCGGAGCGGGCCTCACTGCGGCTCCGGAACTCGGAGCCGACACCGTCGATGTCCTCATCGACCTCGGACTACACGACCTGGCAACGGAACTCGCGGCCTCACATAGCTGACGAGCCAATCGGTTCCGCAATCAATGAAGGAAGAAGGAAGGTCAATGCGCAAATTGTTCAGCGTCGACGATCATATCGTCGAACCGCGCGACACCTGGACTTCGCGGGTACCCGCGCGGTTCAAGGACCGCGCCCCACGTGTTCTCGAGGACGAGAACGGTGCCGAGTACTGGATGTACGAGGACACTCGCCACACCTACCTGGGTCTCAACGCCGTTGCGGGCAAGCCGCAGGAGGAGTGGGGCCGGGAGCCGATGCGATTCGAGGACATGATCCCGGGTTGCTACGACGCGGCTGCTCGTAAGACGGACTTCGAGCGGGCCGGCATCATGTCGAGCCTGAGCTTCCCGACCCTTCCGCGCTTCGGTGGTGCCCTGTTCATCAACTTCCAGGACAAGGAACTCGCAGACTACTGCGTGAAGGCCTGGAACGACTTCATGTACGACTGGCACCTCGTCGCACCCGAGATGTATGTGCCGATGGCGATCATCCAGCTCTGGGACATCGAAGCTGCCGTCAAGGAGATCAAGCGCAACCTCGAGCGCGGCTTCCGGGCGATCACCATCCCCGAGGAGACCAGCAACCTCGGCCTGCCGTCCTACTACTCGGACTACTGGAACCCGATCTGGGAAATCTGCGAATCCGAAGGCATTCCCGTCTGCATGCACATCGCGTCCAGTGGCTGGAAGGCGTACCGCCCGCCGGAGTCCTCGGCGGCGCTCGAGATCGCACTGAGCATGACGCAGACCATCACCCACGCTGTCGGCATGATGTACGGCCCGGTGGCTCGTAAGTACCCGAAGATCAAGCTCGTGTACTCCGAGGGTGGAATCGGCTGGGTGCCGGTCACTCTCGAGCGTGCCGATCGCCAGTACGGTCTTCACAAGTACTGGGGCGACCTGGACCAGAGCCTGACGCCGTCGCAGATCTGCAAGCGCAACATGTGGTTCTGCATGATCGACGAGCCGTACGGCCTGGCCAACCGCCACGAGATCGGTCTCGACAAGATCTTCTGGGAGTGCGACTACCCGCACGCCAACTGCATCTGGGACGAAACTCAGCCGAAGGTGGAGGAACTCTTCGCGGACATCCCCGACGACGAAGCGGAGATGATCCTCTACAAGAACGCCGAGAAGATGTTCAACTGGAAGGTCCCGGAAATCCCGGAATGGGCTCGCGAAGCCCATATTCCGACCTTGGTTTCGAAGTAAGAGGGGAGTACTCACATGCCCGGGCCGCTCGACGGACTGCTCGTCATCGATGCTTCATGGGGGATGCCCTCCTCCATAACCTCGCTGCTGTTGGCTGACTATGGCGCGCATGTCGTGAAGGTCGAGCGGCCGGGCGGTGGTATCGACGCCACCGCCCCGGAACGCAAGATGTGGGATCGCGGCAAGTGGAGCATCGTGCTCGATCCCGAAAATTCCGACGACGCCGAGACTCTGCGGCAACTGCTGCGTCGCGCCGATGTCTTCATCGAGTCCTACGGTGTCGCACGGAGCAAGGAGCTCGGCCTCGACTACGAGGACCTTCGTGTCCTCAACCCGAGGTTGCTCCACCTGTCCACCACGGCATACGGCCGGTCCGGGCCGTGGCAGGACCGGCCCGGTTACGAAGCGCTGGTCGCCGCCCGGATGGGATTCATGGCCGAGCAGCCCGGGCACCGGAAGGGTCCGATCTTCTTGGGGCACCCCAGCATCGGGTACACCACCGGATTCCTCGGAGCGATCGGCATTCTCGCCGGCCTGCGCGCCCGTCGCGTGACCGGACGAGGACAACGCGTCGACGTCTCCATCCTCGACGGTGTGCTCGGGCAGGCACCGATGAACTGGTGGTTCACCTCGAAGGACGAGTCCTACCTCGACACCGAGGAAAAAGGCCACTTCGGTCATCGCCGCGTGCTCATCGACCTGTTCGAGTGCGGTGACGGCGAGTACCTCATGATCCACACCGGCGGCAACGGAGCCTTCAAGGCCGCCATGGAGGTACTGGGGGTGGGTGAGCACTTCCAGACGGTGACCGGCAAGGTCGAGATGGCGGTGCCGCTGAACGAAGAGGAGTTCCGGATCGCCCGGCAGGAGGTGCCGCAGATCTGGAAGACACGTCCTCGCGACGAATGGCTCGAGTTGCTGCGCGCTCGTGACGTGGCGGTCGTCCCCGTGCTGCGTCCCGGCGAGATCCTCGAACACGAGCAGGTGCGGCACGCCGGCCTCGTCATGGACATGCCCGACGACGAACACGGAACACTGCGGCAGGTCGCGCCGGTGATCAAGTTCTCGACCGCCGCCCCCGAACTTCCCGAACCCGCCCCGGCGGTCGGGCAGCACCAGGAGAAATTGTCCGAGCTGCTCGGTCTCGAACCGAAGGCGGCCGAGTCGGGCCGAGACCTCGATCATCCGCTGACGGGCCTGCGCATCCTCGATCTCAGCCAGTTCATGGCTGCTGCCTACGGCGCGAAGTATCTGTCGGATCTGGGCGCGGACGTCATCAAGATCGAACCGCCCATCGGCGATACGATGCGCTCGCTGCCCGACCCGTTCGAGGCCTGCCAGCGAGGCAAGCGCGCCATCGTCCTCGATCTCACGACCGAGGAAGGCAAGAGTCACTTCCTGCGTCTGCTAGACACCGCCGACGTCGTCGTCCACAACCAGCGTCCCGGCAAGGCCGAGAAGCTCGGCGTCGATTACGAGACACTGCGCAAGATCAAGCCCGACCTCATCTACTGCTACCAGCCCGGCTGGGGCGCCGACGGACCGTGGGCGATGGAAAAGAGCTTCGCCCCGCTGCTCTCGGCACTGACCGGACTCATGTACGTTGCCTCCGGAGCCGGCAACAAGCCCGTGCGCCGGGCGCGAGCGAGCGAGGACTACTACGGCGGATTCCTGGGAGCCACCGGCATCCTGATGGCGCTCGAACACCGCGCCCGCACCGGAGAAGGCCAGTTCATCCTGGCCCCGCAGTTGCACGCCAGCCTCTTCGCGGTCAGCGAGCACATGACCGACGGCGATCACAAGCCGCTGGATACGGCTCGTCTCGACGCACACCAGCTGGGGCTCTCGCCGACCTACCGGCTCTTCGAGACGAGCGACGGCTGGGTCTGCGTCGCAGCGGTCGGGCAGCGCGCGCAGGATCGCCTGCGCGACGCACTGCACTCGGTGGGCGCCGATACCGGCGGCCCGAACGGCGAAGAAGCACTCGGTGCGGCCCTGGAGACCCACCTGTCCGGTTTGGACACGACCTCCGCGACCGAATGGCTCGACTCGCATAGTATTGCCAACGAAGTGGCGCGGGACACACCCTATATGCCGGAATTCTTCTGGCAGGAATGGGCGGTGGAATCGGGTCACGTCTTCGAACACCTAGAGCACGCGGACTGGGGTTACATCAGGGAAGTGGGCTTGACCGTGAGGTTGTCCGAGACGCCCGGTCGGAAGACCGGCCCCGGACCCACCCTCGGACAGCACACCGCAGAGGTACTCGACTCTCTGCAGGCCTGACTCCCACCCTGGTCGCGCATGCGATCAGAGGAGAGAGATGCCTGCCGAAGAGGCGAACAAGCCCACCACGCGGAAGCCGGTACGCAGCGAATCGAGTCCCGTACCCTCCCTGCGCCGCCCGCAGAAGATGTCGGAGTACACCGCGCGTCAGGTGGTGGCCGACATCGTGGAGTCGGGTCTCGGCGCCGGCGACCGGCTTCCCGCGGTGGCTTCCATGGCCGAGCACTACGGGGTGGGATACGCCTCGGTCCGCGAAGCTCTGCGCATGCTCGAATCGATCGGATTGATCAAGGTCCGGCCCGGACCCAACGGTGGACCGGTCGTCAACGATCGCGACGGCGCGGAGTTCAGCTCGGTCATCCGCCTCTACTGCCAGATCATGGGCGTCACCTACCGCCACATCATCGGCGCGCGGCAGGCACTCGAGCCGATACTGGTGCGCGAGCTGGCAACCGACAGCGCCCCGGAAGTCCGCCGGGCTCTGCTCGACATCACGAGCCGAAACCCGGAACCCGGGGCCATCTTTCGTGCGCAAGCACACGAATTCCACGACCTGATCGCCAGTTACTCGGTGGCGAACCCGGTGCTGAGCCTGTTCGCACGCGCTGTCTGCCAGATCTATCGGGAATTCATCCGCGCGGAAGGCCCCAGTACGGAACCGGCGGATCGTCCCGAGATCCTCGCCGAGCATCGGGCCATCGCGGAGGCCGTGGCCGCCGGCGACGGAACGCGTGCCGAGGAACTGATGGTCAAGCACATGGCCGATCTCGCCGAGTACGTCGAGACGCACTACGCGATGGCTCTCGACTCCGTCATCGAATGGGTCTGACCCGCGACCTTCCATTGCTGCATAACCGAATTCGGTGACCGGGAAGATCTCGGAACTCCTGTGAACCGGATCTCATCCAATGGCACTTTCCCCTCCTGCAACCTTCCCTCCTGCGCCTAGGGTCCAACTATCGCGCAGCCCGGAACAGAGGAGGAAAGATGCCAAGACGAGGCGACCCGCATCCAGGTTCAGGAGTCGGTCACGAGGCTGCGGTAACCACCGTGCTGGAGGCCGTAGAAGACATGCTTCCCGGGATCGGCGAGCGTACCGCTCAGGCCGATGCCGAGCGTCGTCTCCCGGACGCCACGGTGAAGGAGATCGCGAACAGCGGTGTGATGCGTCTGCTGCAGCCCAAGGCATTCGGTGGATACGAAGCAAGCCCGGTAGCGTTCTACGAAGCAGTGCTTGCGATTGCCGAGCGTTGCGGTTCCACCGCATGGGTGACCGGCGTTGTCGGTGTACACAACTGGCAGCTCGGCCTTTACGACGAGAAGCTCCAGCAGGAAATCTGGGGAGAGAACCAGGACACCTGGACCAGTTCGTCCTACATGCCCGGCGGCAAATTGACGCGAGTGACCGGCGGATTCGAGCTCACAGGTCGATGGAGCTTCTCCTCGGGTAGCGACCATTGCCGATGGGCCATCCTCGGAGCTCTCGAGATGCAGGAGGACGGCCCGCCGACCACCTACAACGTGGTCGTGCCGCGAACCGACTACGTCGTCGAGGATGTCTGGCACACAGTGGGTCTGCGTGGCACCGGCAGTAACGACATCGTCATCGACGGTGCCTTCGTCCCGGATCACCGGGCACTGACCAAGACGCAGGTCTACACCAACGACGCACCGGGACGCGCGCTCAACACCTCACCGCTGTTCGGCATGCCGTTCACGACACTGTTTCCCAGTGCAATCACCAGCCCCGTCATCGGTATGGCGAAGGGCCTCATCGACCTCGCGCTGGAGTACCAGGGCACTCGTGTCAGCCGGGCACACGGCAAGATGCTCGACGCCGACCCTTACTCGGTGGCCGCTCTCGGCGGAGCCGCGAGCATCGTCGATGCGTGCCGGCGGCAGTTGCTCGGCAACATCGGTGGCATCTACGACACGTTGATGGCGGGTGGAACCCCTACAACCGACCAGCGTTCCACGGCACGCCGGGATCAAGTGCTCGGCACCGTTCGGTGTGTTGCCGCCATCGACGACATCTACGACCGCCAGGGTGCCGCGGTGATCCGCGAAGACCACCCTATGGCCCGTTTCTGGCGGGACGCGCACACGGCCAAGCATCACACCATCAATACGAACGAACGAACCCTGCACAGCTGGGCGCACAACGCCATGGGGCTGGGCCCGAGCGAATCGATCGTCTGAGCAAGAAGGACAAGTCATGAGCACCAAGAAGAACTACACCATCGTTTCGGCCGACACCCATGCCGGCGCAGATCTGTGGGAATACAAGCAGTACCTCGCCTCGAGCTGGCACGAAGAGTTCGACGAGTGGGCCAAGGCATACTCGAGCCCCTGGGACGACCTGGTCAACGACACCGCCGCCCGCAACTGGGACAGTGAACTTCGCCGCAAGCAGATGGAAGAGGACGGCGTCGTCGGCGAGGTGATCTTCCCGAACACCATCCCGCCCTTCTTCCCGTCGATCGTCAACGTGGTGCCGCTGCCCACCACGCAGGAGCAGTACGACCGCCGCTGGGCCGGCATCCAGGCGCACAACCGCTGGCTCGTCGACTTCTGCAAGGAGCTCCCGGTCCAGCGTCGCGGCATGATCCAGGTGTTCCCGCACCAGGTCGAGGACGCGGTCAAGGAGATCTACTGGGCGGCCGAGACCGGCGTCATCGGTGGCGTGGTCATCCCCGCCAGCCCGCCGAACCACCCGACCGTCCTTCCGCACTACACCGGTCACTACGACCCGGTCTGGCGCGCAGTCGAGGAGACCGGTCTCGTCGTCGGCACCCACTCCGGTTCCGGTGAGCCCGAGTACCCGGAGGACCCGGCCACGTCGGCCGTCATGCTCTACGAGTTCGGTCTGTTCACCAACCGCACCCTCTCGCACATGCTCATCGGCGGTGTCTTCGAGAAGTTCCCGAACCTGAAGTTCTCGATGACCGAGCAAGGCGTCAAGTGGGTCCTCGAGACGCTGCACAAGCTCGAGGTGCAGTTCTCCGCAGTCTCCGATCGGCCGTGGTTGGAGATGTTCGTCAAGCAGGCGTTCGACAAGCTGACGCTGCGCCCGAGCGAGTACTTCGCCCGCAACTGCTTCGTCGGTGCCAGCACCATCCGACCCGGCGAGGTTCAGCCGGCCCTCGGCCTCGGTCCCGGAAACGTGATGTGGGGCAGCGACTACCCGCACCGTGAGGGCACCGCGCCTTACACCCGCGAGCACCTCCGTGTCGCGCTGGCCGACGTGGAAGAGGCAGACGCCCGCCGTCTGCTCGGCGAGACCTGCGCCAACCTCTACGGGTTCGATCTCGCTGCGCTCGACAAGATCGCCGAGCGGGTCGGTCCCAGTGTCGAGGAACTGAGGGTTCCGCTGGCCTCCGAGGACTACCCGCGTGACTGCGAGTGGTTCCAGGACGCCATGCAGACCCTCGCGCGGTGACAAGGAAATATCGATGACGATCCACTCGCTCGGCTATCTCCGTCTCACTTCGGTCGACGTCGACGCGTGGACTCGCTTCGGGACCGACGTCCTGGGGATGACCGCGCAACGGTCTCCCCAGGGCGGGGTCGCCTTCCGGATGGACGAGCACGCTGCTCGCCTGGAGATCGTTCCCGGAGATGCGAGCGCTGTCGCCGGTATCGGTTTCGAAGTGGAAAACCGCGGGGTGCTCGACCTTCTCGCCGCCGATCTGACGAGCCGCGGATTCGAGGTCCGGAGCGGGACCTCCGCGGAATGCGACGCCCGCAGAGTGCGTGATGTGCGGCTGGTGAAGGACCCGTTCGGAATGCCGCTCGAGCTGTACAGTGGGCCCTCGCTGGTGCACGATCCGCTCGAAACCCGTCATGTGCGCGAGTTCGTCACCGGTGATCTCGGAATGGGCCACGTCGTCTTCGGCGGCCCCGAGGCCGATGACGCCTTGACGTTCTACCGGGACGTTCTCGGCTTCGTCGACCGCAACACCATGCGTGCGATGGGGCCGGATGGTAGACGGGGTGACGAGCGGATCACCTTCCTCGGCTGCAACCGTCGCCATCACACGGTGGCGCTGATGAAACGGCCGGCGCCCGCGCAGTTGATCCACTTCATGGTGGAGGTCGGTTCGATCGACGACGTCGGCCGTGCGTACGACCGCGCACTCGACTCCGGTATCCCGCAGCGCCTTTCGTTGGGCCGGCACAGCAACGACGGGATGGTCTCGTTCTATTCGACGACCCCCGATGGTTTCACCGTCGAGGTCGGATGCGAAGGGCGCCTGATCGAACCCGGGACACCGACCTACGAAACCACTGCCACCAGCTACTGGGGGCACAGAAAGGTAAGTGCATGACATCGTCGCTCGAGTGCGATGTCCTCGTGGTCGGCGGCGGTGCGGGCGCACTCACAGGCGCTCTCACCGCCGCGACCCTCGGACTCGACGTGATTCTCGCGGAGAAGACCGAGTACCTCGGCGGTACAGCCGCTTACGCCGGAGCCGGATTGTGGTTACCACTGAACAAGGTTTCCGCCGCGGCCTTCGCAGATAGCCGGGAGGAAGTCGATGCGTATGTCGCCGCGACAACCGATGACACCGGTTTCGCCGACCTGCGCGAAGCGTATCTCGATGCCGCGCCGGAGATGATCGACTTCCTCCTGCAGGATCGCTCTCTGGATTTCTACTGGCGAGCCTTCCCCGACTATTACCCCGACGCCCCGGGGTACAAGCCGCAAGGACGCGCAATCTTCCCGAAGCCGCTACCTGCCTTCGCGTTGAGTGGTGTGATGCGGATGATCCGACCGGAACTTCCGCTGATCCGCGGTGGCCACAAGATCGGCAAGACGGTCGAAGGGGGACGTGTCCTGCTGGGCCGCCTCATCCAGGCTTGTATGCGTGCCGGTGTTCGGATCGAACTCGAGTCGCCCTTGCTCGAGCTCGAAACCCGGGAGGGCACGGTCGTCGGTGCACGCCTGGGCGGACGCGACGGTGACATGCGCGTACGTGCGCGTGCCGGGGTTCTGTTGGCAGCGGGCGGTTTCGACCATGACATCGAGATGCGTAAGCGCGAGGGGCATCCGGTCGAGCCGGGATGGCAGATGGGCGCTCCGGGCAGTACCGGTGAAGTTCTCGCCGAGGCCCGACGTATCGGTGCCGGGGCCGAGTTGCTGCACGAAGCCTGGTGGACACCGGCCTTTCACACTCCGCTCGGTCCGTCCTTCCGTGTCCGGGAACGTGGACACCCTGGCTCGATCGTCGTCAATCAGGACGGACGTCGCTTCTGCAATGAATCGCTACCCTACGACCGGATCGGGCGGGCGTTTCGCGCCGGCGTGCTCGACGGCACCTTGACATTGCCCGCCTGGTTCATTGTCGATCAGTCGTACGTGGACCGTTACGGTCTCAATGGTGTGCCGCCCCGTGCGCCGGTTCCGGAAGAGTGGCTTGCGGGTGGCTTCGCGTATCGCGAAGACACGCTCGAAAAGCTCGCAAGTTCCTTGGGGATACCCGCGGACAATTTCGTCGAGACCGTGGAGCGGTTCAACAAATTCGCCGAAACCGGTATCGACGAGGAGTTCGGTCGCGGCAACAATGCGTTCGATGCGTTCTTCGGCGATCCCGACGTGTACCCGAACCCTGCACTCTCCCCACTGGAAAAGGGGCCGTTCTACGCCTTGCCGATGGTGCTCAGCGATCTGGGTACCAAAGGCGGGCTACGCGCCGACCCGCATGCTCGCGTACTCGACGAATCGGGCGAGCCGATCACGGGTCTGTACGCCGCCGGAAATATCATGGCGTCGTGGACGGGTTCCTGCTATCCGGGTCCCGGCGCCCCGATCGGTTCGTCCATGGTCTTCGGCTATCTCGCGGCCCGACACATGGTGAACAGGATGGCGGCATGAGCCGGACCGGACTGCCGTCGCCCGACACCGCGGGATTCTCGAGTGAAGACCAGGATCCGCGTCTGGCCGACTGGGATCGGCTCGCCGACTGGCTCCGCGAGCGTGGTATCGGACCGGACGAGGACAGTCGCGTCGAAGTACTCGCCGGTGGCACCCAGAACATCCTCATCCGTTACTCCCATGCGGGTCGCGACCTCGTCCTTCGTCGCCCACCGCTGCATCTGCGCAAGAGCAGCAATTCGGTGCTGCTGCGAGAGATCGAGATCCTCCGGGCGCTGAATGGCACCGACGTTCCCCATGCCGGCCTGGTCGCCGCATGTACCGACGACAATGTCACCGGATGGGTCTTCTACGTCATGGACATGGTCGACGGGTTCAATCCGGCCGTCGTCGTTCCTCCACGTTTCGCCGATTCCCGTGACCTCAGGCGCGATCTCGCCTTCCATGCGATGGACGTGCTCGCGACGATGGGCAATCTGGACCACCGGAGTGTGGGCCTCGAAGAGTTCGGTAAACCGGAAGGATTTCTGGAACGCCAGGTGCCTCGATGGTTGCGGGAACTCGAGTCGTTCAGCGCACTGGACGGTTACGAGGGCGTCGAACTCCCGGGACTCGACCGCATCGTGACCTGGCTCGGGGAGAACCGGCCCGCATTCTTCCGACCCGGCATCATGCACGGTGACTACCACCTCGCCAATCTCATCTTCTCCGAGGACGATGCACGTGTCCTGGCCGTGGTGGACTGGGAGATGGCAACCATCGGCGATCCGCTACTCGACCTGGGCCGATTCCTCGCGACCTGGCCGTCGGCCGAGGAACCCATCGGGACCGCCGGCCCCATCTACCGGACCGAAGGTCTGCCCCTCGCCGACGAACTCGTGAACAGGTACCGGGCCACCAGCACTCTCGACGTGAGCGCGGTGGACTGGTACATCGTGCTCGCCTGCTTCAAGATCGGCGTCATCCTCGAAGGAACCCACGCTCGTTCGTGCGCGGGACTGGCCGACCCGGCCGTTGGCGCCCGACTCCACCGGATGAGCCAAGCCCTGTTCCGCCGCGCAGAAAGAATCGTCTCGTGACCACGACCTCCTCACCCGTACAGACCGACCCGTTGTTCGACGTTCGCGACAAGGCGGTGCTGATCACCGGGGGCAGCCGCGGCCTGGGCCTGCAGATGGCACACGCCTTCGCGGCACGGGGCGCGAACGTGATCGTGGCCAGCCGCAAGATCGAGGCCTGTGAGGAAACCGCGGCGGAACTGCGCAACACCTACGGCGTCGACGCCGGTGCCTATGCCTGCAACGTGAGCGACTGGTCGCAATGCGACGACCTGATGGACGCGGTGCACGAGCGGTACGGCCAACTCGATGTGCTGGTCAACAATGCCGGGCTCTCGCCGTTGTATCCGAGCCTCGACAAGGTCGAGGCGGCGCTGTTCGACAAGGTGATCGGCGTCAACCTGCGAGGCCCGTTCCGGCTCTCGGTGCTGGCCGGGACCAGGATGGCCGAAGGCCGCGGTGGTTCGATCATCAACATCACCTCCACCCAGTCGATCAAGCCGCGTCCGCACGCTCTTCCGTATGCGGCTGCGAAGGCAGGACTGAACGCGATCACCGAAGGCCTCGCCCATGCCTTCGGCCCGGAGGTTCGGGTCAACGCGATCCTGTGCGGCCCGTTCCTGACCGAGGTATCCGAGGCATGGGACATGGAGGAATTCGAAGAACGCGCACAGCGGACCATGGCACTGCAACGCGGCGGCCGGCCGGAGGAGATCATCGGCGCAGCACTGTATTACGCCAGCGACGCATCGAGCTTCGCCACGGGAGCAGTGATGCGTCTCGACGGCGGCTACGTCTGACCGAAGGACACGGTGCCCGGGGGATGCGGTCGGTAGCAGAATCCGGTCCCATCCCCCGGCACAGACCTCTGTCGGCACGGCCTTTCGACTTTTATGTTTCCTCACATGGGAACGCACACTGCGGAATTGATCGTTCAGCGGAACGTCGAAGTGCCGATGCGAGACGGCACGATCCTGCGAGCCGATCTCTATCGACCCGCCGGCGAAGGACCCTTCCCGACGCTGCTGCAGCGCACGCCGTACAGCAAGGACTTCAACCCCGGCCTGTGGGTCGTGCTCGACCCGATCAAAGCCGCTTCCGCCGGTTTCGCAGTCGTGGTGCAGGACGTCCGGGGACGCGGGCGCTCCGACGGCGACTTCTACCCCTTCACCGCCGAAGCCCAGGACGGTGAAGACGCGGTGGCGTGGGTGCGAGCGCAACCCTGGTGCAACGGTGCCATCGGCATGTACGGCAGTTCGTACATGGCCGCGGCCGCCTGGCAGGCTGCCAAGCGATCCCCCGAAGGACTGATGGCACTGGCACCCTTCCAGGCCAGCAGCGACTACTTCGAGGGACGCAGCTACCGCGGCGGCGCCTTCGAACTCGGCGCGCTGCTGGGTGTTTCGCTCAACGCGCTGGGCGGAGGAATCGCTCACCGGATGATCAAGCGTGGCGAGCTGCGCCCGTCCGCAGCGCGGGAGGCCCGCGAAGCGGTCAACGACCTGGCACCCTGGGCCAGGACCGCACCGATCGAGAAGTTGCGCGAGACGGTCCTGGGAGACATCGCGCCGTTCTTCTTCGACTGGGCCGCCGCCGACGATCCCACCTCCGAGGTCTGGACCTCGCTCTCGGTGGAATCGTCGTACCCGAACGTCTCCGTACCGGTCCTTCACCTGAGCTCCTGGTACGACCAGGCGCACGTGGGGACGCTCCGCAACTTCGAGGGAATGACGAGCCGAGCCCCCGAATCCGTACGCGACCAGCAGTTCCTGCTGATGGGCCCGTGGGCGCACCGCGTTCCCCGAGGAAGTACGCTCGGCCAGTTGAAAATCGGCGATCTCTACTTCGGGACGAGCGCGATGTTCGACATGGACAACCTCCAGATCGGATTCTTCCGCAGCGCTCTGGCAGGCGAACCCGCGACATGGCCGTACCCCGAGCGGGTCCGGTTGTTCATGATGGGTGAGAACGCTTGGCGCAACTACTCGCAGTGGCCCCCGGCAGAGGCGCAGACGCGTCGCCTGCATCTCGTCGGCAACGGTACCGCCGCCCGACAGGACGGGACGCTGTCGTGGGATGCACCCGAGCGGGAAGTCGCCGACAGCTGGCAGCACGATCCCACCGACCCCGTGCCCACCTCCGGTGGCGCCCACATGACCCCGGAGGCGGTCTGCCCGGCCGGACCGATCGAACAGACCGAGGTGCAGCAGAGGGACGACGTGCTCGTCTTCACCGGCCCCGAACTGACCGAGGACCTCGACGTCATCGGCTGGGTCGACGCCGAACTGTGGGTGGACGGCAGCGCGGTCGATGCCGACTACTCGATCACCGTCAGCGACGTCCACCCGGACGGTCGCAGTTACAACGTCTGCGACGGCTACCTGCACGTTCGGGCAGGTGCAGCCACGGCAGAGGCTCCGATACGGATCAGCCTCGGCGCGACCGCCCAGCGGTTCCGGGCCGGGCACCGCATCCGGGTGCACATCGCCGGTAGCTCCTCGCCACGTCACCCCATCGTCGGGGGGATCGACGGCGCCGTGCGCACCCAGACCGTTCGGTGCGGGGGAGTTGCGGCCTCGGCGGTGCTGCTTCCCATCGTCGACGCAGCCCCTACTGCTTCCTGAACTTCCCGCCCACCTCGATAGGAGACCAGATGCTGGACACGGTAGACATCACCCGCGAGGGAACCCGGCGCACCTTCGACGGCCCCACCCCGCTGAGCTACCACATCGCCGGCGAGGGTGAAGCCTTCGTCATGCTGCACGGCTCGGGCCCCGGTGTCTCGGGGTGGGGCAACTTCGGTGCGAACCTGCCCTTGTTCTCGCAACACTTCCGGACGATCATTCCCGACCAGCCCGGCTTCGGCGCGAGCCCTCGTCCCGAGATGGACCGCCCCTACCATCGGATTTCGTCGGATGCTATCGCGGCCCTGCTCGACGAACTGGGAATCGAGAAGGCGCACGTCCTCGGTAACTCGATGGGCGGCAGCGTCGCAGCACGTTTCGCTCTCGACCATCCCGACCGTCTCGGCAAGCTCGTTCTGATGGGACCGGGCGGCGTCGGCGCGGCGATCCTGTCGCCGTCCCCGCCGGAGGGGCTCGGCCGCCTCGTCGAATTCGCCCAGGACCCCACCCGCGAGAAGTTGGTGGCGTGGATGAAGACGATGGTCAGCGACAAGGCGTTCATCACCGAGGAACTGATCGAGGAACGCTGGCGCAACGCCACCGAACCCGGCGCCATCGAATGGCTGCGCCTGTTCTTCTCGCACGTCGGCGGCAAGAGCAAGCGCCCCACCGAAGAGATCCCGTTGTGGGCGCAGGTGCCGAAGATCGCTGCGCCGACGCTGATCACCTGGGGCCGCGACGACCGCGTGACCCCGCTCGAGATGGCGTGGCTTCCGTTGCGTCAGATGCGCGAAGTGGAACTGCACGTCTTCTCGGGCTGCGGTCACTGGGCGATGACGGAGAAGCGCGAGCAGTTCGAGCGCGTGGTCATGGAGTTCCTGACCCGCCCAGTCGCCACGTCCGTGGCGTGAAACGGAGGTAGATGATGCAAGTTCGATCCGGCCAGCGCTACGTCAGCGCGGTATGTGCAACGTCGATCGTGGTGGTCAAGGGACCGTCCTCCGATATCGACCTGAAATGCGGTGGCACCGCGATGGTGGCCGCCGGCACCGACGTGGACTCGCGTCCGGGCCCCGCCGCAGGCTACGACCAGGGCACGATCATCGGGAAGCGGTACTGGGACGAGGAGACCGGCCTGGAGGTCGTGTGCACCTCGGCGGGACCGGGCTCTCTGAGTCTCGGGGATCGGGTTCTGCCCGAACGTCCCCCGCAGCCGCTGCCTTCGTCCGACTGACCCGACCACGAGGAGTCCGGTGAACGACTTCGCAGCTCTGAAGGCATCCGAGATCACCGAGTGGGACCGGCAGGTCGACGTCATCGTCGTCGGATGCGGTGCCGCCGGTGTCTCGGCTGCGATCGAGGCCCGCGTCTCGGGGGCCGAGGTTCTCGCCCTGGAAGCCGCCGGTGAACCCGGCGGCACCTCGGCGATGTCCGGCGGCCTGATCTATCTCGGCGGTGGCACAGCCCTGCAACAGGCCTGCGGATTCGAGGACTCGCCCGAGGAGATGGCCCGTTTCCTCATGGCGGCCTGCGGGCCGCACGCCGACGAGGAGAAGGTGCGGATCTACTGCGAAGGCAGTGTGGCGCACTACGACTGGCTCGTCGACTGCGGTGTGCCGTTCAAGCCGTCCTTCTGGTCGGCTCCCACTGCCGAACCGTGGAACGACGACGGCCTGATGTTCTCCGGAGGCGAGGACGCCGCGCCCTTCGCCGGCCTCGCGAAACCGGCACCTCGCGGTCACTGCCCTGCTGCGCCGTCGGCGTCGCGGCACGGCAGCGCCGGAGGCTTCCTGTTGATGGAGGTGCTCGCGCGTCGCGCCACCGAACTCGGTGTCGAGCAGAGCAACAACACCCGGGTGCGACGGCTCGTCGTCGACGACGACGGAGCGGTGGTGGGGGTCCTCGCCCGCCGGTTCGGTAAGGACCTGTTGCTGGCGGCCCGTCGCGGGGTCGTTCTCACCGCCGGTGGGTTCATCTACGACGAACGGTTGCTCGCCGATCACGCGCCCGCGCTGGTCGGCACCGACAAGCTGGGCGTGGAGGACAACGACGGATCGGTTCTCCGCGCGGCCATGGCAGTGGGCGCGGCGACGGTGCGCATGGACGCCGGTGAAGCCGCGTTCTCGGTACCGCCGGCTCTGGTCAAACCGGGCGTACTCGTCAACGCTTCGGGGCAGCGCTTCATCAACGAGGACGCCTATCTCGGCCGCGTCGGACAGCACGGACTGTTCCGTCAGGACGGACGGGTGTGGTTGATCCTCGACGAGGAGATCTTCGACGCCGCAGAGGAATTCCGCGGTCCTGTCCAACCCGGATTCGTCGCCGAAACCATCGAGGAACTCGCCGAGGAAACAGGTCTGCCGGCCGGCGCCCTCGCCGACACCGTGGCCGCCTACAACCGCGCCGCCGAAACCGGGCACGACGAACGCTTCGGAAAGTCGCCGCGTTGGCTCGCGCCCCTGCGATCACCGTTCGCGGCGATCGACGCGAGCGGACGATTCCGCACCTTCACGCTCGGCGGATTGAAGACCACCCCGGACGGGACGGTGCTCGACCACGACGGTGCGCCCGTGCCCGGGCTCTACGCGGCCGGTCGCATCACGTCGGGTATCCCGGCCACCGGATATGTCAGTGGTGCATCGCTGGGCGACTGCACTTTCTTCGGACGACGCGCCGGGGCATCCGTCGCCCTTGCGCAACCACGGATTTCGGCGAAGGAGACCGTCTCGTGCGCAACCGACTGATCGACGATGCCGCGACCCATCCGTGGCAGGAAGTGTTCGACGTCGTCGTCGTAGGAAGTGGTGCGGCGGGTCTGGTCGCGGCCACCATGGCCGCCGACGGAGGCGCCTCCGTGCTGCTGCTCGAGAAGAGCGCCCGATTGGGGGGAACCACCGCGCTGTCGGGAGGAGCGGCGTGGATCCCGGCCAACGGTCACGTCGGCGAATTGGGCGGTACCGACTCCCGGGCCGATGCCCTCGCCTACATCAAGGCCCTGGCCGGTGACGACGTGCCGGACCCGGAACTGATCGACGTCTTCGTCGATACGGCGCCGCAGATGCTGGACTATCTGGAACAGCACACGCCACTGAAGATGGCGGCGATCCCGGGCTTCCCCGACTACTACCTGCACCTCGAGGAGATACCGGGACGAACGTCGGGTGGCCGCGCGGTCGAGGCACTGCCGTTTCCCGTTCGGGACGAGCTGCCCGACCATGCCGATGCTCTACCGGTGCGGTCCACCCTGAACATCTTGGGGGAGAGAACGACTCACGCCGAGGAACGCACTCGGCAGGACCCCGACGAACTGGCGGCGGAGATCGCGCGGCGCACGGCCGCCGACGTGCGCGTCAAGGGCGTCGCACTGGTGGCACGACTGCTGCGGGGACTTCTGGATCGCGGGGTGGTCGTCCGCGCCTCCAGCCCTGTCGACGGACTGATCATCGCGGGGGACGACGTGGTCGGCGTGCGATCCTGCGGCGTCGACCTCGGTGCGCGGCAGGCTGTCGTCCTGGCCAGCGGCGGTTTCGAGTGGGATTCCGAATCGGTGCGCGGCTTCATCGGATACGACGTCGTGCCCGTCAGTGCATCCACCAACACCGGCGACGGACTGAAAATGGTGCTCGAGGCCGGCGCGTCGGTGGCGAACATGCGGTCGTATTTCGGCACGGTCGTCGCATACGACCCGGCGCTGACCGAGGCGGGCGAACCGGTTGCCCAGGCGGGCCTGCCGATCCGCACCCATGCGGCCTCGCTGATCGTCGATGCTCACGGTGAGCGGTTCGTGAACGAACACACCCGCTACAACGACTTTCCGAAGGTCTTCGGCAATCACGACACGCGAGGGCCCGGGCTCCCCAATCTCGGTGCCTCGTGGCTGATCTTCGATTCCACTGCCCGTTCCCGGATCGCGGTGCTGTCCGCTGCCCCCGGTGGGCCCGACCCGGACTGGCTGCACCCTTCGAGCGATCTCGACGCACTCGCGCAGCGGATCGGCGTCGACGCCACAGCCTTGACGGCAACGGTCGCGGAGTACAACGACTTCGCGAAGCAGGGGACGGACCCGACGTTCGGCCGGCGCGCCCTGGCCCCGGTCGAGACGGCGCCCTACTACGCGCTCCGCCTTCATCCAGGAACACTCACCACCACCGGTGGTCCTCGAATCAACTCGTGTGGCGAAGTACTTCGACACGAGGGTGTCCCGATTCCGGGACTGTTCGCTGCAGGAACCGTGGCAGCCGGTGTCTTCGGACACCTCTACCCGTCCGGTGGTTCTCCGATCGCTGTAGCAATGACCTTCGGATTTCTTGCCGGCCGAAGTGCCGCGGCAGCATCGAGACGTTGGGGTTCCTGAGAGCGAAGTCGTGACGTCCGAGGGAAGGGAACGGATCTGAAATGCGTGTTGCGCACAGGGTTGCTGCACTGGCGTCGTCATCGACCGTCGAGTTGGCAGACAGGATCCGCACTATGCGTGCGTCCGGCACCGACATCATCGATCTCACTGGGGGAGAGCCCGATTTCGACACTCCCGCGGCGGTGGTCGATGAAGCTGTCCGAGCTCTGCACGACGGATTCACCCACTACACGTCGAGCAGCGGTGTACCCGAACTCAGGGCCGCGATCGCCGACAAACTGCGCACCGACAACGGGGTGATCGTCGATCCCGAGTTCGGAATCTGTGTGACCCCCTCGGCGAAACACGCTCTGTTCGCTGCGATCATGACCGTTCTCGATCCTGGAGACGAACTGATGATCATGACACCGGGGTGGGTGAGCTACGAGTCCATGGTGTCCTTGGCCGGCGGCTCGATTGCGAAGGTCCCGTTGGAAGCGCGCGACGGTGCCTTCCGCGTGACCCAGGGAGCGCTGGAGGCGGCGGTCAACTCCCGAACTCGGGCGATCCTGGTGAACACGCCGAACAACCCGACCGGGAACGTGTTGACTGTCCGAGAAGTCGAGACGATCGCCGAATTCGCCGAAAGACACGACCTCTTCATCATCTCCGACGAGATCTACGAGAAAGTCATCTACTCCGGCTACCGTCACCGCAGTCTCGCAGCGCATCCGAAGGCGGGAGCCCGCACATTCACTGTGAACGGATTCTCCAAGGGGTACGCCATGACCGGGTGGAGACTCGGGTATGTCGCCGGACCCTCTTTCGCCATACAGCAACTGCTGAAAGTTCACCAACACACCGTGTCGTGTGCAAGTTCCTTCGTTCAGCGTGGAGGGCTGGCTGCCCTCACCGAAACAGAAGAAGCCGTCACTGACATGACTCGTGAATACGAACGGCGCCGCAACCTTGTAGTGCACGGTCTCAACAGGATTCCCGGAATTCGATGCGCCCTGCCGGAAGGGGCATTCTACGCATTTCCTTCCGTCGAAGAACTCGGCGTGGGAACCGGTGTCGACACGGCTTCCTGGCTGCTGGAGGAGGCTCAGGTCGCTGTAACGCCGGGGGAGGTCTTCGGTCCGGGAGGTGAGGGCCGCGTTCGACTGTCCTTCGCGGCCTCCTACGATGTTCTGGCCGAAGCGCTGCGCCGAATCGAGACCGTGTGCCGCTGCCGGCCGGCAGCGGGGTACGTCACCCCATCAACGATCACCACTTCCCTCACGACCGGCGAGTACACGGTTTGACTTCAGACATCGGGGTTCCCCTCCGTGGGGATCCGTATCGGGTCTGAGGAGTGTTGTCCCGTCAGCCGCTTCCCGCACCGACCCGGCCACAGTCCAGACGTGGTCGGTAGCCCATCAGGACTGGTTGTCCCGCACGGCACGTTCGGTCGAGTACGCCCGGATCGCCCGTCACGCCGATGTGTCGGCCGGCTCCGACACCGGTTCGCTGCGGCAACCGATGTTGTCGACCGTGCTCTTGGCCCGGTGACATTCGGAGGAGGGAATTTCGGGGTGAAGGCTTCGGGTGAAGAACCAGGTGGATTTGCCGGTTTTGTACGCTCGGTAAACGACCACACTTTCATCCCCTCGCAAGGTGTGGTCGCGCTGTAGCTCACTCCCCCTCGGGCTACAGCACCGGACTTGTCATCTGGTGAAGGTGGCAGGTTTCAGGGTGTTCAGCTCACCCCTCGGAGCGGCACCCTCCTTGTGCCCGGATCCTTTGGCTCCGGGCACAAGGATCCCAGGAACGATCACGCACGCCCTCGGCGTGCGGAATCGCGATCGTCTCTTGCGTCCCGATCCGGGGACATCAGTCGGGTGGCAAGCCCGCGGTCTGTACCGCCGCAGGGATGTCGATGCCGGGTGGAAACGAAGAAGGATCGGGTGGGTTCGGTCGCCTCTCGGCGAAAGGTGCAGCACGGTTCCAGCCGAACGGAAATCCGTGAAGGCAACTGGGTTGAGCCCGGGGGACACGAAGACGCCCCCGATCCGCTCAGCACACCACGACCCGAAGACGAGGTATTCCCGGGGTCGAGCGGTGGCGGACGGAGCAGGGTGACCTGCAGAAATCATTCGGATTCCGGGATGCTGAACCGAGTCATCCCCCTGCGTGCTGTGCGTGCACGCACAGCACGCACAGCACGCACGATGTCGAGAAGATCGACTGGCTCCCGAAGAAAGGTGCACGGGGTGCATCGAGTCTCGGGATGCGGGCGAGTTCGAGGACCTGCATGGTGGTCAACCCCTGCTCGGGGGGGAGATCCGAAACGCACGGTCTCGCCGGTCGTCAGGCGTGCCCGCACCCGCACCTGCATCGGATCGGAGGCGAGCGCGAGAGTCAACCGGGGATGACATCGAAGCCGCGCCCGGCGTACTTGATGCGTTCGAGTCGGCCACCGCCGGTGCCGGGAACCAGGAGATCCACCGACAGGGGAGTGTCGTCCCCGGAGGGCGCCTCGTAGTGGTTGCCGGTCACCAACCGATAGCCACGGGCGAGCAGCGCGGTGTGGAAGGTGGCATCGGCCGCGGCGAGGATCTCCACCTCGGTCACATCACTCATGGGGCGGCCTTCTGTTGGGCCACGGCGAGCACATGATCGGCCGCTTCGGCCGCTTCGGCGGCGTCGGCGCCGCCGGTGCGCCACAGCGTCGGGTCGGCCGGGACCTGCACGGCCAGGGTGTGCTCGGCCGCGGTGGCGGGACTGAAGCCGGCGGCGCTCAGGTCGACGAACCGATCGGTATAGAGCAGCGCCCGGGTCGGCAACCTTCACGGGGCGTACACATCGGCCTCCGCATCACCACTGACCAACGACGAAATACCTTGTTGGGTGCAGAATTCCGGTGCCTCGGTTCCGGTCCATGGTCGAAGTCTGCCAGGCGGAATTGCCGGGATCCCTACACTGAGTCGCAGTGTCACACCATCACGCACAGTGGTCCAGAACCCGGGTTCTCCGACCCCAGAGGATTCCTGCGGGGTAGCAACTCGCACGTGCCCAGCGGGCTTGACGGCCTCTCGACGTGGAGTCCTTCAAGTCACAGGATGGCGCTGATGAACACGGTCATCTTCGCGCAGTTCCGCCATTGCGATAATCATGGATAACCGCGATTGTCCATCATATTGGTTGTTGAGAAGTCGATATACGCGTGCTTGAAGTTGCTAGTTGATATAACGAGATCTTATCCGTCGGGGTGCTTTCGATTGCTTGATCCACAAGTGATTACGATGTCGCCGTCGACGCCTCCGTCCCACCCGGCGTCGTCACCGCTTCCGCGGTCATCAGCCGCGTGATCTCCTCCCGGTCCGCCTGCGACGGCAGTCCCCATCCGTCTCGATAGCCGTACATCTCGCGCAGGGTGACCGCGTGCCGGTTGCCGTCGGCGATCTCGATGTCGTCGACGGTGATCAGGCCGGGATGTACGACCCCGGTCGCCTGCGCGATCTTGAACACATCGCGCCGTAGGGCTTCGATGTAGTCGGCGACGCGGTCGGCCTTCGACGGGACGTCGAGTCCTCGGGTGAGCCAGCGGTTCTGGGTGGCGACCCCGGTGGGGCAGCGGTCGGTGTGGCATTTCTGTGCCTGGATGCATCCGATCGAGAACATCGGTTCGCGTGCGACGTTGACCATGTCGCAGCCGAGTGCCATCGCGACCACCGCGTTGTCGGGTAGACCGAGTTTGCCGGCGCCGATGAAGGTGACGTCGTCGGTCAGACCGGCTTCGGCGAACGTCGCGTAGACCCGCGCGAAGCCGCTGCGGAACGGCAGGGAGACCGCGTCGGCGAACACCAATGGTGCTGCGCCGGTTCCGCCTTCGCCGCCGTCGATGGTGACGAAGTCGACGCCGCGATCGGTCTCGCTCATCCGCCGAGTGAGTTCGTCCCAGAAGGTCGTGTCGCCGACGGCGGACTTGATCCCGACGGGAAGGCCCGTCTCGGCGGCGAGTAGTTCGACCCAGTCGAGCAGACTGTCGATGTCGTGGAACTCCGTGTGCCGGGAGGGGCTCACACAATCCTTGCCGACGGGGATTCCGCGGACCTCGGCGATCTCCGGCGTGACCTTGGCTCCGGGGAGTAGTCCGCCCAGTCCGGGCTTGGCGCCCTGGCTGAGTTTGATCTCCAGAGCACGGATGGGTGCCGATTCGACGACCCGCTTCAGCCGTGCGAGGTCGAAGTGGCCGTCCTCGTCGCGGCACCCGAAGTAGCCGGTGCCGATCTGGAAGATCAACTCTCCGCCGTTGCGGTGGTAGTTCGTCAAACCACCTTCGCCGGTGTTCTGCAGGCACCCGGCCGCGCCGGCACCTCGGTTGAGTGCCTCCACGGCGGCACCGGACAGCGAGCCGAAGCTCATCGCGGAGATGTTGACGAACGATCCGGGACGGAAGGCACGGGCACGCCCGCGCGCGGCGCCGAGGACCTTCGCGGACGGAATGGAGACCTTCTCACCACCGTGAGGAGCGGCCGACGGCGGCAGGTCCGAGAAGGTGCGGTGCTTGATGATCGTGTACCCGTCGGTGTACTCGATGTCGTTGTCGCTGCCGAAACCGAAGGTGTTCGTGACGTTCTTCGACGACGCGTAGATCCATCTGCGCTGGTCGCGATTGAACGGACGTTCCTCGTCGTTGTTCGTCGTGATGTACTGCCGCAGTTCGGGGCCCAACGACTCCAGGACGTAACGCGCATGCCCGAGAATTGGGAAGTTCCGCAGCAGCGAATGTCGTTTCTGCACAAGATCGTAGGCACCGACGGCGGCCGCCGCAGCGGCCGGGATACCGAGCGTTTTCGACCAACCCATTCTCCGAGGG
Organism: Rhodococcus sp. 5G237; assembly: GCF_053764735.1. Taxonomy (NCBI): domain Bacteria; kingdom Bacillati; phylum Actinomycetota; class Actinomycetes; order Mycobacteriales; family Nocardiaceae; genus Rhodococcus; species Rhodococcus sp. 5G237. Next base: position 167,280 of record NZ_JBSNCD010000001.1, on the reverse strand, counting down.
TACGTCCCATCGGCGGCCTCGGAGCGGGAACCGATCGGGGGTTTCGAGGGGCGGACACCACGGGTACCCGCCGCGCAGAACTGTGCTCGGTGAGAGGTGAGCGAATGCAGAAGAGCGACCTGCAGTCCGACTACGACGAGGCCGACCTCGAGGTCGGAGACCGCAAGAAGGCCGCCGCCGGCGTCACCGGCGTCGCCGTGGCGATGAAGCGATCCCTCGAGGAGATGGGGCTGGTGCGTTCAGCGGAGACGCTGCTCGAGCTGAACCAGGCCGAAGGGTTCGACTGCCCGAGCTGTGCGTGGCCCGACCCGGATCCCGGTCATCGCAAGATCGCTGAATTCTGCGAGAACGGTGCCAAGGCCGTCGCCGAGGAGGGCACCAAGCGACGCGCCGATCCCGAGTTCTTCGCGCGGTACAGCATCGCCGAGCTCGCTGCCCACAGTGAACTGTGGCTCGGCAAGCAGGGCCGCATCACGCATCCGATGGTCAAGAGGCCCGGTGCCACGCACTACACCCCGATCGAATGGGAGGAGGCCTTCTCCCTCATCGGCGAGCAGCTGAAGTCGCTGGACAGTCCCGATCAGGCCACCTTCTACACCTCCGGGCGTGCATCGAACGAGGCCGCTTTCGTGTACCAGCTGTTCGCGCGGGCGTTCGGGACCAACAACCTGCCCGATTGCTCCAACATGTGCCACGAGTCCACGAGCATCGCGCTGCAGGAATCGATCGGCATCGGCAAGGCCAGCGTGACGCTCGACGACGTGCACAACGTCGAGCTGATCATCCTGCAGGGGCAGAACCCCGGCACCAACCATCCGCGCATGCTCACCGCACTGGAAGAGGCCAAGCAGAACGGCGCGAAGATCCTGACGATCAACCCGCTGCGCGAGGCGGGCCTGGTCAACTTCCGTAACCCGCAGACGCCGCGCGGCGTGCTCGGGCGGGGAACGGATCTGTCCGACCTGCATCTGTCGATCAAGGTCAACGGGGACCTCGCGCTGCTGCAGGCGTTCGGGTCGCTGCTCGTCGAATGGGACGCGCTCGACCACGACTTCGTGCAGCAGTACACCCAGGGATTCGAAGAATGGGTCGAACATGTCCGGGACATCGACTGGGACGAGGTGGTCGCCGCGACCGGCCTGTCGCGACAGCAGATCACCGAAGCCGCTCAGATGCTGCGACGCTCGCAGGCAACGGTCTTCTGCTGGGCCATGGGTATCACCCAGCACCGCAACGCCGTCGCGACCATCAAGGAGATCTGCAATCTCGCGTTCGCGCAGGGTAACATCGGCAAGCGCGGTGCCGGGCTCATGCCTGTGCGCGGACATTCGAACGTCCAGGGCGACCGCACGATGGGGATCTGGGAACGCGCGCCGCAGAGCTTCCTCGACGCGATCGAGGAGGAGTTCGGTTTCGATCCGCCTCGCGAGAACGGTTACGACACCGTCGATTCGATCAAGGCGATGCGCGACGGCAAGGTGCGGTTCTTCCTCGGCCTCGGTGGCAACTTCGTGCAGGCGGCGCCGGACACAGGCGTCACCGCCGAGGCGATAGCCGGAATCGACATGACGGTGCACATCTCGACGAAACCCAACCGTTCCCATCTGGTCTGCGGTAGAACGGCATTGATTCTTCCGACGCTCGGGCGCACCGACAAGGACGTCCAGGCATCCGGACCGCAGTTCGTGTCGGTCGAGGACACGACGTGCGCGGTCCACGCCTCCCGAGGGCCGTTGAAACCGCCCAGCGAACAGGTGCGTTCGGAGGTCGCGATCATCACGGGCATCGCCGAGGCCACGATCGGTGACCGCTACGGGATCGACTGGAAGGCGATGCGCGACGACTACGCGAACATCCGATCGCGCATCTCCCGCGTCGTCCCGGGTTGTGAGGGGTACGAGGTCAACGTCCGGCGTCCGGGAGGATTCATCCTGCCGCACCCTCCCCGAGATACCAGGTCCTTCGATACCGATTCGGGCAAGGCGGAATTCGCGGTTTCGCCGGTGGAGGTGGTTCAGGTACCGCCGGGTCATCTTCTGCTGCAGACGATGCGCAGCCACGACCAGTTCAACACCACCATCTACGGCCTCAGCGACCGCTATCGCGGGATCGCGGGCGGCCGTCGTGTGGTGTTCATGCACCGGGACGACATCGCCGCACTGGGTTTCGACGACGGAGACTTCGTCGATCTGTTCACACGATGGGACGGCGACGACCGTGACCGTTGCGCCAAGAGGTTCCGGATCGTCGAATACGACCTGCCACGGGGCAGCGCTGCCGCCTACTACCCGGAGACCAACCCTCTCGTCCCGCTCGATTCGACTGCGCTGAAGAGCAACTGCCCCACCTACAAGTCGATCGTGATCTCCCTGGCGCCCGCTGGACGCGACGAGTGCCCGGACGCGCTCGGAACCGCGCCCGTGGGGTCGGACTGGTCGCACAAGACGACCCCGGAGCCGAAGCACCTGTCCTGATCGACGGTCAGGACGTCTCGAATGCTCCTTCACGCAGCAGTGTTTCGGCTGCGATGAAGGCTGCGGCGCGACGTGTGACGGTGGGTGGTGCCGGTGGGTTGCCGTTCCACTGGTCGAACAGCGTGCTCAGGCTCAGCGCGATGCGTTCCGGCGACTCCCACTGGCGCCACGCATCGAAGTCTCTCGTGCGCACGAGTTTCCGTGCTGTCTCGAGCGGGGTGAGTCCGGCCCGGTGATGGTCGCGGGCGGCGTCGCCCAGCCACAGCCAGTAGTCGCGCAGTGCTCGGATCTCCGTCGCGCCGCAGGTCGGTCCGTGGCCGGGTACGTACACCGCGGCGTCCCATCCGAGCAGACGGTCGAGCGCCGATAGCCAGTTGTCGAGCGGGCCGTGCCACAGGATCGGTGTCGACCCGATGAACAGCAGGTCGCCGGTGAAGACGACCCCGGCGTCGGCCACGCGGACGACGAGGTCGCCGGCCGTGTGGCACGGTCCGAGTTGCTCGAGTTCGATCGTGCGACCGCCGATGTCCAGGGAGGTGGCGGTCGCGAAGGTCGTGTCGGGCATCCGCGGGGTGCGGCGCGGGAATCGGGCACCGCCGCGCACCCGCGCCATATAGGCACCGGCCGCACCGATGGGACCGGGGACGCGCCGGATCAGGGAGCCCGTGGCGGCCAGCACGGTGAGGGCGCGCGGTGGAAGATCCTCGCGCATCCCGTCCAGTGCGGCGGCGCTGGTGGTGATCCGCGCGTCGGGCGGCAGCGTGTCGTTGCCCCACCAGTGGTCGCCGTCGCTGTGGGTGTTCACCGCGTCGGTGATCGGAGCATCCGCGACCAGCGGTGCCTGCGCCTCGGCGATGCGCTGCGCCCACGCGACGTCCCATGCGGTGTCGACGACCAGCGACGCCGTTCCCGGCGTGACGACCAACCCGGTATTGGCCTCGCCCCAGCTGCCGGGTGTGCGCACGAACGCCCAGACCCCGTCGCCGACCTGCTGCAATCCACTCATGTCGACCTCCCGGCCCGCCACCCTACCGAGGTGTCCGTTTCGTGCGCCTTCGGCTCGGGTAGCCGACGATCAACCGTCTTCTACAGGAGCCGACAGACATGAGACTCAGTACCGTCCTCGCGACCGCCGCTGCCACCACGACCACCGCGATCGTCGGGTCGATCGCCTCCCAGGACACGAACTCCCGGTGGTACCGCAAGTTGCGCAAGCCCGGTTTCCAGCCTCCGGCCGCGGCGTTCCCGATCGTCTGGACGGCGCTGTATGCCGATATCGCTGTCACCTCGGCCGTCGCGATCGACGAGTACACCGATGCCGACGACTATGTGGGTCGTCGCAACTACATCGCGGCTCTGGCCACGAATCTCGTGCTCAACGCGTCGTGGTCGTGGGTGTTCTTCAAGTGGCATCGGTTGATGCCGGCCACCGTGGTGGCCGCACTGCTCGCCGCGAGTACCGCGGATCTGACGCGCCGGACGGCCGAGGCGAATCCGACTGCGGGGGCTGCGCTGGCTCCGTACTCGGCGTGGACGGCGTTCGCCACGCTGCTGACCGGGCGGATCACACAGCTCAATCGCTGATCCGCCGATGTTGCGGACGGCAATGAGACAGTTCTTCCCAATGTGTCTCATCTGTGCGACCGTCGGTATATGACCGTTGCAACGGGGGCGTCGGAACAACAAGCGCAGGAACTCGGGGCGTCACCGTGGGACTCCCAGCACCGGGAGTTCGACTACGACCTGGACGACGTCGAGGGCGCGATCCCCGAGGGCCTGCGGGGCGCGCTCTACCGGATCGGGCCCGGCCGTCTCGACGTCGACGGTCATCCCTTGAGTCATATCTTCGACGGTGACGGCATGGTCTCCCGCATCGACATCGGGCCGGAGGGGGTCCACTACCGGAATCGGTACGTGCGGACGAAGAGCTTCGCGAGGACGAACGAGACACGTCGTCCGGCAAAAGGATTCAGTACACAGAGGATCGGCGGGTCGCTCGCCAACGCGCTGAGGTTCCCTGAGAATCTCGCGAACACGAGTGTGTTGTTGCACGACGACGTGCTCTACGCCCTCTGGGAAGGGGGACGACCGCACCGGCTCGACGCCGAGACCCTGCAGACCTACGGACCCGAATCCTTCGGTGGCGCGTTGAAACGGCTCGGAGCGTTCTCCGCGCATCCGAAGACCGATCCCGCGACGGGCGAGGTGTTCAACTTCGGGCTCGACTTCTTCCCGCGACCGATGATCCGCTGCTATCGACTCGATCGCGGCCGTCGCCTCCACGGACTCGCGACGGTCCCGATCCCGAAACTCGGATTCGTCCACGACTTCGCGTTGACCGAACGGCACCTGGTGTTCGTGCTCGGGCCGTTGGTGGTCCGGAATCCGCTCCCGGTCGCCCTGGGTCTGCGTCCCTTCGACGATGCGTTGTCCTATCGACCGGAACTCGGCACCACCATCGTCCTGGTCCCGCGCGACGGCGGCAGGCCGACCACCGTCGAACACGATGCGCTGTTCCATTTCCACGTCACCAATGCCCATGAAGACGGGGACCGCACTGTCGTCGAACTCGTCGCACACGATCCCGCCGATGGCTGGGAAGGGTGGAACAGGCACCTGCGCAACTATCGCGAGTCCGCCGGGCCGGCCTTCGGGGGCACCCTCACCCGGCTGTCCGTCGACCGCCGGACCCGCCGCGTCACCACCATCGAACTCGACGATCTCGGATGTGAGTTCCCCCAGCTCGACCAACGGTTCGCCACCACCGAGCATTGCTACAGCTACACGGCGTCGGCATCGGTCCCGGGAGGCGATCCCGACTCGGTCACCACGATCGATCATCGCGCCGGAGCCGTGAGCCGATACACGGCCGCCACCGGCGACACCGTCTGCGAACCGCTCTTCGCGCCGGGCGGCGACGCCGAGGGCGACGGCTGGTTGCTGACACTCGAGCACCGGCCCGCGCGCAGGACCAGCAGACTCGTCGTCCTGCGCGCCGATCGACCGGGCGACGGGCCGGTCGCGGCGGTGAACCTGCAGCACCACGTGCCGATGACCTTCCACGGAGCCTTCCGGCCGGGGTCCGGCCTCCGGCATTGATCTCTCGGCTGTGGCGGCTCGGACTGTCGAGAAGCTTCACAGCCTCTCTCCGTTTGGGCGTCCCGGGTGGGCGAGTATCACCCCCTACAAATATGTTGCACTTATAAGTGAAAGTGGTTACGGTCGGAGTGGATGCAGGAGGTGTGAGCGATGGACGCAGTGATCGATCGCGGCGTGGGAAAGACGACACTGACGGTGACATCGGATCAGGTGTCGCAGGCCGGAGCGTTCAACCCTGCGGATCTGCTGTCGGTGGTTCCCGCCGAGCTGGCCGCAATCCTCACCGAAGTTGTGCAGATCGTCGCTGCGGGTGGCACGGTAACCATCGGTTCGATGCCGGATGAGCTGACCACTACATCAGCGGCGGATCTACTCGGCATCTCTCGCCCGACGCTGATGAAACTGATCCGCGAAGGGCAGATCCCAGGACACAAGGTCGGGACCCACACGCGACTCCATACTGCGGACGTCCTCGCCTACAGGGATCGGCTGCGCGAGCAACAAAGGGCCGCATTGCAGGATCTGCGCGACTTCGAAGAAGCCGAGGGACTGGATTACTGACAGTCGGGAGGCTCGTATGTGTATGTGGCGGTAGGAAGCCTATTGTCACACGCGTGAGTTCACGAGTGCCGAACGTGCTGCCGGACGCGAACGTACTGTATTCGCGGACTTTGAGGGACTGGCTCTGTCTGCTGGCCAACAGGTCCGGTCCGCCATTGTTCCACCTGCGTTGGACCGAGGACATTCTTGCGGAGTTGGTATATCACCTGCGCAAGAAGCACCCGCACTTCTCCGATCGTCAGATCGGGGGAGTGCGGGACAACATCGTCAGAGTGGCCGTACACGGCCGAATCAAGGGATACGAAATCGATCCGGGTCTGGCATATACAGACGAGTACGACGCGCACTTGCATGCCGCTGCCGAACATGGTGACGTCCAATATGTCATCACCAGCGACAATGGATTTCACGACTTTGCGGTAGCTCATGACGAATTTCTCGGCTACGAGGTCTATACCCCGGACGACTTCCTGATGCTCGTCCACCGGGACGCAATCTCCACTGTCCGTGAAGCGCTGCTCGAACAGATCGCCTATCACCGCAGACTCGGTCGACCGTTCAACCTGGTGGCTCGTCTCGAAGACGCACAGGCTCCCAACTTCGCCGCCGCGATCCGCAAAATGATGCAAGCACCGGCGGTGGCTCGAGCCCTCTCGTGTGTCCCCGAAGGTACCTGAGACCACACGGCTGTTCTCACAGCCGATACCGCGGTGCAAACCGGTGATGGGCGATGATGGAGCCATGTTGGAAACACCCGTCGTCATCGGTATCGGATCGATCTGCGTGGGGTTCGTCTTCTTCATGCTCGCCGCGACGGGCACGCGATCGCGCTGGGACAAGAAGATCACCATCACGCTCTTCGTCATCGCCATCGTCTTCATGACGATCATCCCGGTCATCGGGGCGGTGGGGTTCGCGGCCTGACACTTCGCGACGTCGCGGTGGAAGTGCTCGCACACCGCCGATCACCGTGGGAGTATCCACCGCAGGAAACCGAACAGGGAGGTCGCGGTGGGTGGCGTCAGCGGTGAATTGAAAAACGAACTGACGAAGCGTCTTTCGTCGGTACTCGACGGAAGTTGGACGCTGCGGCGCATCGAACGTCTCACCGGTGGTGCGAGCCGCGAGACGTGGGCGATCACCGCGGTGTCGGCCACCGGCGACACCCGGGAGTTGATCCTGCGCCGCGACCCGCCGGGACGCGAGGACGCGCGCAGGATCGCCATGGAAGCGGCGTCCTTCGACGAGGCCGCCCGCGTCGGCGTGCCCGTGCCCGACGTGATCGACCGCAGCGGCGACGAACCGCACCCCGGGATCGGCGCCTACCTCGTGATGCCGAAGGTGCCCGGCGAAGCACTCCCACAGAAGTTGTTGCGCGACGAGAATCTGGCCGAGGTCCGCGCCGCACTGCCCTACGAACTCGGACGTATCCTCGCCCGGATCCACCGCATGGACATCGAGGCCGTACCGAACCTGCCGGAACACGACCCGTTGACCTCCCTCTTCGACGAGTACCTCACCAACGGCGAACCCGTGCCGGCGCTCGAGGCCGCGTTCGCGTGGCTCAGCCGCAACCGTCCACCGGCGGCCGGGAAAGCGTTCGTACACGGCGACTTCCGCAACGGGAACCTCCTCGTCGACGCAGAGGGCGTGCGCGGGGTGCTCGACTGGGAACTGGCGCACGTCGGGGACCCGATGGAGGACCTCGGGTGGCTGTGCACCCGGACGTGGCGCTTCGGCTCGCCGCACCCGGTCGGCGGGTTCGGCTCCCGCGACGACCTGTTCCGCGGGTACGCCGACGAATCGGGCGAGAGTCCCGACCCCGAGGTCGTCCACTGGTGGGAGGTCTACGGCTCGCTGCGGTGGGCGGTGATCTGCCGGATGCAGGCCGCCGCAGCGGCGACGGGAGGAGACAACACCCTCGAACTGCTCGCCATCGGACGGCGCGTCGCCGAGTGCGAACACGACCTGCTGGACCTGCTCGGCGTCGCTCCCTACGAGGAGACGGAGACTCCTCCCCCCACTCCACCGTTCCTCGGGGCGCCGCCCGTCGAGGAGTTGCTCGAGGCGGTCCGCGAGTTCGTCCTGGAAGTCGGGGCGGGCGCCGACGCGAAGACCCGTTACCGCAGCCGGGTGGCGGCGCACGTCCTCGGCATCGCCGCGCGGGAGGCCACCCTCGCCCCTGGGGTGCGGGAGACCTCCCGGGTGCGACTCGCCGGGCTCGGCTACCGCTCCGAAGCCGAACTCGCCCTCGGTGTGCGTGCAGGACGAGATCACCTCGACGACCCGCAGGTCGCCGAGGTGATCAGGGGGCTGGCCGCGAACCGGCTGAAGGTCGCGAACCCGAAATATCGCTGACGGATCAGTGCGCGGCGGCGACCTCCGCGCCGATGCCGGTCTCCGCGCGCACCAGCATCTCCGCGAACTTCTCGTCCTCGAGGCGGCCTCGTCCCCGACGCTTCTCGCCGACGATCGACCCGAGCACGCACGCCGCGATGCCGAGCGGCATGGTGACGATCACCGGGAGCTGGATGGTCAGGGGAGCGGGGCCGCTGCCCATCCACAGGGCCTCGGTGAACATCAGGCTCACGACCGTCGAGACGAGACCGGTGAGCACACCCCAGACCGCGCCGGTGGCGTTGAAGCGCCGCCAGTTCAGGCTCAGCACGAGGGCGGGCAGATGCGCGCTGCCGGCCACCATGAACGCCATGCCCATGAAGAAGGTGATGTTGGTGTCGTCACCGATGAGCATGGCCAGACCGATGGCGAGGACGCTGAAGGATACGGCTCCGTACCGCGCGATGCGGGCCTGGGCCTGGTCCTCCCGGGCCTGCTCGTCCGCGTCGAGATTCTCGATCGGTTCCTTCCGCGTGACCGCCGGCCACACATCGCGGGCGAAGGTACCGGCGGCGGAGATCACGACACCGGCGACCACTGCGACGATGGACGCGAAGGCGACCGCGGCGACGAGTGCGAGCGCGATGGATCCACCGACCGTGCCGGCGCCGCCACCGAGCTCGGTGACGAGCACGGGTGCCGCGAGGTTGCCACCGGGCCCGACGAGGTCGGTGCCGTTCGGTCCGAGCACGGCCGCGGCGCCGAATCCCATCACGATGACGATCAGGTAGAACAGGCTGCACAGCGCGACGGTCCAGCCGAGCGAGCGACGGGCCGTCGTGGCCTCGGGGACGGTGAAGAACCGGATGAGGATGTGTGCCATCCCGGCAGTGCCCAGGGCGAACGCGAGCGCGTAGGAGACGAGGTTGATCGCGCTGGTCTGGCCGAAGATCAGGCCGGGCGACAGGATCGCGTCGCCCGCGACGGCGTTGTCGGTCGCGGCGTCGAGGACCTTCGGGAATGCGAACCCGAACTGCGCCAGGATGCCGAAGCACACGATGATCGCGAGCACCGACAGGATCGTCGACTTGATGACCTGCACCCAGGTGGTGGCGAGCATGCCGCCCACGAAGACGTAGATGCCCATGAGCGATCCGGCGACCACCACCGACAGCCAGAACGGGATGCCCGAGACGGATTCGAGGAGCACACCCGCGGCGACGAGCTGGGCGAGCAACACGAAGGTGCCGGTGGCGATCGTGCTCAGCGCGACCGCGACCCGCACGTTCCGCGAGTCGGTCCGGAAGACGAGAACGTCGGCGAGGGTGTACTTGCCGAGATTGCGCATCTTCTCCGCGAGGAGGAACAGCACCGGCAGGAACGAGATGACGGAGGTGAACAGGATGACGGTGCCGTCGACACCCTTGGAGAAGATCAGGCCGGTGGTGCCGAGGAAGCTGCCGGCGGAGATGAACTCACCTGCGATGGCGAATCCGTTCTGCCAGCTCGAGATCGAGCGGCCCGCGGCGAAGAATCCGTCGGCGCTCTTCGCGCGGCGGGACGCAGCGAAGGTCACCCACAGGGTCAGTGAGATGACGGCGCTGCAGATCGCGATGGCGAGATAATCGGCGTCACCGGTCATGATGCGACCTCCTCGGATGCGGGACGGTTCCGTTCGACGGCTGCGACGGCGTCGTCGACGGCGGGGCCGATGTAGGTGCGGGAGAGACGGAAGTACGCCCAGACCAGCACCCAGGTTCCGGCGAACTGGGAGAACACCACCCACAGCGACAGCGGGATGCCGAGGACGACGGTGGTTCCCAATCGGTCGGGGAACCCGATGAAGGCGACGAGGAAGGACGTGAACAGCACGACGGTGACGCCGCCGAGCGTGTTGGTCACCCGGCCGCGTCGGCGACGCAGTTCCGCGATCTCGGGAAGGTGGAGCATCCGCGTCCAGACGAATTCGTCCGTCGAGGATGCAGGAACGGTGCCGTGCGCGGTGTCGGTCATGCCCGTACCGCCGCACCGCGGGCGCTGTCGAGCGCGAAGAGGTTCTCGTCCCAGCCGGCCTCGAGCGGGCCGAAGAAGTGGAAGCGCACTTGCTTGACCTTGTAGAGCCAACGGCCGTCGATCTTGACGAGCTGGTCGTTGTAGCGACCGGCGGCGATCGCGGGTGCACCGTCGGTGACGCACGGCTGCCACAGGAACGAGCGCACCGTGGCACGGTCACCGTCGAGGTCGATCTCGAGGTTCGTGATGAAGTGCCAGAAGGAGGTCAGCCCGCCGTCGGCGAGTCCCGCGAAGAAGGTGCGCATCTCCTCCTTTCCTCGCGGGTGGGACAGGCCGTCGAACTCGCCGTCGTCGGTGAACAGCTCCATGAGCGCGTCCCAGTTGCCGTCGTCGAGATGGCGGCAGTACTGCGCGTCGAGCTTCCGGATCGCTTCGAGGTCTTCGAGGCGGGTGATGCGGTCGAGCAGGGACGACTCGGGGTGGGGACTGGACACAGCAGATCCTCCGTTGTGCGTGGTTATTAACAACCGTTCATGTGATGTGGACCATAACAACGGTGCGCATCGCCGTCAACGGGAGGGTTCTTGCTGGTCTGTGCGATGTGTGCCTACTGTGCAGGGATGAACAGCCGGTCGAACGGTGCGTCCTCGTCCATTCGGGAACGGATTCTCGAGACCGCGCTCGACGAGTTCTACGAGTGCGGATTCCACGGGGCGACGATGCGCAATATCGCCAACGCCGCAGGTTGCAGCGCTGCCAACGTCTACAACCACTTCGAGAACAAGTCGGAACTGCTCGTGGAAATTCTCCGCCGCGCGAGCGACGAGCAGTTCACGGCGACCCGCAACGCCCTGCGCAAGGTCGGTGACGATCCGGCCGAACGGTGGCGCGCGGCGGTCGCAGCCCACGCTCTGTACACCGCGCGGAATCCGCGGGCGTGTCTGGTGGCGAATTCTGAACTGCGTTATCTCGGTCCGCTCGACCGCAAGCGCGTGGTGGGCTCGCGCGACGCGCAGGAGCAACTCTTCGTCGACATCGCGGAAGACGGTGTGGCGCAGGCGATTTTCACGATCAAGCGGGTGCATCAGGGGGTCACGGCGGTGCTCACGATGTGCGCCGGCATCCCCCTCTGGTTCCGGGAGAGCGGCCCCCTCTCGGCGCAGGAGGTCGCCGACGATTTCGCTGGATACGCGCTCAATCTGGTCGGATATTCGCGCTGAACCGTTGACGGGTCATGGGTGCCGTGCTGTACTGGGTGAACAAGCGTTAATGACCTACTCCGGTCCATCGAAGGAGTGCACCTCCCATGACCCACCGCCCCTCGCAGCCGCGCACCGATTCCCCGCGTTATCTCACCGAGGAACGCCTCGCGATCCGCGACCTCGCCCGCGACTTCGCGATGACGAAGGTGCTGCCCGTCGCCAACGAACTCGACCCGGTCCAGGGCACCATCCCCGACTCCCTCAAGAAGGAGATGGCCGAGATCGGCTTCTTCGGGATCATGATCCCCGAGGAACACGGCGGCCTCGGGCTCGGCGTCTTCGAGTACTGCCTCGTGGCCGAGGAACTGTCGCGGGCATGGATGAGCGTGTCGGGTCTGCTCGCCCGCGGCAACGGCATGGGCGGCGGCTTCACCCCCGAACAGGAGGCGGCACTGCTGCCCAAGGTCGCCCGCGGTGAATACCTCGGCGCGTACGCCCTGTCGGAGGCCGAGGCCGGATCCGACGTCGCGAACATCTCGTGCCGTGCCGTGCGTGACGGCGACGAGTGGGTCGTCAACGGCACCAAGATGTGGTGCACCTATGCCGACGAGGCCGATTACCTCGTGCTCTTCGCCCGCACCGATCCGAACAAGGACCCGGCCAAGCCGCACCGCGGGATCAGCGCCTTCCTCGTCGAGAAGGAACGCGGCGTCTTCCCCAAGGGCATCTCGGGCACCAAGGTCCGCAAGATCGGCTACTTCGGGTGGAGCACCTGGGAGTTGTCGTTCGACAACTTCCGCATCCCGGCCGACAAGATGCTCGGCGAGGAGGGCAAGGGCTTCTATCTCGCCGTCTCCGGTCTCGAGGTGGGGCGCGCCCATACCGCCGCCCGCGCCATCGGTCTCGCCCGCGCCGCACTCGAGGATTCGATCGAGTACGTGCACACCCGCCGTCAGTTCGGCCGTCCCATCGGTGATTTCCAGCATCTGAGGTTCAAGATCGCGAAGATGGCCGCCGACATCGAGGCTGCACGTCAGCTGATGTACTCGGTCGCCACCGACATCGACACCGGCCGGCGGTGCTCGCTCGAGGCGTCGATGTGCAAGCTCGTTGCCACCGAGATGGCCGAGCAGGTCACCAGCGAGGCCGTGCAGATCCACGGCGGCGCCGGCTACACCACCGACTTCCAGGTCGAACGCCATTGGCGCGACGCGCGTCTGACGAAGATCTTCGAAGGCACCAGCGAGATCCAGATGCGCATCATCTCCGACGAACTCCTGGGAAGGCCCGAGCAGGCATGAGCGCACACACCGTCACCCGCCCGCTCACCGTCGGGGACCGCACCTCCTCGGAACCCCGCACCGTGGCCGATGTCCTGACCGGCTCCGGTGCGGTGGCACCGCCGAACTCACCCGTCCTCGGTGCCCTGGCCGTCGCCTCGCTCGTCTCGCCCGTTCCCGGTGGCGTCCCGACCGGATTCGACTGGAACGCACACGATCCGGTCTCCGTCTCGGACGTCGTGTCGGCGGACACCGTGATCACCCGCGTATCCGGACGGACCGCGCGCCGCTACATCCGGCTCGTGGACGGGACCGGCACGGTGCGTGAATCCGGCACCGAGACATGGACCTTCGACGACGAACAGCCGACGGTTCCCGAACTGGACTTCTGCGCACCGGCCTGGGGAGCGTTGCTCGCCGAGAGCCTCTCGGAAGACCGGGAATTCACTTCGTCGCTGTCCACCTGGGACGGCACCATCGGATTGCGCAGCGGCGAGACCGAATTGCACCTGCGCATCTACAAGGGGCGCATCGTCGACGTCACCCGGCGCGCCCCGCACGGCGCGACGTTCACCTTCGTCGCACCCGACCACGCCTGGGCCGATCTCGTCCTGTCCGAGGAGAACGACTTCATGCGCCGCGCCATCCGCGGCGAATTCTCGTCCACCGGAGACGGATACGAGTACCTGCGCCTGACCAAGCCGCTCAACACGATCATCGGGCACGCCCGTGCCCTCGCCCGAAAGGCCCGCTCATGATCGAGGCCCGCTACCTGGAGATCGGCGGAGCGCTCGGCTTCGTCGAGATCGTCACTCCCGACGCACGATCCGGCAACGCGCTCGACGCGACCGACCTGCCCACCGTCCTGTGCATCCACACCGCCGGCCAGAGCGGCGTGCAGTGGCGCCACGTGGCCCGTGATCTCGCCGACCGCGGCTACCGGGTGATCGTCCCCGACCTGCCCGGCCACGGACGTTCCGAACCCGCACCCGGGGGCCCCGTCACAAGCCTGATCACCTACGGCGACTGGTTGTGCGAGGTGCTCGACGCGCTCGGGATCGACCGGCCGTTCGTCATGGGCTGCTCGATCGGGGGCAAGCTCACCCTCGAACTCGCGACCCGCCCGGACCGTCCGCTGTCCGGGGCCGTCGCGATGGAAGCCGAACCCGGCCCGGGCCGCGTCAACGTCGCCGGTCTGCGCCGTGAACTCGAGGACGTCGCCGGACCGTCGCGCTCCGAGCGCACCTATCTGGGAACCCTTGCATCCGTGGGGCGCTCGGTTCCGGAGGCGAAGGCGCACACGATCGCGCTCATGCACAAGCGGGAGGACCCGGAGATCTCGTCGTCCGACCTGATCGGCTGGGGAACCCACGACGTGCGCGACCGCCTCGACCGCCTGACCGCACCGATCCACCTCGTCGCCGGCGTCGACGACCCGTGGATCGACCCCGACGCCGTGGCCCGGGCCGCAGAGACCATCAACGACGCACTTCCCGGACGCGCCCGCTTCACGGCATTGGCCGGCATCGGGCACTATCCGATGGAGGAGATCGACGACTTCGCTGCGCTCGCCGACACCTGGATCGGTGAGCTGCGCCGGGTCGCTGTTCCCGAGGAGGCAGCGCTGTGACCACCACCCGCACCGACACCCTGCCCGCACTGCTCGACGGCCTCGTCGCCGCGAATGCGGACGCCCCGATCGCCTACGACATCGTCGACGACGTGGCGGTGGCCCGCAGCCGCGGAGAGTTCCGCGACCGGGTCGAGGCCGTGCGCAGTGAACTCGACGGAATCGGCCTGCGCGCCGGCCAGTGCATCGCGGTGATGTTGCCGAACTGGTCCGACGCACTCGTGTGGCAGTTCGCAGCCTCCGCGCTCGGCGCCCACGTCATCGGTGTCAACACCCGCTACAACACCCGCGAGGTCGCGCACATCCTCACCGCCGCGCGACCTGCCGTCGTGGCCGTGCCGGCCGCCTTCCACGGACTCGACCTGTTCGGCCGGCTCACCGAGGCCGCGGCGTCCGTCCCCGACGTGGCCACCCCGGTGGTCGCGGTGGTGCCCGGACCGGCGAACGCGTCGGCGTCCCCGGCCGACTTCGACCTCGGCGGCGGCGCGTGGACGGCCGGCAGCGGCGACACGCGTGGCGCGAGTGCACCCGGGACACCCGACACCGCGACACTCACCCCGGCGGGAATCGACGACGATCCCGAGGACCGGATCGCAGTGGCGTTCACGACGTCCGGTTCCACCGGTGTGCCCAAACTCGCCGCGCACCGCGGCAACGCGGTCGTCCGTCACGGACGCGCCGATGCCGCGATCATGAAGGTCGTCGAGGGCGACGTGGCGCTGTGCGTGCTCCCCGTTTCGGGCGTCTTCGGTTTCAGTACCGCGATGGCCGCGCTCGCCGGTGGGGGAGCGCTGCTCATGGAGACGGTCTTCGATCCGGGCGCGGTCCTGCGCCGGATGCGGGAGGTCGGGGTCACGCACGCGGTGGGCGCCGACGACCTGTTCGGCCGTCTCTACGACGCCTGGCACGATGGCGAACGCGTCGACCTGTCGGCACTGCGCTGGGTCGGTATCGCCGACTTCCTCGGCCGCTCCCACGAGATCGCCCGATGGCTGCGCGACGAATTCGGCACCCACACCTCCGGTGTGTTCGGTTCGTCGGAGGTGTTCGCTCTCGCGATGCTGTGGAATGCCGACGATCCGGAATCGGTGCGTTGGAACGGTGGCGGCCGCGCGGTCGACACGGCGATCGAACTGCGGGTCGCCGACCCCTACGACGATCGGGCCCTCCCGGCCGGTGAGCAGGGCGAACTGCAGTTCCGCGGCCCTAACGTCGTCGACGCTTATCTCGGGAACCCCGACGCCGCCGCGCGCGCGTTCACGGCCGACGGCTGGTTCCGCAGCGGCGACCTCGCCGTCGACCTCGGCGACGGAGGCTTCCGCTACATCTGCCGGATGGGCGACGTCCTGCGCCTGCGCGGCTTCCTCGTCGACCCCGCCGAGATCGAGACTCGTCTGGCGGAGCATCCCGGCGTGGCCACGGCCAAGGTCGTCGGTATCACCGGCGACGGCGGCTACACCGAGGCGATCGGTTTCGTCGTCCCCACCGACGACGCACCCGCGGACACGACCTCGGAGACTCTTCGGGCCTGGTGCCGCGAGACCCTCGCGGCCTTCAAGGTGCCCACGGCGATCCACGTCATCGAACGGATGCCCACCACTGTCGGTGGCAACGGATCGAAGATCCGCGCCGTGGAACTGCGCGAGTGGGCCGGCGAGTGGGCGGGTTCCGAACGCGACTTCCGAAACACCTGACCAACCCCGCGACGCACCCCGATGCGCCCGGCCGGCTCAGTTGCCGGCCGGGCGCTCGTGCGTCGGCGGTGCGTGATCGGGGGCGACCTCCGCCGCGATCCTGCGGAACAGGGCGTCTGCCTCGTTCACGTATCCGCCGGTGTCGTCGAAGGCCTCCGGTTCGTAGGTCACGGCGAGTGCGATCGCCACCTCCTGCTCGGGCAGATACGCCTCGACGGCGGAGTAACCACCGAACATCGGGTTCTGCATCAGCCAGTCCCCGGTGATCACCACACCGAGCCCGTAGGTGTACGCCTCCGACTGCTCGAAGCAGGTCGAACAGTCGGGCTGCGCATGGGTGCGACCGCGCAGATCGGTCGAGACCATGGCCGCATACGACTCTTCCGACAGCAGTTCACCGGTGCCGATCGCCACGGCGGTGTCGTGCAGGTCGAAGATGGTGCTGGTCTGCACGGCTCCGGAGGTGATGGTCCACGACGGGTTCCAGAAGGTGCTCTCTTCGTAGAAGGGGGTGCCCGCGGGAACACCCAGGAACTCGCGCCGTTCGGAGGAGAAGGCGTGCAGTACCGGGTCGGGCATCGCGGCCGTCTGCGAGGCCGCGGTGCCGTCCAGCCCCAGGGGTTCGAGCACTCGTTCCCGAACGAGTTCGTCCATCGGCCGGCCGGTGATCTCCTCGAGCGTCAAGCCCAGGATCACGTAGTTGGTGTGGGCGTAGTTCCAGTTGGTGCCGGGCTCGTAGAGCAACGGTTTCGACGTCGCGTACGCGAGGAGTTCGTCCGGGGTCCACGCGCGGAACGGATCCGCGTAGCTCGCGTCGGCGAACTCGTCGTTGCCGAGCACGTAATCCGGATAACCCGACGTCATCTGCGCCAGCTGACCGAGGGTGACGCGGTCGGTGTGCGCGAGATCGGGCAGCCACTGCGACACCCTGTCGTCGAGACCCACCACGCCCTCGTCGACGAGTTGCAGCAGCACGGTCGCGACGTACGAGATGGCGACGGCACCGTTGCGGAAATGCATGTCGGTGGTCGCCGGAACACCCGTCATCGACTCTCCGAAGGCACGGGTGACGATCTCCTCGCCGCCTTGCGAGACCCGCACGAGGACGGCGCGCAGGTGCCGGTCGGCCATGGCTTCGTCGACGATCTGCACGATCGCATCGGTCTCGGCGCTGTTCGTCGGCTGTGCCTGGGCGGTCGGATCGTCACCCGATGGCGAACAGGCGCACAGGATTCCGACGGCACAGATCAGCGCCGGAGCCTTTCGTCCGATCAGCATGCCGAAAGTGTGACAGCTCCGCGCAGGCGGAAACAGCCGATTCGTTCAATTGCGACATTTCGCGGCGACACTGCCTCTGGTGAGGATCGACAGCGAGGCGGCGACCGCGCACAGGGTCGCTCCGGCCCACCACGCGTAGGTGTAGGTTCCGAGGCTGTCGCGGATGACCCCGGCTCCGAAAGCGGCCGCCGCGGCACCGATCTGGTGGGACGCGAACACCCAGCCGAACACGATGGTTCCGCGGTCGCCGAAGATCCGGCGGCACAGCATCGCGGTCGGCGGCACGGTGGCGACCCAGTCCAGACCGTAGACCACGACGAACAGGATCATGCTGGGGTGCACGGACTCCTGCAACAGCCAGGGCAGCAGGAGCAGACCCACGCCGCGGAAGGTGTAGTAGAAGGCCAGCAGCTTGCGGGGGTCGAACTTGTCGGTCAGCCATCCGGAGGCGATGGTGCCGACGATGTCGAAGATCCCCACGGCGGCCATGAGGCTCGCTGCGGTGGTCGAGGGCATGCCGTGGTCGTGGGCCGACGGGATGAAGTGGATGCCGACGAGTCCGTTGGTGGTGGCCCCGCAGATGGCGAAGGCGATCGCCAGCGCCCAGAACGCCCGGTGACGCACCGCGAAGGCCAGCCCTTCGAGAGCGCGGGTGACGGCACCGCCGGTCGCTCGCGTCGGCGCCAGGTAGGTCTCGGGGTCGGCACCGTAGGGCAGGACACCGCGCTCGTCGGGATGATCGCGGATCACCGCCCACACCAGCGGGACGACGACAATCGCCGCCGCGGCGATCACGAGCGATGCCTGCCGCCACCCGACGTTCTCTGCGAGCGCGGCGACGGGTGGCAGGATCACCAGTTGGCCGGTCGCGGAACCCGCAGTGAGGATGCCCATCACCAGCCCGCGACGCTCGACGAACCATCGGTCGGCGATGGTCGCCGCCAGGACCAGGGCCATCGACCCCGTGCCGGTACCGATGAGCAGTCCCCAGAACACGAGCAACTGCCACGAGGCGGTCATGGCGACACTGCCGGCAGCACCGAGCGCCACCAGGAACAACGCCGACGAGATCACCCGGCGCATGCCGAACCGGTCCATCAGGGCGGCGGCGAACGGTGCGACGAGTCCGAACAGGACGAGGTTGATGCTCACCGCGAGCGACATGACGCTCGTCGACCAGCCGAACTCGTCGTGCAGCGGCACCATGAGCGCGCCGGGTGCCGCCCGGAAGCCTGCGGCGCCGAACAACGCGAGGAAGGCCACCGCGGCGACCCACCATGCCGGGTGGATCCGGGCCGGGCGGCGGTCGCTGCGCTGGGCCGGGCGCACACTCATCACGAATTCACTTTCTTCGAGAAAGCAACAGGATGAGCAGACGATACCCAGCAGCTCGTCGCGGGAGGCGAGCGGTCAGTTGCCCGAGCTCCCCGGCGTCCGGTAACTCGCGTCGCGGCGCGCGGCCTCGTCGACCTGTTCGGGGGTGAGCAGGGCGATCGGCGTGGAGCGCGCGGCACCGGAGGCGATCGTGCGGAGCTCGAGTGTCGCGGCCGCGATCTCGTCGGGCACCTCGCCGAGCACGTACAGATCGTGACCACCGAGCGCGAAATGCACCGAATCGACCGTCCCGCCCACACTTTCGACCATCCGGACGATGGCGTCGCGTCGGGACGTACCACCGTCCGTGAGCAGCCCGCGTGCGCCGTCCGCGGTGTAGTTCACCTGCCAGAGATATCGCGGCATGATCGTCTCCTTTCGAGGATCCCGACCTCCATGGTCGGTCCATCCCGCGTCACCGGGGACGGTTTCGCCGGGAATCGCGGCCTAGGCTCGATATCGAGACCCTGTCCGCCGCATCGAAAGGGAGTGCCGTGCCGAAACGACCCGTACCCGAGGCCGTCGCCGAATTCCTCGCCCAGCCCAATTACGCCACGATCAGCTCACTGCGCCCGGACGGTCATCCGGTGTCCGTTCCGACCTGGTACGTCTTCGAGGACGGCCGCATCCTCCTCAACATGGATTCGACCCGCAAGCGCCTCGAATACCTGCGGAACGATCCGCGGGTGAGCCTGTCGGCGATGGATCCGCAGGACTGGGTCACGCACGTGAGCCTCCAGGGGCGGGTCGTCGAACTCGCCGACGATCCGTCCCTGGAGGACATCGATCGGATCGCTCGCCACTACACGGGCAAGCCGTACCACGCGCGCGACGGCAAGCGCGTCAACGCGTGGATCGAGATCGACCGCTGGCACGCGTGGGGTCGTCTGCGCAACGCCTGAGATCGATCGGGGAGAAGGCCGGCTGTCAGATGACGCCGGCCTTCTTCGCCGCGCTGCGTGCCTGGAACGCCAGGATGACGAGCAGCACGCCGAACAGGATCGCGTAGATGCCGAGCAGGACGATCAGGCTCAGGATGCCCTCGCCGGGGAAGATCAGCAGCACGATGCCGAACAGGACGGCGACGACGCCCGCGAGCACCGACCACACCCATCCGGACTCGGGGACCTTCCGGAAGCGGACACCACCGACGATGCCGGTGATGCCGAACAGGATGGCGTAGAACGCGATCACGTACAGCAGTGCGAGTGCGGTGATGCCGGGCCAGAACAGCGCGACGAGACCGGCGAGGACGGAGACGACGCCCATGGCGAGCCACCAACCCCAGCCCTCGGGCTTGTCGCGGATCGATTGAACGACCAGCACGATGCCGTCGATGATCGCGTAGGCCGCGAAGACGACCACCAGCGCCCACACGGTGATGCCGGGCCAGACGAGCGCGACGACACCGAAGAGGACCGCGAGGATGCCGCGCAGCAGCACCACCCACCAGAT
The DNA here is from genome assembly GCF_053764735.1 of Rhodococcus sp. 5G237. Lineage (NCBI taxonomy): Bacteria > Bacillati > Actinomycetota > Actinomycetes > Mycobacteriales > Nocardiaceae > Rhodococcus > Rhodococcus sp. 5G237. The sequence continues at coordinate 146,883 of NZ_JBSNCD010000001.1, read as the reverse complement.
CTGCTTCAGCAGTGATCGGAACGGATCGTTGGAAGAAACCGAGCTCGTGGACATGACGGCTCCTGGCGTGTGATGTGATCTTGTAGCCCCGAGGATAAGCGCGGTTGTGCTGCTTCGCGTGCCGAATCGAAGCCGAGGTTACGCTCGGAAACGTGGCCGGGGCGAGGATCGGGATATCGGGATGGCGCTATCCGGGCTGGCGCGGAGACTTCTATCCGGAAGGACTCGTCCAGCGCCGGGAACTCGAATACGCCGCCCAGCGGTTCGGGTCGATCGAGATCAACGGCTCGTTCTACTCGCTGCAGCGCCCGAGCAGTTATCTCGCGTGGCGGGACGCCGCACCCGACGACTTCGTCTATGCCGTCAAGGGCGGGCGGTTCGTCACCCACATGAAGCGGCTCGCGGGTGTCGACGACGCCCTCGCCAATTTCTTCGCCTCCGGCGTACTCGCGCTCGGCCCGAAACTCGGTCCGGTGCTGTGGCAGCTCCCGCCGACCCTCGGTTTCGAGGAGGACAGGTTCGCGGACTTCTTCGACCGGTTGCCCCGCACGACGACGGCCGCCGGCGAACTCGCCCGCCGGCACACCGACAAACTCGCCGACGACCGGGTGTGGGTGGAGGTGGATGCCGAGCGTCCGCTGCGGCACGCCGTCGAGGTGCGGCACCCCGACCTCGCGAGCCCGGAGGCCGTGGAGTTGCTGCGCGCGCACGACATCGGGCTCGTCGTCGCCGACACGGCCGGCAGGTTCCCGTTCCTCACCGACGTCACGAGCGATTTCGTCTACGTGCGGATGCACGGCGACAAGGAGTTGTACGCGAGCGGGTACACCCCCGAGGTCCTCGACGTGTGGGCCGAGCGGATCCGCCGGTGGCTCGGCGACGGCAGGGACGTCTACGTGTACTTCGACAACGACATGAAAGGCTGTGCACCGCACGACGCGCTCGCGTTGCAGGAACGCCTGTGACCCGGGCGTCCGGAGGAAGGACAGGAGATCGCTGTGTGGCCCGACCACTGGCCGAGAACGCCGCGGGAGATCGCGACGGCCACCGCCGATGCGCTCGCCGCTGCCCGCAGCGAGTCGGCCGAGCCCTTCGACGAGGCGGTTGCGGTGCTCGTCGACCTGCCCTACGAGCAGGTCACGGCCGTGCACGCGGGCATGGTCCGGGAGTTGCTCGAGGAACTGCATCCCGACGGCCTCGCCGGTGAGGACGTGCAGGCCGTGCTCGAACGCTCCGTCCGCTCCGGTCTGCGATGGTTGCCGTCGCTCGAACCCGAGGCCGTCGTCGCCGTGCTCACGGGTGCGCTCGGCGTGTCCGATCCCGACGCCGAACGCCCGAGGATCCGCCCCGAGCAGTATCTGGCCGCGGGCCTGCTCGTCGTCGCCGATCTCGTCGCTGCGCGCCGCGTGGCTCCCGAAGCGTATCTGCGTCGCGCCGTGAGCGAGATCGAACGGGCCGAGACGCAGGAGATGCCCTGAGCTGTTCCGGGGGTCAGGCCGGATAGTGGTTCTCGACGTTGCGGACGACCTTGCGCAACAGGTCGGACAGGACCTGCACCTCGTCGTCGTCGAGCCCGTCGAGCATCTGCCGCTCGCGTGCCAGGCGTCGCGGGAATTCCTTCTCGACGAGTGCGCGCCCGTCGTCGGTGAGGGTGAGCAGCACGACGCGGCCGTCGCGTTCGAGTCGTTTGCGTTCGACGAGACCGAGTTTGGCGAGTCGCTCGGTGTGCTTCGTGGTCGACGCGCCGGAGATACCCGTGATCGAGGTGACCTCGCTGGCGCGTAACGGATGGTCGCTGCGGGCGAGCGCGCTGAGGACCTCGAATTCGCTGCGGCTGATGCCGCTCGCTTCGAGTTCCCGATCGAAGTAGGTGAGCGCGAGCGAGCCGATACGGGTGATGCGGCCGATCACGTCGATGGGGCGGAGGTCGAGGTCGGGGTAGTGAGCGGTCCATCCGAGACGTACGCGATCGACGTAATCGGGCTGGGGTGTCTCGGAGGGCATGTGGCAAGTCTAACGGCATCGGACGAACAATTTCATCGATATTTTACTCGTGAAGTAATATGGTGGACGGATGCTCGACCGCCGACTCGACGACCGTCCCCAGCTCCGTCACACCCGGGGAGCGCTCGCGCATCCGCTCTCGGCGAGCGCGTGGAAGGACGCCCTCGAAGTGCGGCGTGGCGACCCGACCGTGGCCGTGGCGCTGCGCGTGGGATTCGCGACGATGCTCGCTCTCGTCGGCGGCGGTCTGCTCGGTTACGGACAGGTCGCCGGCTTCGCCGCTCTCGGCGCACTCACCAGTGCCTTCCTGCGATACGAGCCGTATCCGCGTCTCGCGGTGCGCCTTCCGTGGGTAGGTCTCGGCATCGCCGGTTACACCGCCTTCGGGGCTGCACTCGGCGCGATGGGCGCCCCACTGTGGGTGCAGATCGTCGCGCTCTCGGTGGGCTCGGCCGTCGCGTACTGGGTGTTCACGGCCTTCTCGCTCATGGGCCCCGGCCCGGTGATCCTCATCTTCGCCGCCGCCGGCGCCGCCGGTTTCTCCGACGGATGGGGTGACGCGGGCCTGGTCACCGTCGCGGCGACCATCGGTGCGCTGCTCGGATATGTCATCGCGATGCTGCCCGCGCTCTCCCATCCCCATACGCCCGCTCGCCTCGCGGTCGCGCGCGCCCTCGCGGCGGTCTCCGCCGTCGAAATCCGCGGTGCGGACGCCGTTCCCGCCGCGAGACAGAGCATCCGGAAGGCGCGCGAGACCGTCGCACTGAACACCCCGCGACGTTCGGGCGCCCATGTCCACGAACTGGTCGCCCTGCTCGACGCGGCCGAGACGGTTCTCGACAGCGGGTCGCACGACACCTCCCGCGCACGCCGCGACGACTTCGCCCGGTTCGAGAAGGAACTTCGGAAGGCGCGGCGCGACATCGAGATTCCGCGTGTCGATGCCGAGGGTCGGCCGGTGCTGCCGACGCCGCCCGGCTTCGTCCGCGAAGGATGCAGTCGTCTGCTCGACCGTCTCGTGCTGATCGGAGCGGCCCGGATCTTCGTGGCGTCGTTGCTCGCCGCGTCGTTCGCAGCACTGATCGGGCTCGACCATCCGCTGTGGGCTGCGATGGGTGCCATGGCGGCGCTGCAGGGATTGAACTACCGCAACACCGTTCAGCGCGGCATCCAGCGTCTGATCGGCAATGTCGGCGGCGCACTGATCGCTGCCGTGCTGCTCGCGCTCGACCTGGGCTACTGGCCGGTGGTCGCGGCCGCCGTGCTGTTCCAGACGCTCACCGAACTCACGGTGACCCGGAACTACGGGCTCGCCTCGGTCGGGGTGACGACGATGGCGTTGCTGCTCACCGGCCTCGGGCAGCACGCGGGTCCGGGTCTCGCCGCCAACCGGGTCGCCGACACCGTCATCGGCGTGGTCGTGGGCGTGATCGTCGCTGCGGTGACCATCCGACGCGACGACCGGCACCATCTCGTCGCGTGACGAGGCGGCACCGGTCGTCGGTGGCGTTCATGGCCTGCCGCGGGAGGCGGCGGGGTGATGCTCAGGAGTGAGCGGCTTCGAACCGCTCGAGGATGTGCCGCGGGATCCGGCCGCGCGAGCTGACGTCGTAGCCCTTGTTACGGGCCCAGTGTCGGATCGCGGCCAGTTGCTCCGGCGACCGGGTGGGCGGAATCACCTTGTGGGTCCCCGCCGTCCGTGTGCGGGCCTTTGTCACCGTCTGCTTCGGCGTGATGGTGCGGGTGCTCGATGCGGGCTTCTCAGGTGCCTTCTCGTGCAGCCACGGGCGGAGTACCGCCAGGAACTTGTCTGCGTTCGCCGGCCGCAGGTCGATTTCGTACTCGTCGTCGTCGACCGTGATGCGGAACGACTGCGCCAGGCCGTCCATGATCGGTTGGCCGTCGATATCGTCGAAATATTGGACGCGCACTTTCTGTGCCACGTTTATCTCCTTGTCCCCGAACTGTGCGCTGTCGACGCTAGTTCTTACTCGGGGGTAGGTTCAAGTCGCGAATGTACGATCCCACCCGCTCGACGAAATGATCGAAGAACTCTGCCGGACGGGTGCCCGCCACGATATCCGCGTTCGGCGTCCTTTGCCACATACCGGACAGATCGGCGACCGTCGTGCCCCGGGTGAGCCGTCCGTCGAGCTCGACGTCGACCGTCGCGGGCCGGGAGGTGTAGGAAACCGTGCCCAGCGTGACCGCCGCGGCGAACGGGTCGTGCACGTGCGCGAGGAAGCCCAGGCCCTGGTCACGATGAAATTCCATGTAGAACCGCAGTGCATCGGAGATGTGGCGGACGAGAGGGACATCGGCCGTCGACCGCGTACCGCGCGGAGCATCCGGGGAGAGTTCCCCGGAGCGGGGCACACCGACGACGTCCCCGATCCGCGCGACATGCTCGGGATGCATCTCGATCGACTCCGTGACATCGAGCGGGCACACGATCGGCCGCCGGTCCGGAGGCGCGATCGAGAACGCGTCGAACACGACCTTGGCGGCCTCCGGATCCACCGCGACGTTCCATTCCGAGGTCGGAGTCGTATTACCGGGATGGTGGAAACACCCACCCATGATCACGAGGCGACGCAACCGCGACGGCAGTTCCGGATCGATGCGCAGGGCGAGGGCGAGGTTGGTGAGCGGACCGGTGACGAGCCCGGTGAGCTCTCCCGGGTGCTCGCGGGTGAGATCGACCCACGCCTGCGCGGCCGATCGCGACGACCGCGATCGCGACGCAGCGGGAAGCTCTGCGTACCCGATCCCCTGTGGACCGTGGGTGTCCTCGGTGGTCATCAGCGGCGCGACCAGCGGAACCTGCGATCCGGCAGCCACTTCGATATCGGACCGGCCGCACACCTCGAGCCACGACAGCGTGTTGGCGGTGACCTGGTCCACCGGCACGTTCCCCGCCGTGCACAGGGCGGCGACGATCTCGGCTTCCGGACTCGCGACGAGATAGAGCAGGGCGAGAGCGTCGTCGATGCCGGTGTCGACGTCGACGATCAGGCGGGTACGGGCGGCCGGAACATCGGGTTCGTGTACGTGCACGATCCCATCTTGGGGCATCCCGATGAGCGCGCCGCGGCCGGTGCTGGGAGAATTCCCGAATGCACGAGCGCAAGAACCGCGGTTACTTCACCGAGGACGACGGTGTCTACCTGCCCACGAAGTACGCGACCAGCCCGTGGTCGGACACGATGCTCAACGGGCCGTGTGTGAGCGGTCTGGTCGCACGCGAGCTCGAGATCCACCATGCCGTCGAGGGTTTCGTCCCGTCCCGGTTCACGCTCGATCTCTTCAGGCCGGTCCGCAACGAGCCGATCACCTTCACCACCACCCGGGTGCGCGACGGCAACCGCATCCGCGTCGCCGACGCGAACCTGATGCAGGGTGGCGAGGTGTCGGCGCGCGCGACGCTCACCTTCCTCCGCAAGTCAGCCCCGCCGCCCGGATCGGTATGGCTGCGTGGCGAGTCCCCGACGCCCCCTCCCGGTTCCCTGGAGACGCAGCCCGGACCGCTCGAGTACTCGTCCTGGTACGGCAGTGACGGTCCGGGATGGACACGGGTGCGGTCGGAGCACCAGAACTCCGATCGCAAGCGGCTGTGGTCGCGGCAGCTGCCGATCATCGTCGGTGAGGAACTGTCGCCGTTCGTCAACACCGCGACCGTCGGTGAGGGCACGTCGTTCGTGACCAACTGGTCGGACAAGGGTGTCGGCTACATCAATTCCGATGTCACCCTGGCGCTGTCCCGCCTGCCGGAGGGGCCGGAGGTCGGTATCGAGGCCGACAACCACATCAGCAGCGAGGGCATCGCGGTCGGGACGGCGGTGTTGTTCGACCGCCTCGGGGCGTTCGGCACCGGTGTGGTCACCGCGCTCGCGAATGCGCATCGGCAGGTCGATTTCGGCTGACCCGAACAGGAGTGATGTCATGCGTGTACGGCGGATCGTCGACCTGACCCACGTCGTCTCCCCGGACATCCAGGTCTATCCCGGAGATCCGGCACCGACCTTCACGCCGCACGCCACCGTCGAGGCCGACGGTTTCGACCTGATGCGCATCGACATGGGATCGCAGACCGGCACCCACGTCGACGCGCCGCGACACGTGCGCAGCGGTGGCGCCGCGATCGATGCGGTGCCACCGGAGAACTTCGTCGGACGCGGGGTGGTGCTCGACGTGCGCGCCCGCGTCGACGCCGGTGCGCTCGTCACCCCCGACATGTGGGGTGAGCCCGCGATCGGCTCCGGCGATATCGCGCTCGTCCTCACCGGCTGGTCGCAGTATTTCGGCACCGAACGCTATTTCGAGCACCCGGCCCTGAGCGTCGAGGCCTGCCGGTGGTTGCTCGACCGCGGCGTCCGCGCGATCGGAATCGACGCGCCGAGCGTGGATCCCACGGCCGACGAGACGCTCGCGGCGCACCACGTGCTCGCCGACGCGGGCGCGATCATCTGCGAGAACCTGCGTAACCTCGAAGCGGTCGACTTCCCGGATCCGCTCGTCTCGCTGTTGCCGATCCCGTTCGCCGGCATCGACGGCGCACCGGTGCGGGCCGTCGCCATGCAGATCGAGAACTGAACGGCGGCAACGGGTCCGGTCAGTCGAGGATGTCGCGCACCTCGACGTCCTCGCGTCCGCCGACGACGAGTTCGCGCGCGGCGGCCATGTGCTTCTGCCAGTGCGTGAAGGCGCCTTCGCCGTCCCGGGCGCGCAGCAGCCGGATGAGCTTGCGCTGCGAGCGGACGAACACCTTGTAGTGGTCCTCGTACTTCTCCGCGTCGCGCTGCATGCTCTCGCGCGTGACGTTCATGGTGTGCCGCTCGTAGATCTCGTGCAGCATGCCCGCGATGAGCGACAGTGACGAGTTGCCGGCGAGCTGGACCATCCGCAGATGGAACATCGCCGCGGCCTGGCCGAAGGTGCCGTCGGCGAAGGACGACGGAATCGTCTCGTCCACCAGACGTTCGAGTTCGTCGAAGGCCTCTTCGCTGCCGTTCTCCGCGAGCAGTCGCGCAGCGGCGGGCTCGACGGCCTCACGTGCGACGTAGACATCCGCGACGGTCGCGCCGGCGAGTTCGAGCAGCAGGGACGCCGGTCGCGCTACCACCTCGGGGCCCGGCACGCAGATCCGTGCGCCCGAGCGCGAACCGCGTCGCACCTCGACGAGCCGTTCGGCCTCGAGGACGCGAACCGCCTCGCGCAACGTCGGCCGGCTCACCGAGAAGTGCTCCATGAGTGACGCCTCGTGGGGCAGGTGGTCGCCGTCCTTCAGCTCACCGTCGACGATCATGCGGCGGAGCTTCCGGGCGACGAGTTCTGCGGTCTTGGGGGTGCGAATGGCCCGGCCACCGCCCGCGCGAGTGTCGAATCCGACTCCCGAACGCGCGTCGAATCCGGTCGCCAACACTTCGTCGGTCACGGGAACGGCCTCCTGCTCCGAGATCACTTCGACTACTTGGTGAAAGTTCCGGCCTCATCGTACTCACAGGTAACCGGTCGCCGTGGGTCGAGGCGGCGAGTCCACGACTATTGCTGATGCTTACATAGTGAACTATGTTACCTATGTATCGCCCGGCGGGCCTCGGACAGGAGCATCCATGCTGAACACGCGGTTCACAGCGGAATTCGGAATCGAACACCCGATCGTCCAGGGCGGCATGATGTGGGTCGGCCGCGCCGAACTCGCCGCGGCCGTCTCCGAAGGCGGCGGACTCGGGATCATCACCGCACTGACCCAGCCCACCCCGGAGGACCTGATCACGGAGATCGAGCGGTGCCGCGCGCTGACCGACAAGCCGTTCGGCGTCAACCTCACCCTCACGCTGTCGATCAACCAGCCTCCCTACGCCGAGTACCGGCAGGCGATCATCGACTCCGGCGTGACGATCGTCGAGACCGCGGGCTCCGACCCCACCAAGCATGTCGAGCATCTGAAAGAGCACGGCATCAAGATCATTCACAAGTGCACGAGCGTGCGGCACGCCCTCAAGGCCCAGCGGATCGGTGCCGACGCGGTGAGCATCGACGGTTTCGAGGCGGCCGGTCATCCCGGCGAGGACGACGTCCCCGGGCTCGTCCTGATCCCGGCGTGCGCCGACGCCCTCGACATCCCGTTCATCGCATCGGGCGGGTTCGCCGACGGTCGCGGACTCGCCGCTGCACTCACCCTCGGTGCCGATGGCGTCAACATGGGCACCCGCTTCATGTGCACGCAGGAGAGCCCCATCCACGAACGCATCAAGCAGCAGATCGTCGACGCGAGCGAACTCGATACCCAGCTCATCTTCCGGCAACTGCGCAACACCATGCGGACCGCGCGGAACTCGGTGAGCGAGGAGGTCGTGGACATCCTCGGCAAGGGCGGGCGGTTCAAGGACGTCAAGGATCTCGTCGCCGGATCGCGGGGGCGCACCGTCTACGAGGACGGCAACCCGGAGGCCGGTATCTGGACGGTGGGTCAGTCGCAGGGCCTCATCCGCGACATCCCACCGGCCGGTGAGCTCGTGCAACGGATCGCCGCCGAAGCCGAGGCGAAGCTGCGCTCCCTGACCGCCGACATCGTCGTCGACTCCGTTCCCGTCCCCTGAGGAGAAACCGATGACACGACAGGCCGACACCGTCGAGGACGTGTGCGAGGACGACGCGCCGGTGCTCATCGAGCGCGACGGTGCCGTCACGATCCTCACCCTCAACCGTCCCGACCGCCGCAACGCGATCAACCGTGCCATGCGGAAGGCGCTGAAGAAGGAACTGTGGCGCGCCGATGCCGACGACGAGGTGAACGTCGTCGTCCTCACGGGCGCGGGCACGTCCTTCTGCGCGGGTGTGGATCTGCCCGAGGCGTTGTCGGGTCCGCCTCCCGCCGCCGAAGGGCCCACCCCCACGCACGTGCTCCGCGGCATCTCGAAGCCCGTCATCGCGGCGGTCAACGGCCCCTGCTACACGGGCGGTTACGAACTCGCCGTGAACTGTTCGTTCATCATCGCGTCCGAACGCGCCGAGTTCGCCGACACCCACGCGCAGATCGGTCTGCTCAACGGCTGGGGCGGCAGTGCCGTACTGCCGCGGATGATCGGTCTGCCCGCCGCGATCCAGTTCATCCTGTCCGGGGAGCCGATCGACGGCGCGACCGCCGCGCGCATCGGCCTCGCGAACGAGGTCGTCCCGCACGACGAACTCCTGGACCGCAGCGTGGCCGTCGCCCAACGCATCGCCGGCGGTCATCCCGGTGCGATCCGGCGGATGCTCCGGTTGCTCAAGGAGGGCGCCGGCACATCGCTCGCGCACGCCCTCGCCCTCGAATCCGAAGCGGCGGCTACCTACCGCGCGGACGGCGCGGACATCGGTGCCCGCTACGCGAAGCGCCGCGCGCAGTCCGACTGAGCAACAGTCGGTTTCCGATCACCGACCGAGCACCGGTCGGGTTCCGGCACCTACAGCACCATCACCCCGGGAGGTGACGTGGAGGAAGGCAAGCCCACGGTGACGCTCGAGTCCGACGCTCGCAGCGACTGGCGTCCCCGACTGTCCGCTCTGCTCGACGACTTCCGGGGGCGCCCCCGTCCCGAGACGTCCCGCGCACGGTTCGAGGCCGCGATCGCGTGGCAGTCCGAGCTTGTGGACCACTCCCTCGCTGCGCCGGGCTGGCCCGAAGAGGTCGGCGGTATGGCGCTCTCGCTCGAGGATCAGCTCGACTACTACCGTGCGATCACCGAAGCCGGTGCGCCCAAGCATCCGTGCCCCTTGTCGTTCATCGTCGCGCCGACGATCATCGTCCACGGCACCGCCGACCAGAAGAAGCGCTTCCTCGAGCCGCTGCTGCGCGCGGAAGAGTTCTGGTGCCAAGGATTCTCCGAACCCGGCGCCGGCAGCGATCTCGCGTCGCTGTCCACGCGCGCCGTCCGCGACGGCGACGTCTACCGGGTGTCGGGCAGCAAGATCTGGACGACGATGGCCGACCACGCCGACTGGATCTTCACCCTCGTGCGCACCGGCCCACCCGGGCGGAGCACGTCGGGCATCACCTACCTGCTCATCCCGATGAATTCTCCCGGCATCGAGATACGACCCCTGCGCGACGCCGCGGGTGGACACCACTTCGCCCAGGTCTTCTTCGACGACGTCGAGGTGCCGGTCGAGAACCGGGTGGGGGAGGAAGGGCAGGGCTGGTCGATCATGCGGACCTCGCTCGGACACGAACGTGCCACCGCCTTCCTCGCCGACGAGTTCCGTTACCGCTCGACCGTCGACAAGGTCTTCCGCCTGGCCGTCGGACAGGGGCACGCGCACGATCCGCTGATCCGGCAGGAACTCGCCACCGTCGAGACCGGTGTGCGTCAGATCGCCGCGAACAGTGCCCGCGCGCTGGATGCCGTTCTCGCAGGACGTGATCCGGGTGGGGTGGCGTCGGTCAACCGGTTGGTGAAGGCCGAGTTCGAACAGCACATGCACCGGCTCGCGTTGCGATTGACCGGGTCGGCCGCCGTTCTCGGCACCCGTTCGGAAGGTGTGGTGGAGAAGGGGCGCTGGACGTACGGATATCTCATGTCCCGCGCCGCGACCATCGGTGCCGGAACCTCCGAGATCCAACGCAATACGATTGCCGAGAACGTTCTCGGTCTGCCCTCGCACCGGGGTGAGGGCACCCGCGCACCGGCCGTGGTGCCGGGGCGCCCCCTCACACCCCCGCCGGAGGACGAGGCGAATCTTCGGGAGACCCTGCGCGACATCCTGTCCGCCCGCGTCGATACCGTCTCGTTGCTCGAGGGTGTCGACTCCGCGGGTGAACACGACGCCGGATTGTGGTCCACGCTCGTCGAATTCGGTCTTCCGGGTCTGTCGTCGCCCGAGCATCTCGGTGGCGACGGCAGGTCGCTGCGGATGCTGTGTGCGGCGGTCGAGGAGGTGGCCTTCCATCTCGGACCGGTCGCCCTCGTCCCCACCGCGATCGCATTGGAGGTCCTCGTCGCGGCCGGCGCCGAGGAGGACGCGCGACGGATCATCGGTGGTTCACCTGCAGCGTTCGTCGTGCCCGTCGGAGATCGTGGGTGGGACACCGCCGATCTCCCCGTCCTCCGGGACGGCAGGCTGACCGGCCGCGTGGAACGGGTCGCGGGTGCACCCGTCGCCGAGGTACTCGTCGTCCTCGCGACGGACGATGCGACGGGCGAACACGTCCTGCTCACCCTCGACCGGGCCGATGCATCCGTCACCGTGCAGACGTCGCTCGATCCGACCGGGACCGTGGGGATCGTCTCCTTCGAGGACGCCGCGGCGACCGTGCTCGTATCGGGGGTGGACGCCGATGCCGCACTCGAATCGTCCTTCCGTGTCGCGGAACTGCTGGTCGCTGCTGATGCGGTGGGTGTCGCGAACCGGGCTTTGGCGATGGCGGTGGACTGGGCGGGCCAACGTGAACAGTTCGGCCGTCCCATCGGTTCGTATCAGGCGATCTCGCATCGCTGCGCCGACATGCTCGTCGCAGCCGAGGGCGCGCGGGGACTGGTGCTGGCGGCCGCCGACCGTTCACCGCAGGAACCCGAGGAGGCCGCGGTGGTGCACCTGGCGACCGCGGCGGCGCTGCGGTCCGCTGTATCCAACGCCGAGGGTTGCATCCAGATCCACGGCGGAATCGGCTTCACGTGGGAACATCCCGCCCACTTGCTGCTCCGTCGCGCGGTCGCCGACGAGGCGCGTATCGCCCGCCCGGAGGTGCTGCGGGACCGCGCGGTGGGAGAGGTGCTGGCGCGGTCGAGCCGAGCGGGCGGATCGACGGGGTGACGGACGAAGCAGCGGACCCGGTGCAGGATGCCGGGTCCGCTGCTTTCGGCGATCTAGTTGGCGATGTGCTCGCGAGGTAGGCCCAGCAACCGCTCGGCGATGACGTTGCGGTTGATCTCCGACGTGCCGCCGGCAATCGTCATCGCACGGCCCAGCAGGTAGTAGTGGGTCCACACCGGTTCATCCCCGAGGAACGCTGCGGGACCGGCGATGTGCATCGCGAGTTCGCCCACGTGCTGGGTGTGTTCGGCGATGAGCATCTTCGTCACGCTGCCCTCCGGACCGAAATCGCCACCGGCGACGGCCCGCACGACCTGCCTCAGATTGAGGACCGCGAAAGCCTGTTCGCGGGCGATCAGTGACGCGATCCGGCGCGTGACCGAGACGTCGCCGGGCGCGTGCTTCGCGGCGAGGTCGAGCAGCGCGAACGCCGAATAGGTCTCGTCGGTCTTGCCACCGCCGATCGAGACGCGTTCGTTCCCGAGCGTCGCGCGGGCCACGGTCCAGCCGTTGTCGACGGCACCCACCACGTCCTCGTCCGGGACGAAGACGTCCTCGAAGAACACCTCGTTGAAGGCGGAGTCGCCGCTGATCTCGCGCAGCGGGCGGACGGTCACGCCAGGCGCGGTGAGGTCGATGACCATCGTGGTGATGCCCTTGTGCTTCGGCACGTCGCGGTTGGTGCGGATGGTCGCGAGACCACGCGTCGAATTCTGCGCGTTCGACGTCCACACCTTCTGGCCGGTGACGCGCCACCCGCCGTCGACCTTCACCCCGCGCGTCGACACGGCAGCCGCGTCGGAACCGGCACCGGGCTCGGAGAACAACTGGCACCAGACCTGCTCACCGAGCAGACCGGGACGGATCCACCGTTCGATCTGCTCCGGCGTGCCGTGCTGGGTGAGGGTGAGCAGGATCCACGCGCCGATACCGAGACCGTGCGGTTCGACGTCGGTGAACTCCTCGTCGATCACGAGCTGCTCCACCGGGGATGCCCCACGACCGAACGGCGGCGGCCAGTGCGGCATGAGGTAGCCGGAGTCGACGAGCAGTGCACGTCGCTCGGATTCGGCGGTCGCGGTGTACTTCGCGACGAAGTCGCGGGCGGCGACGCGGTGGTCCTCCGCCTCGGGAGGAAGGTCGACGGCATAGTGACGGCGCAGCCCGGAGGTGCCCGATTCGGCGAGCGAGTCGAGCGCGGCGGTCGGTTCGCCGAACAGGACCCGCAGAGCGTGGGCACGGCGCAGGAACAGATGGCAGTCGTGCTCCCACGTGAAACCGATACCGCCGTGGATCTGGATACTCTTCTGGGCATTGGCGATGTACGAGTCGAACGCGATGACCCGTGCGACGTCGAGTGCGAGTCGCGCCTGCTCACCGTCGGCCCCGGCGCGTGCTGCGTCCCAGGCCACGCCGGTCGCGAGTTCGCTCGTTGCGAGCATGTCGGCGAGATGGTGCTTGATCGCCTGGAACGAACCGATCGGGCGGCCGAACTGTTCGCGCACCTTCGCGTAGGCCAGGGCGGCCTCGAGGGTCGCGCGGGCGCCGCCGGATGCTTCCGCTGCGGCCAGTGTGCGGGCGACGTGGTTCGCGTGGGGACCGGCGCCCGGGACGACGGCCAGGACGGGTGTCTCGCGGAGGGCGACCTTCGCCGTCTTGGAGGTGGGGTCGAGGTCGCCGGTGGGCGTCACCGACACCGAGGCGTGGCCGGGATCGACGAGAACGAGGTCGTCACCTGCGACGAGGGCGAGGAGCGTGGCGCCCGCACCACCCACGACGAGGTCGACGTCACCGCTGATCGTGTCGCCGCTCGTCAGGGATCCGGACAGGCCGAGACCGGGGAGCACCGAGCCGTCCGCGAACTTCGGGAGCCAGGTGGAGCGCAGTTCGTCGTTGCCCTTCGCGGCGAGCGCGGCGGAGACGGCGACACTCGCGAGGTAGGGGACGGGGACGACGAGCCGCCCGAGTTCCTCGGCCACCACCGCCACCTCGGGCAGGCCGGCGTCCGATCCTCCGAATTCACCGGGAAGGTGCAGGCCGAGCCATCCGAGGTCGGCGAGTTGCTTCCACAGCTTTCCGGTATCGGCGGTCGGGTCGTCGGTGACCTGCCGGGCGAGGCTGCCGGCGTCGTGGCCGCCGAGGAACGATCGGACGGCCTCTGCAACGGCGCGGTGATCGTCGGTCAGGGGAAGGGGCATGGGAGGTCTCCTCGGCCGTGCACGGGTCGGTTCACTTGTAGCACTATCTAAACTATGTGACGCACGCTACTTTGGGAAGTCACAGCGCAGTACCGCTCGATCGGAGGAATCGTGAAACTCGAAGTAGGTCGATCCTGGGCCAGCACCGTCGACGGCACCGCGGTGGTCGTCGTCCGAGCGCCCGGCGACGAGGTCGCACTCACCTGCGGAGGCGCCGAGATGGTGCCGGGAAAGAAGGGAACCGGCGACGGCGCGGCCATCGACGACGCGCATCACGGCCCCACCGCGCTGGGGAAGCGGTACACCGACGCCGAGGGCACGGTGGAACTGCTGTGCACCACACCCGGCACCGGCGCTCTCGCCGTCGACGGCGTTTCGCTGTCGTTGAAGACGGCGAAACCGCTTCCGGCTTCCGACTGACCCGAGACTCGACCACCGAATCAGAACTGCACCAGGGGCTTCCATGAACCTCACGATGTTGCTCGATATGGCTGCGGACGGGCTCGAGGACCGCATCGTGGTGGGGCGCCGCGGCGGCGGCATCTCCGCCCGGCGCCTGCGCGATCTGTCCGTCGCCGGAGCCACCCTGATCCGCGAGGCGGGCGCCGATGCCCTCGTCTACCGCGCGGTCAACGGCCCCGCCTTCCCTGTGGCCCTGTTCGCTGCGGCGCGCGCGGGCGTCCCGCTCGTACCGATCAACTACCGGCTCGGCGCGGAGCAGGGTGCGGCGTTGCTGTCCCACCATCCCGACGCCCTGGTGATCGCGGACGACGCCGGCGACGCACCGGGTGTGCTCTCTCCCGCGACCTGGCTCGACCGGCTCGGACGGTCGGAGGTCCTGGAAGCCGAGGATCCGGACCCGGACGCACCCGCCGTGGTGATCTACACCTCCGGCACCACGTCGGCGCCGAAAGGTGTTCTGCTGCATCACCACAACCTCGTGTCGTATGTGCTCGGATCCGTCGAGTTCGCGTCGGCCGAGGGCACCGATGCCGCGCTGGTGAGCGTTCCGCCCTATCACATTGC
Organism: Rhodococcus sp. 5G237; assembly: GCF_053764735.1. Classification (NCBI taxonomy): domain Bacteria; kingdom Bacillati; phylum Actinomycetota; class Actinomycetes; order Mycobacteriales; family Nocardiaceae; genus Rhodococcus; species Rhodococcus sp. 5G237. Next base: position 131,860 of record NZ_JBSNCD010000001.1, on the reverse strand, counting down.
CGCGGTGGCGAACGTCCTCACGAATCTCTACGCAGGTCGCCGGACGGTGGTGCTCGAGCAGTTCACCGCCGCCGAATGGCTCGACACCGTTCGTGGGGAGGGCATCACCAATGCTCTCGTCGTCCCCACGATGCTCGCGCGCATCCTCGATTCCGGTGCCGACACCTCGGTGCCGACGTTGCGCTCCCTGGCCAGTGGTGGTGCGCCGATGCCCCGCCGAGTGGTCGAACGAGCCCTCGAGACCTGGCCGCAGGTCGACTTCGTCAACGCCTACGGACTCACCGAGACCAGCTCGACGATCACCGTCCTCGGCCCCGACGACCACCGGGCGGCGATGACCGGCACCGACGAGCGGATCCGTGCCCGGCTCGGATCGGTGGGCCGGCCGGTCCCCGGCATCGACCTCGAGATCCGCGACGCCGACGACCGCGTCGTCGAAGCCGGTGTGCCCGGACGCATCTGGGTTCGCGGAGAACAGGTCTCGGCCGAATACGCGGGAATCGGCAAACTCGTCGACGACCGCGGATTCTTCGACACCCGCGACACCGGATTCGTCGACGAGGACGGCTATCTGTTCATCGGTGGGCGCAGCGACGACACCATCATCCGCGGTGCCGAGAACATCGCCCCGGCCGAGATCGAGGACGTGATCCTGCGTCATCCCGCCGTCACCGACACCGCGGTCGTGGGGGTACCCGACGACGAATGGGGACAACGCATCGAGGCCGTGGTGGTGTTGCGCCCCGACGAGTCGGTCGATGCGGAGGAGCTACGCGCGTTCGTGCGCGAGACGCTGCGCGGGTCGAAGACGCCCGACCGCATCGTCTATTGGGACGAGCTGCCTCGCACGGAGACGGGAAAGCTGGTGCGCCGGCATGTCGTCGAACGTCTGGCCGGCGACGGAGTGTCCGGCCGGGCATGAGGTTCGCCGGGTCTTTACATGTATAACTAGGTTGCCCTACTGTGGGTGACACGGGCCGCTCGCGTCGAGCGTCGTCCCCTATACGGAGGTAGTCGATGACCACGTCGGAGAAGACCGAGAAGCCTTCGGAGATCTACACCTTCCGCGATGAAGACATTGCACGGGCGAGAGATCTCGTCGGCGTCTACCACGCCATGACGCAGCGGGAGCAGTACACGCGCGCCTCACCCGACATCATGCGGAACTTCGCGCGTAGCTACGGCGACGACAATCCGCTGTTCACCGACGAGGAATACGGTGCCGCGACCCGGTGGGGAGGCCAGATCGCACCCCCGATGGTCAACATCGCCGTCCGCAAGGAACTGCTGGCAGATCCCGTGCCCCGAGAGCAGCGCCGACCCTCCTTCCGAGGGATCCACGTGTTCGTCTCCGGCACCACGACCCACTGGTACCGGCCGGTCCTCGACGGCGACACCCTGTACGGTTTCCACGGCACCGAGAAGGTCGAGGAGAAGCAATCCGAGTTCGCCGGGCGTTCGCTCATCATCACCGGCCTCCAGGTGCAGTTCAACCAGCGCGCCGAGGTGGTCCAGACCCAGCGGGTCATCACCATCCACACCGAGCGCCACGAGTCGAAGAAGCGCAAGAAGTACGACTCGATCGAACCGGCCTCCTACACCCCCGACGACATCGCGAGGATCGACGAGATCTACGCGCAGGAGCAGGTGCGCGGCACGAACACCCGTTACTGGGAGGACGTCGAGGTCGGGGAGAGTCTCGGCACGATGGCCAAGGGGCCGTTGACCACCACCGACATGGTCGTCTTCCACTCCGGCGGATACGGTTTCGCCCCGTACACCCCGTGCGCGAGCCGCCTCGCCTACAAGAACCGCCAACGCATCGCGCCGTTCTACATCCCGAACGAGCAGGGCGTGCCCGACGTCGCGCAGCGGATCCACTGGGACAGCGGCTACGCCCGCTCCATCGGCCTGCCGGCCGCCTACGACTACGGCATGATGCGCGACTGCTGGCTGAGCCACTATCTCACCGACTGGATGGGCGACGACGCCTGGCTCGAATCGATGTCGAGTCAGATGCGCAAGTTCAACTACCTCGGCGACACCCACACCTTCACCGGTGAGGTCGTCGGCAAGCGCACCGAGGGCGGGCGTCACCTCGTCGACGTGGAGTTGCGTGGCACCAGCCAGCGCGGTGAGGTCACCTGCCCCGCCACCGCCACCATCGCACTCCAGTCGCGCGTCGGCGGCGCGGTCGCGCTGCCCGCCGCTCCCGCCGAGTTCGAACAGCTCGCAGCGCGGATGCTCGAACGCGACGCCGAGCTGCGCCGCGAGCGGCGGGCAGGAAACGGGGCGGCGTCGTGAAAGGCCACCCGTCCCTGCCGGCAGCGGGGCAGGATGAGGCGACGCGCACCGAGCGGCTCGAGGAGGACCTGTGGATCTGACCGGTACGACCACGGTGATCGCCGAGCTGAAGGACCACGTCCTGACCATCACGCTCGATCGCCCCGACAAGCTCAACTCCTTCACCGACACGATGCGCGCCGAGTTCCGGGAGTTGTGGCACTACGCCTCCGAGACCGACGACGTGCACGTCGTCGTCCTCCGGGCCAACGGCGAACGCGCGTTCAGCACCGGCGTCGATGTCCACGAGGGGACCTTCCTGTCCGACAACGTCTTCAGCCGCCGCGATCCCGGTGTCGACCTGTCGCCCAAACAGAACAACTGCTGGAAACCGCTCGTGTGCGCGGTCCACGGCATGGTCGCCGGCGGGGCACTCTACTGGCTCAACGAGGCCGACATCATCGTCGCGAGCGAGGACGCCCAGTTCTTCGATCCGCACGTCTCCTACGGCATGGTCGCCGCACTCGAACCGATCGGCCTCGCACACCGCATCCCCATCGGTGAGGTGCTGCGCATGGTGCTGCTCGGTCTCGACGAACGCATGTCCGCGAAGAGGGCCTACGAGATCGGCTTCGTCAGCGAGATCGTCGCCCGGGACGCGCTGTGGGATCGCGCGCAGCAGCTCGCCGAACGGATCGCCGCCAAACCGCCGGCCGCGATCCAGGGCAGCATTCGCGCGATCTGGGAGTCCAAGGACCGCACACGATCCCACGCTCTCGCCGCCGGGATGATGTACACCGATCTCGGCAATCCCATCGGTCTGGCGCAGGTCGATCGGTCCCAGGTCCCCACGCGCGATTACGAGGTGCGCTGACATGGACTACGGACTGACACCCGAACTCGAGCAGTTCCGCAAAGAGGTACGCGAGTTCGTCGAGACCCACAAACCCGACGTGCCGGTGAAGGCGGGTGTGCGCAGCGCCGACGACGCCGACGAACTCGCGGTGCTGAAGGAATGGACCCGCACACTCTTCGAAGCCGGGTACATCGGTGCCGACTGGCCGGAGCGCTACGGCGGTGCCGGGGCAGCACACTCACCGGAGAAGGACGTCGTCGTCGGGGAGGAGCTGGCACGCGGCCGGGCTCCGGCCGCGGTGCAAGGAGCCGGACTGCTGGTCGCACATGCGCTGATCGACTTCGGCACGGAGGAACAGCGGGAGAAGTATCTGCCTGGTATCCGATCGGGCGAACTCGTCTTCTGCCAGCTGTTCAGCGAGCCGGGTTCCGGCAGCGACCTCGCGTCCCTGCGCACGAAGGCAGTGCCGGCCGACGGCGGGTTCACCGTCACCGGCCAGAAGGTGTGGACGACCAACGGGCACTGGGCCGACTACGGTTACCTCCTGGCCCGGACGAATCCCGACGCACCGAAACACCGTGGTATCAGCGCGTTCCTGCTCGACATGCGGTCGCCGGGCGTCGACGTGCGGCCGCTGCGGGAGATGACCGGAACCTCGGATTTCAACGAGATCTTCCTCGACGACGTTCCCGTCGGGTCCGACGCGCTCATCGGCGACCTCGACAACGGCTGGCTGATCGCGAATTCGAGTCTCGCCCACGAACGCAGCGCCGTGGCGTCGGCAGCAGTGCGCCTGCAGCAGGACGTCGACGCGCTGAAGGAACTCGCACGCAGGACGATCCGGTACGGACGTCCCGCGATCGAGGACGGTGCGGTGCAGGAACGGATCGGCGAACTCCAGGCGTCCGTCGAAGCATTGTCGGCACTGGTGTACGCGAACATCGGCCGCTGGTCGCGGGGCACCGAACGTCCCCACGACGCCGCCATGGCCAAGCTGATGTTCAGCGAGATCGGCGTCGAGACCGCACGATTCGCTCTGGAACTCGCAGGTGAGGACGGCATCCTCGTCGAGGGCGACCCGCAGGTCGTCGACGGGGGCCGGTGGCAGGACGAATTCCTGTACGCCCGCGCGTACACCATCGCCGGCGGCACCTCGGAGATCATGCGCAACATGATCGCCGAGAGAGGGCTCGGTCTTCCGCGCTGAGGCGCGCTCCCGGCCGGATCGCCGGCCGGCACTACGAACACCTTCGGGTCGACCGAAGAGGAGGCTCCGCGATGACGGGCATCAGAGAGGCGTTGACCCTGCTGTGGTCGACCCCCGACAGTGCGAACATGGTGCAGGAGGACAAGACCTGGCACACGTGGGCGCAGGTGCGTGACACGGCCGAGCGAATCGACGCGGAGCTCGAACGACTCGGGTGCGGGCCACGCAGCCGGATCGGCGTCGTGCTGATCAACCGCACCGAATCGATCGCGTCCCTGATCGCGATTCTGCGACACGACCGGGTGCTGCTCACCCTCAACCCGGCCCAGCCGTCGCGGCGGATCGTCGAGGACGCGGTCGGGGCCCACCCGGATGTGATCCTCGCACCGCGCGAGTACTGGGCCGACGAGGAGTTCGCCGCACCCATCGCCGCAGCGGGCATCGTCGGTGTCGCCGTGGACGGTTCGGACGTCTCACGCGTGTTCGGCGACGCTCCCGTCCCGCCCCGCCCGGACGAGCAGGACCCGGTCGCCGTCGAGATGTTCACCTCCGGTACAACCGGCCCGCCGAAGCGGGTTCCACTGACCTGGCGCCAACTCGAGGCCGCCCTCGAGGCCGTGCACGGGCACACCGGCAAGGGGAGGGGCGATCACGAACCCTTCACCGGCCCCGTCGCGTTGATCTCCTTGTCGATGGTGCACATCGGCGGATTGTGGGGCGTGATCCAGTCGCTGTCGGAAGCACGCCCGATCGTGCTGATGCCCCGCTTCACCGTCGAGGGCTGGGTCGACGCGGTCTACGAGCACCGGATGATCGTCGCGGGTCTCCCGCCGGCGGCCATGCGGTCGGTGCTCAACGCCGACGTGCCGAAGGAGAAGCTCGCGACCCTCCGGGCCATCACCGCAGGCACCACCTTCGTCAGCCCGGAACTGGCCGACGAGTTCACCGACCGGTACGGCATTCCCATCATGATCATGTACGGGGCAACGGAATTCGGTGGTGCCGTCGCGGGGTGGACGAAGCCCCTCATCAAGCAGTGGTGGGAACACAAGCGTGGCAGCGTCGGCCGGCCCTTCCCGGGGGTGCGGATGCGCACGGTCGACGAGAACGGCGCGGTGCTGCCTGAGGGGAGCACCGGTCGCCTCGAAGTGAGTTCACCCCAGACCGGCACGGGTATCGGCGACTGGGTGCGCACCAGCGACCTCGCGCATCTCGACGAGGACGGTTTCCTCTACATCGACGGCCGGGCCGACGACGCGATCGTCCGTGGTGGTTTCAAGATCCAGCCCGAAACCGTCTGCAACGCACTGCGGGCCCATCCGTCGGTGCTCGACGCGTCCGTCTTCGGCCGTCCCGACGAGCGTCTCGGACACGTGCCGGTCGCGGTGATCGAAACCGTCGAGGGTGCAGAGGATGTCGACGTCGACGAACTGAAGACCTTCCTGCGTACCCGGTTGACGGCCTACGAGATCCCGGTGGAGATCCACAGGGTCGACGCCCTGCCCCGCAGCGTGTCGCTCAAGGTCGATCGCCGTCGGCTGCTGGAGATGGTGGACGAGATCGAATCGTCCCGCGCCCGATAGCGCACAGGAAAGGGGGCGGGATCCGGATGGATCCCGCCCCCTTTGTCGGTGTCTCAGGCGACGGCGAGTCGGCGGCGGTGGTACGACACCGAACCGTCGAGCAGTTCGTCGACCTTGATGCGGCGGAGCAGCAGGTGCACGTCGTGCTCCCACGTGAAGCCGATCCCGCCGTGGACCTGCAGCGCCGTCTGGGCGGTGGTGGACGCTCCGGAGCATGCGAACGCGACCGCGGCCGACACCGCCCGGGCGCGTGCTACGGGATCGTCCCCGTCGAGTGCGACGGCGGCGGCCCAGAGTGTCGCGCGGGAGGCCTCGGTCGTCGTCGCCATGTTCGCGCAGTGGTGTTTCACGGCCTGGAAGCTGCCGATCACCGTGCCGAACTGTGTTCTGCTGCTGGCATAGTCGACGCTCAGGTCGACGAGACGCGCAGCGGCACCGAGAGCATCGACCGCGCGGAAGGTCGCAAGACGGTCGTGGGTGAAGGCCACGGTGCCGGCCGGCAGGGAGAACCACGAATCCTGCGGAAGGGTGGCGTCGAGGTCGGCGGCGGCCCACGAACGGGTGAGGTCGAGCGTGTCGAGCGCTCGCACAGTGAGTGTCTCCACGGGCACGACCGCCGCGATCTCTGCGCCGGTGTCGGTGACCGCGACCAGCAGGAGGTCGTGCGCATCGATCAGGCCGGTGATCGGGGCCGTCGTACCGCTCAGGACCAGTGTGTCCCCGTCGAATCGTGCCTGTAGGCCGGACTTCTCGGGTGACGGCAGGCCGGGCAGCACGACGCGCTCACCACTCTCCGCCGCTGCGGCCGCGGGATGACCGATCGTCTCGAGAAGACTCGCCGCGACTGCCAGTTCGGCGACGGGAAGCCCGCTGCCGGTCCGTCCGTGTTCCTCGACGAGTACGGCCAGATCGACGTGGGTGCCGCCCGTCTCGGTGGTGAGCAGTCCGATCGAGCCCGAGTGCGCGAGGTGGCGGAGTCCGTCGCTGGGGAGGTGTGCCGGTCCGTCGTCGATGCCCGGTCTGCGCGCAGCGATCGGGTCGTTCTTGGCGAGCCACGCGCGCTCGCTCTCGCCGAGGGCCACCTGTTCGTCGCTCAACGCGAAGTCCATGACGCTCCTTCGATGTGGTCGTCAACGTAGTTAACCATGTGTGCTGCCGTTTGTGGACCCCTCGGAACCGCTCGCGATATCGGAAGAGTTTTCGACGAAGTCTGGTCCTCACATCGTTATACAGGTAATACTTGTCGCCGACGTCCACGAGGGAGTGACCGATGACGATGCCGTCGATGAACCCGACCGATCTCGCCGCCGCCTTCGGCGACAAGCCCGCGATCGTCATGGTCGAGGACGGCGCGACGCTCATCTACCGCGAACTCGAATCCGCGTCCAACCGCATCGCCCACCTGTTCCGGCAGCGCGGCTTGCGGGCCGGCGATCACATCGCGATCCTCATGGAGAACTGCCTCGACGTCTTCCCCGTGGTGTGGGCGGCACAGCGCACCGGTCTGCTCTACACGCCCGTCAACTGGCACCTGTCCGACGACGAGGCCGCCTACGTGGTCGAGAACTGCGGAGCGCGTGTGCTCGTGCACTCGGAACGTCTCGATCGCCTCGGGGCGGTCGTCGCCGACGGCAACCCCGTCCTCAAGGCACGATTCACCACCGGTGACAGCTCGCCGAGCGGCGCCGAGATCCTCGCCGACGCTGTTGCTATCTTGCCCGGTACACCCGTCGACGACGAACTCGAGGGGTACTACATGCTGTACTCGTCGGGCACCACCGGACGTCCGAAGGGGATCCTGCCCGCGCTCACCGGAGCCCCGTTCGGCACGGGTCTGGCCATCGATTCGACGATGCGCGACGCCTTCGGATTCGGTCCGCACTCCGTCTATCTCAGCCCCGGACCGCTCTACCACGCCGCACCGCTCGGCTGGACGATGGGAACCGTCCGCAACGGGGGCACGGCGCTGGTGATGGAGACCTTCGACGCCGAACGCACACTCGATGCCATCGAGCGGTACGGCGTCACCCATGCCCAGTTCGTCCCGACGATGTTCGTGCGGATGCTCAAGCTCCCCGAATCGGCCCGCACGCGCTACGACGTGTCGAGCCTGCGCGTCGTGGTCCACGCGGCGGCGCCGTGCCCGGTCGAGGTCAAGGAACGCATGATCGAGTGGTTCGGGCCGAAGATCCTCGAGTTCTATGCGGGCAGCGAAGGCAACGGATTCTTCATGATCACCACATCGGAATGGCTCGAACATCGCGGTTCCGTCGGCCGACCGACCCTGGGGCAGGTGCACATCTGCGACGAGTCCGGCCGCGAACTCGGCCCCGGCGAGATCGGTCAGGTGTGGATCGGCGGCGGCCTGGACTTCGAGTACCACGGCGATCCGACGAAGACCGCCGCCGCCTACAACGACAAGGGCTGGACGACCCTCGGCGATCTCGGGCACGTCGACGAGGACGGCTACCTGTACCTCTCGGCGCGGCGCACCGATCTGATCCTGTCCGGCGGCGTCAACATCTACCCGGTCGAGGTCGAGGACGTGCTGACGATGCACCCCGCCGTCCTCGACGTCGCCGTCGTCGGCCTGCCCGACGAGGACATGGGGCAGCGCGTCCACGCCGTCGTCACCCCCGTGGACGGAGTGCGGGCGGACGACGCCCTCGCGGCCGGACTCGTCGAATACACCCGCGAGCACCTCGCGCACTTCAAGGTGCCGCGCACCCTGGAGTTCGGCGAGGTTCCGCGACTGCCCAGCGGCAAGATCCTGCGCCGGGCCCTGCTCGCCCGCTACGACGAGGTGTCGCCGGCGCCCTGACGGTTCAGGACAGCTGGGTCACCACGATCCGTGTGACGCCGTAGAAGGCGGTACCCGCCGTGACGATCGCGAACAGCGCGATCCACACCGCGGCCGGGAGCCGGGTGAGCCAGCGCAACTGATCGGCATCCGAACCCCGGCCGCGACCGCGCGAATGGGTGCGGGCGAGTTCGAGGACCGGGCGGGTCGCACCGAGGAGCAGCACCCACGTGATCAGGTACGCCGCGGTGTACCGGACGACCGGATCACCGAGATAGGCGGCCGCACCGACGAGCGCTCCCGCGATCACCACGGAGACGAAGCCGTACAGATTGCGGATGAGCAGCAACAGAACGGCGAGTGCGGCGAGGATCGACCACAGCACCGCGGCGGGCCGATCGAGCGTCAGCAGCGTCGCCGCGGCGAAGCCGAGCACGGCCGGGCCGGTGTACCCCGCGAAGGTCGTCGCGACCATGCCGGGACCGCGCGGATTACCGGACGACACCATCACCCCCGAGGTGTCGCTGTGCAGGCGGATACCCGACAGTTTGCGGCCCACGAGCGCTGCGATCAGCGCGTGCGATCCCTCGTGCGCCTGTGTGATGACGTGGCGGGTCTTCAACCACAGCGGACGCACGGTCACGAGCACGAGTGCGACGATCGCCGTGCCGACGACGACCATCGTCGGTGCGGGCTCGTCGACGGTCGACACGGCCTGCCACGCGGAGGACACGACCTCCGTGAACGAGGTGGACACAGATCACCTTCCTTCGGGCCGGACACGGGTGGCCCCGAACCCGGCAGGGCCGGGCGTAGAGACCACTGCCCCGGCGATAGCCTGATGAGCATGCCCGACCGTCGCTCCCTCGAGATCCGCGCGGGTGTCGCGGACTCCTGGGCCGTCGGTCTCGGACTGATTCCGCTGGGCCTCGCGTTCGGGGTGGTGCTCACCCAGGGCGGGTTCGACTGGTGGTGGGCACCGATCTTCTCCACCGTCATCTACGCGGGGTCGATGGAGTTCCTCGCGATCGGTCTCATCGCGGCGGTCACCCCGCTCGCGTCGGTCGCGGCGGCGACGTTGCTCGTGAACTTCCGGCACGTCTTCTACGGGCTGTCGTTCCCGCTGCACCGCATCCGCAGCAGGCTCGGGCGTCTCTACGGCGTGTACGCGCTCACCGACGAGTCGTACGCGATCGTCGCGCCCAAGGCACGTGAGCAGCTGACGGGCACCCGCATCCTCACGGTCCAGGTGCTGTGCCAGCTGATGTGGGTGGTGTCGGGCACGGTCGGCGCGCTGATCGGGGCGGTGCTCCCGGAGGGACTCGCCGGGCTCGAGTTCGCGCTCACGGCGTTGTTCGCGGTGCTCGCCATCGATGCCTTCCGCGCCAACCGCGACGTGCCGGCGCCGGTGATCGCGCTGGTCTGCGGTCTCGTCGCATTGCTGGTCGCGAAGGAGCAGATGCTCGTCGTCGGCCTCGGTCTGTTCGTGGTGTGCCTGTTCGTGCGGTTCGTCTATCGGAACAAGGTGGCCCGTGCCTGAGTCGGTGCCCGGCGCCGCATATGTCCTCGGTGCCCTGGCGGTGATGTTCGTCGTGACGGTCGCGCTGCGCGCGGCGCCGTTCCTCGCGTTGTCGGCGCTGAAGAACTCCGCCTTCGTCGACTTCCTCGGCTGCACGATGCCCGCGGGGGTCATGGTGATCCTCGTGATGTACACGCTGCGCGACGTGGGGCAGTCGACCTGGCTCCCGGCGACCGTCGGTCTCGCGGGCACGATCGCCGTGCACCTGTGGCGGCGCAACGCCGCGCTGAGCACCGTCGTCGGGACGGGCCTCTACCTGTTCGCGTCGGCGTTCTGGACCTGAACGGTCTCGGTGGCGCTCTTGCCGGATTCCACGGGGGCTTCCTGGGCCTCCACCGGGCGGGCTTCCACCGGGGCCTCGGCACCGGGACGACGGCTGCGCGCGGCGATCATCGCGGCGACGAAGACCGCGATCGCGGCCAGGCACTGCGAGGTGCCGAGCACCTCGAGGAGCAACTGCTCGACCCAGCCACCGGAGGACGCCTCACGGAGCAGATGGTTGGGTCCGATGAGGAAGACGACGGTCGCGGGCACGAGCACGGGCCACCAGCGACGGTAGGTGGGCGCGACGAGCAGCGGCACGAGGAACAGCGCGTACACCCAGTGGTGGGTGACGGCGATCGGGGCGGCGAGCAGCGACGCCAGGCCCACCAGGGCCACCGCGACCACGGGTTCGCCGGCACGCAGGAAGCGGTAGGCGGCCCACGCGGTACCGGCCACGACGATCAGCGCACCGGCCAGCCACAGCGCCTTGGCGGTGCCGTCGGAGAAGTCGAAGCGGGCGATGAGACCGGTGAGCGCCTGGTTGCGGAAGAACGACGGGTCGCCGGCGCGGTCGGTCGCGAAGAACTCCGTGGTCCAGAAGTAGACGGTCGAATCGGGGCGCAGCCAGTAGCCGAACGCGACGGTCGCGGCGAAGGCGCCCAGCGCGCGGAAAGCCGACGGCCAGTCGCGGCGCAGCAGGAAGATCAGGCCGAAGGCGGCCGGGGTCACCTTGATGGCGGCGGCCAGCGCGATGCCGACACCGCGGAAGCGCTTCGGGATCACACCGAGCAGGTCGGCGACCACCAGTGCCATGAGCACGATGTTGATCTGGCCGAACGTAAAGTTGGAGCGGAACGGCTCGAGCCACAGCACCGGTCCGAGCGACGCGGCCGCGATCAGACTCGGCTGCGACATGTCGAGTCGCTGATAGACGACCTTGAGCACCCACCACACGAGAGCAATGAGTCCGATCGTCCACAACACCTGCAGGGCGGTGCTGCCCACCAGCGCCATCGGGGCGAAGAGGAACGCCGCGAAGGGAGGGTAGATGAACCGGAAACCGGAATGGCTGAAGAACCCCTCCGTGTACAGCGGGGTGTGGTGCAGAAAGGCCCAGCCGGCGTCGCGGAAGACGTCGAGATCCATGAGGTACTCGTTCACCGCGTCGCGCAGATATCCCGCGACTGCCAGGGCCGAGACCGTCAGACCGATGGCGATCAGCAAGGATCGAACAGGTCGGGTACGGACTTCGGTCAACAGCACGGGCGGTACCTCCCGGTAGGAAACAGGTGCGTCGCCACGTTACACAATCGTTGTCTTCGGGATCAGGCGACGAGAATATCGTCTCCCCAACCGTTTTGACGGAAGTTTCCGTTTCGCGCACTTGTGGAGTGAGGCGGATCACGTTGCGCAAATGTCTCGGTCTGCCGGAGGTGAGGAAAGTATTCGGCTTTCTAGCAGTGACGCTAGAGAGCCGAATACTTAGGTAGCGGAGTCAGGCGACGCCGCTGATCTCGTTCGGGGTGTGCGGCAGTTCGGCCGTACGGATCTCACCCGAGGTCACATCCACCGCGTGCAGGGAATCGGTGGCGGGATCGGTGACGAACGCCGTATCGCCCCGCACCTCGAGGGCGGGCCGAGGTGCCTGCCACTCGTCGGGCTCGGTCCACGGCTCGAGCACCTCGATCCGCCGGACGATCTCGCCGGACTCGGGATCGATCACATGGAGGTTGCCGTCGGTGCCGAGGACGAGTGCTTCACCCGCCGGTCCGCGACCGAGGGAACGGAAGGTGTAACTCGTACCGAGGTCGACGAGGCGCACCGACGCGGTGCGGGTGTCCACGAGCGCGACGCGCTCGGGGCGCTCGAGTTCGGCGTCGGGATCGGTCTTGTAGTCGCCGAGGACGACGGGCGAGTCCTCGCTGCCGGCCTGGTTCCCGATCCGGCCGTAGGGGTCGGGCACCGGCGCCTTCGTGAACGTTCCGTCGCGGAAGATCACCATGCCGTCCTCGCATCCGAAGGCGACGACCCCGTCGGCAGCGACCGTCTCACCGTGCACACCCGGGCACTGTTCGGTGCGCGTGATCTCGGCGCCGTTCTCGTCGAGCAGCGCCACACCGGTCCGCTTCTCGGAATCGCCGAGGGTGACGAGCATGCCGCCGTCGGGCATCGGAACGGCCACGCCGTGGTGGGCCTCGGGGAGTGTGCGGCTGTCGAGATGCGGCAGGTCGGTCGCCGAGGCGAGGTCGGCGGGGTCGAACACGTCGATGCGTCCGGTGCCGTCGTCGAACAGTGCGGTGACCCCGGCGTGCGGCACGACGTGCCCGGGCTTCTCGGCGGCGAACGTCAGATCGGTGAGGGTGGGTGCTCCGGCGTAGTGGTGACCGTGGTCGCCGTGGGCTTCCGTCCAGCTGCCGGTGTCGAGCACGCGGAATCCGCCCTCGGTGGAGATCAGCACGTGGCGTCCGTCTCCGGCGGGGGAGAGGCGGTTGAAGCCGTCGAGTGCGAAGTCGTCGACGACGGTGAGTTCTTCTTCGTCGACGACGAGGACGCCGCCGTCGTAGGTCAGGGCGAAGCGCGGCTGCGCCGTCGCCACCTCGGAAGCAGCGGCGGTGGTCGTCGTTTCGGTGGTGCCGGCCGCAGTGGTCTCGGCTTCGGTGGTGCCGCCGCAGGCGGCGGCGAAGGTTGCAGCGATGACGGTGAGGACGGCGCCGCCGTAGCGGGAGAGCGTTGTCATGGGAAAGAAATAGCCCCAAACGAAAATGAATGTCAAAGTCTGAAATGCGCATGCGTGCATGCCGCTCCGGGCCGCCGAGGTTGCAGTTGTTGTCGAGAATTCGCCGAAATGTCGACAACAACTGCGGTTTCGAGCTCGGATATACGCGAATACGGCCGTCTACGACACGCGCTAGATGAGCTCAGAATCCGATGAGCTCGCCGTTAGCATCGACGGATGGATCCTGTCCGCAACCCGTACGCCCCGGGCGCGGGACAGCGCCCGCCCGAGCTCGCCGGCCGCGAGAAGCAACTCACCGCGTTCGAGGTGGTCCTCGAACGGATCGCCCGGGAACGACCCGAACGCAGCGTCGTCCTCACCGGCCTCCGCGGGGTCGGCAAGACCGTCCTTCTCAACCATCTGCGCTCCGCCGCCATCGCGAAGAGCTGGGGCACCGGCAAGATCGAGGCCCGTCCCGATCAAGGACTGCGACGCCCGCTGTCGTCGGCGCTGCACATGGCGGTCCGCGAGATCGCCGCCGCGCATCCGGATCCGGAATCGGTGGAGTACTTCCTCGGCGTACTCAAGTCGTTCGCGCTGCGGGCCACCGCCGACAAGGGCATGCGCGAACGCTGGCAACCCGGCATCGACGCCCCGGCCGTGAAAGGGCGGGCCGACTCGGGCGACATCGAGATCGACCTCGTCGAACTGCTCGTCGACGCAGCCGGACTCGCACGCGACGTCGGCGTGGGCATCGCGTTGTTCATCGACGAGATGCAGGATCTCGGACCCGACGACGTCTCGGCGATCTGCGGGGCCTGCCACGAGCTGAGCCAGGACGCCGCGCCGCTCATCGTCGTCGGGGCCGGTCTGCCGCATCTGCCCGCCGTGCTGTCGGCGTCGAAGTCCTACTCCGAGCGGTTGTTCACCTACCACCGCATCGACCGGCTCGACCGTGCGGCAGCGGATCTCGCTCTCATCGCGCCCGCGGCGCGAGAGGACGTCGAGTTCACGCAGGACGCCCTCGACCTGCTGTACGAAACCGCCGACGGCTACCCGTATTTCGTGCAGGCCTACGGCAAGGCGACCTGGGACGTCGCGGCGGATTCGCCGATCACCGCCGACGACGTGCGGGTCGCGGCACCCACGGCGGAAGAGGAACTCGCCGTCGGCTTCTTCGGCTCCCGCTACGAACGGGCGACCCCCGCCGAACGCGAATACATGCGGGCCATGGCGGATCTGTCGGGCGACGACGGGCCCGTCGCGACATCGAAGATCGCCGTCGAACTCGCACGGAAACCGGCTTCCCTGTCACCCGCGCGCGACGGATTGATCAAGAAGGGCCTGATCTACTCCGCCGAGCGCGGGTTCATCGGGTTCACCGTTCCGCACTTCGGGCGCTATCTGCGCGCCCAGAACGACTGACCCGGCCGGGGCAACCGGAAGTTCAGTCGACCCACTCGACGGTCTCGTCGAGCGACGCGCGGTCCGTGCGACACGCATTGGCCGGGTGCGCCTCGTCGGCGTAGCCGAACGAGATGGCGCAGACGATGTCGCGGTCGTCGCCGATGTTCAGTTCGCGTCGCAGCGCGGTGGCCGTCATCGCGACGGCGGCCTGCGGGACGGCGGCGATGCCGAGCGACTCGGCGGCGAGCAGCAGCGTCGAGACGTAACCACCGCAGTCGACGGCGCCGTACACGCCGAGGGCCTTGTCGGAGGTGATGATCGCGACGTGCGGTGCGCCGAAGAAGCGGTAGTTCTCGAGCATCTGCTCCGTGCGGCGCTGGTAGTCGTCGCGCGCGATGCTCAGCGCGTTGTACAGGGCGTAGCCGGCGCCGCGGCGACGTTCGGCGTAGGCACCGCGGTATTCGGCCGGTCCCGGGATGTCGGGATCCATGTTCCCCGAGGTGGCCTGCGCGTAGACGGCGTCGCGCAGGCGGTCGATGGCGTCGCCGCTGACGATGTGCACCTGCCAGGGCTGCGAGTTGCACCAGGACGCGGTGCGCTGACCCATCCGCAGCATGCGCTCGATGTCCTCGCGCGGGACCTGCTTGGTCAGGAACGCGCGGCAGCTGAAACGGGTGTCGAGCAGGGACGACAGCGTGTCGGCGGCAGAAGTCATGCCACCACGATGGCACATCACTTCACCGAGCGTTCGTTCAGCCGGTCGCGAGCACACGACAGATCAATATTCGACTTTCTACCAATCTCCCGAGAAAGCTGTAGAGACGGTCAGACGATGTCCTTCTCGTCGCCGGGAGTGACGCGGCGCAGTCCCCGATAGGCGTCGGTGGGGGTGCTCTTCCCGGTCACCACGGCCGCGACCTCGGCGGCGATCGGCATCTCCACCCCGTACTCGCGGGCGAGTTCCATGACCGTCGGCGCGGTCTTCACCCCTTCGGCGACCTGCCCCAGTGCCTCGACGGCCTCGTCGATGCTGAGCCCGCGCGCCAGCGCCTCACCGACCCGGCGGTTCCGCGACGACGGGCTCGTGCACGTCGCGATGAGATCGCCCATCCCCGTGAGCCCCGCGAACGTGCGCGGATCCGCGCCCATGGCCTCGCCGAGGCGCGTCATCTCCGCCAGCCCGCGGGAGAGGACCATCGCGCGGGTGTTGTCGCCGACGCTGAGTCCCTCGGCCATGCCGGCCGCGATCGCCACGATGTTCTTGAGGATCCCGCCCAGTTCGCAGCCGAGCACGTCGGTGTTGCGATAGACGCGGAACAGCGACGTGGCGAACAGTGGTTGCAGCGCCGCACTCACCGCCTCGTCCTGCATCGCGACCACCGACGCGGCGGCCATGCCGTCGGCGATCTCCCCGGCGATGTTCGGCCCCGCGAGCAACCCGACGGGGTGCCCCGGAAGGCATTCGGCGATCACCTCGGTGGGCCGGAGGCGGGTGCCCGGTTCGAGACCCTTCACGAGCGAGACGACCGGGACCCACGCGCGGATCTCGTCGACGACCTGCTCGAGTGTCTTGCGGACCGCGTGCGACGGCACACCGACCACCAGGACGTCGGCTTCACGGGCGGCCTCCTCGAGATCGGAGGTCGCGCGCAGACCCTGCGGTAGCGGACGTTCACCGAGATAACGACGGTTGCGGTGCTCGGTGTCGATCTCGCGCGCGATGTCGTCGTTGCGGGCCCACAACGTCGTCGGGGTGTTACGTGCGGCCAACGACGCGATCGTGGTTCCCCACGATCCCGATCCGAGAACGACGACGCGAACCGCACGAGCCATCGGTGACCTTTCGTCCGTACGCGGGCAGGTATCGACAGAGTGTCAGTTTTCCGGTCCCGGCGGGTCCGATTTGTGGTCCCGGGATCCTCGCGGGGCGGGTGTGCTGTGGAAGCGCACGACGACAGGATCGAGGCGGCGCATCGTGGCACGATCGGACCCGTGCCCGGTAAACCCGTCACCGATCAGCGCCTGCGCGACCTCGCGTTGCTGCGACGCGTCCGCGACCGCATCGACCGCGAGTACGCCCAGCCCCTCGACGTCGAGGCCCTCGCCCGCGGCGTGAACATGTCGGCCGGCCACCTCAGCCGCCAGTTCCGGCTCGCGTACGGCGAGTCGCCCTACTCGTATCTCATGACCCGGCGCATCGAACGGGCCATGACGTTGCTGCGACGCGGCGACCTCACCGTCACCGAGGTGTGCTTCGAGGTGGGCTGTTCGTCGCTCGGCACCTTCAGTACCCGGTTCACGGAACTCGTCGGCGTGCCCCCGAGCGTGTACCGCAAGCAGGCGGCCGAGGAGACGAACGGCATCCCGTCGTGCGTGGCGAAGAATGTCACCAGACCGATCAGGAATCGAGAAGCGCGGACGGGTCCGCCGGTCATACCGTGATCGGCATGGACATCACCATTCACCAGACATTCCTTCCGCACACCGATCCCGAGGCGTCCCTCGCGTTCTACCGCGACACCCTCGGCTTCGAGGTCCTCAACGACGTCGGCTACGCCGGGAAGCGCTGGATCACCCTCGGCCGCAGCGACACTCCCGGTACGTCCCTGGTGTTGTACCCGCCGGACGCCGACCCCGGCATCACGGAGGAGGAGAACGCCACCATCGCCGAGATGATGGCCAAGGGCACCTTCGCGTCGATCATCCTGGCGACGAAGGATCTCGACGGGGCGTTCGAGCAACTGCAGGCCGGCGACACCGAGATCGTCCAGGAACCCACCGACCAGCCGTACGGCGTCCGCGACTGCGCCCTCCGCGACCCCGCGGGCAACATGGTCCGCATCCAGCAATTGCGCTGACCGATCCCACGATCGGGCTTACTCTCCGATCGTCGCACCCGTTCCGCCCGCATCCATACGACCACTGGAGTCTTCGAACATGACCTCGACGAAGGACACACCGGCACACGCAGCGCACGTCGCCGACGGCCACGACGCGATCCGGGTCCACGGAGCGCGCGTGAACAACCTCCGCGACATCAGTGTGGAGATCCCCAAGCGGCGATTGACGGTGTTCACCGGTGTGTCCGGCTCGGGCAAGAGTTCGCTGGTGTTCAGCACGATCGCCGCCGAGTCGCAGCGTCTGATCAACGAGACGTACAGCGCGTTCGTGCAGGGGTTCATGCCGACCCTGGCCCGCCCGGACGTCGACGTGCTCGACGGCATCACCGCGGCGATCATCGTCGGTCAGGAACGGATGGGATCGAATCCGCGCTCGACGGTGGGCACCGCCACCGATGCCAATGCGATGCTCCGCATCCTGTTCAGCCGGGTTGCGGAGCCGCACATCGGTCCGCCCAACGCCTACTCGTTCAACGTGCCGTCGGTGCGGGCCAGCGGTGCGGTGACGGTGGACAGGGGCGCGGGGAAGACCCAGGCCGAGAAGGTGACCTTCAACCGGCTCGGGGGCATGTGCCCGCGATGTGAGGGCAAGGGGTCGGTCTCCGATTTCGACCTGACCGTGCTATACGACGACGGTCTCTCGCTCAACGAGGGTGCCCTGAAGATCCCCGGTTACAGCATGGACGGCTGGTACGGCCGGATCTACCGCGGGTGCGGCTTCTTCGATCCCGACAAGCCGATCGCGAAGTTCACCAAGCGGCAACTCCACGACCTGCTCTACAAGGAACCCACCAAGGTCAAGGTCGAGGGCGTCAACGTCACCTTCGAGGGTTTGATCCCGAAGATCCAGAAGTCGTTCCTGTCCAAGGATCTCGACGCGATGCAACCGCACATCCGTGCGTTCGTCGAGAAGGCCGTCGTCTTCTCCACATGCCCGGATTGTGAAGGGACGCGTCTCGCCCCCGAGGCGCGGTCGTCGAAGATCGACGGCAGGAGCATCGCGGACGTGTGCGCGATGCAGATCAGCGATCTCGCCGAATGGGTGCGCGGACTGGATCTTCCGCAGGTCGCTCCGCTGCTGAAGAACCTTCGTCATCTGCTCGACTCCTTCGCGGACATCGGGCTGGGATATCTGTCGCTGGACCGCCCCACCGGCACCCTGTCCGGCGGAGAATCACAGCGCATCAAGATGATCCGCCATCTCGGATCGTCGCTGACCGATATCACGTACGTCTTCGACGAACCGACGATCGGCATGCACCCGCACGACATCGCGCGGATGAACAACCTGCTGCTGCAACTGCGCGACAAGGGCAACACCGTGCTCGTCGTCGAACACAAACCCGAGGCCATCGCGATTGCCGACCACATCGTCGATCTCGGCCCGCGCGCCGGCACCGAGGGCGGACAGGTGGTCTTCGAGGGCACCGTCGACGAACTGCGGCGTGCCGACACCCTCACCGGTCGCCACCTCGACGACCGGGCGTCGCTGAAACCGACGGTGCGCACCCCGAACGGCGCCTTGGAGGTCCGCGGCGCCGACACGCACAACCTGCAGAACGTCGACGTCGACATCCCGCTCGGCGTGCTCGTCGTGGTGACCGGCGTGGCCGGGTCGGGCAAGAGTTCGCTGATCCACGGTTCGGTGGCCGACCGCGACGGCGCGGTCACGATCGACCAGAGCCCCATCAAGGGTTCGCGTCGCAGCAACCCGGCGACCTACACGGGTCTGCTCGAACCCATCCGCAAGGCGTTCTCGAAGGCCAACGGTGTCAAGCCGGCCCTGTTCAGTTCCAACTCCGAGGGCGCCTGCCCGACCTGCAACGGTGCCGGTGTCGTCTACACCGACCTCGGGGTGATGGCCACCGTCGAATCGGTCTGCGAGGACTGCGAGGGCAAGCGCTTCCAGGCCGCGGTGCTCGAGTACACCCTGGCGGGGAAGAACATCGCCGAGGTGCTGGGCATGTCCGTCGCCCAGGCTCAGGAGTACTTCGCCGACGGTGAGGCGCGCACCCCGGCGGCGTCGAAGATCCTGCAGCGACTGTCCGACGTCGGCCTCGGGTATCTGCGGCTCGGCCAGCCCCTGACCACGCTCTCGGGTGGTGAGCGGCAGCGTCTCAAGCTCGCCACCGCGATGGCCGAGAAGGGGGAGACCTACATCCTCGACGAACCCACCACGGGCCTGCACCTCGCCGACGTCGAACAGCTGCTCGGTCTGCTCGACCGGCTCGTCGAGTCCGGCAAGTCGGTGATCGTCATCGAACACCACCAGGCCGTGATGGCCCACGCCGACTGGATCATCGACCTCGGTCCCGGCGCAGGCCACGACGGCGGACGCATCGTCTTCGAGGGCACCCCCAGCGAACTGGTGGAGCAGCGGTCGACGCTCACCGGCGAGCACCTCGCCGAGTACGTCGGGGTCGGGATCAGCGGCTGAAGTCCGGACGCTCCATCAGCCACGACACGGCCACACCCGCGACGAGCCCCCAGAACGCCGCGCCGATGTTCCAGACGGTGATGTTCGAGGCGGTGACCACGAACGCGACGAGCGCACCCATGGTGTGCTTGCTCGCGAACCCGGCCACGAAGGCGCCCTGCAACGCTTTGAGCATCGCCAGGCCGCCGAGGGTCGCGACGAACGAGACGGGTGCGGCGATCATCCACCGGACGAACAGCGGCGCGAACAATCCGAAGACGATCGCCAGCGTCCCGCACGTGATCGCCGCGGTGTACTGACGGGACCGTTCGCCCGACGACACGAGCAGTGCGTTGGTCGGTCCGGTCAGACAGGTCGACACGGCGCCGACGCACGCGGCAGGGAAGGACCACAGTCCGCACGCGATCGCCGAGACGTTGACGGGCGGGTTGTGCCCGGCCGAGCGCAGCACCGCGATGCCCTGCCCGTTCTGCACGACCAGCACGGTGATCGCGAGCGGCACGACGAGTTCGAGGATCGCCGACCACGTGAACTGCGGGGCGGTGAACACCGGTGCGGCGAAGACCGCGCTGTCGGTCCCGGACGGTGAGAACCGGCCCGACAGCGCGACTGCGCCCACCCCGGCGAGCAGGGCGCCGAGGATCGGAGGCATCCACTTACCGAGGACCGCAACGGAACTGAGCAGGAGGAAGACGATCACCATCGGTGCGGCGATGGCGACGTCGGAACCGAGCGCCGAAACCAGATCGATGCCGAACTTCAGGAACACTCCCGCGACCATCGCCATGACGATGGGCATCGGCAACGCTTCCATCACTCGGCGCACCAGTCCCGACGCCCCCAGCACCGTCACGAGGGCCGCTGTCACGAAGAACGCGCCGACCACCTCCGCCCAGCTCAGATGGGTGAGCGACCCGCCGACCAGCACGGTGCCGGGGATGGTCCAGAAGAATCCGAGCGGTTGCCGGTAGGCGACGCTCATCACGATGGTGAGCAGCCCGTTGAGGACGAACACCCCGAAGATCCACGACGCCAACTGCGGTGCGCTCAGCCCGCCCGCAGCGCCGGCGGCGAGTATCACCGCGACCGGTCCGGTGCACGAGAAGATGAGTCCGATCAGACCGTTCGCGGCGTATCGCGGGCCGAGATCCCGGAGTATTCCGCGCGGTCCGACGACGGGACGCACGGGGCGTTCGAACAGATCGGTCTCGGCGGTGGGGCGATCGTCCACGGCGGTCAATGGTCAACCTCGATCCTGTTGTCGGAACTTCGCGGCGAGCTCGCTGCGCGAGCGGATGCCGAACTTCGAGTACACGCGGGTCAGGTGGTATTGCACGGTCTTGACGGACAGGAACAGCTCACCGGCGACCTCCTTGTTGGTGCGGCCCGACGCGACGAGTGTGGCCACGGCGCGTTCCTGCGGAGTGAGGGTCGTGAAATCCGAACGCGGGGTCTCGGTCTCGCCGTTGCCGGTGCGAAGACCACCGGCCTTGAGTTCCCGGTCGCAACGTTCGACGTACGAGACGGCACCGAGCGACGAGTACAGTTCGCGGGCGGTGCGGATCACCGCGTCGGCGTCGCGGCGACGCCCCGCGCGGCGCATCGTCTGGCCGTACGCGAAGTTGATGCGCGCACGGTCGTAGGGCAGTGGCAGCGTGTCGATCTCGTCGAGCGCCCGTTCGAACGCATCGCGGGCGGCGTCGATGTCGCCGCGGGCACCGAGGATCCGGCCGCGCACGTAACCGAGGCGCGCCTTGGCGGACCGATGACCGCGTTCGGCGGCGAGTTCCTCGTGCCGCCGCAGGAATTCGTCGGCCTCGTCCACGCGCCCGGTGATCACGAGTGCGTTGCCGTAGAGATCCGGCCACGGCCAGTGACCGGGTTCGTCGACCGCTCCCCGCTCGCGCAGGGTGACGATCGGTTGCAGATAACGCAGCACGCTCGTGTAGTCGGATACCACTTCGGCGCACTGCGCCAGGCAGAGGCAGGCCGGTACGAGCATGAGCGAATAGTCGTTGTTCCCGGCGCGGGCACGATGGGCGTGTTCACGTGCGGCGGTCCAGTTCCCACGCAGCGCCTGGACCTGGGCGCCGGTCCAGTGGACGAGCGGCCGGAGCAGATCGAGTTGAGTCGCATCGAGTTGCGCCGCCGCGCGGTCGACGGTGCGCAGCGCGTCGGACCACGCACCGAGTGCGAATTGTGTTCGCGCGAGCCACGCCTGCGCCCACAGCGAGATACGCAGTGACCCGCCGCGGAAGGTGGTGGGTTCGGCCGCCTCGAGTTCGGTCCGTGCGAGATCGGGCCGGTCGAGCACCAACGCGAGCCACCCCTCCGCCATGCGGATGCGCTGACTCTGTGCCCCGAGCCGAATTCCTTCGGACAGAGCAGAATACGATTCTACAGCGTCATCGACGCGACCGGTCATCGCCAGTCCGAGTCCGCGGATGGCCCGCGACTCGACGACGGGCGGAGCCGTCTCGGGAAGGGTGTCCGCCGCGCGATCGGCCCACAGGACGAGATCGTCGCCGCGCAGCCTCGCCAGCGAGTGCAGCACCATACGCTGGGAGATCGTCGCGGCGAGTTCGGGTTCGGAATTCGGATCGTCGAGCATCGACCACGCTTCGCTGAGCAGGTGATGCGCTTCCGCGGCTCGCCCCCTTTGGATGGCGAGATAGCCCAGTACGGCGTTGCGCATCGGCCCGCTCGGCACACTTTCGATCTCGGGGACGAACGTCTGTGCCTGGGGCAGATCCGCCGCACCGGTCAGCGCGTCGACACCGCGGATCATCCTGCGGGTCCGCAATTCTCGGTCGAGAGTGATGCGGCTCGCGGTGATGAGCGCTTCGGCCGCCTGGGACCAGGCGCCGTCGGCGGCGCACTGCCGGGCGTAGGCGTCGAGGTCGGCGGCGAGTTCCTCGTTGCCGGTCGGTGTCGCGGACACCAGGTGGAACAACCGGGCACCCTCGTCGTCGACGAGCGAAGCGGCGCGCTCGTGCAGGCTGTGCCAGCGCGCCGGGCCGATCTCGTCGGCCACGGCGGCGCGGGTCATGGGATCGGGGAACGACAGCGACACCACGCCCCGTTGCTCACGCATCGTGAGCAAGCCGAGCCGGTGGGCCTCGTCGAGCGGTCCGGTCGTATCACCGACCTCGGCGAGTTCGGCGACGAGCGCGAGCGATTCGGTGGCTCCCCGCGTCGCGGCGGTGTCCAGGACGGCGACCGCTTCGACGAGGGCGCGCGTGTCCGGTGAGCATCGGGCGAGGATGCGACTCACCTTCCCCGCGTGTTGTCTCGGTGCAGGGAAACGTGCCTGCCAGCGGTGCCATTCGTCGCGGGGGATCTCGTCGAGGAGTTGCAGGATCGAGCGGGCGTTACCGAGAGTGTGTTCCTGCAGGCGACGTGCCGTCCACGCGGACAGATCGACGCCGATGCGATGCAGCGCGAGTTGCGCGACATCCGGTGGCGCCAAAGCGCCGACGTGGAGGGTGTCCACACGGTGGCTGTTCGAGAGGAGGTCTGCGGTCGCCGGAGCGACGTCGTCGGGAAGCACGTCGGGCACGATCCAGATCATGAGCAGGGGACGTCCGTGCGCTCGCCTCAGCGACGACGACAGCGACTGCAGCGACTCGACATCCGCGTAGTGCGCGTCGTCGACGACGATCACCGTCACGTCGTCGATCCGGTCGAGGAGCGTGCGTGCCGCCTCCACCGGGTCGCCGGCCGTGACGGTCTCACCGAGCAGCTGTTCGAGCACGGACCAGGGATGGTCGGCCTCCCAGCGTGCCCCGGTGGCGTCGTGGACGACGAGGTCGTCGTGGCGAGCGACGAAATACGAGACGAGGGAGGATTTTCCGACGCCGGATGCCCCCTCGACGAGGACCAGCGAGGGAACACCCGCGCGGGCTTCGTCGAGGAGGCGTTCGAGTTGCATCAACTCGGAGTTCCGGCCGATCAGCACACTGTTGTCCGTCACACATCCACGGTAGTCGGCGCGGGGCGGTCGGAACTGCGGACCGGCGAGACGGTGCCGGCCGGACGGGGCACGAACCAGGTGACCAGACCGCCGGCGAGTGCGATACCTGCGAAGATGTAGAAGTTCACGTTGTTCGCGAAGCCTGCACCGATGAGCAGACCGCCGATGACCGGGCCGACGATGCCGCCCAGGCGACCGAAGCCGGCGCACCATGCGACACCTGCGGCGCGAGCCGGGGTGTCGTAGTAGTTGGACACGAACCCGTAGATGAGCACCTGGGTGCCGATCGTGCCGGTACCGGCGATCGCGACGGCGGTGAGCAGCACCGGCAGCGGGAAACCGAGGGTCAGCAGCACCAGGGCCACGGCCGCGAGGAAGAAGGTGGTGACGATGACGGACTGCGGTCCGCGGCCGTCGGCGACCTTCGATGCGAGCAGGCCGCCGATGATGGCGCCGCCGTTGAGGACGAGCAAGAATGCGAGCGAGCCGTTGGCGTTGTAGCCGGCGTCGGCCATGATCTTCGGCAGCCAGGTGTTGAGGCCGTAGGTGAGCAGCAGACCGGCGAAGCTCATCATGCCGAGCAGTCCCGTACCGAGGGCGTACTTGCGGGTCGCGAGTGCCGCGAAACCGATCTTCTCGGTGGAGGCGACAGGTGCTGCGGACGGCAGCGGGAAACCGAACTTCTCGCACACCTGCTGCGCCTCGTCGGAGCGTCCCCGCGACTGCAGCCATGCGGGCGACTCGGGAAGCTTGACCAACGCCAGTGGAAGCAGGATGACGAGGGGCAACGCGCCGATGAGGAACAGTCCGCGCCAGCCGATGGCGTCGCGCAGCAGGATCGCGAGCAGCGAAGCCATCACACCGCCGGCGGGGACACCGCTGTAGACGATGGCGTTGAACAGGTTGCGCTTGCCGGGCGGAGCGAACTCGGCGACCACGGCTCCGGCGGTGGCGACGAGACCACCGACGCCGATGCCGGTGAAGAAGCGGAGCGCACCGAACATCGTGATGCTCGTGGAGAAGGCCGCCGCACCCATGCCGACGGAGAACCAGACGATGTTGATCAACATCATCTTGCGCCGGCCCACGCGGTCACCGAACGCTCCGGTCAGCAGTGCGCCGACCATGACGCCGATGAGCGCGTAGGAGCCGAGGGCACCACCCTGCTGGGCGGAGATCTCCCCGAGCTGGGTCGGATCGGCCATCAGGGTGGGAAGGACGGTGCCGTACACGACGAGGTCGTAGCCGTCGAAGATGATCGCGAGGGTGGCGAGCGCGACGATCCAGACGACGCTGCGCCGATGTTGTGGACTGGCCCAGGTCTGCGTGGCATGGGTCATGAGCTGCTCCGGTCTGTGAGGGGAGTCACAAGCTGATTCGGGGAGAAAAGTGGCCTCACCGGAGGGACTGGCGCCTCCGGTGAGGCCGAGCGAGGGGCGGTCAGCCCAGATCGCCTCCGGCGACGGGGAGAACCGTGCCGGTGATGTAGGAGGCCTCCTCGGAGGCCAGGAAACAGATCGCGGCGGCCTGCTCGTCGAGCGTGCCGTACCGCTTGAGCAGGGAGGAATCGACGGTCTGGTCCACGATCTGCTGGTACCAGGCCTTCTCCTGCTCGGACTGCGGCGACGGACCGCGCGCGATCCGCCGCTCGGGAGCGACGGTGCCACCCGGTGCGGTCGCCACCACGCGGACCCCGTAGGGGGCGAGTTCGAGAGCCAACGACGCGGTGATCGCGTTGACCCCACCCTTCGCCGCCGAATACGGCACGCGGTTGACGCCGCGGGTCGCGACCGACGAGACGTTCACGATCGTGCCGGCGCGTCGCTCGATCAGATGGGGAGCGGCGGCGCGGCACGTCCACAGGGTGGGGAACAGCGACCGCCGGATCTCCTTCTCGATCTCCTCCGGCGCATAGTGCTCGTACGGCTTGGCCCAGATCGTGCCGCCGACGACGTTGATCAGCACATCGATGCGGCCGGTGGTGCGGACGGCGTGGGAGATCGCCTCCTCTGCGCCCTCGAAGGTCTCGAGATCCGCCGTCACCGAATGCGCCTTGCCGCCGGCCTCGCGCAGCTGCTCGGCCACCTCGTGGACGAGGTCCGCGCGGTCGACGAGCACGACCTCACCGCCCTCGGCGGCGATGCGGGTCGCCACCGTGAGACCGATGCCCTGCGCGGCGCCGGTGATCGTCAGGCACCGGCCGTCGAACCGGCCCGGGAAGATCTTCGTCTCGGTCATGAAGAGGCACCTGCCGGGGCGCCGCTGGCGATGGCGCGGCGCATCGTCTCCTTGGCGTGCTGCGAGTGGACGACGATCAGGTCGCGCGCGGCGGCCTTGTCGCCCTTCTCGAACGCCTCGACGATCTTCATGTGCTCGTCGACGATGTGCTCCTCGACCCACTGCGCGTCGCGCAGAACCTGCTTCATCAGCCGGGTCACCTCGAGCTTGTTGTAGGCCTCGAGCAGGACCGGGTTGGTGCAGCAACGGAAGAGGAACTCGTGGAAGGCCGCGTTGGTGTCGGTGAACGCCGCGGCGTCGGTGAAGTGATCACCCTCCACCGAGGCGCCGGACGCCTCGGCCAGGATGCGGAACTCGACGAGTTGCTCGGGGGTGAGCCGGCCGATCGTCAGTTCGACGACGCCGAGTTCGAGAGCCATACGGGCATCGAACTGTTCGTCGGACTCGGCGACGGGCGGATGCTCCTCACCGATTTCGTAGTTGCCGGGCTCGGGGTTCTCGAGCACCACCGGACGGCCGGTCTCGGCGGCAGCCTTCTCGGCAGCGGCCTTCTCCGCGTCCGTCGCCACCGGGGCGGTTGCCCCGCCCGGGGTCGCGGACGTGTTGAACTTCTCGAAGTAGAAGTTCGTCGGATTGATGCCGTTGTCCGACAGGTGGTTACGAACTGCCTCCACCATCGGCGGCGGACCGCACAGGTAGATGTCGACATCGCCGTCGTTGAGATGCGACGGCTCGAACAGGCCCGTCACGTATCCCTTGTTGGGAGCGGACGACGACTCGTCGGCCACGCAATAGTCGAACGTGAAGTTCGGAAGCTTCTTCGTGTACTCCTCGAGCTTGTCGAGTTCGACGAGGTCGTGATCGAAGGTGACGCCATAGATCAGGTGCACCGGATGGTCGGAGCCGTCGGCCTCGATCTTCGACAGGATCGACAGCAGCGGCGCCAGGCCGGTGCCGCCGGCGAGCAGCAGCGACGGGCGCTTGCGCTCGCGCAGGAAGAAACTGCCGAACGGGCCGGTGAACTCGAGGGTGTCGCCGACCTGCGCGCGGTCGCGCAGGTACTCGGACATCAGACCGCCCTCGGTGATCTTCACCAGGAACGCGAGCGAATTCTCGTTCGGACCGGTGCTGAACGAGTACGAGCGGGTCGCGGGCTTGCCGGTGCCGTCGTCGCTGCCGGGCACGCCGATGTTGACGTACTGCCCGGGCAGGAACACCAGATCGTCGCGGTTGTCGATCTCGACGGTGAACCCGACGACGCTCTCGGAGAAGCGGCGCAGATCCGTGATGGTCGCGGTGTACGACGCAGCCGCGGTCTTCGCGACATCGGAGGTGCTCGCGATCTGCACCACCAGATCGGATTCCGGCATCATCTGGCACGGCAGGCAGTAACCCTGCTCGGCCTCTTCGTCGGTGAGGGCGTCCTCGATGTAGTCGCCGCCGTCGTAGCTGCCCGATTCGCAGAAGGCCTTGCAGGTTCCGCACGCGCCGTCACGGCAGTCGAGCGGAATGTTGATGCGTGCCTTGTACGAGGCGTCGGCGACGGTCTCGTTCGGGTTGACCTTGATGAAGCGGGTGACCCCGTCCTCGAAGCTCAATGCCACCTGGTAAGCCATGGCACGTGCCTCCTTTCGTGATCGGGGTGGAACTAGACGACGTAGACGTCGACGATGTGGTGGATGTAGTCGTTCTTCAGGACGATCTTCTTCTTCTTGATCACCGGCTGTGCGCCCGAGACGTCGAGGGTGAGGAAGGTGGTCCCGAAGTAGGTGTCGGTGGTGTTGTAGCGGAAGTACAACGAGAACCAGTTGTGCCGCAGGTCGATCTCGGTGCCACGACGCTCGAGGATCTCGACGTTCGTGATGTTGTGTCCCGTACGCGGTTCGGGCAACGAGGTCGCCGACGAACGGTCGGTCCGGATGCGGAACACCCGGTCCTCGAGGCCACCACGGTTCGGGTAGTAGATCAGCGAGATCTCGGTCTGCGGGTTCTCGGTGAGAGCACCGGCGTCGTCCCAGGCCGGCATCCAGTACTCGGCGTCGGGGTGGTAGCACTCGAGCCACTGCTCGAACTCGCGGTCGTCGAGCAACCGGGCCTCGCGGTAGAGGAACTGTTCGATGTCGGTCTGCGTGAATTCGCTTACAGCAGTCATGATTCCGGGTCCTCTCAGAGCGCGGACGGGTCGGCGGCGGAGCTCTCGGCGGCGATGGCCTCGCGCATCGTTTCGAGCCAGTAGCCGTGTTGGATCGGGTACAGGCCTTCGTCCTCGGTCTTGACACCGCTCGACAGCACCTTCGTCATCCCGAGATCCTTCGCGACCTCGTCGGGTCCGTTGAGGATGTGGGTCGCGCCACGGCTCATGTCGTTCCAGGGTGCGGCGGTCGCGAGGTAGGTCTTCTGGCAGGAGCGGAACTCCTCGAGATCGTCCGGGGTGGCCATGCCGGTCGCGTTGAAGAAGTCCTCGTACTGACGGATCCGGTTGGCGCGGGACTCGGCGCTCTCACCCTTCGGTGCGATGCAGTAGATCGTCACCTCGGTCTTGTCCACGGAGATCGGGCGGAAGTGCCGGATCTGCGAAGAGAACTGGTCCATGATGTACACGTTCGGGTACAGGCACAGGTTGCGCGAGGCCCCGACCATGAACTCGGCCTTCTTCTCGCCGAACTCCTTCGCCAGCTCGTCCTTGCGCGGGTACAGCGGACGGTCCTCGGGGTTGCCCCACCACATCCACAGCAGCAGATGACCGTGGTCGAACGAGTAGTAGCCGCCGCCCTGCTTGCCCCACGTGCCGGCATCCATCGCCTTGGTCTCGTTGCTGGACTCACCGGCGGTGCGACGCGCGGTGGTCGCCGCGTAGTTCCAGTGGGTGGCCGAGACGTGGTAGCCGTCGGCACCGTTCTCCGCCTGCAGCTTCCAGTTGCCGTCATAGGTGTAGGTGGACGAACCACGCAGCACCTCGAGGCCCTCGGGCGACTGGTCGACCAGCATGTCGATCATCTTCGTGGTGTCGCCGAGGTGATCCTCGAGCGACTTGACGTCGGGATTCAGGCTGCCGAACAGGAAACCGCGGTAGCTCTCGAAACGAGCGACCTTCCGCAGGTCGTGGCTGCCGTCGGTGTTGAACTGCTCGGGGTAGCCGGCGTCGCGGGGATCCTTGACCTTCAGCAGCTTTCCGTTGTTGCGGAACGTCCAGCCGTGGAAGGGGCACGTGAAGGTGGTGCGGTTGTCGGTCTTGCGACGGCACAGCATCGCACCGCGGTGGCTGCACGCGTTGATCAGGCAGTGCAGCTCGCCTTCCTTGTCGCGGCTGATGACGACGGGCTGGCGGCCGATGTACGTGGTGAAGTAGTCACCGACGTTCGGGACCTGGCTCTCGTGGGCGAGGTACACCCAGTTGCCCTCGAAGATGTGCTTCATCTCGAGTTCGAAGATCTCCTCGTCGGTGAAGACGTCGCGGCGGATCTGGTACCGCCCGGTGCTCGGGTCTTCGACGAGTGCGCCGTCGAGGCGAGTGCGCACGTGCTCCACGATGTCGGTCATGGGATCCTCCAGGTATCGGGCTTCGTTCCCGGGACGGACGGGGCTGTGTCCGACGCGGCCGAGCCTGTACTGAAGATTCGTGGTGACCGGGTTTCCGGTCCGGCTCGACGCGATGTGTCCGGCGATATCTCCACGATGACAGCCTGTGGCTACGGTCACACCAGGCAAATGCCTAGGGATACCTAGGACCCCTGGGTGGAGGGTCGAAAGGCCCTCGGGGGCGGGAGGCGGAAAGACCCTTCGACACGACCGTACCGCTCGAGCGCATCGCGGTGCCGGAGCAGCGCGGACGCACGAGCGGTACGGGGAGACGGCACTCAGCCGGCCGGGGTGAACCGTTCGCGCCGGATGCGTCGCGGCGACATGCGGCGACGCTTGAACGCCTTCACCGATGCTTCCACGAATGCGTCCGATCCACAGATGTAGCCGGTGAACTCCTTCGCGGACGCGACGTCCTCGAGGAATGCGTCGGTGACGTAGCCTTCGCGGTCTCCGCCGCTCTCCCTGCTCACGCAGGTGACGTAGCGGAAGCCGGGATGGCGGGTCTCCAGTTCGCGGAGGAAGTCGGCGTCGTACAGGTCCGCGCAGGTACGGACCCCGTGGTAGAGGAGGATCTGCCGGTCGGGGGCGAGGGAGAGCGCCTGCCGGACGATGGCCTCGAGCGGGGCGAGGCCCGTCCCACCGCCGAGCAGGACGATCGGGCCGGTGCCCTCCGGATCGAAGGTGAAGTCGCCGTACGGGCCGGTGACGGCGACTCGTTCACCCACGTCGATGCGCTCGAAGACCCATTCGCTCGCGATTCCACCGGGTTGCCGGCGGATGTGCAGTTCGAGTTGCTTGGCCTCGGAGGGCGGATTCGCGAGCGAGTACTGCCGGCGGATCTCGGTCCCGGGAACCGTCACCTCCACGTACTGCCCTGCCGAGAACTCGAGTGGTTCGTCGGCGGTGAGCAACACCTTGCGCGTGTCGGCGGCGATGTCGCGCACCTCGGTGACGGTGGCGACGACGTCGCGCAGCACATGCGTGCCGGCGGATTCCTCCGTTGCGGGGGTCTCGAAGACGACGTCGCCGCGCGGTGTGGCCTGGCACGCGAGGACGAATCCGTCCGCGAGTTCGTCGGGGGTGAGTGTCTCCTCCGGCGAGTTCCGATGATCGAGTTCGCCGTCGAGGACCTTGATCTTGCAGGTGCCGCAGGTGCCCTGGTTGCAGGAGTTGGGCATCCAGTTGCCGTTGCGCAGAAACGCTTCCAGCACCGTCCGGCCGGGTTCGCAGGGAACGACGCCGGTGCCCGCGGTCAGTGTGTACGACATGGTCAGATCTCCCACCGGGCGTGCAGGGTCTTCGGGCCGCGGAAACCCCAACCCCAGAACTCGACGTCCTCGGAGGTGTCCCGTTCGAGATTGGGGATGGTCTCGAGCAGTTCTTCGAGACCGATGCGGCTCACGTTGTTCGCGAAGTAGATTCCCGCGCAGGCATGCTTGCCGGCACCGAAGGCGAGGTGCGGGAGCGGCGGACGGGTCAGGTCGTAGCAGCTGGGGGCGTCGAACACGTCGATGTCGTGGTTCGCCGACCCGTAGGACAGCATCACCACCGAACCCTCGTTGATCTCGATTCCCGACACGACGGTGTCACGCTTGGCGATACGTGCGGTGCCGGACCAGATCGGCGAGGTCCAGCGCATCCCTTCGGAGATCGCGCGGGGGATGAGTCCCGGCTCGTCCACCACGGCCTCGAACTGTTCGGGGCGGGTGAACAGGCCGGCCAGAGTGGAACTCATGGCGTGTCCCGGTTCCTGCATGGCACCGAGGAGGAAGACGTACAGCGTCGGGTAGATGTAGTCGCGATCCCGCGTCTGTCCCTCGGGCATCCCGTCGTGCAGCCAGTGCGAGATGGCGCTGTCGTCGGGATGCTCGATCCAGTGGTCGATCAGCGGATCGACGACGGAGCGGATCTCGTCCTTGGCGCGGTCGCCCTCGTCGAAACGTTCCTGGCTCAGGAAGTTTCCGTCCTCGTCCATCGCCGCGTTGGTGAACGAATCCGACAGCTTGTGGAACCATTCGCGCAGTTTGTCCGAACTGACATCCTTCAGTCCGAGCAGGTCCCCGAGCGACCGCACGCTCACGGGCTCGCAGAACTGGGCCACGAGATCGGCCCTGCCGTCGGCTTCGAACGCCTCGACGTAGCGTCGTGCGATCGGGCGGACGAGATCTTCGATCCAGCGGTCCACTTCGGCGGGCTGGAGGGCGGGTTCGACCATCGACCGCAGGTCGCGGTGGATATCGCCGTTGACGCCGATGATCGCGGGATGACCGAAGGTGCGGCCACCGGCGGGGGTGATGATGCCGTCGAAGTCGTCGCCGGCCGCGACCGCACGACACGCCTCGGTCGTGGATGCCACATAGGCGCCGAGGACGGGCACGAAAGCGATCGGAGCTTCGGCGCGCAAGCGCTCGTAGACCGGGTACGGATTGCGCTCGAGTTCTTCCATGGTGATCTCGTCGAGCCACGAAAGGGTGCTGGTCATCGGTGTACCTCCGGGTCGGGAGCCGTCCGGCGACGGCCGGACCGTTGTTGACGTGGCCAGGACCATACGAGTCCGCCGACCGACCGGTCGATGCACATTGCGCGGTCCCTGGACGAATCACGCGACTATGTGATCCAGGTCTCGGCAACGGTTAGTCTCGAAGGCGTGAGTGTGCGCGAGATCGAGGACTGGGACGACGCCTCGCGCGTCGTGGCGGACGTGTACTTCCCGCACCGGCTGACGGACCTCGGAAAGGTGGATCGTCCTGAGCTCGAACTGATCTCGGCCGATCTCGGAGGCGTCACGATCGGCCGGATGAGCTGGGGAGCGGAGGTCGCGATCGAATGCGATTATCCCGGTGCCTACGAGGTGAACATTCCGCTGAGCGGGCGGCTCGAATCGCAGGGGCGCTCGGGCACTGTCGTCTCCGAACTCGGCTCGGCGACGGTCTTCCGCGCGGACACCCCGTCGCTCATCACACGGTGGGATGCCGAATGTTCGGTCCTCGGAATCAAGTTCGATCGAGATCATCTCGAACGCGAAGCGGACCGCATTCTCGGTGGTCCGTTGCGGTCGCGCCTCGAACTCCCGGACCGCCTCGATCTGCGAGGCTCGGCGCAGGAATGGCACCGTCTCGTGGCATCGCTGAGCGAGCAGCTCGCCGGGCCGACCCGGCTGCTCACGAATCCTCTCGTGTCGGCCCAGCTCGGCGGTGCGGTCACTGCGGCGTTCGTCCTGGCGGTCGCGCCGGTCGACGAAGTGTCACCGGCACCCCGCCCGGGCATGGTTCGGCGGGTGTTGAACGCTCTGCAGGAGGATCCGGGTCGCGTCTGGACGGCAGCCGACATGGCGGAGATCGCCGGGACGAGCGTGCGCAGGTTGCAGGAGGCATTCTCCGAGTACGTGGGCAGCAGTCCGTCCGCGTGCCTGCGCGACATCCGGCTCGATCGCGCCCACGCGGATCTCGCTGCCGGGGGAACAACGGTGGCAGATGTAGCTTTTCGGTGGGGTTTCAGCCATCCGGGACGTTTCGCCGCCGCCTTCCGGAAGCGGTACGGCGTCACCCCCACGGAGGTCCTGAGGGGGTGAGCGCATGCGGACACGGACGCACGCAGGCGGGTGACGACCTCGTGGTCGTCACCCGCTCGTGCGTCCTCCCCGAACTGCTCAGCCGAACCAGAGGATCGGGGTGGGCCGATCGAACGACAACTCGGGGAAGTCGTCGTCCGCGACCGGCGTCCGCAGCCGCCGCTCGACGTAGTCCAGGCCGTTGCTGAGCATGTACTCGATGCAGGACACCGTGTACCCGACGGGGTCCGTGCGCGTACCGACGATGGGGCGGAACAGATTCGGGAATCCGTGCACCGTCAGGGCATCGCGCTCGAGCGCGGCGCCGTCTCGGCCCTGCAATGTGAGACCGCCGTGTCCGTCGACGACGAACTTCGCTCGGCCGACGACGGTGCCGCCGATGAGGATCTCCCACCGATGGTCGATGTCGTCGTAGCGGACGGCGCTCGCGGTGCCGATCTCGTGGACCGCCAGCCGTAGCTCGTCGCGCAACCGGGCCGAGACCCGCTGGGAGGCGAAGGAGCGTCCGAGGACCACTGCGTCGAATTCCGGTGCAGGGGGATGGGACACGGAGTTCGAAGCGGTCGTGGTCATCTCGGACGCTCCTTCGCGGTGGGTGGATGTTGGGGCCGCGCGCGGGCGGGCAGGGGAACGGAGATCATCCGCCCGCGCGCGGAGTGCGGGTTTCTACTTGTAGAACGCGCTGACGTCGGCGTTGCCGATCAGGTCGGGCACGGTCCAGCCGTCGAGGTCGTATTCGCTCATGAACTGCTCCGCGAAGCCCTTCATGGAGGCGACGTCGCCACGGCTCTCGGCCGCGAACAGCAGCTCGGCCTTGACGTTCTCGTGATTGCCGGCGTAGTTCCGTTCGTACAGCTCGTGACGGCCACCGAACTCGGAGCCGATCGAATCCCACAGCGCCTTCATGACCTTCACGCGGTCGACCGCCTGGATGCCGTCCGAGCCACGGACGTACTTGTCGAGATACGGACGCACGTCGGGGTTCTTGAAGTCGGCGGCGGACGAGGGCAGGTAGATCAGGCCCGAAGCGACGTCCTGTTCGATGATCTCCTTGATGCGGGGGTAGCCCTGCATCGCGAACATCCGGTAGGTGAGGCCGTATTCGAGCTTGGGGATCACGGTGCCGTCGATCCACGGCTCCGGGTTGTTGACCATCGAGTCGGTGAGCGACCAGAACAGGTTGCGCCATCCGATGACCTCGCCGACACGGGTCTGCACGCCCCGGAATCCGCCGGCGCCGGTGGCGTCGAGGGCCTTCATGAGCAGACCGGCGATGAAGTCGAGCTTGACCGCGAGTCGCGTGCAGCCCTGGAGGGTGAAGCGCTGGAGGAAGCCGGAACCACCGAGGAAATTGTTGATCTTGTCGACGTCCCCGTACATGAAGACGTTCTCCCAGGGCACGAGTACCTTGTCGAAGATGAAGATCGCGTCGTTCTCGTCCATCCGCGACGACAGCGGATAGTCGAACGGCGAGCCGACGACGTTCGCGTTCTGCGAGTAGGAGGCGCGCGAGATGAGCTTGATGCCGGGTGCGTCCATCGGCACCGTGCAGATCAGCGCGAATTCCTTCTTCTTGATCGGCAGACCGTAGTGGGCGATGAAGTTGTAGTTCGTGATGGCCGAGCCGGTCGCGACGACCTTGGCGCCGGAGACGATGAGGCCGGCGTCGGTCTCCTTCTCGACCTTCATGAACACGTCGCCGACCTGGTCCGGCGGCAGCTGGCGGTCGACCGGCGGGTTGATGATCGCATGGTTCCAGTACAGGACCTTCTCCTGCGATTCGCGGTACCAGCGCTTCGCGTTGTCCTGGAAAGGCGAGTAGAACTCGTCGTTCGCGCCGAGCGTGCCGAGGAAGGACGCCTTGTAGTCGGGGCTGCGGCCCATCCAGCCGTAGGTCAGTCGCGCCCAGGTGGCGATGGCGTCGCGGTCGGCCCGCAGGTCGTCCGCGGACTTCGGGGTCCGGAAGAACGGCATGGTCACGCCGCCGTTGCCGGTGTCGGTCGGGGTGGTGAGGGTGTTGACGTGCTCGCCG
The DNA here is from genome assembly GCF_053764735.1 of Rhodococcus sp. 5G237. Taxonomy (NCBI): domain Bacteria; kingdom Bacillati; phylum Actinomycetota; class Actinomycetes; order Mycobacteriales; family Nocardiaceae; genus Rhodococcus; species Rhodococcus sp. 5G237. Next base: position 96,432 of record NZ_JBSNCD010000001.1, on the reverse strand, counting down.
GTGTGCAGGGCGTCGTAGAGACGCGCGGTCATCCGGATCGAGTTGCGGAAGGCCGGATGGTTGGTGAAGTCCTTGACGCGCTCACCGTGCAGGTAGATCTCGCGGCCATCGTCGATGGAGGCGATGTACTCGTCGCCCGTCATGGGCTTCGATGCGAAGTTCTGCTGCTTGTTGGCCGGGGAGTCGGCGGCGACGTTCACCTTCGAACGGTCGAGGGTGTCGGTGGGCCGGGGCTCGGTGGTGGTCATGGAATGTCTCCTTGTCCGGTGGGAGTGAAGTTTCAGGCGTGGGTGGCGAGTGCGTGGAACGGCACGAAACGGGTCTGGGAGTCGAACCAGCCGCTGTGCGGGTCGTCCAGGCAGCCGTTCCACGCAGTCGACGTGCTCGGCGCACCGAGATCGTGGAAAGTGCTGCGGTAGAACAGAAGCGGGTCAGCGGTCTCGTCGAATGTCGCGTCGACGATTTCGCCGATGTAGATGACGTGGTCGCCGCCGTCGTACTCCCGCCAGGGCTTGCAGGACAGCGTCGCGGCGGTACCGGCGAGGATCGGTGCGGTGGGTCCCTGTTCCCACACCGGTTCGGGCGACTGGGGCCGGCCGGCGAAGTGCAGGGCGGTGCCGAGCTGGTCGGCTGCAAGGATGTTGACGGCGAACGGCGCGTCGGACAGGAATCCGCAGGCCTTCGACGTCCGGGTCAGGGTGACCTGGCACAGGCGCGGTTCGAGTGAGATGGCCGTGAACGCGGTGACGGTCGCGCCGTGCGGCTCCCCGTCGCTGTTCGCGCAGGTGATGACGGTGACGCCGCTCGCGAACTGTCCGAAGATGTTGCGGAGTGTGCGCTGATCCATGTCTGCGTCCTCCTGTCCGGTGCGTGTTGATGGACTTCGATTCGATGTGACACAGACCATATGGACGTCGAGAAGCTTGTGCGATCCGGTGAGCGCGGTCACTATCCACCTAGCGCGACGAGTGGGCCGAAGGGCCCTGTTTGCCTGGGGCCGTGTTCCGCATCACACTGGATCGCACGCGCTCGAATCACACGGATGCGCAGGTCGGGACGCCGACGACGAGCTGGAAACGAAGGTGAGGGGCCGATGGCAATGGAGCCGACTCCGGGGCCGGTCGAATGGGAAGAGGTGGAAGAGGTCGTTTCGAATGCCTATTTCGAGCACGACCTGACGCCGCTCGACGACGTCGCGCCCTCGCTCCGGCTCCGCACGCTGCCGCTCGGGCCGATCCGTCTCGCGCGCATCGGCTGGGGAGCGGCGGTGTCGATCCGAAGCGAGCATCCCGGGGCGTACGCGGTGAACATTCCGCTCTCCGGTCGGATCGCCGCCGGAAACGGCGTGGTGTCGGAGGTCGGTCACGCCGCCGTCTTCCGCCCCGACATCGCAGCTCCGGAGCAGAAGTGGACGAACGACTGCGAGATCGTCGGGATCAAGCTCGAACGCGACTATCTGCAGCGCGAGATGTCGCGCATCCTCGCCCGTCCCGATCTGCAGCTTCCGAGCCGGGTGGATCTGACGACCCCGGCGGGGGAGAGTTGGATGACGCTGTTGCGTTCGATTGTGGAACAGCTCAAAGCGGACGAATCGCTGTGGCGGAATCCGCTTGTCGCGGAGCAACTGTCGGGCGCTCTGACCACCTCGTTCATCCTTGCGGTCATGCCGGAGGATGCGGATCCGACCGGAGGTGCGCGTCCGCGCATCATCAAGCGCGTCCTCGATCGGCTGCACGAGGATCCCGCCTCGGCGTGGACCACCGCCGAGATGGCGGAGGTGGCCGGTGTCAGCGTGCGGCGCCTACAGGAGGGATTCCGTGAGTATCTCGGGGTGTGCCCGCGGGACTATCTGCTCGACCTGCGCCTCGAGCGCATCCACGAGGAACTCGCGGTGGGTGACGCGGCAGAACTGTCGGTCACCGATGTGGCGCTCAAATGGGGCATCACCCATACCGGCCGGTTCGCGGCGGCCTACAAGCGCAAGTACGGGGTCGCGCCGTCGGCGACCTTGCGTGGATGAGGTGGGCCGCTCTCAGTGGTGGCGGTAGCCGAGTTCGCTGCTGAGCCGCTCTGCGCAGTCCACCACCCGTTTCGCGGTGAGATCGCGGAACGAGTCGAGAGTGTGCCGGCCGGTCGACGTCGAACATGCGAGCACTCCGACCGCGTGGCCCGTGGGGTCGAAGACGGGCGCGGCGATCGTGATGAGCCCTTCTTCGAGTTCTGCGGCGGTGATCGCGTATCCCCGACTGCGTACCTGGGCGAGCTCGGCGCGCAGGTCGGCCGGGTTGTCGATCGTCGCGCTCGTGAGTCGCTCGAAGTGTGTCCGGTCGAGTACGTGATCCACCTGTTCGCGCGGTGACCAGGCCAGGAGTGCCCGGCCCATCGAGGTGGCGTAGGCGGGGACGCGGGTGCCCACGGACACGTTGATGCTCATGATCCTGCGGACCGGAACGCGCGCCGCGTAGACCACCTCGGTGCCGTCGAGCACGCCGAGCGACGCCGATTCGTTGGCGTATTCCGCGATCTCGACGAGTTTGGGGAGCGCCGAGTCCACGAGGGTATGGGACGCGGTGTAGTGCTGACCGATGCTGAGCACGCGCGGGGTGAGCGACCATCGTGTCCCGCGTGAGGTGACGTAGCCGAGCCTCTGCAGTGTCAGCAGGATGCGTCGAACTGCTGGTCGAGACAGCTCGGTCTTGGCTGCGAGTTCGGCGAGTGAGGGATTGGGGTCCTCGTCGTCGAAAGCGTGCAATACCGCAAAACCGCGTTCGATGCTCTGGATGAAGTCCCGTTCGCTGCTAGGACCATTACCTAGGTCGATGCTCGACATCCCGCCTCCTACCTGCGCACTCGCCTATGGTGCCCGATCCGGTGTTGACAAGCCGTGTGACACCACGCACAGTATGTGGTGTACGCACTGCGAAACACAAGTACGCACAGCGTACCGACCGGTGATCACCGCAGCCCCCGTGTAGCACCGGCCCCGCACTTTCCGATAGTTCAGCCCTTCACGAGGAGAGCCATGACCACCATGGAGAACCCCACCGCTCACGGGTCCGGCAATGCTGCGACCGACAAGTTCAAGTCCGAGCGGGTCACGTCCGATACCTCGGTCGAGCGCGCGTCGGCGATCTACAAAGACCTGCTCGAAGCGCTCGCCGGCATCGTCGACAAGCACCAGGTGACCTACGACGAGTACCGCGTGCTCAAGCAGTGGCTCATCGACGTGGGCGAGTACGGCGAGTGGCCGTTGTGGCTGGACGTCTTCCTCGAGCACGAGATCGAGAAGGTGCACTACAACCGCAAGGGCTTCACCGGCACCAAGGGCTCCATCGAAGGCCCCTACTACGTCCCGGACAGCCCCAAGCTCCCGTCGAAGTGCACGATGCCGATGCGCGAGAAGGACAAGGTCGCACCGCCGCTGATCTTCAAGGGCCAGGTCACCGACCTCGAGGGCAACGGTCTGCCCGGCGCCACCGTCGAGCTGTGGCATGCGGACGAAGAGGGCTACTACTCGCAGTTCGCCCCCGGCATCCCCGAGTGGAACCTGCGCGGCACCGTCGAGGTGGACGAGAACGGCAACTTCGAGATCACCACGCTCAAGCCGGCTCCCTACCAGATCCCGTCCGACGGCCCGACCGGCTGGTTCATCAAGTCCTACGGCGGGCACCCGTGGCGTCCCGCCCACCTGCACCTGATGGTGAAGGCCCCCGGCAAGCGCGCCATCACCACCCAGCTGTACTTCCAGGGCGGCGAGTGGGTCGAGGACGATGTCGCAACGGCCGTCAAGCCCGAGCTCATCCTGGACCCGCAGCCCAACGCCGACGGCATCGCCGAAGTGACCTACAACTTCGTGCTCGACCCGGAAGCGTGATCCGGACCGCGGATGCGGCCTGATCAACCCGAATGAGAGTGCGGTTCGCATCGTGAATGCCGGTGTCCCTCTGGGGCACCGGCATTCATGCTGAATGCGCCGGCGGCCTACCCCCTGTCACACCCCGATCCGATTGTGAGCAATTCCGATGTCCGACCCCGATCTGAAGATCGCCTCCGTCACCACGACGATCATCGACGTACCGCTGATCCGACCCCACAAGTTCGCCACCACCACCGCGGAAGCGCAGCCGATCCTGCTCGTCGCGGTGACCACCGAAGGCGGCGTCACCGGTTACGGTGAGGGCGTCGTGCCGGGCGGACCGTGGTGGGGCGGCGAATCGGTCGAGACGATGCAGCAGATCGTCGACCGCTACATCGGGCCCTACATCATCGGGCGCGGAGTCGACGAGATCAGCGGCGTCATGGTCGATATCGAGCGCATCGTCGCCAACGCGCGATTCGCGAAGGCCGCCGTCGACGTCGCGATGCACGACGCATGGGGACGCGCGCTGGGTGTGCCGGTCGCGTCGCTGCTCGGTGGCGCCTTCCGGACCGGCGTCGACGTGCGGTGGGCGCTCGGCGCCGCGCCCCTCGAAGAGATCGTCGAGGAGGTCACGCACAAGCGTGAGCAGCGCCTGAACTACTCCTTCAAGCTCAAGATGGGTGCGCTCGACCCGGTAGTCGACACCGATCGTGTCGTCAAGATCGTCGAGGCGTTCGGCGGTGAGGTCGGTTTCAGCATCGACGTCAACGCCCGCTGGGACCGCTTCACCGCGCTGCGCCACGTCCCGCAGCTCGTCGACGGCGGTGTCGAGCTCATCGAACAGCCCACTCCCGCAGATCAACTCGACGTGCTCGCCGAGATCAACCGACGCGTCTCGGCGCCGGTGATGGCCGACGAGTCCGTGCAGACCCCGCACGACGCGTACGAGGTGGCCAAGCTGGGTGCCGCCGACGTCGTCGCGCTCAAGACCACCAAGTGCGGCGGATTGCAGCGCAGCAAGCAGGTCGTCGCCGTCGCGAAGGCGGCCGGCCTGCGGTGCCACGGTGCAACCTCCATCGAAGGTCCCATCGGGACCGTCGCGTCCGTCCACTTCGCGTGCGCCGAACCGGGGATCGACTACGGCACCGAACTGTTCGGTCCGCAGCTGTTCGCCGTCGAACTGCTGCAGAAGCCGCTCGACTACTCCGAGGGTCAGGTGCACCTGCCCGAGGGCCCGGGACTCGGCGTCGAACTCGACATGGACGTCGTGAAGAAGTACGCGCGTTCCTGATCCGCGCTCTCGTCAGAACAGAAGAAGGAGAAACATCATGGCACTGTTCCACGTTCGGATGGATGTCGACATCCCCCGCGATCTCGACCCCGACGTGCGCGCCGAGACCGTCGCGAAGGAGAAGGCCTACAGCCAGGATCTCCAGCGCCAGGGCAAATGGCGGGAGATCTGGCGGATCGTCGGTCAGTACAGCAACATCTCGATCTTCGACGTCGAGTCGGCCGACGAACTGCACGAGATCCTGTGGAACCTGCCGCTGTTCCCCTACATGAACATCGAGGTCATGCCGCTGACGAAGCACGGCTCCGACATCAAGTGACCCTCGGCGCCGGCGAGTGGCTCATACTCGGGATATGAGCCTGCCGCTGCGCGACGTCTACGCCGAGCCGACCCTCGCCGACCTGATGCCGTCGGTGCTCTCGTCCGCGGGGGTCGCCGGTGAGACCAACCGACTCGATCTCACCCCCGTCGATCACACCGTCGTCCTGCTCGTCGACGGAATGGGGTGGGAACTGCTGCAGCGCAACGCGAAAGCAGCTCCGTATCTGACGCAGGCGCCGGGGAGCCCGATGCGTGCCGGCTTCCCGACGACCACGGCCGTCAGCCTCGCCTCCCTCGGGACGGGGCTGCCCTCCGGCCTCCACGGCATCACCGGCTACCAGTCGTACGTCGACGAGATCGAGGCCCCGGTCAACTGGCTCCGCTGGACCCTCGCCGGAACCGCGATCGACCAGCGCGACGATCTTGTCCCCGAGACCGTGCAGCCCCACCCGACGGTGTTCGAACGCGGCCGCGAGGCGGGCCTGACCGTCACCACCGTCGTGCCGAAGGCCTTCGAGGGCAGCGGCCTCACCCGGGCCGTGCTGCGCGGCGGCAACTTCGTCGGGGTCTCCGCCTACGGCGATCTGCTCGCCCAGGTCGTCGCCGCGGTGAGCGCCGGCGACCGCAGTCTCGTCTACTGCTACATCGGCGAGGTCGACACCCTCGGGCACGTCTACGGGCCGGAGTCCGCGGCATGGCTCGCGCAACTCACGGTGGTCGATCGTTTCGTCGAGCAACTCGCCGACGCGCTGCCGACCGGCACCCGCCTGCTCGTCACCGCCGATCACGGCATGGTCGACGCCTCGCGCGGTCGCCGCATCGACTTCGACCACACCCCCGGTCTCGGTGAGGACGTCACCGTCATCGCCGGGGAACCGCGGTGCCGCCACATCTACACCGACCACGTCGACCGGGTCCTCGAACGCTGGCGCAACGAACTCGGCGACCACGCGTGGGTCGGCACCCGCGACGACGCGTTCGCGGCGTGCCTGTTCGGATCCGATCCCGATCCGGCGCTGACCAAGCGGATCGGCGACATCGTGGCCGTCGGACGCGGCGAATCGACGGTGATCCGCAGCGACGGCGAGCAGGTCATGTCGAACCTTCCCGGGCAGCACGGGGCGTTGACCGACGAGGAACTGCTCGTGCCGCTGCTGCGGATCGGGTGACGCGTTCGAGGTCCGGGGCCGCCGGGTGTCGGAACTCTCGATGCCCGAAACATATCGGTCACATAGTGTGTGCACATGCGTACCGATGCGGTGACCTGGCACGACCGCAGCAGCAGGGTCGCGCTGATCCTCCTGTGGGTGGTCCGGATCCTCTTCAAGCCGATTCTGAGTCTCTGGCCGAGCAACGACTTCGGCATCGCCGTGCTCGGCCGGCTGTCGTGGGTGGTCGACAGGATCACGCCCACGCCGCGCGCCGTGCATGTCACGCCGACCGAACTCGGCGGAGTGCCCGGTGAGCGGATCATCTCCCCGAAGCCGGTCGACGACCCGCTCGACGACGCCACCATCCTCTACTTCCACGGCGGAGGCTTCATCTTCTGCGGCCCGTCCACGCACCGTCAGCTGTGCGTGCAGCTCGCGCTCGACTCCGGCGCCCCGGTGTACTCGATGGACTACCGGCAGGTGCCCGCCGTGCCGATCGCAGGTTCGGTGCAGGACGCGATGAACGCGTACACGGCTCTGCTCGAGGTGGCCGACGACCCGACCCGCATCGTCGTCGGCGGCGACTCGGCCGGCGGTTATCTCGCGGCGAAGGTCGCCGAACTCGCCGCGCGTCGCGGCATCCAGCGACCGGCCGCGGTGATCGGCTACTCGCCGCTGCTCAACCTCGACCTCGACAAGCACGACCCGAAGTACATGGCGAGGGACGCCTACCTGCCCATCAAGGCACTCGGGAAGATCAGTCCGCGCTGGTTCGCCGGCGAGGAGGCGATCGAGGGCGAGAGGAACCCCGTCGACGCCGATCCGGCGCTGTTCCCTCCGATGTTCATGTGTGCCGCCGAATACGAGCTGACCAGGCCGGACGTGGAGATCATGACCGAGCGACTCGCGTCGGCGGGACGCACCGTAGAGACACATCTGTGGCGCGGGCAGATCCACGCGTGGCCGGTCCTGGCCCGCGCGATCCCCGAGGCCATGGAACTGATCGGGCTCAGCACCCGGTTCGCGCGACGCGCGATCGTCGCCGTGGACGACGCCGCCTGAGCGCTCACAGGTTGGTGTCGGGCGGCTCCGGGCTCTCGGGCAGTCCGGCGCCGTGGCCGTCCCCGTCGCGCGGCGGACAGTTCCCGCCGACGGCGTAGGACGTCATCGACAGCGATCCGTATTCGACACCGTCGACGAGGGTCGCCGGTTGCTCCCCGGACTCGGCGGCCAGACCCGCGACATACAGCAACGGCAGGAAATGGTCGGGGGTCGGCACCGCGTGCCGGAAATCGGGGTGCTCACCCAGCGCCGCGGCGTCACCGGGACGGTCGCGCAGGACGGCGAAGGCGTCCTCGTCGAACCGATGTGCCCAATCGAACCCCGCGGCCGGGCGTCGCGGATCCATCGCGCCGAGATTGTGGACGACGTTGCCGCTCGCGACGATCAACACCCCGCGGTCGCGGAGTCCGGCGAGACGGGCCCCGAGTTCGACGTGGTAGTCGAGCGACTTGTAGGCGTTGAGACTGAGCTGGACCACCGGGACATCCGCCTCCGGGAAGGCGTGGGTGAGCACCGACCAGGTGCCGTGATCGATGCCCCACGAGTCGACGTCGGCACCCACCCACGTCGGATGGACGAGATCGGCGATCTCCTCCGCCAGTTCCGGAGCACCCGGCGCCGGATACTCGACGTCGAACAACTCCTGCGGGAACCCGAAGAAGTCGTGGATCGTGCGCGGCGAGCGCATCGCAGTCACCGCGGTGGCGTTGATGAACCAGTGGGCGGAGATCGCCAGGATCGCGCGGGGCGTCGGCACGGATCGCCCGAACGCCGCCCAGGCCTGCGTGTACCGATTCGATTCGAGCGCGTTGAGCGGACTGCCGTGGCCGACGAACGCGACCGGCATGCGTGACGACATCACTCCTCCTCTCAGCTGTCGAGCCGGGCCTTCAACCAACCCGTCAGATCGTCGAGCACACGGTCCTTCTCCGGCTCGTTGAACACCTCGTGGTACAGCCCGTCGTACAACTTCAGCGTCAGGTCCTTCGAACCCGCGTGGTCGGCGATGAGCTGTGCCCCGGCCGGATCGGCGAGAGCGTCGGCGGTTCCGTGCATGATCAACAGCGGCAGCGTCAGCTTCGGGAGGCGCCGCTCGAGGCTCTGCTCGTTGAGCACCAGCACCCGCGCGAGCCCTGCGGGCACGAGACCGTGGTGCACGAGCGGATCGGCGTCGTACGCCGCGACCACCGCGGGATCGCGCGAGACCGCCTTGCTGTCGAGCTTCTGCACCGGCACACCCGGCAGGAAACGCCCGATCAGCTTGCCGATCTCCACGACCGGCTTCGGTGTGCCCGACGTGACGATCACCGCCGGCCCCGACAACACGAGCGCGTCGAGCCGGTCCTGATGGTCGAGCGCGTAGGCCAGAGCGATCGCGCCGCCCATCGAGTGACCGAGCATGAAGACCGGCAGACCGGGATGCGCATGGGTCGCCAGATCGATCAGGCTGTCGAGGTCGTCGGTGAACTCGCGCATCTCCTGGGCGCGCACACGCTTGCCGCCCGACCGCCCGTGACCGCGATGGTCGGGGGAGTACACGACGAGACCGAGATCGGTGAGCCGCGCGACGACGTGGTCGTAGCGACGCGCATGCTCACCCAGTCCGTGGCTGAGGATCAGCACGCCGGTGGGAGCCTCCGGCGACCACACGTCGTACACGATCGGGATCGCGCCGACGCCGGTGAACGACGATTCGGTGTGCTCCATGAGCGCCTCCTGCGGCCTCGTCGACAGCTGTTCCTCGCATCCTCGCACGAGTACCGGTCCGCGGAGGCACTCCGCGATCGCAGCCGGAAATTCGATTGACGGTGGTCGGGCGCTCGGTACCCTGGAGATCATGATCCAGGCGCTCTACTTCCACTGACGACACCCACTCCGCGACTCGGGACGTACTCCGAGGTCGCGGTTCGAGCCGTACCCGAATACGGCCGAGTGTCCGGCCGTTCGTCAGCGAGCGCATCCTCCCACCCGTGATCCGGGGACGAGTGCGCCTCCGCACGGAGGAAACCACATGACCATCAGCATCACCCTGCCCCGGCGCTCCCGCGCCCAACTCGGCGCCGTCGACGTCCACCTCGCCCGTGACGGCCATCCCGTCCTGCGCGGCGTCGACCTCGCGGTCACACCGGGGTCCCGGCTCGGCGTCGTCGGAGAGAACGGACGCGGCAAATCCACACTGCTGCACGTCCTCGCCGGCCGCCTCGAACCGGACTCGGGGACCGTGCGTCGGTTCGGCTCGTTCGGCATCGCCGAGCAGGAGATGACCGTCGCGCAGGGGCGCACCGTCGGCGATCTCGTCGACATCGAGCTGGCCCACGTCCGCGCGGCTCTGCGAGCGCTCGACGAGAGCACCGCAGCGCTCGCCGACGAGCGTCCGGGCGCCGCCGACGCGTACGCCGACGCCCTCGAGATCGCCGAGCAACTCGACGCGTGGGACGCCGACCGTCGCGTCGACACCGCCCTCGAAGCGCTCGGCGCCGTCACCGACCGTTCGCGACCGCTGGCGGAGATGTCGGTCGGGCAGCGCTACCGCGTGCGCCTGGCCGCACTGCTCGGCGCCGAACACGACTTCCTGCTGCTCGACGAGCCGACCAACCATCTCGACGCGTCGGGACTCGACTATCTCACCGAACGCCTGCAGCAGACCCGCAGCGGCGTGATCCTCGTCAGCCACGACCGCGCCCTGCTGACCGATGTCGCCACGTCGATCCTCGACCTGAACCCGAGCCGCGACGGTCGTCCGCGCCTGTACGGCGGGGGATATGCCGGCTTCCGGACGGGACGCGAGGCCGAATACGCCCGCTGGGTCAGCGAATACGCCCGGGAGCAGGCCGAGCGGGCCCGGCTGGAGTCCGATCTCGAATCCGCGCAGGATCGGCTCGTCACCGGCTGGCGGCCGGAGAAGGGCACCGGCAAGCACCAGCGTGCCACCCGTGCGCCGGCGCTCGTGCAGTCGGTGCACCGCCGTCAGGAAGCGCTGGACGACCACGCGGTGGCGGTACCGGTACCGCCGCTGCAGTTCTCGATGCCGGCGCTCGGTGCGGAGGCCGACGGGATCGACCCGGACACACCGTTGGTGCGCGTCGAGGACGTCATGGTGCGCGGCCGGCTCGACCGTCCGGTCAGCCTGGCCGTCCTCGCCGGTTCGCGGCTCGTCATCACCGGACCCAACGGCGCCGGCAAGTCGACGCTGCTCGCAGTGCTCGCCGGTGAGGTCGAACCGACGGCGGGAACCCGCGAGAGCGATCCCGTCGTGCGGATCGGGCGGCTCGCCCAGGAGTCGCCGGCACCGTCGGCGGCGCGGGTACAGCAGGTCTACGACGCGCACGTCGGCGAACTGGTCGTCGCCGGCCTCGTCCCCGACCAGGGAGCCGTCGATCTCGACGAACTCGGACTGTTCACCGAACGCGACCTCGGCAAGCGGGTCCGCGACCTGTCGATGGGCCAGCAACGACGCCTCGACCTGGCAATGGTGCTCGCCGCGCGACCGCACGTGCTGCTGCTCGACGAGCCCACCAACCACCTGTCGATCACGTTGGTGGACGAACTGACCGACGCCCTGGGGGCGACCGACGCCGCGGTCGCCGTGGCCACCCACGACCGGCAGATGCGACGCGACATCGCCCACTGGCCGCACCTGGCTCTGGGGCTCGCCCCGAAGGAATGCACCCGAAAGGGACCGAAGACATGAGCGTCCGGGTGCTGCGGAGTTGTTCGCCGCAGGGACCACCGCAGCGACGCGCGAAGTGGTCATCGGAGCGCGGAATTGCGCGCTCTGATGACCACTTCGCGCTCTGATTCCTGGCCGTCGGTCAGCTCCGCGAGTCTGTGGAGACGGCGGCGGGCACCGGCTCGGACGAGGCGTCCGCCGAGCGTGCCGGGCGCAGCGCGAACAGTGCCACCGCGGCGAGCACGACCACTCCGGCCACTCCGAAGTAGAGCTGTTCGGGCGTCCATCCCGCATCGAGGAGCACACCGGCCGCGGTCGGTGCGAGGATGGCACCCGCTCGGCCGATACCGATGGCGGAACCGACGCCGGTGGCCCGCACCTGCGGTCCGTAGAGGGACGGCGCGAGGGTGTACAGACCGGCGATGCACCCGTTGATGAGTCCGCCGATCAGGATGCCGAGCGCGAACGCCAGCATCAGGGTCGAGATCGACATGATGAAGACGGTCATGGTCGCGGCGGCGGCGATGGTGAAGGTGAGCAGGACCGATCGGGTGGCCCATCGGCTGGCGAACACTCCGAAGAGCACCGACCCGACGGTGCCGCCGAGGGTGAGCATCATGCCCGCCGTGGCGCTCTGGTCTTTCGTGAGACCGGCGGTCTCGAGCAGCGACGGCGTCCACGAGTTGACGAAGTAGAAGCCGAACATGGTGGCGAAGAAAGCCGCCCAGAGCAGCACCGTCGAGCGGGTGTTGCTTCCGGAGAACAGGTCCGAGATCCGTCCTGCCCGCGGTGCCGCCTTGTCGCCGGAGCGGGTGAGCTCGGAGACGGGGCTCTGGCCGATGCGTCGCGCGATGCTGTTGACCCGGTCGAGATCGCCTGAACGTCCCCGGCTGGTGAGGAAATCGAGGGATTCGGGCAGCAGCACGACGAGGAGAGCGAGCACCAGGCCGGTGAGGACGGCGCCGGTGACGAAGACTGCGCGCCAACCGTATTCGCTCTGCAGACCGACGGCGGCCATACCACCGATCGTGGCACCCACGCCGTATCCGGCGGTGTAGATGCTGATGGCCAGCCCACGCCAGCGGGCCGACGAGTATTCGCTCGCGATGACGGTGGTGCAGGCGAGGACGCCGCCGATGCCGAGTCCGGTGATGACCCGCCAGATGCCGAGTTCCCACGCCGATCCGGCGCTCGCGGACAGGCCCATGCCGGCGGTGGCGAGCGCGACCGACATCAGGATCAGGGGCCGTCGGCCGATCCGGTCGGCCATCGGGGCGAGAGCGAGAGCACCGACGGCCATGCCGATCAGACCCGCGCTGAGCAGCACGCCGAGTTCCGATCCGCCGAGCCCGAAGTCGCTGCCGATGCTCTTGGCGGTGAACGCCAGGGCCATGACGTCGAACCCGTCGAGGATGTTCAGCACGACGCACAGGGCGACGACCATCCATTGGTAGGGATGCATCGGCGAGGCGTCGATGCGTGCGCGAAGATCCATCGTGTTTCCTCGTGGTGTGAAATGCGCGGTGGTCAGGGAAGGTCGAGCGTGACGACACCCGTCGTCGAACGGGACGACGCCGAATCGCGCACCACGCGTGACACGCAGGCGCACATCCGACGCGAGGAGCGCTTCTGCTCCTCGCTGAAGAAGACATCGCGGTGGTCGACGCGACCGTCGAGCGAGGCGACGGAGACCTCGCACAGGCCGCATTCGCCCTTGCGGCAGTCGAACATCATGTCGACACCGGCACGCCGGAGGGCGTCGAGCATCGATTCGTCGGAACCGACGGTGGTGGTGACATCGAGATCGGGCACGGTGACCGTGAACTCCTCGGCATCGAACCATCCACTGTTGCCGAAGGTCTCGTAGCGGAGATTCGGCATCGGCAGGTCGCGGTCGTGCCACCGGCGTCGCACGGCATCCATGAGGCGGATCGGACCGCACATGTACAGCTCGGTGCCGTGATCGACGCCGTCGACGAGCGCGGCGACGTCCAATCCCGTTCCCTCGTCGTCGATGTGGACGTCGAGACGGTCGCCGTGGAGGGCTTCGAGTTCGGACAGGAAGGCCATCGCGGAGCGACTGCGACCGACATACACGAAGCGGTAGTCGGCACCGAGGCGGCGGAGCACGGCCCCCATCGCGCGGACCGCGGTGATGCCGATGCCACCGGCGAGCAGGACATATCGCGGTGCGCCGACCCGCAGCGGGAAGTTCTGGAGAGGCTCGGTGATCTCGAGTTCGTCGCCGGGGCGCAGCGAGTGCATGTACTCGGAACCACCGCGCGAGGTGGGGGAGCGGTGGACGCCGAGTATGAGGCGACCGTCCGGACCACCCGCGACGAGGGAGTACGAACGCGTGTCGCCCGAGGGGAGACGCACGTCGATGTGGGCGCCGGGTTCGACGCGGTGGGCGGTGTCGGCCACGAGGGTGATCTCGGCGATCGAATCGGCGGCCCGCTCGACACCCACGACTCGGGCCCGCTGCCAACGGATCTGGTTGTTGCTCATGTCAGTGGGCTCCCTCGGGAACGGCGGTGGCCGAGGTGAGGTTCCGCTCCGCTTCGACCATGCGCTGGATCAGGCGTCGCACCCACATGCCGCCGGCGTCGATGTTGAGGTTGTAGAACTCGTGATCCGGGTTCGCCTCGATGGCCTTCTGCTGCGCGGTGAGCATCGCCTCGTCCTCACCGAACACGCCGTGCACGCCGTCGCGCAGCTGCGTGGTGATGAGCTGGCTGTCGAGACGGTAGTTGCGCATGAACGCCCAGAAATACAGGGCAGTGCGCTCGTCGACGGGCGAGATGGTGTTCATGACGAAGCCGTTGACGCCCTGGCTGCGGTCGCCCTCGGGGGCACCGGTTCCGGCCTTGGCCACACCGACATCGATGCGGATCGTGGACGGTGCCTGGAACTCGATGATCTGCCAGCGGTCGACCTTGCCCTCGAAGCCGGGGAACTTGTCGCGCATGTTCTTCAGCCAGAACGGCGGTGCGTCGATGTCGTGCATCCAGCGGGTGACCGTGACGGTGCGGTCGTCGTGGGTGACGACGAAGTCGGACTCGCTCAGTTCGTCCTGGCCGATGGACGACGAGTGTACGAACTCCTCGTGGGTGAGGTCCATGAGGTTGTCGAGGACGAGCTGGTAGTTGGCCTGCACGTCGATCGTGCGTCCGTCGCCCGCCCAGTCGGGGGAGTCCATCTGGAACATGTCCGGGACGAGATCGGGATCGGCCTGCGTCGGATCGCCCGGCCAGACCCACACGAAACGGTGCCGCTCGACGACGGGATAGGACGCCACCATCGCGGACGGATTGATCGTCTGCTGGGCGGGCATGTGCGTGCAGCGACCTGCGGAGTTGTACTGCAGACCGTGGTAGGGGCACTGGATGCCCTCGCTACCGATGAGCTTGCCCATCGACAGCGGCGCCAGACGGTGCCAGCAGGCGTCGGCGAGGGCGACGGGACGGCCCTCCTCGGTGCGGTAGAGGGCCATCGGCTTGCCGGCGATGGTGCGGGCGAGGATCTCGCGGCGACCCACCTCGTGATCCCAGGCGACGACGTACCAGGCGTCGAGCGGGTAGGCCATGTTCTTCGCGGTCGCCCCGGTGGGGCCGAGATCGGTCATGTCGGATCCTCCGAACACTGAGGGTGAAATAACTATCTACATAGATAGTTGGTGAGCTGGAGCACAGACTATCTATCGATATAGTTATTCGCAAGGGTGGAATACTCGCCCGGGGAAAGGTGGTGGTCCATGAGCCTGCGATACGCGCTGCTCGCATTGCTCACCGCCGAGCCTCTGACCGGCTACGACGCGGCGAAACGGTTCGGCGGGTCGGTCGGGCACGTCTGGCATGCCCCCGACTCGCAGATCTACCCCGAACTACGCCGGATGGAGCGCGAGGGCCTCGTCGAGGGCGAACAGGTGCGCTGGGGTCCCAACAGCACCAAGACCCGGTACTCGATCACCGAGGAGGGCATCCGGGCCTTCCGCGAGTGGATGTCCACCCCGCTGGACTACGCCCCGGTGCGCGACGCCGCCCACATGCGCGCGGCCTACTTCGAATGGGCAGACCCGCGCAGTGCTCGCGAGTGCCTGCAACGGCACATCGACCACTACACCGAACAGATCGCCCAGTGGACCACGGTGCGCGACGCGATCCTCGACCTCAGCAACGCGACCATCGCGAGACGCGTGCAGAAGTATCCGGCCGAGGACCACGAGCGGATCATCGCGTTCAAGGCGTTCGCGTACGACGGTCTCATCGGACGGGGCGAGGCCGAGATCGCGTGGGCACGCCAGGGCCTCGAACTCTTCGACAAGCTGTCGCCGCGTAACTGAGTCGCCCGGGACCGCAGCGACGCGCGAACTGGTCAGCGGAGCGCGGAATTGCGCGCACCGATGACCGTTTCGCGCTCCGATGTCGACGGTCTGATCAGGGCGTGCTGTCCGTCGGCGGCACGATCGAATGCGCGAGCGCCCGCATGAGGAACTCGAGTTCGGGATTGGGCGTCGCGTTGCTCCGCACCACCCCGCACACCGGCACCTGCAGCCGGTGGTGGATCTCGCGCATGAACTTCAGTCCCTTGCGGGGTGTGTCGGCCGCGGTGCCGGCGTAGAGCACGGTCCACGCCCTCGGGTTGGTGAGCACCTCGAGAGTCGCGGTGTGGTCGCTCGCGATCGGAGGCCCGAGGCGCACGCGACGACCGACCTCGACGAAGGCGTCCTCGACCACGCGGTGCAACAACACCTGGTTGCCGCGCGGCGGCAGCAGCAGCGGGTAGTGGGCGAGGTCGCCGAGATCGACGGTGGAGAACGCCGACAGCGGGTGCTCGCTCGACGTGACGATGACGAGCTCTTCGATGCCGAGACGGATCGCCTCGAGCCCCGGGCGGTCGACGTCGCCGCGGATGAGCGCGAGATCGGCATCCCCGGACGCGACTGCGTTGACGCGGTCGGTGAAGTCCTTGATGACGAACTCCACGTCGATCTTGGGGTGACGCTCGCGGACGCTGGAGATGGCATCGAGGCTCTGCGACGCGAAGCTCATGTTCGCCGTGATGCGGATGCTCTCCCGCGGTTCGTGGCCCACTTCCAGGGCCTTCGCCTCGAGGCTGAGCACTTCGGCGGCGATCGGCATCAGGCGTTGGCCGGCCGAGGTGAGCTTGACCGAACGGGTGGTGCGGTCGAACAGGGTGGTGCCCAGTTCGTGCTCGAGCTTCGCGATCTGATGGCTGATCGCCGACTGCGAGATGAAGCAGCGCTGGGCGGCACGGGAGAAGCTGCCCTCCTCGCCGACGGCGAAGAAGTAGCGCAACTGACGGAAATCCATGTCTCCTCCGGGGAACGTGCCATCTGCATTTATGAGCGAAACAGATAACAGTTTTTCGAATATCCCAGGTTAGTGGAGAACAAGGGTCCTTCGTACCTACCTTGGGAGTCATACATCAACGGAGATGACAAGTACGTGGAGGTTTACGGCAGCATGGACGATGCGGACACAGTGACCCTGGTCGATCGGACGGATGTAGTCATCGTGGGTTCCGGCTTCGGAGCATTGGCCACCGCCAAGAAGCTCGCCAAGGCCGGCACGCCCTTCGTTCTCATCTCGGAGACCACCGAGCATCTTTTCCAGCCTCTGCTCTACCAGGTTGCGACCGGTGTCCTCTCGCCCGGTGAGATCGCCCCCTCCGTGCGTGCGATCCTGGCCGAGTACCCCAATGCCGACGTCCGCCTGGGCCGCGTCGTCGACGTGCTCCCCGAGGAGAACACGGTCGTCTACGAGGCCGGCGGCCAGCGTCTCCGCCTCGGCTTCAAGTACCTCGTCGCCGCGACCGGCGCGCGCCAGGCGTATTTCGGA
The DNA here is from genome assembly GCF_053764735.1 of Rhodococcus sp. 5G237. Lineage (NCBI taxonomy): Bacteria > Bacillati > Actinomycetota > Actinomycetes > Mycobacteriales > Nocardiaceae > Rhodococcus > Rhodococcus sp. 5G237. Next base: position 79,217 of record NZ_JBSNCD010000001.1, on the reverse strand, counting down.
CGCGACGAGTTCGCCGACCTGACGTACGCGCTGAAGACGGTCGAGGACGCCGAGAAGCTGCGTCGCCAGATCGTGCGGTGCTTCGAGGAAGCACACGTCACCACCGATGCGGAGCGCCGGAAGAATCTGCTCAGCTTCATCGTCGTGGGTGCCGGCCCGACGGGCGTCGAGCTCGCGGGACAGATCAAGGAACTCGCGCAGCGCTACTTCGCCGAGAACATCGGCAACATCCGCGCCGACGACGTCACCGTCACGCTCGTCGAGGGCGCCGACAAGGTGCTGCCCCCGTTCGGCGGCAAGCTCAGCGAGTACTCCAAGGAGTCGCTCGAGAAGAGCGGCGTCGACGTCGTCCTCGGGACGATGGTCACCGACATCGACGAGCACGGTGCCATGCTCACCACGCCCACGACCGAGGAGACCCGCCGCCTCACCGCGGAGACCATCATCTGGTCGGCCGGAATCCAGGCCAACGACTTCGCCGACGTGCTCGCCGAGCGCACCGGCTGCGAGACGGTCCGCGGCGGACGCCTGCTCGTCGACCCCGACTTCACCGTCGGCCGCAGCGACAACATCTTCGCCATCGGCGACATGGTCACCCTCGACAACCTGCCGGCGCAGTCGCCGTTCGCCATGCAGGGTGGCCGCCACGTCGCGAAGATGATCACCGGCAAGGTCGCGATGGGCACCCCGTTCCAGTACAAGGACAAGGGCAGCATGGCGATCATCAACCGGTTCCGCGCCATCACGCGGGTCGGGAAGATCGAGCTCACCGGCTTCATCGCCTGGGTGCTGTGGCTCGCCGTCCACCTCGTCTACCTGGTCGGATTCCGCAACCGGTACATCGCGGTCATGTCCTGGTGCGGTTCCTTCCTCGGACACCGTCGCCCGCACTTCTACTACGCGCAGGACACCGTCCCGGTGCCCGCTGTGGAGAAGGAGTCGGCAGCGAAGGACGAGCCGGAGAGCGACAAGGAACCCGTGCGGACGTCCGCATAACTACAGACCCCCGAAAGGCTCCGACCGCCCGGTCGGGGCCTTTCGTCGTTCGCGCGCCGAACCGGGATCGACGCGGCATGTTGCGGTAGCGAGTCCCGATTCACCGCGCGCACTGCCGCGACCGGCGGGTGAAAGCCGGGGTGATTTCCGGGATGTCCTGCAAGCCAGAGACGTTCGAGTGGTGTAGATCCGCCGACCTGCGGCTAGCGTGTGCAGCGCATCCCGAGGAGTGACCCATGAACGATGACAGCGGCCCCCGCGTCGCGACGACACGCGTCGGCTGCGATGTCGTCACCGTCCGCGACATCGCGTCGAGCATCGACCGGTTCGGCGACCGCTACCTGCAGCGCGTGTTCACCCCGCACGAGCTGGAGATGTGCACCGGATCGGGTCGCGCCCAACGCCTCGCGGCACGCTTCGCCGCGAAGGAGGCCGTCATGAAGGTCCTGCGTCCGCGTGAGCACGCAGTTCCCTGGCGGGCCATCGAGATCCGCCGCGCGGACTGGGGCGGATGCACTGTCGTACTGGCCGGTAACGCGGCCACCCTGGCGCGAGATGAACAGGTGACCGACATTCAGGTCTCGATTTCCCACGAGCTCGAATACGCCATCGCGACGGTCGTGGCGACCCGCGTCGACGAAGCAGAAACTGGAGAACATCCATGACGGAACAGGTGATCCGCAAGGTCCTCGGTGAGCACGCGAAGCTGTCGGTCGACAGCACGGCGCTCGATCCCGCCGCCGACCTCTACGAGCTCGGCCTGACATCGCACGCCAGCGTGAACGTGATGCTCGCCCTCGAGGACGCCTTCGACGTCGAATTCCCCGACGAACTGCTGCGCAAGAGCACCTTCGCGAGCGTCGGCGCCATCAGGTCGGCGTTGACGGAACTGGGCGTCGCGTGACGTCCCCGTCCGCGCCCCTCACCGTCGCGGAGCATGCCGGGCTGTCGCTGCTCGCCCGTGCCGAACTCGTCGGACGCGAGAGCGCCGGCCCCGCGGCCGCCGAGGTGGATCGTGAAGGACGCTTTCCGCACGAGGCCGTCGACGCGCTGCGCGCCCACAAGCTGCTGAACTGCGCCGTCCCTGTCGATCAGGGCGGGGAGGGAGCGTCCCTCGGTGAGCTGTGCGCCGTCGCCCGCATCCTCGGCCGGTACTGCGCCTCCACCGCGATGATCTTCGCAATGCACCAGACGCAGATCCTGTCGCTGGTGCATCACTCCACCCCGGGTGTGGCGGCCTTCGTCGCCGAAGCGGTGGCGAACGACTACCTGATCGCTTCGGCGACCACCGAACTCGGCACCGGCGGCGACGTGCGCAGCAGCGTCTGCGCCGTGGCCCGCGACGGCGACACCGTCACCCTGACGAAGAACGCACCGGTCATCTCGTACGGCGAATACGCCGACGCGATCCTGGTGACCGCGCGTCGCACCGCCGACAGCCCGCCCAGCGACCAGGTGCTCGTCGTATGCCGACGCGACGACGTGAACCTCGAACCCACCGGCAGCTGGGACACCCTCGGACTCCGCGGCACCTGCAGTCCCGGATTCGTCCTCACTGCCACGACGTCCGCCGATCTCGTCGTCGGCACGGCCTACGCCGAGATCTCGTCGCGCACCATGCTTCCCGTCTCGCACAGTGTGTGGTCGGCGGTGTGGCTCGGAATCGCCGACGCGGCGATGGAGAAGGCCCGCTCGTTCGTGCGGTCGGCGGCCCGCCGCAGCCCGGGGGTCACCCCGCCCGGTGCGCTGCGACTCGCCGAAGCAGCCGCCGTGCACCAGCAGTTCTCCGATCTCGTCGCCGGGTCCGCCGCCCGGTTCGACGCAGCCGCGTCGGCGCAGGAGGAATCGATGTCGAGCATGGGTTTCTCGCTCGCCATGAACAACCTCAAGGTCACCGCGTCCACGCTCGTCGTGGATCTGGTGAACCGCGCGATGCTCATCTGCGGGATCGCCGGATACCGCGAGGATTCGCAGTACTCGCTCGGCCGCCACCTGCGCGACGCGCACGGCGCCGCCGTGATGGTCAACAACGACCGCATCATGAACAACTCGGCCCAGTTGTCGATCGCCTACCGGGGGACGCTGTGACAAGTACAGCCATTACCAGCGCCGCAACCGACGAGCTGTCCGAACTCGAGCGCGCCCGCCTCGACTTCCAGCAGCAGCTGCTCGAGGCCGAACTGCTCGTGGAGACCGGTGTTCCCGGCCTCTACGGACGCTCGGGTGTCTTCGAGGACATCGTCGACGGCATCGACCGCGTGGTGGTCGCGGCGGGTCCGGGCCGGGCGGCCACGCGCCTGCGTTTCCCTCCGGTCTTTCCGCGGACGAGCTTCGAGCGCACCGACTACATCGCCTCCTTCCCGCACCTGACCGGAGCGGTGAACACCTTCGCGGGCAGCAACGCCGAGCACGCCGAACTGCTCGCCGCGCGGTCGCGGGGAGAGGCGTGGGATCCGTGGCTCGAACCCGCCGACACCGTGCTCGTCTCCGCCGCATGTCATCCCGCTTACTCGCGGTACACCGGCACGCTGCGCGAGGGTGGCGAACTGCTCGACGTCCTCGGTTACTGCTTCCGGCACGAACCTGCCGTCGACCCCGCTCGCATGCAGGCCTTCCGCATGCACGAGTTCGTGCGCATCGGCACCGAGAACGATGCTGCGCAGCATCGTGATTCCTGGGTGGAGCGAGGACTCGAGGTGCTCGGCTCTCTGGGTCTCGACGCGACCGCCGTGCCCGCCAACGATCCTTTCTTCGGACGGGCCGGGCGCATGCTGGCCGTCAACCAGCGCACCGAGAACCTCAAGACCGAGCTGACCGTCCGGCTCTACGGCGACCTCGACGACGGCACCGCCGTGGTCTCGTGCAACTGCCATCGCGAGCACTTCGGCGAGACCTTCGAGATCCGCACCGCCGACGGCGAAGTCGCGCACAGCGCGTGCGTCGGATTCGGCATGGAGCGGATCGCCCTGGCACTGCTGCGGACCCACGGGCTCGACGTCGACCGCTGGCCCGCTTCGGTACGCGACAGGCTGTTCCCGTGAGCGATCGGCTCATCGACGTCCGCGTCGACGGGTACTCACCGCACTTCGTGCACGCTGCCGACCGGATCTGGACCGAGACCAACTGCTATGTCGACCTGTGGGTCGAGGTGCTGCATTCGCTCGGCCACGATCCGGTCCCCGCGGCCGCGTGCGCGTTCTCGGCGCGGTTCGACGGCGCCCAGTGGACCTTCCTCAAGTTCCGTCCCGAGGACCTGTTGGCGCTGTACGGGATCGACGTCGCGGAGATGAACGTCTGGCGCCGTCCGGTGGATCACCTCGAGGACAACGCCGCCGCCGGTCTGTTGTCGACGATCGAGGTGGACGCCTTCTGGCTGCCCGACACCGAGGGCACCGGATACCGGGAGAGTCGTTCGAAGACGACGATCGTGCCCAACGTCATCGACCGCGACACCGAGACGCTCGAGTACTTCCACAACAGCGGCTATCACGTCCTCACCGGTGAGGACTTCCGCGGAGTGTTCGGCCTCGACGAACCGGTGCCCACCTGGCCTCCCTATCTCGAACAGGTGCGCCTCGACGCGGCCCAACCGCAGCGTGATGCCTTCGACACGATGGTGTTCCGGCATCTGCGCATGCGTGCGGACTCGAATCCGGTGCGCGAACTCGGGAAGCGGGTGCTCGCCGACATCGACTCGATCCGCACCGGCGGGATGGACGTCTTCCATCCGTGGACGTTCGGGGTGCTCCGCCAGTGCGGTGCCACGGCCGAACTCGCCGCGGACGTGAGCGTCTACATGGACCGTCGCGGATATCCCGGTGCGGCCGCCGCAGCCGACGGATTCCGCGCGGTCGCCGAGGGTGCCAAGAGCGTGCAGTTCCGGATGGCGCGTGCGGCACGTGGCCGCAGCGTCGATCCCGGCGACCAGTTGACGGCGATGGCCGACGCCTGGGAGGACGCCATGGCGACCGTCGTCCGCGCCGCCGGGGTGCGGTGACGGGACTCGACTCGTATGGATCTCCTGCACGATGCGCGATGGCGGTGTCTCCCTATCGCTCCTGGGTCGGTCGAGCATCCCGGCGACCTTCCGGAGGACGATTGTTGGTTGCCGGTCCGCATACCCGGGACGGCGGCAGGCGCGATTCGGGAGACCGACGGAGTCGCGGCGGCCCGGGCGTCGTCACCCGACAGCGACGACTGGTGGTTCGTCACCGACGTCGAGGTGTCCGGCGACGGACCGTGGCATCTGACCTTCGACGGGCTCGCGACCCTCGCGGAGGTATGGGTCGACGGGACATGCGTCGCGACGTCGGAATCGATGTTCGCGCCGCTGACCGTCGTCCTCGACCGCCTGCCGTCGACTACGCGGATCGCGATCCGGTGTGCCTCGCTCGAGGCTGCACTCCGCAAGCGTCGGCCGCGCGGACGGTGGCGCTCGTCGCTCGTATCGGCCCAGGGATTGCGGTGGTTCCGCACCACGATGCTCGGGCGCGCCCCGGTCTACGCGGGAGCTCCGGCACCGGTCGGACCGTGGCGCCCTGTTCGTCTCGTCGATTCCGGCGAACCCGTCGTGCTGGGACGCGGGATACGAACGCGTGTACGCGGATCCGACGGGATCGTCGACGTCGATCTCGTGCTGGCAGGAGCCGTCGTCTCCGAGGTCGCTGTGGAGATCGGCGGGGCGGCGGCGCACGCCCGGCCCGAATACGGGCCCGACGGGACAGCGCGCGTGCGGATGCAGGTGACGCTCCCCGAGGTGCAGCGGTGGTGGCCGCACACCTACGGCGACCCGAACCTGTACGCGGCACACATCCTCTTGGACGGGCATCGGATGGAACCGGGCACTATCGGTTTCCGATCGGTGGAACAGATTTCGGGCGACGGATTCGGCCTGCGGATCAACGACGTCGACATCTTCTGCCGCGGACTGGTGTGGACACCGACCGACCCGATCACCTTGAACGACTCGGCCGGAACCCGGCGCATCCTCGAACGCTGCGTGTCGGCGGGCGTGGACACGATCCGCATCCCCGGCACGATGGTCTACGAGGACGACGAGTTCTACTCGGCGTGTGCCGAACTGGGCATCATGGTGTGGCAGGACGTCATGCTCGCCACCACCGATCCACCCGACGACCCGCACTTCCGCTCGCTGCTCGAGGACGAGGTCCGTGCACTGGCGCGCCGATGGGGCGGAAACCCGGCACCCGTCGTGATGTGCGGAGGCAGCGAGACCGAGCAACAACCGGCCATGCTCGGTCTGACGGAGACATCCCTCCCGGCACTCGACGACTGGTTGCCTGCGATCGTCGACCGCGAGTTACCGGGCACGGTGTGGGTGTCGTCGTCACCGTCCGCACCCCGGGGTAGCGACGCACTGCCGATCGCGGTGGGTTCGGGTGTGGCGCACTACTTCGGTGTCGGGGGTTACCGTCGTCCTCTCGCCGATGTGCGCGCTGCCGGCGTGCGCTTCGCCGCCGAATGCCTCGCTTTCTCGATTCCACCCTCCGACACGGCGATCGAGACTGCGTTCGGCAGTGTGAATGTCGCCGGTCACCATCCGCGGTGGAAGTCGGCTGTGCCGCGCGACAACGGCGCGTCGTGGGACTTCGAGGACGTACGAGACCACTATGTGCGCACGCTCTTCGGGGTCGACCCCGCCGAGGTGCGGTGGTCCGACCCCGCGCGGTATCTCGCGCTCGGGCGGGTGGCGATCTGCGAAGCGTTCACCGAGGTGCTGCAGTACTGGCGACGGTCCGGATCAGGATGTCGCGGTGCCCTGATCCTGTCCGCCCGCGACCTGCAGCCGGGTGCCGGATGGGGCGTGCTCGACGCCGACGGGAACCCGAAGGCTCCGTGGTGGGTGCTGGCCCGGGTGTTCGCGCCCGTCACCGTCCTCCTCACCGACGACGGCCTCGACGGCCTGCGTGTGGACGCCATCAACGACACCGCCGACGTTCTCGACGTCACGCTGCAGTTGCAGGCCCACACCCCCTCGGGTGCGGTACCGGTGGACGTGTCCGTGCCGCTGCATCTCGCCCCGCACGAGACCCGGGTGATCTCGTGGGCATCGGTGACGGGCGGTTTCACCGATGTCAATTTTGCGTATCGATTCGGGCCGCGCACTTTCGACACGGCGACCGCCCGGTTGGTGGATCACGCCGGTGCGGTGCTGGCGGAGTCGGTGCATCTCGTGGGCGGTCCGGCACGGCCCGTCGAGCGCGGAATCGGTCTCACGGCGACCGCTCGACCCGTCCCGGACGGGTGGAGCGTGGAGGTGCGAACCGAGGGTGCGGCGCAGTACGTGCACCTCGACGTCAACGGCGGTGACCTGCAGGATTCCTGGTTCCACCTGCCTCCCGGAGGTTCTCGCACGATCACCGTGCGGGCCTGTGATCCGGCCGCGACGCCGATCGGTCGGGTGGGGGCATCGAACTCGGCCACGAGCGTGCCGATCCGGGTGCTTCCCGCCTCCGACGGCCACGAGGTCGAGGGGTAGCTTCCCGAGGCTCCCGGTGGGGCGGTGTGTGGCGCGCCGAAATCGACAGGTGCATATCGGGCATCGACGGGGTATATGTATCTCCCAAGGGGTCGCTCACCCGATTTGCACCTTCTGTACGGTGCCGGTGGCACCTCTCCCCGCCTTCCGAGAGGAGATCGACATGGCGATCCGCTCCACGTCGCAGATGGGTGCCTCGCGCACCGCTTCGTCCACTCGCCGTCCTGCCCGGACAGAGCAGGACGGACCGTCCTTCACCGAGGTCATCCACTCGCAGCTGTTCTCGAACTACCAGGTGCCTCGCGGACAGGTACAGCGCAGCGCCTGACCGAGAGACTCTCCGGCCCGACATCGTGCCTGCCGGAGTGCCCGCGCGCAGCGTTCAGGACACCTGCGCGTGCGGCACACTGTCGGCATGAGTGAAGCCACGACGAATCAGAGCACCCGCATCGTTCTCGCGTCGCGTCCGGAGGGGGCGCCCACCGCCGACAACTTCCGTTTCGAGACGGTGGATCTGCCGGAGGTCGGCGACGGCCAGATCCTCCTGCGCGTCGTCTACCTGTCCCTCGACCCGTACATGCGCGGTCGGATGAGCACCGCGAAGTCGTATGCCGCGCACGTCGAACTCGGGGACGTGATGGTCGCCGGAACGGTGGGCCAGGTCGTCGAATCGCGGTACGACGGTCTCGAGCCGGGCGACTACGTCCTGGCCGGAGCCGGCTGGCAGTCGCACGCCGTCCTCGACGGCTCCACCGTACGCAAGCTCGATCCGCAGGCCGCGCCGATCTCCACCGCGGTGGGCGTGCTCGGAATGCCCGGATTCACAGCCTATTCCGGGCTCCTGAAGATCGGACAGCCGAAGGAGGGAGAGACCGTCGTCGTCGCTGCCGCCACCGGGCCGGTGGGATCGGCCGTGGGGCAGATCGCGAAGTTGAAGGGCGCCCGCGCGGTCGGCATCGCCGGCGGACCGGAGAAGTGCCGCGCACTGATCGAGGAGTTCGGTTTCGACGCGGCGATCGACCACCGCGACCCGAACTTCCCCGACAAGCTGGCGGAGGCGGTGCCCGACGGCATCGACGTGTACTTCGAGAACGTCGGCGGTCCCGTCCAGGAAGCGGTGTGGCCGTTGCTCAACACCTATGCGCGGATCCCGGTGTGCGGGCTGGTCGCGCAGTACAACGGTGCGGATCTGAACCGCACGGACCGTCTTCCGGGACTGTTCAATTCGATCCTCACCAAGAGCCTCACGATCCGCGGTTTCATCCAGAGCGAGTTCGTGAAGGAGATGTACGGCGACTTCCTACGTGAGGCCTCGGCATGGGTCCGCGACGGAAAGCTCGCGTACCGCGAGGACATCGTCGACGGACTCGAGAACGCCCCGGAGGCGTTCATCGGCATGCTCGAAGGAAAGAACTTCGGCAAGATGCTCGTGCGGGTCGCGCCGGAGTGACGGACACCGGTCCGCCCTCCGGCGCCGGCCGCGTCAGCGTCGGGGGATTCCGGTGGACCACAAGGCCCACAGGATGAGCACCGGCTGGAAGAACAAGCGGATCAGGCGCTTACGGTCGGTGTCGAGACCGAAGGCGCTGCGCTTGCCGAGATACTGGGCGATGTTGCCCGGGAAGACGGCGGCGAAGAACAGTGCGGCCAGGCGGCCGACACGGACGCGGTCGCGGTTCGCCACGGCGAGTCCGGCGCCGAGCATGATCTCGACACCGCCGGATGCCATGACCACGCCGTCCTTGTCCATCGGCACCCAATCGGGCACCTGGGCCTGGAAGTCCTTGCGGGCCCAGAAGAGATGGCTCAGCCCGGCGAAGACGAGTGAGGCGGCCAGCAGATAACGCGCGAGGGTCCGGGCTCGTGTCGTGGGCGGAGCGGGGGCTTCGGTCGGTGGAGTTATCTGTACATCGCTCATGATCACGAGCGTACGGACTGTACGGTGCTCGCGACGGGGATCGCGTCGCGAGCACCGTAGGTCACATCAGGTGATGCGTTCGAACGGTGTCGGTCGCTGTCAGGCGATGCGCTCGAACGCCGTCGGTCGCTGTCAGGCGATGCGCTCGAACGCCGTCGGTCGCCGTCAGGCGATGCGCTCGAACACAGCGGCGAGTCCCTGGCCGCCGCCGATGCACATCGTCTCGAGTCCGTAGCGACCCTCACGGCGGTCGAGTTCGCGCAGCAGGGTGGCGAGGATGCGTCCGCCGGTCGCGCCCACCGGGTGTCCGAGCGAGATGCCGGAGCCGTTGGGGTTCAGGCGCTGGTCGTCGGCTTCGATGCCCCACGAGCGGGTGACCGCGAGGGCTTGCGCGGCGAACGCCTCGTTGAGTTCGATGACGTCCATGTCGGCGAGGGTCAGTCCGAGGCGGCCGAGGGCCTTCTCGCTGGCGGGCACCGGGCCGATGCCCATGGTGCGTGGGGGCACACCGGCCACCGCCCAGCTTGCGAGGCGGGCGAGCGGACGCAGACCCAGCGCGGCGGCCTTCTCGGCGGTGGTGACGATCGCGAGGGCGGCACCGTCGTTCTGGCCGCTGGCGTTGCCGGCGGTGACGGTCGACTCGGGATCGATCTTGCCGCGGATCGGGCGCAGCTTGGCGAGGGTCTCCATCGAGGTGTCTGCGCGGGGGTGCTCGTCGGTGTCGACGACGAGCGGATCGCCCTTGCGCTGCGGCACGGTGACGGGCACGATCTCCTGCGCGAACACACCGTTCTTCTGGGCGGCGACGGCGCGCTGGTGCGACTGCACGGCCAGGGCGTCCTGGTCCTCGCGGCTGATGGAGAACTCGGCGCGCAGGTTCTCGGCGGTCTCGATCATGCCGCCGGGCACGGGGAAGTCACGGCCACCGGCGGTGACGCGGGCCCGGGCCAGACGATCGGACAGGGCGACGGCTTCGCCCTTGACGCCCCAGCGCATGCCGGTGGCGTAGAACTCGGCCTGGCTCATCGACTCGGCACCGCCGGCGAGGATCAGGTCGCTCGCGCCGGTCTGCACCTGCATGACGGCCTGCACGATCGCCTGCAGACCCGAGCCGCAGCGGCGGTCGACCTGCAGGCCCGGAACGTCCACGCCGAGACCGGCGTTGAGGGCGGCGACGCGGCCGAGGGCGGGGGCCTCACCGTTGGGGGAGGCCTGGCCGAGGAAGACGTCGTCGATGTCGGAACCGGTGATGCCGGTGCGTGCGACGAGTTCGCGGATGACGGTGGCCGCGAGATCCTCGGGTGCGATGTCCTTCAGGACACCGCCGAACCTGCCCACCGGGGTGCGCAGGGGTTCGCAGATCACTACGTCGGTCATGATGTACCTCGATCGGGGTTGTTCACTGGTGGGTCTGGGTGCGGGCGAGATCCGTGGAGATCGCTCCGGCGGTGGCGAGCAACGCCGGGACGAGCTCGTCGTGCACGGTTTCCATCCGGTAGCGGGCCGCGTGGGTCGACAGGTTCACCGACGCCACAACGGTTCCCGACGCGTCGCGGATGGGTGCGGCGAGCGAGCGCAGGCCCTCTTCGAGCTCCTGGTCGACGATGCAGTATCCGTTGCGTCGCACCGTGGCGATCTCGGCACGCAGTTCCTCGGCGGTGGTGACGGTGTTGCCGGTGATGGGCGCGAACTCGGCGCGTGCGAGGTAGGCGTCGAGTTCGTCGTCGTCGAGGCCGGCGAGCAAGACGCGTCCCATGGAGGTCGCGTAGGCGGGGAAGCGGGTGCCGAGGGTGATGGTGACGGTCATGATGCGGCTGACGGGAACTCGCGCGACGTAGACGACGTCGGTGCCGTCGAGCATCGAGACCGAGGTCGATTCCTTGACCTTCTCGGCGAGCGCTTCGAGGTGCGGTCGTGCGACCTCCGGCAGCGTCAATGCCGACAGGTAGCTGTAGCCGAGTTCGAGCACCCGTGGGGTGAGCCAGAACTGGGATCCGTCGGTGCGGACGTAACCGAGTTCGATGAGCGTCAGCAGGAATCGACGCGCGGTGGCGCGGGTGAGACCGGTCGCGCGGGCGACGTCGGAGAGCGTCTGCCGCGGGGCGTGCGCACCGAAGGCCTTGATGACCGACAGGCCACGCGCCAGCGATTGTACGTAATCGGGTGACGCCCCAGGGTTCTCGCGAACGACCTCGGGAGCGGTGAGGTCGGGAGTGCTCACGAGCCCGAGCCTCCCTCGGTGTCGGCGAGTGCCTGCTTGCCGAGCGCGAACGCCCGGTTGCTGTTGGGGACACCCGCGTAGACCGCGGTGTGCAGGAAGACCTCGACGAGATCGTCGGGATCGATCCCGGCGCGCAGGGCGGCACGGATGTGCATGTCGAGTTCGTGCTCGTTGCCGACCGCGGTGAGGATCGCGAGGGTCAGCAGCCGGCGGGTGCGGTGGTCCAGACCCGGGCGTGCCCAGATGTCGCCCCACGCAGTGCGGGTGATGAAATCCTGGAAGGGTCGGGTGAATTCGGTGGCCGACTCGATGGACCGGTCGACGTGCGCGTCGCCGAGGACGGAACGACGCACCCGCAGGCCCTCTTCGAACACCGCGGTGCGGTGCGCGGCGGACGGCGTGGCGCGCGACGAGATGTGTTCGCGGATCAGCTTCGTGACCCGTCCCGCCTGTTCCACATTGGCGAGGTGTGCGCCGGGGGAGAGGACGTGGAAGTCCGAGTCGGCGATCCCGTCGGCCAGCTGCTGCATCGTCGACGGCGGGGTGGCCGGATCCTGCTCACCGGCGATCACCAGCGTGGGCGCGACGATCCGGGCGAGGTCGGGACGGCCGTCCCAGGTCGCCAGTGCCTCGCAGCACGCGGCGTAGCCCTCGTCTGTGGTGCCCTTCACCATCTCGACGTGGCGGGCGACGAGCTCCGGATCATGTTCGGCCAGTTCGGGAGTGAACCACCGCGAGACGATCGAATCGGCGATGGAGGCCAAGCCGTCGTTGCGGACGGATGCTGCCCGGTCGTACCAGGGTTGGGCGGGCTGGAAGGCCGGCGAGGTGCACAGCAGTGTCAGCGTGTGTACGCGCTCGGGGTGATGCGCGGCGAGCCATTGTCCGACGGCACCGCCGAGCGACAGGCCGACGTAGTGCACAGCGTCGAGTCCGAGTGAGTCGAGCAGGGCGACGACGTCACCGGCGAGCTCCTCGATCGTGTAGGGACCGGACGGGGCAGGGGATGCGCCGTGCCCGCGATGATCGGCCGCGACGATGTTCCAGTCGGTCGCCAGGGCGTGGATCTGCGGTCCCCACATCGACAGGTCCGAACCCAGCGAACCGAGGAACAGGACGGTCGGCTTCGTGGGGTCGCCGTACTGTTCGTAGTTGAGCGTGACGGTCATCGGGCATCTCCTGTGGTTCGGTTCGTGCTGTCGTGACGGGCGAGAACGCGGTCGACGATGTCTGCGGCATGGCCGAGATAGCGCGTGGGATCGAGAAGTTCGCGCACGTCCTGCGGGTCGAGATGGGCGGTGATGGCGGGATCCTCGTCGAGCGACCTGCCGGCGACCGCCGCATCGGTAACGATCGAGCGTGCGTCGTCGGTGTGTTCGGCGAGTGCGGCCGTGACCTTTTCGGCGAGGATCGCTCCGCCGGTGAGGGCGAGATTGCGGTCGAGCGCGTCGGTGTGGACGTGCAGGCCGTTCAGGCTCGTCGAGAGCTGTTGCGCGGCACCGCCGGTGAGGCGCAGGATGTCGGCGAGCGTCTCCCATTCGGCGTGCCAGGCGCCGGCGGCGCGCTGGAACTCGTGGTCGGTCGACGACAGGATCGTCGAGACGAGACCGGGAACGCGCCGGGCGGCGGCACGCGCGGTGATCGACGCGACGGGATTGCGCTTGTGCGGCATGGCCGACGACCCGCCGGGCGCATCCTCGCTCACCTCACCGAATTCGGTGCTCGCCATGAGCACGACGTCGGTGGCGGGCTTCGCGACCGAACCTGCGGCGACACCGAGTGCACTCGCGAGGGTCGTGACGGGGGTGCGGGCGGTGTGCCACGGGGCGACGGGACGCGCGAGTCCGAGCAGGTCGGCGACGGTGTCGGCGAACGCGAAACCGTCGGGATGGACGGCGGCGAGCGTGCCGGCGGCCCCGCCGTACTGGGCGGGCAGGGCGCTCAGGACACGGTCGAGTTCGACGACGGCGTCGTCGAGGGACAGGAGCCAGCCGGCTGCGAGTGCACCGAAGGTGGTGGGCAGCGCCTGCTGACCGAGCGTGCGCGCGACCATCGGTGTCTCGCGATGGGTGGTGGCGAGACGGGCTGCGCCGTCGGCCGCGGAGCGCAGGTTCGTCAGGGCGATCCCTCCGGCGCGGCGAGCGAGCAGCATCAGCGCGGTGTCGAGCACGTCCTGGCTGGTCGCGCCGACGTGCACGGCCCGCGCGGGGGCGTCGGCGCGCTCGCGCAGCAGGGAGACCAGAGGGATGACGGCGTTGCCGCCCGCCGCGGAGCGTCGACCCAGGTCGGCGGGATCGAGTTCCTCGGCGAGGGAAGCCGCGGCTGTCGCGACGGCGTCGGCGTGGGTGTTCTCGACGCGGCCGAGTGCGGCGGCCGCTCGGGTCAGTGCGACCTCCACGTCGAGCAGGGCGCCGATCCACGCGCGATCCGACAGGGCGACGCCGAGTTCGTCCGCGCCGAAGACGGGATCGAACAGGGGGCCCCGATATCCGGCGTCGGGGGATGAGGGAGACACGGACCTCCGATCCGAAACGTTCGCTATGTGGACGGATGGACGCTATGCGAACAGGCTAATGCGGCCGTTCTGCGCTCGCAACGATCCTACGCGAATTTGTTCGCATTGCGGACGGGAGTTCACATGACGTACACCTGAGGGTATCGTGGCACACATGGACAAAGTCGTTGCCTCCGCCGCCGAGGCCGTAGCCGACATCCCCGACGGCGTCACGATCGCCGTCGGAGGGTTCGGCCTGGTCGGCATCCCCGAGATCCTCATCAACGCGTTGCTCGAACAGGGCGCCACCGACCTCGAGACCGTCAGCAACAACTGCGGTACCGACGGCTTCGGGCTCGGCCTGCTGCTCGAGAAGGGCCGCATCCGGCGCACCATCTCGTCGTACGTCGGCTCCAACAAGGAGTTCGCACGCCAGTACCTCGCCGGCGAACTCGAAGTCGAGCTCACCCCGCAGGGCACGCTCGCCGAGCGCCTGCGCGCCGGTGGCGCGGGCATCCCCGCCTTCTTCACCCCGGCCGGCGTCGGCACGGCCGTCGAGGAGGGTGGACTTCCGCTGCGCTACGACGGTCACGGCGGCATCGCCCTCGCGTCGCAGCCGAAGGAGACCCGAGAGTTCGACGGCGAGACCTACGTGCTCGAACGCGGCATCGTCGCCGACTACGCACTCGTACACGCCTGGAAGGGCGACCGCCACGGCAACCTCGTCTACCGCGCGAGCGCCCGCAACTTCAACCCGCCGGCCGCCGCCTCGGGTCGCATCACGATCGCGCAGGTCGAGCACCTCGTCGAACCCGGCGAACTCGACCCCAACGAAATCCACACGCCAGGCATCCACGTGCAGCGTGTCGTACACGTCGGCCCCGTCGAGGTCGGCATCGAGAACCGGACGGTGCGCTCATGACACAGGCAACGAAGAAGGGGCTGACCCGCGAGGAGATGGCGGCACGCGTCGCCAAGGAACTCGAGGACGGCCAGTACGTCAACCTCGGAATCGGCATGCCCACCCTCGTGCCGAACTACCTCGAGCCCGGCGTCGAGGTCATCCTGCACTCCGAGAACGGTGTGCTCGGCGTCGGCCCGTACCCGACCGAGGACGAACTCGACCCCGAGCTCATCAACGCCGGCAAGGAGACCATCACCGCGATTCCCGGTGCGTCGTACTTCGACTCGGCGCAGTCGTTCGGCATGATCCGCGGCGGCCAGATCGACGTCGCCGTCCTCGGCGCGATGCAGGTCTCCGCCAAGGGCGACATCGCCAACTGGATGGTGCCCGGCGCGATGGTCAAGGGCATGGGTGGCGCGATGGACCTCGTCCACGGCGCCAAGCGCGTCATCGTGATGATGGATCACGTCACCAAGAAGGGTGATCCGAAGATCCTCGAGGAGTGCGCGCTGCCGCTCACCGGTCGTGGATGCGTGCAGCGCATCATCACCGACCTCGCGGTCATCGACGTCACCGAAGAGGGATTGAAGCTCGTCGAGACGGCGCCCGGTGTGACCACCGAGGACGTCGTCGCAGCGACGGCAGCGAAGCTGATCGTCTGATCGGATATCGACGACGGGGTCGTGCGCGAGGAGATCTCGCGTACGGCCCCGTTCTCGTTCCTCAGTCGTAGTCGTCGTTGTCGGCCGTGAGCTCCGGGGCGTCGGGCTCCGGTTCCTCCCCACCCACCTCCGGGATCAGTTCGTAGCGATGCCCGAACGACTCGGCGAGCGCCTGCAGGATCGCCACCACCGGCACGGACACCAGCGCCCCCACCGGGCCGAACAGTGTGGCACCGACGATCACCGAACCGAACGCCACCGCCGGGTGGATCGACACCGTGCGGGCCGTGATGCGCGGGTGGAGCACATAGTTCTCGATCTGCTGATAGACCGTGCCGAAGGCGATCACCCACACGCCGTCGAGCGGATGCTGCACCGCGGCGATGAGCGCGGGGAGCCCGATCGCCAGATAGGTACCGAGGGTCGGGATGAACTGCGAGACCACCCCGGTCCAGATCGCGAGGGGCAGCCAGTACGGAACCCCGATGATGAGGAAGAAGATTCCGGTGAAGATCGACGCGGCGGCGGCGAGGATCAATCGGGAGACGACGTAGCCGCCGGCCTTCTCCACCGAGGTCTCCCACACGTTCGCGATCAGCTGCTGCTGCCGGGCCGGGAACCAGCTCGCGATCGTCCGGCGCATCTTCGGTCCTTCGGCCGACATGTAGAAGACGAACAGCAGCATCGTCAGGATCTGGAACAGGGCACCGACCAGAGTGCTGAGGACACCGAGGACACCGGGCGTGAAGCGTTGCGCGAGATCGCGAAGCGTATCGGGAGTGATCTTGAGCAGCTCGTCCCCGGTTTTGAAGTTCGTGTCGAAGGTGCGGTTCGCCCAGTCGGTGATGCGCGTGAGCGCGTCCGGCAGTGTGGTGAGCAACTGAGCGATCTGTTCGAACAGGAGCGTGCCGAACACCGCGAAGAACCCGACGGTGAGCAGGACCAGGGAGAACAGCACGAGGCCGGTCCCGGCGCCGCGACGCATCCCGAACCGCTCGAGGCGGTCGACGATCGGTTCGATGGTGATGCTGAACAACCACGCCAGGAACAGCAGGCCGAGGAAGCCCTTCAGGTTGTGGAAGAGCCAACCCGACATCTGATAGAAGGCGACGGCCAGCAGAACACCGACGATCGTGGGCCGGAGCCAGCGGGGAGTTCGTGGACGATCGGCGACGGTTGCGCGCTTGGTCATCACACCCTCCGCTCTGCAGAGACTCTGTGGCGAAATGTACTCGGTGGGCGCTGCCGGGGGGAGCGGTACCGAGACCGAGGGGCAGACACAAAAGAACCGGCCCGAACTCGTGTGAGTCCGGGCCGGTCGGTGGTAGCGGGGACAGGATTCGAACCTGCGACCTCTGGGTTATGAGCCCAGCGAGCTACCGAGCTGCTCCACCCCGCGTTGCATGTCCAACCATACACGACTTCCGAGGGTGCTCTGACCACCCCTCCTCCGGGCCACCCAATCGAGGGGAAGTTGTGTGCGACTTTCGCGAATTCGACGCACACAACCTCCCCTCGATTCGACTCCGAAGCCCCCCTCTGGTTCGCCGATCTCGATCAGCGGGACCTGCGGAGTGTGCCGCGTCACAGGCCCATAGTTTCGGTCCGTAACCAGGTCGCCGTGTCACGGCTGCCTCGAAACCGGTCCGCACGAATAATTTCGAGAGAGGGGCGGCATGCCTGCTGTGTCGAGGAGGTCGCCGATCCGTGTATTGGGAGCAGTGATCGGGACCTGTGCGGTGCTGCTCACCGCATGCGGGTCGACCGCCACCGAGAACTCCGGAGTCGGTGATCCTGCGCTTCCGCTGCACTACGCCACCGTCTTCGGCGTCTCGTCGTTCGATCCGCACAAGACGCGGATCACGAGCGACGCCACCATGCTCAACATGGTCTACGACCGCCTCGTCCACCGTGACGCAGCCGGCCAACCGATCCCAGGGCTCGCCGAGTCGTGGGAAATCGACGAGACCACGCTGACACTCCACCTGCGTGACGGGCTGGCTTTCTCCAGTGGCGCCGCCCTCGGCGCCGATGCTGTGGTCGCCAACCTCCGACGTGCTCTCGAGCCCGACTCGATCACGGCACCCATGCTGGCCGGCGTGGTCGGGGTCGACGCAACGGACGACCGCACGGTCGTGCTGACCTTCGACGGTCCGGGCGCGCAGTACGTGCTGGCGTTGTCCGACCTTGCTGGGATGATCGTCGACCCGGACGCATTCGGAAGTCCGGAGAAGGACACCCAACTCGCGCTCACACCCGCCGGTGCAGGGCGCTACGTCCTCGCGGAGTCCCGACCGGGTGCCGAGTACGAGTTCACCGCCAGAGCTGATTATTGGGACCCCGACGCGATCGGCACCGAAACTTTCGTCTGGACCGTGATGACCGATCCGCAGGCGCGTCTGAGCGCCGTGTCGGCAGGGGACATCGATGTCGCAATCACCACGCCGTTGACGATCGACGCAGCCGAACAGCAGGGTCTTCGGGTGGAGACAGCACTTCGGCTCGACCACATGGCGCTCAACTTCAACCGGAACCGCAGCGAGTTCGGCAACCTCGACGTGCGCAAAGCCATCGCTCACGCGATCGACCGCCAGGCCATCGCGGACACAGCGATGGAGGGTCACGCCGAAGCGGCCACGCAGAATTTTCCGGAGGACTACTTCGCGTACGACCCGGATCTCGCCGACGACTATCCGTACGATCCCGACCGGGCACGACAGTTGCTGTCCGATGCGGGGCTGCCGGAAGGATTCTCGTTCACGGCCATCCTGCTGAATCTGCCCGAGAACGTGCAGGTGGCGCAGATTGTGCAACAACAACTTGCACAGGTCGGCATCGAGATGAAACTCGAACCGTTGCCCCCGTCGGATGCGTCACCGACCTTCTATCGAGGGGACGCCGACGCATTCCTCACGACCTTCACCGGTCGTTCCGATCCGGCGTTGTTGCTGTCCGCGCTCTACGGTGAGAATTCGCCTCAGAACCCCTCCCGTACCACTGCGCCGGGCTTCCAGGAGGCGCTCGACTCCGCCAACCGCGAGACCGACCTGCAGACCCGTGGGGACAAGCTCGGAGAGGTCTCGAAAACCGCCATGGACAACGTCCTCACCGTGCCCTTGGTCTTCTTCGAACTCGGATCGACGCTCTCCGACCAGGTCGTCGGATACGAGACGAACCTGTTGATCGACGAATGGCGTGGCGTCGGTATCGCTTCCTCCTGACCGGCCGCCCACCCCAGAAACGAAGGAATCCCATGTCTCGTAGATCGCTGGCCTCGGTCGTTGCTGCCTTCGCGACCGCACTGCTTCTCGCCGGCTGCGGAACGTCGGCAGCAACCGACGCCACCGCAGAGATCGACCCGCAGGCGACCCTGCGTTATGCCACGACGTATGGCGCGTCGTCGTTCGATCCCCACAAGACCCGGATCACCAGTGACTCGACGATGCTGAACCTCGTCTACGACCGACTGGTACATCGCGATCGAAATGCGGATCCGGTGCCCGGGCTCGCTGAATCCTGGGAGTTCTCCGAGGACGGATCCACTCTGACGTTGAACTTGCGTCAGGACGTGACCTTCGCGGACGGAACCCCGCTCGACGCACCTGCAGTGGTGGCGAACCTGCGCCGCGCACTGGAGCCCGACTCGATCACGGCCGCGATGCTCGCAGGCGTCGAGTCTGTGGAGGCGGTCGACGCACACACCGTAGCGCTCCGCCTGAACGGTCCGGGCGGGCAACTCGTTCTCACGTTGTCGGACCTTCCGGGAATGATCGTCAACCCCAATGCTTTCGGAACTCCCGACAAGGACGCCGCACTCGTACTCGACCCCGCGGGCGCCGGCCGGTACACCGTGGTCCAGTCCCAGCCGGGTGCCCAGTACCGCTTCGCCGCCCGCGACGACTACTGGGATCGGGAAGCGGTACAAGCCGCGGAATTCGAGTGGGTCGTCATGACCGATCCGCAGACCCGCGTGAACGCGGTCGCCTCCGACCAGCTCGACGCCGCCATGGCGACACCGATGTCGCTCGACCCTGCCGAACAACAGGGCCTGCAGACGCACGTGCAGACGAGCCTCAACAACTACGTGCTCAACCTGAACCGCACTCGCAGCGAGTTCGGCAAACTCGAAGTACGACAGGCGCTGGCCCACGCAGTGGACCGGGAGTCGGTCGTGGAGACGGCGCTCGAGGGGCACGGTGAACCCGCGAGCCAGAACTTCCCGGCAGGCTACTTCGCCCACAACGAGGCCCTCGACGGTCAATACGCCTTCGATCCCGACAAAGCGAAGCAGCTGCTCGACGAAGCAGGTGTGCCGGACGGATTCGCCTTCGTAGCAGGTGTTTCCAATCTTCCCGAGAACCAGATGATCGGGCAGATCCTGCAGGAGCAGCTGGCGCGCGTCGGTATCACCATGGAGATCCGGTCCATGACGCCGACTGACCTCAACCCCGCGTTCAATCGCGGTGAGCTCGATGCCATTCTCACCACGCTCGTCGGCCGCGCGGACCCCTCGCTACTGCTGACCTCCTTCTACGGTCAGGATTCGCCCCAGAATCCTTCCCGTGACGCGATCCCGGGATTCCGGGAAGCCATGGAAGCGGCCAACCGCGCCACCGACCCCGAGGAGCGCTCGGTGCTGCTCGGCGAGGTGAACGCCGTGGTGATGAATTACGCGGCAATGCTGCCGATCGCCTTCGCCGAACTCGGTGCCGTCGCATCGGATCGGCTCTCGGGTTACGAGCCCAATCGGGTGGTCGACGAGTGGCGTGGTGTCGGAGTGGCCGCCCCGTGACGTACGGCGCGACGGACAGCCTCGCGACCGTGATCGCACACGGATCATGAATCGAAGGAGCACAGAATGTTTCGACTCATCGGACAGCGGCTGCTGGCGGTCGTCCCGTTGCTGATGATCGCCACGGCCATCACCTTCGGTCTGATCTTCCTGATTCCCGGCGATCCGGCACACCGGATCGCCGGAGAGTCGGCGACACCTCAGCAGATCGAGACGGTCCGTGAGGAGCTCGGCCTCGACCAACCGGTCCTCGTGCAGTACTTCGACTTCCTGTTCGGACTGGTGCGTGGCGATCTCGGTACGAGTTTCACGTACCAGGCCCCAGTGCTGGAGATGATCGTCGATCGTCTGCCGGTGACGTTCTCGTTGGCGATGGTGGCCGTGGTCGTGGCACTTCTCGTGGGTATTCCGGCAGGAATCATCGGAGGAAGCAGGCCCGGAAGTTGGCAGGACCGTGCCACCGGCGTGGGGTCGACACTCGGCGTCGCTACACCCAACTTCGTCCTGGGTCTGCTCCTCGTGCTCGTCTTCTCCCTGACCCTGCGAGCCCTCCCGGCCACCGGATACACCCCGCTCGCAAAGGGGTTGTGGCCGTGGCTCAGCCACCTGCTGTTGCCGGCGATCGCCCTGGGGTTGGCCGCGGCCGCCGAGATCGCACGCCAATTGCGTAGTTCCATGATCGAAGTGATGCAGCAGGACTACGTTCGTACTGCCACAGCGAAGGGACTGAGCCGGCGCAGTGTCCTGTGGAAGCACGCTCTGAAGAACGCTTTCATCCCGACGGCGACCGTCCTGGGCATGCAGATCGCCTTCCTGCTCGGCGGTACGGCCGTCATCGAGTCCGTCTTCGGTCTCAAGGGTCTCGGAGATTTCGCGGTGCAATCGGTGCTCTCCGGAGACCTGCCCGCCATTCAAGGAGTCGTGATCTTCGGTGTGTTCGCCACTGTGATCATGAGTCTGCTCGTCGACATCTCCTACGGCTACCTCAATCCGAGAACAAGGAGCGCCGCATGAGCGACATCACCGTCTCGACGAAGCCGGCAGGCGACACGATCGTAGCCGTCGGCGAATCCCCACGTCACAGGTTCCTTCGCCGATTCCGGAACCGTCCGGGAGCCGTGGTCGCTGCCGTCTTTCTCGTCCTCATCGCGGTTCTCGGACTACTTGCGCCTCTGATTGCTCCGCACGACCCGATCGTGCAGGAGCTGACCGCACGCCGACTGCCTCCACTGTCCGACGGATATCTGCTCGGCACCGACAATCTGGGTCGTGACACGCTGTCCCGGTTGCTCTACGGTGCGCGTGTCGCAATCTCGGCGGCGCTCATCTCGGTGTCGGTCGGACTGCTCATCGGTGTCGTGCCTGCCCTGATCGCCGGGTTCCTCGGCGGCTGGTGGGACACGATCCTCTCGCGGGTCGCCGATGCCTTTCTCAGCTTCCCCCCGTTGCTGCTCGCGATGGCCATCGTCGGCGTGATGGGCACCAACCTCACCAACGCGATGATCGCGATCGGAATTGTGTTCGGTCCCAGATTCTTCCGCGTGGTACGCGGGGCTGTGATCGGAGTACGTGAGAGCACCTTCATCGAGGCCTCCCGCAGTATCGGCACTCCGACCGCGCGAATCGTGCGCATGCATGTACTCCCGCACACGCTGTCCCCTTTGATCGTCCAGATCAGCCTGGCGTGCGGGTTCGCGTTGCTCGCCGAGTCGTCGCTCAGTTTTCTCGGGCTGGGTGTCCAGCCGCCCGAGGCGAGTTGGGGTCGCATGCTCGCAGAAGGGCGCGAAGCGTGGAATTACACGGCCTGGCCGGTGGTGATTCCAGCCCTGATGATCATCCTGGCCGTTCTGGCCTGCAACACCCTCGGTGACGGCATCCGTGACTCGGTGGGCCGCGAGAACCGGAGCGAACGATGACCGAACCATTGCTGCGCGTCGACGGCCTCGGCGTCGAGTTTGCGACCGGCTCCGGCTGGACATCGGTCCTGCAGGACGTCTCCTTCGATGTGGCGGCCGGTGAACTCGTCGGGCTCGTCGGCGAATCCGGATCCGGCAAATCCGTCACCTGCTCGTCCGTCCTACGACTGTTGCCGGCGAATCAGTCCCGTATCGTCTCCGGAGGTATCCGGTTCCGCGGACGTGATCTGCTGACGATGCCGGATCGCGAACTCGCGGACGTACGCGGCAACGACATCGCGATGATCTTCCAGGAACCGATGACGAGTCTGAATCCGGTCTTCACGGTCGGGGACCAGATCTCCGAAGTGGTGCGGCGACATCGGGGCGTGAACCGGAAGGTGGCACTGGCGCGCGCCGTAGAGGTGCTCGACCTCGTCGGTATCCCGAATGCGACCCGCCGAGTGCGTCAGTACCCGCACGAGTTCTCGGGCGGTATGCGCCAGAGGGTCATGATCGCGATGGCGCTCGCGTGTGAACCGTCCCTTCTCATCGCGGACGAACCCACGACGGCACTCGACGTCACCATCCAGGCTCAGGTGCTCGACCTGATCAGGGACATGGCAGAACGGTTCGAGATGGGCGTGCTGTTCGTGACACACGACCTCGGGGTGGTGGCCGATCTGTGCACCGAGGTGGTGGTCATGTATGCCGGACAGGTGGTCGAGAAGGCCCGCACCGAAGAACTGTTCGCGGCTCCGAAGCACCCGTACACACAAGGTCTGCTGCGGTCGGTCCCGACCATCGACGGTCGCAGCGACCTGCACACCATCCCCGGCGCTCCGCCCGCACCCGGATCGACGCCGAGGGGGTGCCGCTTCGGACCGCGCTGTGCGTATCGCCGCGACGAATGCGATGCCGTGATACCGCTCCACGTGCTGGAGAACGAGCGCATGTCTCGCTGTGCACGGGTGACCGATCTGATGCTGGAGGGAAACCGATGACCGTCGAACTCGCCGCCGTCGAGACGAAGCAACCATTGCTGACGGTGCGTGGGCTGCGCGTGGAGTTCCCCGTCGGTCGCCGAACGGCGCGCCGGAAGCAGATGGTGCGCGCCGTGGATGAGGTCGATTTCGACATCTTCCCTGGCGAGACGTTCGCCTTGGTCGGTGAGTCGGGTTCGGGCAAGTCGACGACGGCCCGTGGAATCCTGCGGCTCGTCGATGTCGCTCAGGGATCCGTCGTGCTCGACGGTGTAGACGTGACCGCACTGAGCAGAAGTGAACTCCGCACCGCCAGACGCCATATGCAGATGGTCTTCCAGGATCCCTATTCCTCGTTGGATCCCTCGCACACGGTCGGGGATGCGATCGCCGAGCCCCTGCAGGTGCATACCGATCTCTCCGATGACGACCGACGCCGCAAGGTCGGTCGGCTGCTCGAGCAGGTCGGTTTGCGCGCGGAGCACGCCGATCGGTATCCCTACGAGTTCTCCGGTGGACAGCGCCAGCGCATCGCCATCGCGCGTGCCATTGCGGTGGAACCGAAGTTGGTGATCGCGGACGAGGCTGTCAGCGCGCTCGATGTCTCGACGCAGAATCAGGTCATCGCGCTGCTCGAACAGCTCTCCGCGGAACTGGGCATCGCCTACCTGTTCATAGCGCACGATCTGGCGGTGGTGCGTCACATCGCCCACACCACGGCCGTGATGTATCTCGGGCGAATCGTCGAATGGGGACCGACGGAACGTCTGTTCACGGAACCGGCGCATCCGTACACGCAAGCATTGCTGTCCGCGGTCCCCGTCCCGGACCCGGCACGGCAACGCCGCCGAGAGCGCATTCGCCTGAGTGGAGAACTGCCCGATCCGGCGAACCCGCCGGCAGGGTGCGCCTTCAGCACCCGTTGCCCACTGGTCATGCCGGTGTGCCGGGAGAGTCGACCGGCTGTCACAGAAGTGGCAGGAGGGGGGCAGGTCGCCTGCCACGTGCACCCATCAGAACAACGGCCCGCCTCCGAAGATGTCCCGGTGTGAATCGGGTTGGTTGCCTTCGACGTCCACGATGCCGTAGTCGAGTGCGGTCTCGGCGGTGATGAGGGTGCGACCGCTGCGCGCGTTCACCTCGGGGTCGGCCGCGAGAGCGACGATCACCCGCCCGATGAACTCCGGTGTCTCGGCGTTGGCCAGCGAGAAGCCCTCGAAGTTGTCGATGCCGCGGGCGAGCATGGCCTCGTTCTTCACCAGTCCCGGCCACAGCGACAGGGTGGTCACCCCGGTGCCCCGGAGTTCGACGGCCATGTCGGCGGCCATCTTGTCCAGGCCCGCCTTAGACATGCCGTACAGCACCGAATGCAGGTAACCGCGGGTGCCGAACGACGAGATGTTGACGATCATCCCGCTGTTGCGCGGCACCATCAGTTGCGCGGCTTCGACGGAGGCGGCGTAGTGCGCGCGGAGGCCGACGCCGATCAGACTGTCCCAGTCGCTGATCGGGCGCTTCCAGAACGGCTCGGAGAACCCGGCGAATCCCGGCGGTGATGCCCACACGTTGTTGACGAGCAGGTCGAGGCGGGAGTCCTGCTCGTCGGCGATCCGGCCGAACAGTTCGTGGATCTGTGCGTCGTCGCGGTGGTCGCACTGCACGGCGATACCTCGTCCGCCGCGTTCGGTGACCTCCGCCGCGGTGCGGTCGAGTGGTCCGTCGGCGCCGACGGGGCCGCGGGCGGTGACGTAGACGGTCCAGCCGTCGGAGCCGAGGGCGCACGCGATGCCCTTGCCGACGCTGCGACTCGCGCCGGTGACCAGCGCGACCTTTGCTTCTGTCATCACTGCACCACTTCCACGTCGTCGGTGAGAGCCCGCTGGATCGACCACAGCACCTTCACGTGGCAGCGGGAGATCTTCCATTCGCCGTTCTCGACCACGTAGTCGTCGTCGTAGTCGAGCGCGGTGACCCGTTCGGTGCGGGCACGCAGATCCACCTGCCGGAATCGCAGCGTCCAGGCGCCGGTCGCGGTGTCGGGCCCGTTCAGGTGGATGCTCGGATGCATGCCGTGATGCATGTCGAGCACGACGTAGCGGTCGTCGAGCCGTTCGAGAGCGATCCGGGAGTAGACGTCGACCAGGGCGTCGGCGTCGTCGAAGCTGCCCAGCGCCGGTCCGTAGTAGATGTCGGCGCCGTGCGCGACGAAGCACCTGCGCATCGCCTCCGGGTCCTTGGCGTCGCACGCCCGGAAGTAGCGATGCTTGAGCATCCTGATCTCTTCGAGGGCTTCGAGCCGGGCCAACCGTTGTTCGACGGTGTCCATCGGGGTGCCTTCCGGTCGGGGACGAACGGTGTCCCGGACCCTAGCCCGCAACCATGAGACCGGAAGAGCGATACTCCCACTCACCGGGCGGGCGCACGCGTCTCAGCCCTTCAGCTTCCATTCCGCGAGATCGACTGCGGTGGAGATCGCTTCGAGCAGCACGGCCATGCGTTCGGCCGGACCCGGCGCGGCGAGAACCGCGTAGCGGTCCGCTTCCCCCATGGGCACGTACCGGGCGAGCGCGAACAGTCGCGCCCCCGGATCCTCCGGTAGTTCGGTGGTGGCGGGAGGCAGCGGGGCCTGGCCACCCGTGAGGCGGTCGAGCACCCCGTACAGCCGGCCCATCGGTCCGGTGATCGCGGCGAAATCCACCGGCCCCGAATCGGTGTCGGGCCAGGGCTCCACCTCGGCGAGGGGATAGGGATCGTCGGGAAGCCATCGGGTGACGCGAATACGTTCCTCCGCAATGCATTCGAGTTCGCGGCGACCCGCACCGACCTCGGTGTCGACCATGATCCGCGCAATGGTGCCGACGTCGTGTCGCTGCTCGCCTCCGCCCACTTCGTGTCCTCGGGCGATGAGGACGACCCCGAAACGGGGGCCGTCCGGTGATGCCGTGCAGTCCTGGACGAGCTGCTGATATCTCGGCTCGAAGATGCGCAATGGAAGGTCGGACCCGGGAAGCAGCGCGGTGCCGAGCGGGAACATGGGAAGTATCGGCATCAGGGCATCCTCAGGCGCGGGGTCGGGGGAGCGGGGATCGGTTCGTCGCGAGCGATCTCGGTGAGCAGATGATCGGCCCAACTCGCGAGGCCGTCGATATCGAGCCGGTAGGGCGGTTCGTCCTCGTAGTGCCGCACCCGCGCCTGTCCCTGCTTCAGCAGCGACGCCGCGCCGGTGGGGTTGCCCCGGAGCAGATGCGTCAGTCCCACGGCGAGCTGGGCGAGGCCCTGCCAGAGGGGACGTTCCTCGGGCGGCGCCTTCTTCCACATCGCTTCGAAGACCTCGTGGGCGTGGAACGGAAAGCCGTGGTCGAGGAGGCGCTGACCTTCGGCGATGGTCTCCTCGACATCCAGATCGATGTCTTCGGGAACACGTTCGACGCCTTCTTCGCCCGGCGGCAACGGACGCCCCAGGGCGTCGCGCGGACGCGCGTTCTGCGGCCTGCCGTCGGGTGTGCGGTCCCGGTCCGTCATGTCGCCAGCCTAGACGAACGGCCGGTTCGGGAAGGGATCACTGCCGTCGCAGGACGCCGCTCCGACCCTCGTGCGACGGCTTGCGCACCCGGGACAGCTGCGCCGACAGTTCCCGGACGAATGCGTCGACGGTGCCCGGTGCGACGCGGAGGTCGGGACCAGGGAGGAAGAGGTACCGGCCGTCGCCCACAACGTCGAACCAGCCGATGTCGGCGACGGGTGTGTATCCAGGGTTCGAGTACCGCAGGATGCGGATGCTTCCGGTGGCCGAGCGTTCGCGACGCAGCAACCGGCGCAACGACTCTGCGTGCGTGCCACCCGCCGGACGACGGACAGCGCCGAATTCGGACGGCTCGAGCACGTCCCGGCTCGGCGCGGTGCGTGCCGGTTCGCGGCCCGGCGCTACGACCGGCAGGTGTCCGACGATCGCGCCCGCGAGATCGGTGGTCGTGGTGATGCGGATGTCGCCCGCGGCGGGAGCCTGGCGGGCGAGGACGGCCTGCTCGCCGGTCGCGGCGGCGCGGACGAAGACCTCGCAGGTCGGGTCGGTGGAGCGGCCGTAGACCTCCACCGCGACCTCGCCGGTCAGCAGCCTCCGCATCGCGTCGTCGAGGGCAGGGTCGGGAGTCTCGTGCAGCCACGCGCGAGCGGCCTGCAGGTTCGCGGCGTGTTCGTCTTCCCACATCGCCGAGGTGCGATAACGCAGGGGGAAGGGGAACTCGTCGCCACCCGCGGCTGTCCACGACGCCAGGAATCGATCGGGTGTCAGATGCCGGTCCACAGAGCTCAGGCCCCCAGAACCGGCGGAGCGGTGTCGGGCAGCGACCCGATCAGTTCGTTTCCGTTCTCGCCGGTGACGAGATAACCGGCCGCGCGTTTGTCCTGCTCGTCGCCGCGGGAGGAGGCGGGTGCCATGCCGGGCATCATGCCGAACGGGCGCACACCGGCACCGCGAGTCGCGGCGGCACCGGGCCGGCCGGCAGCACCACCGGTGGGTGCGGCTCCCGCGACGAGCGGAGCGGGACCCGCCGTGGGCGATGCGCCACCGGCCGACCCGACGCCACCGGCGCCCGGTAGGCCACCTCCGACACCTGCACCCGCTCCGGAGGACGGTGAGCCATACGACTGACCGGTCGGGCTTCCCGGGGCGCCGCTCGCTGCTGGGGAGGTGGATGCAGGAGTGGTCGCCGCAGGATCGTTCGAGACCGACCTACCTGCCGAATCCGAACCTTCCGGCCGGCCGTCCATGCTTTCGCCGGGCGTCGAAGCGTCCGTACGGTTCTCCGCTTCCGTGGCGGTCTGCCCAGCCGGACGTTCTCCGTCCCCGCCCGGGATTGCCGTCGGGTCGCCGGCGGTCCGGGCGCCGCCGACACCCGGTGTGCCGTAGCCCTGAGGAACGAATGTCTCGGTGGCACGGCTCGTGGTGGTGGCATACGGGGAGGGCAGGACCGGAACCGCCGTGCCGGAATCGCGGTAGTACGGCTTGTAGAGGGCTTCCATCACCCGCACGGCCTGGGCGCGAACGGCCTCTTCCTGCCGGGCGGCGGCAGCACCCGCGACGGGATCGAGCGCGTACAGGACCGACGACGTGTTCACCGTGGGTGGAGGCACGGACGCTCGCACCCGCTCGCCGACATCGGCGGCGATGCGGAGTTTCTCGGACGTCGCGCGTGCAGCATCGGACAACTGTTGGGCGGATTCGCCGAATCGCACCGTCGCGTCCATCGCGGCCTCGGCCGCCGGACCCTCCCAGTGCTGGCCGATGAGTTTGCGGATCATCAGCGTTCCCCATGCGACGGTGAGGCTGAAACCCTTTCCGAGTTCGGCCCATTCGGTGGCCAGGGTTGTCATCGCGACGGGATTGATGCTCTGGGCGAGCCGGTGGATGTCGGCGTGCTCCATGCCGTGGAAGTTCTCGAACGCTGCGATGTATTCGGGATCGACTCCCGCGTCGATGCGCGCGGCGAGCGTGTCGTAGTTGGACTGCCGTCGGGAGACGGAATCGGGGACTGGGGCGTCGACCCCGAGCGACACCAGTAGTCGGTCGACGACGTTGTCATTCGTGGACATGGACGACAGCTCCCCCTCGATGCTCTCGCGTCTCGAGGAGCCGACGGCGGCGCGATATCCCCCTGCCCACGTAGATCCCCCCGATCCGATGGTGGCGACGATGCTAACGCACGGCACCGACCAGACGCAGGGCAAGATCGGCATACAGGTCGCTGATCGTCGCGGCGTCGTCGTAGCGGCCCGAGGGATACCAGCGACAGACGTCGACGCAGAGCGACATCAGGGCGAGAGTGACACCTTCGGCGTCCGGAAGGGTGAACTCGCCCGAGACGTGGCCGGCGTCCACGACACCCCGCACGACCTGCGTGATCTGCCGTCGTAGTCCGACGATCGTGCGGTAGTGGTCGCGGTCGAGCGCGGCCAGTTCGTACTGGATCACGCGGCTCCACCGGTGGTTCTCCGCTTGCCAGGCGGCGAAGCGTCCGATGACGGAGGCGAGCCGGTCGGACGGTTCGGAATCGGGGCGGTCGGCGTTCTCGACAACCTGCAGGGCGAGGGCGTGGCCCTCGTAGGCGATGGCGAAGAGCAGCTCTTCCTTGGACGCGTAGTGCGGATACATCGCGGCGGGACTCATGCCGAGTCGCGCAGTGATCCGGCGCGTCGTGGTGCCGCCGTAGCCGTGTTCCGCGAACTCCTCTATCGCGGCCGTGCGGATGCGAGCAGCGGCCTTGGATCCGCCGACGACGTCGTCCCATGTATCACTCACGAGGGCACTTCCGTTCTGTCCGGTTGTGTTGACAAGTCCGCTACGGCATCGCACGATAAGCGAGCGCTTAGAAATAAGCCAGTGCTTATCGACTTGGTAACGGTGGGTGCGGCGCGGGGTCCTCTCCGTGCTGCAACGCCTGCGGCCACATAGGATCCGCCGAAGAGAGGAATAGGACCTGGCTCTGAAAGGCAGTGCTGTCCAATCAAATTGGATACAGGCTGTTTGGTGGATGAGAAGGCGGTCGGCTATACAGTTCCTGTAGGCCCCGTCACAGCGAGGAGATGACGTATGTCCGTGCTCGACCGCTTCCGTCTCGACGGCCGCGTTGCCATCGTCACCGGTGCCTCTTCGGGCCTCGGTGTCGCATTCGCCCGAGGGCTGGCCGAAGCAGGAGCCGACGTCGTGCTCGCCGCACGCCGCGTCGACCGCCTCGAGAAGACCGCCGAGCTGGTCCGGGAGGCCGGACGACAGGCCGTCACGGTCGAGACCGACATCGCCGATCCCGAACAGGCGCAGCGCATGGTCGACCGGGCGGTCGAGCAACTCGGCCGGGTGGACGTCCTCATCAACAATGCCGGTATCGGCACCGCCGTCCCCGCCACCAAGGAGACCCCCGAGCAGTTCCGGCAGGTCATCGACATCAACCTGAACGGATCCTATTGGGCGGCACAGGCCGTCGGCCGTGTGATGCAACCCGGTAGCTCGATCGTCAACATCTCGTCGGTCCTCGGTCTCACCACGGCCGGCCTGCCGCAGGCCGCGTACTCGGCCAGCAAGGCGGGTGTCATCGGCCTCACGCGCGACCTGGCCCAGCAGTGGGGAGCGCGCAAGGGAATCCGCGTCAACGCCATCGCACCCGGCTTCTTCCACACGGAGATGACGGACGAGTACCAGCCCGGCTACCTCGACTCGATGAAGCAGCGAATCATCCTCGGCCGGACCGGGGATGCCGAGGAGATCGCGGCCACCGCGGTCTGGCTGGCGTCCGACGCCGCCGCCTACGTCACCGGTCAGACAATCGCCGTGGACGGCGGACTCACCATCACCTGACGGCACCACCCATCCCCCTACGGAGGAACGCTATGAGCACACAGCCCCGCACTGCCATCGTCACCGGAGCCGCACGCGGCATCGGCGCAGCCGTCGCCAAGCGGCTCGCCGGCGACGGCTACCAGGTCGCCGTCCTCGACCTCGACGAATCCGCCTGCAAGGACACCGTTTCGGCCATCGAGTCCGCAGGCGGCAAGGCGCTCGCCGTGGGCGCCGATGTCTCCGACGAGAAGTCCGTCGCCGCTGCCGTCGAGAAGGTCGCCACCGAACTCGGCGAACCCACCGTCCTGATCAACAACGCCGGCATCACCCGCGACAACCTGCTGTTCAAGATGACGGTCGAGGACTGGGACGCCGTCATGAACGTGCACCTGCGCGGCGCCTTCCTCATGACGCGTGCCGTCCAGAGCTACATGGTCGACGCCAAGTTCGGTCGCATCGTCAACCTCTCCAGCACGTCGGCTCTCGGCAACCGTGGCCAGGTCAACTACTCCGCTGCCAAGGCCGGCATGCAGGGCTTCACGAAGACGCTCGCGATCGAGCTGGGCAAGTTCGGCGTCACCGCCAATGCCATCGCGCCGGGCTTCATCGCCACCGAGATGACCGCCGCGACCGCCGAGCGTCTCGGCCTGTCGTTCGACGACTTCAAGTCGAACATCGCGTCCAACATCCCGGTCGGCCGTATCGGCGAGGTCGACGACATCGCCCACACCGCATCGTTCCTCGCGTCCGAGGGTGCGGGCTTCGTGTCCGGTCAGGTCATCTACGTGGCCGGTGGCCCGAAGGCCTGATCCTCTTCCGCACGTCCGCGGCGCCGCGTCCCATCCGGGACTGCGGCGCCGCGGTCGTTCTCAGTGGATCGAACCGAACGGTCCGACCGTGTCGGTCGCCCTGGTCAACCTCTCCGCATGAGTGAGAAGGTCAAGGGACCCGAGTCGTATTTTCCGTCGATCGAGCAGAAGTACGGACGCCCGATCGAGGAGTGGAAGAACATGATCCGCGCGTCGGATCTCGCCAAGCACATGGAGCTCGTGAACTGGTTGAAGCAGGAACACGGGATGGGCCACGGGCACGCCAACGCTCTCGTCGCGCACACTCTGAAGGAACAGAAGTCCGACTGACGAGAGCGTCTGCAGCAGACGACCGAGCGGTTCTGCAGGGCCGACCTGCCCTGCAGAACTGCGCTGCTCCGACCGTTTCGGTGTAACCCTCAGGATGTCAGTTCTGCTGTGGTGACAGCGAAGCCGGCGATGTACTCCCTGATCGGGCGGTAGAACTCGTAGGTCACCTCGTACTCCCCACAGGCGCGCAACGCCGAGTACGCCGCCACCCAGGTGCGTACCTCGTGCGAGGAGTGTCCGGCAACCACATCCATCTCGTTCGCGTCGTAGCCGTCGAAGTCCTCGACCCGGCCGGATCGGCAGACCGAGAGGAAGTCCCGGTCCCATTCCGGGTTCAGGTCCATGATGTCGGCCTGTCCTGCGGCGAACTTCGCGGCGGTGGCGATCGTATTGGCCTGACGTGCTGCCCGAGCCTCCGGCGTCGGGTTCCGCCCTGCCGTCAGGAACTCGCGCTGGCCGTCCGTCGCAGTGGCGTACTGGGGGACCGGAGGATCGTGCGACAACCCTCCGGAGCCGATGAACAGCACCCGCTTGTCGAGACCGGCGAAGAAGCGACCGACCGCCTGCCCGAAGTCTCGGATCCGCTTCATCTTCACGAACGGACGTGCCACCGAGTTCACGAAGATCGGCACGACGGGTCGCGCCGCCACGTCACCGTCGTAGAGGATCTCCATGGGCTGTACCGCCCCGTGGTCGACTTCCATCCGCCGCGAGATCGCCAGATCGATGCCGCTGTCGATCACGAATGCGGCCAACGCTTCTGCGATGTCCTCGGGAACATCGAGATCTCCTGCGAACGAGTCGTAATCGCCCGTGCCTCGTGCCCGGTAACCCACGCAGAACGGAGGCATCAGGTCGTAGAAGAATCCGTTGAAATGGTCCGGTCCGAAGTTGACGACGATGTCGGGGTCGAAGTCGTCGACGAATGCACGGGCTCGCGCGAACGACTCCTGCACCGCGTCGACGACGTCGGCCGGCGGGTTCGCGTGTTCGAGCAGCGGACTGTGGGACATGCACAACAAAGCCTGCGACACTGCGGAATATCTCCTTGTCTGTGTCTCGGCGGAATCAGTGGTCGACTGCGTGCTGCACGAGGTAGCCGCCGACGATCTCGTTGAACTCGTCGGCGCGTTCGACCTGTGACCAGTGCCCGCACTTGGAGAAGATGTGAGCGTCGGCGTTGGGGATGATGTTGAGCAGTTCCCAGGTGCGGGAGACGGGAATGACCACATCCTGCATGCCATGGATGAGCAGCACGGGAATATCCAGACGCGACAGCGCATCGAAATCCAGGGGAAGCGCGTGACGATCGCGATCGCGTGCAGCGACGACCTCGGCCAATCGGTCGGAGGCCGTGTCGTTGAGCGCCGAGTGGTATCGCAGGGCCACCAGTTCGTCGGTGACGAGCGACTTGTCCACGACGAACTTCTCGAGGGTGCTGCGGATGCCGTCCTCGGTCAGAACCGGATTCGAGTGCGACGCCAATGCTCCGGTGAGCTTGGCTCCGCCTGTACCCATCGACACGATGCCCAACAGCCGTTCGGGAAAGTCGATGGCGAACTGGAATGCCAGCCACCCACCGAGGGAGTTGCCCACGATCCACGTCTTCTCGATGCCGAGCGCGTCGAGCACCCGCACTGCATGGCGGACCCACTCCCGGATGCCGTACTCCGTGCCGTCCGCGACAACGGTCTGCCCGTAACCGATGGAATCGATGGCGATGCAGCGACCGTAGGCGCTCAACTCGGGCAGGTTCAGCCACCAGTTCGCGGCGGCGGTCACGCCTGTACCGGAGCCGTGGAGGAACAGGATCGGCGTGCCTTCCCCGAGCTCGTGGTAATGCGTCAGTTCTCCTTCTGCGGTGGACAACCACCGGTCCTCGAGTCCGAAGAACGCATCGGTGGTGTATTCGGGGGTCTGAACGGACATGAGGTTCTCCTTCAACTGACGAGTGAAGCCGCCGCAGCGACGGGCGCGGGACGTCCGGTGAACGACATCGCTTCCAGAATGGAGTCGAGCGTGGCGGGACCGTGCTGGGTGAGGCACGCACCGGCGACGAAACGATCGGGACGGAGGAAGATCATCGGGGTCGGACGGTCGTCGAACCACTTCTTGACCTGACCGGTGTGATCGCCGAGTACCAGAACGTCGTCGTTCATGTACTCCTCGGCCCACGTCCTCTGGGTTTCGGGCACAATGGCGACCAGCTTCGCGCCGAGTAGTTCGAGCTTGTCGAGCGCGGATCGCGGAAGTACGGCCGTGGGGTCGTTGCCCCACACGATCACCGACCACCAGTTTCCGATCGCGTCGTCGAGGAGGACGTCCGAGCCGTGACGACTGTTGACCCGCGGCTGGGGGAACTGGACGCCGACCGGAGACGTCGTGTTGTTGGCGGTCCGCACGGGGACGAGCCGGCTGGTGAGTTCGGCTGCCGCCCGGCCGGCCGTCTGCGCGGTCGGATCGACCACGACGCCTCGCGTATAGCGCGGCATCGGTTTGAAACGCATGTCTGCAAAGTAGCTCTTGACCTGCGGGAAGAAGTTGAGCACGGTGGACGCGCCGTCACGGAGGGCTGCGGTCACCGGATTGGTGATCTTGATGAACTTGCCGAAGGTCAGTGACAGATCCACCATCGCCTGCGCATGGTCCTTGCGTTCGGCGGTGTATGTGTCGAGGAGGGAATCGTCGGCCTGACCGGACAACACCGTGGCGAGTTTCCAACCGAGGTTGGTTGCATCCCGCATCCCGGAGTTCCAGCCCTGGCCCATCCACACCGGCATGAGATGCGCGGCATCGCCCGCGATGATCTGGCGTCCCTTACGGAATGTGGATGCCACTCGCCCATGATGGGTGAACACTCGACGTCGGATGAACTGGAGTTGAGAAGGATCCGGAACATGTTCGGCAAGAAGTGCATCGACGAATTTCGGATCGGTGACCTGCTCCTCGGTCTCGCCGTCGTGGAGCATGAATTCCCAGCGACGCACCGCGTGGGGCAGTCCGATGGAGACGTAGGGCCGCTTGGGATCGGCGCCGAGGAAGACATTGGGGGTCCCCAGCGGATCGTTCTCCACGTCGACCACGAGCCAGCGTGTGGACGGCGATTCACCCTCGAAGCTCACGCCCATACGCTTGCGCGTCGGCGACTTGCCACCCTCACACCCCACCAGGTACTGCGCTCGGAAGCGATGTTCGGTGGTCCGGCCGTCCGCGTCGGTCACCGACGCGATCGCCGTCACGGAATCCGCATCCTCGTCGACCCGCTCGACCCGGTGCCCGAAGAGTACGCGTACGTTCTCGAATCGATGGAGTCCGTTGTAGAGGGCTCGGTCGACTTCGGGCTGGATGAAGCCGTGCTTGCGTTCCCAGCCGAAATCACGTGTCTGCGGGTTGTTGACGAGGATGACCTTGCCGGCACCGTTCACCAGACGCATGATGTGCTGCGGATTGGTATGCGGCCGAACGCTATCGACCAATCCGACCGTCTGGATCGTCCGAAAGGACTCGTCGTCGAGGCCGACGCCCCGCGGGTAGTCGATGAGGTCGTCCAACGCCTCGAGCACGGTCACCGAGCGGCCGTACATGCCCAGGATATTGGCCAGCATGAGGCCGACCGGGCCGGCGCCGACGACGAGGACGTCGCTTTCGTGCGTAGTGGTCATGGCATCCCAAATTCTCGGAACAGATAGGAAATTGACAGATTTCCGTCGACGATCGCCGACGGACGGCACCTCCGCCCGGAGGAGGTGGTACCGGTTGGCGTTCTCGTACAGGCTTTCTAGCCTCGGCCGAGGAGCGTGGCCAGGACGCGTTCGGCCGTTCTCAGATCGTCCGGTGAAATTCCGCGTAGCTGCTGCTCGGTGAAGTGCTCGGCGCTACGACGAAGGACACACCGAACCTGTCGTCCCTCTTCGGTCAGCGCCCAGACGCCGTGTCCGGTCCGGTGCACGTGCCCGCGATCCTCGAGATCCGACAGAGCATCATCGACAGTGTTCTCGCCGAGATAGGTGTCCTGCTCGAGGACGTCACGGCTGCAGGATCCACGCCACAGACGGTTGAGAATCCTGGCAGTCGCAACCGTGACGCCGATCTGCTGCCGATGATGCTGGAACAGCGCGGACATGTGGTGGTCGGTCGCTTGGAGGAGCGACATGAACAGGGATTCCTCCGACTGGTCTTCCGTCGACACCTGTGAGGTATCGACGTGGAGTGCCAGATCGGGATGGCTCTGGGAGACGCTGTACTGCCCCTGGGA
The DNA here is from genome assembly GCF_053764735.1 of Rhodococcus sp. 5G237. Classification (NCBI taxonomy): domain Bacteria; kingdom Bacillati; phylum Actinomycetota; class Actinomycetes; order Mycobacteriales; family Nocardiaceae; genus Rhodococcus; species Rhodococcus sp. 5G237. Next base: position 43,126 of record NZ_JBSNCD010000001.1, on the reverse strand, counting down.
GAAGAGCAGAGGTGCGCCCTCGTACCGCGCGTAGCGCTGCACTCTGCCGACGAGGATGTGGTGGTCACCGCCGTCGAAGACGGATTCGCTGACGCACTCGAGATGTGCGATGGCACCGTCGAGCAGTGGGTCACCGTGCACACCGGGAGTCCAATCCACCTGGGTGAATTGGTCGGGCTGCGGGCGTCCGAACAGTGCAGACATCTCCATCTGATGGTCGGCGAGAACATTCACTGCGAAGTGCCCGTTGTCGAGAAATGCCGGGGCACTTCTCGATTCCTTCCGGATGGACCACAGGATCAGTGGAGGGTCCAACGAGACCGCGGAGAACGAGTTCGCCGCCATGCCTGCGTACGTCTCTCCGGAAGCGGTGGTGATCACGGTGACGCCGGTGCTGTACTGGCCGAGTGTCCGCCGGAAGGCGCGTGCGTCTTCTGCAGGATCACCTTGTTCGAGGAGCGACATGATGTTCTGTTCGATCGTCTGAGTCAACGGACCGGTCCTTTTCGGAAGGCTACTTGTAGTAGTTCAGGGTGCCGAGGTCGGAGAACGGTGCCGGCGGAATACCGAAGAGGGCCTTGACGTACTGGCCTGCTGCGAGTTCCTTTCCTGCCGAACCGTGATTGCGCGCTGCGAGGAGATCGCGCATCGTCTGTTGCAGGGGGTTCGCGGTCGCGCTGGCGGCGGCACCCGCGATCGGCCAGATGTCCGAGAAGGACTCGTAGCACGTCGCGATCGTGTCGGCTGCTTCGAAGCGGACTCGCATCCGCTCGACAGGAGACGCTTCCTCACCACGGCACGCGAGGTCGAACAGATCGCGCCAGTTCTGCAGGTGCCGGTTCTTCACAGTGCGGATCCGGGTCTTGGCGTCCGCGACCTTCAGGTGCAGGAAGGGATTCTGCGCAGCAGGTGCGCCGGTGCCCTGACGGGTGAGGCGGACCCGGGACTGTTCGATGAACGTCTCCACACCGGCGGTGGCTGTTCCGATCACGGTGTTGGCAGGAGTCGAGTTGAAGATCGACGTGAACGAAACCCAGTACAGGGGACGGTTGTTCACAGCCCACCCGGGATTGGCGTCGTTGTAGGTGTCGACGAGGAGATGGGTCCGGTAGTCCGGTACGAAGACATCGTCGAGAGTCACCGCCTTGCTGCCGGTTCCCTTCAGTCCCTGGACGTCCCAGCTGTTGTGATCGATCGTGAGATCCGAGATCGGAACGACGAAGTTGCGGTCGCCACCACCGAGGATCACCCACTGGGCGTGATCGACGCCGCTGGAGAAGGTCCACGTGCCGTTCAGTCGGTAGCCGTCGTCCACCTTCTCGTACTTGCCCACCGGTGCGTAGGAGCTCGAGGCGCGTGCGTTCGGGTCCTCTCCCCAGAACTCGTTCTGCATCCGCTCGTCCATGAGGGCGATCTCGAAGGAATGGACATTGAGCTGGCCGGCGATCCAGGCCGCTGCACTGTCGGCTTCCGCGATCCGCATGATTCCTTCGAAGAAGGCGGCGGGCGCCATCTCGAGTCCGCCGTAGCGGAGCGGCGTGAATGCCCGGAACAAGCCGGTGTCGATCATGGCGTCGACCGTTGCGTCCGGTACGCGACCTTCGGTTTCGGAGATGTCACGGCCGGCGCGAACGATGGTCAGGATGTCGTCGACCTTCTCGAGGAACTGCTGTCCCTCCTCGATCGCGCGTTCGCGGTATTCGGTCCAGTTCTCGCCACGTGCCGCGGAGAAGTCGGTAACGGGCGTGGAAGCGTCGGTGACTGTGGACATTCTTGGGATCTCCTTCGGCAATAAGCGCGTTGTGGATACGCGGCTGCTGCTCTCGAGGGTAGGGGGCACCTGCTCGGGATACGGAGTGCTGTCTTCCGAAGTGTGGAAGGGTTTCCCATTTCGGTGCGACACGAGACCCTCCGTACTGGTCGTTCTCGGATATGCGCATACTTCGGAGGGAGCCGACTGTCGCTTTCTTTCCGGAACGTGGAATACGGCTGTTCCCGGCTCCGGCAGCGCGCGCCTAGTGTCGGATTCGGCCGATGGCTCGGCCTGCGCGACGCCGCGCGACCCGCTCCTGGAGGTATTCAATGACCGAAGCGTTGATCGATCGCATCGTCAGTCACGTACTCGACACCCCGTTCGAGGCGCTGGACGAGTCCCACATTCTTGCTGCCAAGAAGCGCCTCATCGACACCCTGGGGTGTGCCCTGTCGGGTGTCCATGTCGAGGGGAACGACGAGGCCTTCGATCTCTACCGCAGGTGGGGCGGTGCACCGGAAGCGTCCGTCCCGGGGCGAGCGGTGCGGATGCCTCTTCCGCACGCGGCTCTCGTCACGTCCCTCCAGGCCCGCTCGTTCGACTTCGAAGTGTGCGGTCCCGAGCCGGAGGGCGTCAACGAAGGCAAGATGGTCGGGCACGTCAGCAGCACGACCGAACCTGTCGCGCTCACGGTAGGGGAGTACACGGGTGCGACAGGGCGTGAGCTCCTCGCAGCGGTGGTGCTCGGTGGCGACGTAGCGGCCCGTATCTCGGTCGCCAACAAGTTCGATTTCGATCGCAACTTCGAGGTGTGCGGTACGTCGAACGCCTTCGGTGCCACTGCCATCGCCGGTCGCCTGCTCGGACTCGATCATGCGCAGCTCAGGAATGCCTTCGGCATCCTCCTCAACCTGATGGCCGGCTCGTTCCAGGGCATCTGGGACGGGGCGCACAGCTTCAAGCTCCCCGGTGCGATGGCGGCTTACAACGGCATTCTCGCCTGCCAGCTGTCCCTTGCGGGTTTCAGCGGTGTCGACGACGCGCTCGAGAGCCGGATGGGCTACTTCACGATGTACTGCCAGGAGCCGTCGCCGGAGAGCCTGGTCGCCGACCTCGGTGAGATCTTCTACGTGCACGGTCAGCACAAGCTGCATCCGTCGTGCTACGGCAACCACAATCCCATCGAATGTGCCCTGCAGCTCCGCGCCGAGCACGATTTCGATCCGGCGGACGTGACGGCGGTCGAGCTGGATGTTCCTCCGAACCGGATCGACCACTTCCTCAACCAGGTGCCCACCGCTGAGGACGACCAACCGAAGTCGCTGTTCACGATTCCTTACGGCGTCGCCAATGCCATTCTTCGCGGGCGTCCCGAACTGGAGCACTATGTGTCCCCCGCGATCCACGATCCGCAGGTGCTCGAACTCGCGGGACGAGTGCGTCTGGTCCCGAACCTGCCGCTCGGCAACAATCAGGCGAGCCGGATGAGAATTCTGCTCGCAGACGGACGCGTCCTCGAGGCCGAGCGCAGTGCTCCGCTGGGATGGCTCCGCAATCCGACGCCCGTCGACAAGATCGTCGAGAAGTTCTGGCGGAACGTCCGATTCTCCGGTGTGCTGAGCGAAGATCAGGCAGAGCACGCTCTCTCGCTCATCCACGAATTGGAAGACGTCCCGAACGTGGCAGTACTCGCCGCTGTGCTGAGCGGAGATTCCGCTGACGTGCCGAGCGCACGATCCGTGGCAGTGCAGCAGTAAACATCGCCGACGAATGCGGCGTAACTGCCGAGCAGCTCTGATCTCCCCGAAAGGACCCCCATGACCACGTTCAATCCACGCCTTGCTCACCTGGGTATCTTTTGTAAGGACCTGGACGCCATGATCGATTTCTACACTCGTGAATTCGGCATGATCGTCACCGATTCCGGACTCGGGAAGTCGGGCAAGGCAGGAACGAAGCGTCCCGGCGCATTCCTCTCCGCCGATCCCACCGAGCATCATCAGCTTGCGCTGATCGCCGGCCGCGATCCCGAAACACCCCCCACGACCGCACAGATCTCGTTCCTCGTCCCCAGTCTCGCCGAGCTCCGTGCCTTCTGGAAGCACGTGGAGGAGACGGGAATTCCGGTTCAGGTGGTCAAGAACCACGGCAACGCCTGGAGCGTCTACATCGAGGACCCGGACGGCAACATGATCGAGGTCTACGCACACTCTCCGTGGTACGTGCAACAGCCGCTCGGGGAACCGCTGGATCTCACGGACTCGGAGGAGGAGATCATGCTCCAGACCGAGAAGCTCGTCGCCCAGGACCCCGCAGCGTGCTCGCGGGACGAATGGATGGCGCAGATGCGGGAGAAGCTCACCGCGGCCCAGGTCTCCTTCCGTTTCGCGGAGTAGGAATCATGCAGCGATATCGAAGTGTGTGGACCTATCTCGACAATGTTCGCCATACCCTCGACTGGGTGGACGCCAGGGGAATTCGTACGCGATACCTGGAAACCGGAAACCCGGAGGGTCCTGTCGTCCTGCTTCTGCACGGCACGGCCGGTAGCTTGGAGAACTTCTGCGCGAACTACGGCGCTCTGGCGAGGACACATCGAGTCATCGGCATCGACATGCTGGGATGCGGTTACACCGACAAACCGGACTTCCCGTATCTCATTCCCGATTACGCTGAGCACGCCCTCGCGGTACTCGATGCACTGGGCGTCGAGCAGGCCGCTGTGGTCGGAGTGTCCCTCGGATCGTGGGTGGGGGCCAGAATGGCGTCCGATCATCCGGACCGGATCACTCGCCTCGTGATGATCGCGCCGGCGGGCATCATCGTGGACCCCGAGGAGGAGAAGAAGTTCGGTGCCGATGTCCGCAAGCGTCGGCAGAACGCGGCGCAGGCTCCGTCGTGGGAGTCGGTGACGGCGGCGATGGGACGGCTCATGCTCGACCCCGAGGATCTGATCGACGACCTTGTCGCTGTTCGGTTGCGCATCTACCAGCAGCCCGAGATGGGCGCGGCGATGGGACACCTCCTCGCGTTCACCTCCGGTGGCCAGGATCTGTCGCGGGAGGAGTGGGCTGCTCTGCAGCAGCCGGTACTCGTCGTTGCGGCAGTCGACGCTCCGAACATGTTCCTCGACAACGCTCGCTTGTTGGCCGAGATCGTGCCGGGCGCCGAGCTCGTCGAGATGACCGGTTGCGACCACTGGGCCCAGTTCGAACGGGCCGACGAGTTCAACGAGCTGGCACAGCGCTTCCTCGCCGTCGACGAGCGGGTGGAGGTCGCATGATCTCGTTCGATGAGCAGACCTGCACGGAGTTGGCGCAGGAACTGCACGACGCCGAGCTCCGTCGAGACCAGGTCCGGCACTTCTCGGCCCGTTTTCCGCACATGACGATCGAGGACGGATATGCGGTCTCGAGGGCATGGGCGCGGATCAAGGAGGCGGAAGGCCAGCGGGTGATCGGTCACAAGATCGGTCTGACCTCCCGGGCCATGCAGGTCAGCAGCCAGATCGACGAGCCGGACTTCGGCACGCTCTTCGACGAGATGCTCTACGAAAGCGGTGGAACGATCTCCGCCGAGCGGTTCATCAAGCCGCGGGTCGAGGTCGAGCTCGCCTTTCTGCTCCGGGACCCGATCGAGGGGCCGGACGTTTCGATCAGCGACGTGCTCAATGCCACCGACCGGGTGACGCCCGCTCTCGAGATCATCGATGCTCGCATCGAACAGTTCGATCGTGAATCGGGTGCGCCGCGTAAGGTTTTCGACACCATCTCGGACAACGCCGCGAACGCCGGCATCGTGCTCGGTGGAAACCCGGTGAAACCGGACGAAGTGGATCTGCGTCGGGTGGGTGCCTTGTTCTACCTGAACGGAATCGTCGAGGAATCCGGTCTCGCAGGTGCGGTGCTCGATCATCCCGCCCGCGGCGTGGCGTGGCTGGCGCGGCGTCTGCACGGCCACGGCCAGAAGCTCGAAGCAGGCCAGATCGTCCTGGCCGGTTCGTTCACCCGGCCGATACCCATGACGCGAGGCGATGTCGCGCACGCCGACTACGGCTCTCTGGGCTCCATCTCCTTCCAGCTGGTCTGAGAACAGCTTCATCCGAAACGAGGAACGTACCGATGTCCATCACCCGAAAGGCCCCCACCAACCGTTTCAAGGAGCGGTTGGCCGCAGGCGAACGGCAGATCGGGTTGTGGTCCGTCCTGGCCGATGGTTACACGGCCGAATTGCTCGCCGGATGCGGTTACGACTGGCTGCTGATAGACGCCGAGCACGGACCGAACGATCTTCGGTCGGTGCTCGCACAATTGCAAGGAATCGCCGCTGCGGCATCGTTGCTCGGAGATCGGAGCAACGAACTGTCGCAACCTGTCGTCAGATTGCCGCACGGCGACCCTGCGCTCATCAAGCAGTATCTCGAGATCGGGGTACGGAATCTGCTCGTCCCCATGGTCGACACCACTGAGCAGGCGGCCGAACTCGTGCGTGCCGTCCGGTATGCACCGAACGGGATCCGCGGTATGGGTAGTGGTCTGGCACGCTCGTCCCGATGGGGGCGGTTCACCGATTACGTCCGGACCTCCGACGACAACGTCTGTCTCATCGTCCAGGCGGAGACGACTCGGGCACTCGAGAACATCGAGAAGATCGCTGCGACGGAGGGAATCGACGGCATCCTTATCGGGCCGGCGGATCTCGCTGCAGACATGGGATTCCCCGAACAACGTACGCACCCCGACGTCGTGCAGGCGATCCGCAGGGGCATCGAAACCGTGCGCGCCGTCGGTAAGCCGCTCGGCATCATGCTCGCCGACGCCTCCGCTGCCAAGAAGTGGCTCGACGAAGGAATCACCTTTGCCGGTGTCGGCGTCGATTCGTCCCTGTTGATCCGTGCTGCCGACGACCTGCTCGCTCAATTCCGTCAGGATCAGGAACCGCACGAAGTGAGCGCGTACTGATCGGACTCGAGTAAATGTCCACCGACGACTGGAAGAGGTTGTTTTGGCACGTATCCCGTATTTCGATCCGGAGAAGGCATCGGACCGTGTCCTGAAGTCGCTGGCCGGCAAACGGAAGATCAACGTCTTCCGGATGATCGCCAACTCGGAGAACTGCGCTCCCGAGGTGTTCGCGCTCGGTCAGACCGTCAGTAAGGGCAGCTCACTCGATCCGGTGCATCGCGAGGTCGTGATCCTGAGGGTCGCCCATCTGTCCGGTGCGAACTACCAATGGCACGAGCACACGGTCGTCGCCCAGCGAGTAGGTTTGTCCCCGAAAAAGATCGATAGCGTGGCGTCGTACCCCGAGAAGGGAGCCGAGGAGTTCGATCCGTTCGAGGAACTGCTCCTGCGGTTCACCGATGCTGTTGTGGAGACGACCACTACGCCGGATGAGGTCTTCGATGCGATCCACGCCCGGTACGGCGATTCCAAGATGGTGGAACTGGTCCTGATCATCGGCTTCTACATGATGGTCGGTCGGATCATGAACACCTTCGAATTGGAACTCGAAACGCATCCGGTCGAGTCCTACCGACTCAGGCTGGAGTGACGTCGGCGCTCACGCTCAGGGGAGCGCCTCGCGAGGAGGTCCGTTCTCGACCATCATCGCAAGAAGCCGGATCAGGTCGTCGACGGGAACGGGCCGCCCGAGAACCGAGCCGAGCATCAGCCCCTCGATGAGCCTGAGGACGAGCCACGCGAGGTGCTCGACCGAGTCCGCAGCGACGCGGGCTGTGGAAAACCATTGGGCAACGGCTGCTTCCGCGGCGGCACTCCCTTCCACCACTGCTGTGCCGCCTGCGGTGGGAGGGTCCCACTGCTGCACTTCGAGGAGCAGGCCGGCCTTGACGGTGTCGGGGTTGTCGCCCGCTGCCCGCATCGTCGCACCGATCGCGGACGCCAGATCGGCCACCCAGTCCTCCGAGGGCGTGGGTAGGTCGTGCAACGGTATGAGCAGTTCGAGGAAGGCATCGGCCACCGCGGCTTTGATCAGGGTGTCCTTGTCCTTGTAACGCCAGTACACCGAGCTTCTCTGCATCCCGGACTCCGTGCAGATCCGTCCGATCGTCGCGCCTTCGTAGCCGTGCTGGGCAACGAGTCTGCGTGTGACGTCGAGCAGGGCGGACGGTCCGTTCTCGTGCTCGGTGGCACCATCAGGGGTGTCGGCCCCGCCTTCACCGGGTACCTCGAGGGATGCGTTGCCACGGCACAGTGCCTCGAACGCGAAGGTGAGGAACGCGGCGACCGCCCGGCTGCGTGCGGAGACGATCTCGGGATCGTCGACGACCACATCCGAGATGTAGTGACCGTCGAGGAACGCAAGAGTGAGAGTGGACATCCACCACACTCCGCCGTGACGACGTTCGTCGTCGGCCTCGGTCGCCGTGAATGCGTCGTTCCACCACTTCTCGATGGCGGCCAGCGCCGCTGCGCGGCGACGTCGGAAGGGTTCTTGAACCTTGGACCGTGCGGCGCTTCCTTCCAGTGCGAGTGTGATGCCCAGACGGAGCGGTGTTTCGGACTCGGAGGCCTGGAGCTCGGGTGCGAGCTCCTCGAACAATTGGCTCTGCAGGGGAGTCGAGGGATCGAACCGCTGCCACGGCCGCCGACCGTCGCGAGGGAAACGCGTGTACGAATTCTCGAGCGCCGTGACGATGAGATCGTCCTTGTCCTCGAAGTACCAGTAGATCGAACTCGCGGGTCGCTGTGTGGCCTTCGTGATTCGGGAGATCGTGGTGTTGTCGTAGCCGTACCGGCCGACGAGCTGCACGGTTGCATCGAGAATGCGCTGGAGAGTGACCTCTCCGCGGGCGTTACGTCGGGCAGTGTTCATCACGTCTCTTTCGGGCGGGCTGCCGTGGGAAAGGTAGCAGAGGGTCTCGTCGCAATCTGTCATCGGTGTGTTGCCGCTCACTGGAACGAGCGTTACAATCACTGTACCATCCACTACAGAAGTGGGCTGTCCAGCGCATTCGATATATCCAGCAGTTGACTACTGCATATCGGCGACGCCGGAAAAGAGTTGGAGAGTGAGACCGTCGTGACCGCACTTACAGACGAACAGTTCATGGTCGACGCACAGTCCGAGGCCGACGCTGACCGCAAGAACGAGCAGCGCGGTACGGCGTCGGTCCTGAAGGCGCTGCAACTCCTGGACGAGTTCCTCTCCGGTGAGGAATCCATGGGAGTCAGCGACATCGCTCGTCGTGCCGGTGTTCCGACGTCCACGGCCTACCGCCTTCTCGCGTACCTCGTCGAAAGCGGATTCGTGTCGAAGGAGGGTACTCGTTACCGGCCCGGCGACAAGCTGTTCGAACTGGGTAATCGCGTCGCGCACAGTCGACCCCGCGGCCTGCGTGAGCAGGTGGCCCCCTACCTCGGGGAGCTGTACGCGGTGTCCGGAATGACCACTCGGCTCGCGATCCTCGACCGGGCCGACATCGTCATCGTCGACAAGGTCGTCGGCCTACGCACCCTGCCGGCTCCGACGGCCATCGGAGGTCGTGCCCCCGCCACGTGCACGGCGCTGGGCAAAGCGCTCCTGGCGTTTCAGCCCACGGACGAAGTGGCGAAAGTGCTGCCGGACCCGCTGCCGCGTCGTACCCGTCACTCGATCACCAACCTTGCGATCCTCTATCGGCAGTTCGCAGAGACGCGGGCGACCGGTTTGGCCTACGACAAGCAAGAGTCCGTACTCGGGCAGGTCTGCGTCGCTGCGCCCATCGTCTGTCGTGGCAAGGCCGTTGCGGCAATCAGCCTCTCCGCGCCCGCTGTTCGCGTGAATCTGGCGCACTCTGAAGCGGCTCTCACGCGTGCTGTTCGTCAGATCGAACGAACTCTCGTGGTCTGAGTGCAGTCCCGACAACGAGTATTGCGTCATGTGGAAAGAAGGGATTTCTTTCTCCACTGCACGAGACCTACGCTTCGTGAACCGCTCACTACAGAAGTGATCCACGGCATAGCCGGTCGTCAGTGATCCTCCGTTCGATCGGCCGCTCGTACAACCGCCCCCAAGACCTGAAACCGGAGTCCGAATATGTCACTCGCGGTCCTCTCAGCACCCCGTGTCCGTCGCGTTGCCGCTGTTACAGCAGCTGCCGCGCTCACCCTGCTCGCCGGCGCCTGCGGTTCCTCCGAGGGTGCATCCGCCGACCAGGCCACCGACATCTCGGTCGGTAGCTCGCCCGGCCTGTCGGGTGTCGGACTGCGTGCCGGCATCAGCGAAGGGATCTTTTCCGATCTCGGATTGAACGTCACTGCCGCAGCGAACAAGTCGGCGAACGACGCAGTTCCACAGCTGCTCAGCGGTACGCTGCAGATCGCCCAGATGGACACGGTCACCCTGATGCAGGCCCGAGTTCAGGGCCTTCCCGTCCGGGTGGTCGCGGGCGCCGGTGTGCAGGCCACCGACGGTGAGGACGGAGTGCCGTCGGCAGCGAGCGTTGTGACGGCGGCGTCGAGTGCGATCCAGTCCCCGACCGACCTCGTCGACCGCAAGGTGGGAGTCCCGGCAATCAAGACGCAGACGTGGATGAACATCCGCGCTGTGGTCGACAAAGCTGGCGGCGACTCCAGCCGGATCGACTTCGTCGAGGTCCCGCCCGCCCAGACGATCGACCTGGTGCAGCAGGGATACGTCGACGCCGCGACACCGAACGAACCGCTCGCATCGAGCGCGATCGCATCGGGGACCGTTCGGCTCGTCCACAACACGGACGCACCCGGCAACCAGGGTGTGCCATCGTCGGTCTACGTCGCGTCCGAGGAGTTCATCGCGAAGAATCCCGACACTGTCCGGAAATTCGTCGAGGGCATCCATCAGGCAGCGGAGATCGTCAACGCGGACAAGGAGATCGCCAAGCAGGTCGCGATCGAGGAGCTCGGCTTCTCCGAGGAGCAGCTGGCGAATGCCTTTATCCAGCCGTTCGCGACGACTCCCGTCACGGCAGAGCAACTCGACAAGATCGCGAACCTCGCGGTGGAGTACGAGATCCTCACCGAGAAGCCGAGTTTCGACGAAATCCTCGTAGGATCCGAGTAGACGATGGCGACAACAACCTCAGTAGCCGTGTCATCGGCCGATACCAAGTTGAAGCCGGCAGTGCCGGCCAAGTCCGGACCGCGTCCAGCGGCGTCCGACGCAGGACGACGTAAGGTCGGCCCCGTACCCAAGCTGATCGCGATCGCCGCGGTCCTCGCCGCATGGCAAGCGATCGCCATGAGCCCACTGGTCGACGCCGGATCGCTCCCGACTCCGGTGATGGTCGTCGAAGCGCTGATCGGTCTGTGGGGCAGCGGTACCTACTGGACCGCGCTCGGAACCACCATCGGTGTGTGGGCGATGGGTCTGGGCCTGTCCGCACTCATCGGCGTTCCCGCCGGCCTCCTGATCGGGTCCTCGCTGCGCGCCACTCAGAGCACGCGGTGGATCGTCGACTTCTTCCGCAGCATTCCTACGATCGCTCTCCTGCCGCTCGTGCTCCTCCTGTTCGGAGCGACGAGTCGGATGGAGATCACCATGATCGTCCTGTCGGCGGTCTGGCCTCTGCTCATCCAGTCCATGTACGCGGCGAAGCAGGTGGAGCCACTGCACAAGTGGGTCGTTCGGGTGTTCCGGATCTCCACCGTCGACCGTCTGCGGTACCTGTGGGTGCCGAGTGTGGCGCTGCTCGTCTTCACCGGCCTGCGGCTCGCCGCCACCATGGCCCTGCTGATGACCATCAGTGCCGAATACCTCGGTGGAGCACCCGGACTCGGCTCGGAACTGTCCCACATGGAGCAGGCGTTCAAGCGTCCGGAAGTCTTCGCCTACGCGATCACCGCGGGTGTCCTCGGACTTCTCGTCAACACCCTGGTCGTGTCCGCACAGCGCCGTCTGCTGTGGTGGCACCCGGTCATCCGAGGGGAGCATTCGGCATGAAGCGCATCACCGGATTCGCCTGGGAAGCTTGGCTTCCGATCGTCCTGGTCATCACGTGGTTGGCGGTCTCGGCCAACAGTTCGTCCTTCTACTTCCCATCCCTCTCCAAGATTCTCGATCGTCTGCAATCGGTGTGGTTCTTCGACGGGATCGTCGAGAACGTTCTGCCCAGCCTCGGTCGGGTCCTCCTCGGGTTCGGTATCGCCGTGATCGTCGGTGTGGTCGGAGGGATCGTCCTGGGGCTGCTGCCCCGCTTCGAGGAGACGGTCCGGCCCATCCTCGAATTCCTCCGGGCAACACCTGGCGTCGCGCTCCTCCCCATCGCCGTCATCTTCCTCGGGATCGACGACACGATGAAGATCTTCCTGATCGCTCTCGCGTCCATGTGGCCGATCCTGCTCAATACGATCGATGGCGTGCGGTCGGTGGAACCGGTGCTGCTCAGGATGTCCCGGAGCTACCGGATCCCGTTGAAGAACCGGATCCGTTATATCTACGCCCCACATGCGGCACCGCAGATCTTCGCCGGCGCTCGCCTGGCGCTCGCCATCGCGACGGTGGTCATGGTCGTGACGGAGATGATCGGTTCCCCCGGCGGTATCGGCTACTTCATCCTCGATTCACAGCGCAGCTTCAACATTCTCAATATGTGGTCCGGCATCGTGATGCTGGGTGTGCTGGGCTACCTGCTCAATCTCGCTGCCCGACTGGTCGAGGGACGAGTCCTCGACTGGCACAACAAGAAGAACGCTTAGGAACGTGACTATGAGCACCACACACACGGGTAAGGCCACCTCGCACGAGGAACTCCTCGTCGTGGAGAACCTCGGAAAGCGGTACGGCGATCACCAGGTCCTCGGTGGCATCGATGTCGCCGTCCGCAGCGGCGAGTTCATGTGCATCGTCGGCCCGTCCGGAGCGGGAAAGACGACGCTTCTCCAGTGTCTCTCCGGCCTGACGGATCCGACCTCCGGATCGGTCACCCTCCGGGGACGGAGAGTGACGGAACCGCCGGCGGAGATGGCGATCGTCTTCCAGGACTACTCCCGGTCGCTGATGCCGTGGCTCTCCATCCTCGACAATGTGATCCTCCCGCTGCGGACCACGATCAAGGACAAGAAGAAGCGCACCGCGAAGGCGATGGACGCTCTCGTCGAGGTCGGGCTGAAGGACCACATCGATAAGTACCCGTGGCAGCTGTCCGGTGGTATGCAGCAGCGAGTGGCGATCGCCCGCGCCCTCGCCTACGAACCTGCCATCGTCTTGATGGACGAGCCGTTCGCCTCGGTCGATGCCCAGACACGCGCGGACCTCGAGGATCTGACCCTGCGGGTGAAGAACCACCTCGGTATTACGATCCTGCTGGTCACACACGACATCGACGAGGCGGTCTACCTGTCCGATCGAGTGCTCGTACTGGGCAGGAAGCCGACCCAGGTGGTGGATCTGATCGAGACGCATCTCGGTGCCGAGCGCGACCAGATCGCGACCAAGGCCACTCGTGAGTTCGCGGACCTGCGCAGCCGGGTCTACCGGGAGATCCGCCACGGTGAGATCCCGAGCTCGGCCGGTTCGGTGGCAGCGCCCACCGCAGACTGAACGTCCGTCGCGACCGTGCAGTCGCCAACAGGAAGTGAAGGGGCATGACCTCGATCGGTACGGCCACACGCCGAGCACTGTGCGAGCGCGGGGTGCGGATCGGAAACAGAGACGTCTTTCCGGATTCCGCATCCGACGTGTTCGACCCCTTCAGCGGGACGCTCGTGGGCCGAGTCGGGAATGCAACGGAAGAACTTGCGGACGCCGCCGTCGATCTGGCCCACCGAGCACTGGATCGACCTGTCCCGGCTCACGAGCGCGCTTGCGTGCTCGATCGGATCGCCGATCTCCTCGTCGCATCGAAGGAGGCGCTCGCCGAGTTGATCTGCGCAGAGGTGGCGAAGCCGATCGTAATGGCAGAAGGGGAGGTCGACCGGGCCGTCGAGACGTTCCGGTTGTCCGCTGCCGTTGCCAGAACGCAGACCGGCCGTGGTGTCGCCATGGATGCCACGCCCGCCGGGGTCGGCAAGATCGGGTTCACGCGAGGTGTGCCGATCGGTGTGGTCACTGCCATTGCCCCGTTCAACTTCCCATTGAATCTCGTTGCTCACAAACTCGCACCGGCCTTCGCCGTCGGTTGCCCGGTGGTGCTCAAACCCGCCCCTCAATCGCCGTTGACGGCATTCCTCCTCGCCGACATCTGCGAGGAGGCCGGGATGCCGGACGGATACCTCTCGGTGATCCCGGGCGACCCGGCAGACATCAGCGCGGTGATCATCGAGGATCCGCGTGTTGCAGCGATCAGTTTCACGGGCTCGGCTCCTGTCGGATGGCACATCGCGAAGGCGGGAGCACGCAAAAAGGTCATGCTCGAACTCGGCAACGCGAGCCCTGCCATCATCGAGGCCGACGCCGATCTCGAGCGTGTCGCGGACACGCTCGTCCCCAGCGCCTTCGGCTTCGCCGGTCAGACCTGTGTCTCCGTGCAACGGATCTACGCGCACGTCGGGGTGGTGGACGAACTGACGGAGCTGCTGGTGGGGAGGATCGGTGCACTCGGAGTCGGTGACCCACGGGATCGGATGGTGCTCTGCGGTCCTCCGATCGATCAACGAGCAACCGAACGCCTTCTGGGCGGTATCCGTCAGGCGACCGACGCCGGCGCATCCGTGGTGATCGGTGGTGGGATGAGGGACGACGTGATCCTCGAGCCCACCCTGCTGACGAACGTCCCGCAATCCTGCGACCTCATCCAGGAGGAGGCATTCGGTCCGGTGCTCGGCCTCGTCGGGGTGGAGTCCTTCGACGAAGCGGTCGAATTGGCGAACGACTCGAAGTACGGGCTTCAGGCGGCGGTCTTCACGTCCGATGTGCGTACTGCCCTCGCAGCTACGGAACAGTTGAACTTCGGGACTGTTCTCGTCAACGAATCGCCGGCTTTCCGTGCCGATAACATGCCGTACGGCGGAGTCCGGGAATCCGGCAACACGAAGGAAGGGCCGGAATCGACCGCCCGAGAGCTCGCGATCGAAAAGGTCTGCGTACTGCAGATGTGACTCCCGAGAACAGGATCCGTCGACCCGTGCCCTACTGGAGGCACGGGTCGACGCGTTTCGGGCAGTCTCTCCCTGCGAACGGACGATCCGTCCGAACTCTCAGCGGATATTGGCGAATACGTACGAAGACATTCCTCTGTGACGGCCATAACATCTGCGACATCGGAGTCGACGATGTGAGCCACGGCACGACCGGCCGGTCGGATCGATCGACCGAACCTCGCCCGTAAGGACGCCAGGTTCATCCGAGACCGTCGACCCCCGGAGTTCCGGGAAAGTGTCCTATCTCTGGAGAGGAACTGCCATGCTGACCAACCTCGAGACGAATCCCTCGTCGCTCGCCTCAACGGACGACCTCGCTTCGGGCGAAGAGTACGCGGCCCGCGCGTACCGCGTGGGTGCGCAGTACCTCGCCGATGTCGACGACATCCTCGACATCGTGCGTGCCGGTCGGGCGGAAACCGAACGCCTGAATCGGGTACCGGACGCGACGGTCGAGGCCATGACGCGTGCCGGTGTCTTCCGGGCGATGACGCCCCTGCAGTACGGCGGCCTCGAGATGGCGCCTGCGTCCTTCTTCGAAGGCATCATGAAGATCGCCGGCTCGGAGGCATCGGCCGCGTGGATCGGCGGGCAGCTCAACGTTCACTCGTTCGAGATCGCGCTCATGGACGAGCGCCTACAGGACGAGTTCTGGAGCGACGGCCCGGACACCAGGGCGTCGAGCTCGTATGCACCCACGGGAAGCTGGGAAGCTGTGTCGGGCGGCTACGTTCTGGACGGGACGTGGGGGTTCTCCAGTGGTGTCGACCACGCCCAGTGGATCATCGTCGGCGGTGGTGACCGCAACTTCGTGGTGCCCCGTTCCGATTTCGAGATCGATCAGAACAGCTGGGACGTCGCGGGTCTGCGCGGGACCGGTAGCAAGTCGGTGACAATGAGCAAGGTATTCGTACCCGACTACCGGGCCCACGTTCTCGCCGACACCTACCACGATCGCAATCCGGGCTGGGAGGTGAACGATCGTCCCCTCTACCGCGTCTCCTTCCTCTCGATCTTCAACTCCACCATGGCCAACTCCGCGACGGGAGCCGCCCTCGGGGCATTCGAAGAGTTCATCGGGGAGAGCAAGGTGCGGCGCATGCGTCGCGGTACCGGTGCCGCCGTCACGGAGAACCCTCACCTGCTGGTCCGTCTCGTCGATGCGCTGTCGAAGGTCCAGATGATCCGGCGCAGGCATCTGGACAACTGGCGCTTCCTCTTCGAGGTCGCATGCGAGGGACGTACCGCCACTCCGTTGGAACGTATGAAGATCCGCTTCGAGGCGGCCGACGCGATCTCGGAGAGTCTCGATGCCCTCTACACGATCTGGCCGGTCTCAGGCGCGGGAGCGATTCTCTCGAACAACCACATCCAGCGGGTGTTCCGTGATCTGCTCGCCATGCGCGTCCACGGTTCCGCCGGACGCGAGGCGGCCGCGTCGCTGTACGCACACGCGCTTCTCGAACTTCCGGGACCGGACTTCGAAAGCAACCCGTCCATGCGCACGCTGGCGTACCACCGATGAGGGCAACGCCGGCGGTTTCGGATCGCACGTCCGACTACGTCGTCGTCGATCCTGCACACGACACCCGCGAGTTCCGCAATGCCCTGAGCCGTTACGCAACAGGCGTGGCGGTAGTCACCACCACCGTGGACGGTGAGCCGACCGGTATGACGGTCAATTCGTTCGCTGCCGTGTCCCTGGATCCACCTCTGATCCTCTGGTCGGTGCGTTCCGACTCGAGTCGGGCCGGCGTGTACACCTCGGCCGACGCCTTCGCGGTCAATGTTCTCTCGTCCGACCAGACTGACATCTCGAACGTGTTCGCATCCGCGAGCTCGGGAACCGAGGGATTCCGGACGTTCTCCTGGAGTCGCGGATCGAAGAGCGTTCCTCTGATCGACGGTGCCATCGCGCGTTTCGAGTGCCGTGTGCACGCCGTGTTCCCCGGAGGGGATCACGACATCATCGTGGGAGAAGTCGACGAGTGTTCCCTCGTCGACGGTGAGTCGCTCCTCTTCGTTCAGGGTGGTTATGCCACGCCGCAACAGATGACGTCGCCAACAGACAATTGCAAGGAAGCCGGCGGGGAGATGGATCCGGCTTCCGCCGAGCCGTCGTTCGCGCAGGTTCTCACAGCCGCGAGTCATCGTCTCTCGCGGAGATTCGACGAACACCGCGCGCAGTTCGGGTTGAGCGTCGCCAGTGCCCGGGTGCTCCAGCGACTCTCGTGCGGTTCACGGACCGTGCAGGAACTGGCGGTGTCCGCCTATCTCGGACCGCGGGCCACCGAGGATGCCGTCAGTGAGCTGATCGAGTCCGGCCTCGTCGTCCGGAACGAGGACCGATTCTCTCTGTCCACCGACGGTTCCGCCACATACGAACAGATCGCCGAGATCGCACGCCGGTTCAACAGGGACGCCTTGGCCGACCTGGACGACTCCGACGTGGCCGCGACCCGGCGAGTCCTCGAGGCGCTCGCGCGTTCGTAGCCGAGCGACCTCACGACACCGAAAGCAGAAGGAGTCCAACGATGATCGGTCTCGGATTGGCATGCTCGCATGCGGCGGGAATGTTCCGGCCGCCGGAGGCATGGCAGCAGTGGATGATCGACCGCGTCGCACCCGGCGTGTTCGAGCGTTATCCCGAAGCAGCACGACAGCGGGACAGTCTGGAGGTGTGTCAGGACCTCTACCACCGCATCCATGCTGCATTCGACGACATGCGTGCGGAGGTCGCGGCCTACAAACCTGACGTGATCGTGATCGTGGGCGACGACCAGGGTGATATGTTCAACCTGTCCAACAACCCGAGTCTGGCGATCTACGTCGGTTCGGAACCCATGTGGGGTCATCAGGGCTACGAGTGGGACGTCCCGATGAAGGACCGCACGGTGGTGAAGTTCAAGAACGATCCCGACGTCTCGTCCCATCTCGCACGTCAACTCGTCAAGCGGCACTTCGACGTCTCGGTCATGCACCGCTTCGAACCGGTGGGCCGCGAGGGCTACGGGCTGCCGCATATGGCGGCCCGTATCGCACCCGAGCTCGATCCGACGGGGGAGATCCCCGTCGTGTGCGTGATGCTCAACGAGTATTTCCCGCCCCTCGCCGGTGGCGACCGCTGTGCCGCGCTCGGCCGTGCGATCGCGGAGATCCTCGGCGAGCGTGACGAGCGGATACTGTTGTGCGCGTCGGGTGGGCTCAGCCACTATCCGTCGGACAAGGACTTCAACCGCGGCGACATCGACACGCCGCTCGACACGTGGGTTCTCGAGCGCATCCAGCGCAACGAGGTCGATCAGCTCGAGAAGTTGTTCAGCTTCGATTCGCAGACCCTCCGATCGGGAACCGGTGAGATCCGCGCGTGGATCAGCGTGGCGGCTGCGATGGACCGGCCGGCAACCGTCATCGACTACATGCCCATCCATGCGTGCTTCACCGGTGTGGGCTTCGCCAAATGGACGGATCGACACTGAAGGACACCGAGGAGCAGCTCATGGGATCGGACGATTCCTCGATCATCGCCGAGTACTTCGGGTACGCGTCGCACTGGCTGACCACACGGGAGGGGGAACGGATCCACTACATCGACGAGGGGGATCCGGATTCACCGCCGGTGATACTGCTTCACGGTTCGGCGATCGGAATCACCGCGGCGGCCAACTTCTACCTCACCGTTCCGGCACTGGTCGATGCCGGGTACCGGGTCGTGGCACCGGATCTGTACGGCTACGGCTTCACCGAAGCGCCGCCCGGTGTGGACGCGATACGGCCGAACCAGGTCGATCTGGTGATCCGGACGATGGACGCCCTCGGCCTGGGGCGAGCCCACGTCATCGGAAACTCCCTCGGAGGCATGGTCCTTGCGAGCCTGGCACTCGAACACCCGGAACGAGTGGTCGGCGGCATCGTGGTGGGCACGGCCGGGGCGCGCTGGAAGGACGGATCGCGGTTCGAACCGAATCTGACGTCCCACAAGGACACCGGACGGTACGAGCCTTCGCTGGTCCGCCGTTCGATGGAGCATCTGGTCCACGACCCGCGCATGGTCCCCGAAGAACTCGTGGAGTTCCGGACGCGAATGGCCGAGCGTCCCGGCGCGTACGAACGGCACCAGGAATCGACACGGATGCGCGAATTCAGCAAGGTGCACTATCCGTTCCTGCCGGAGAATGCCGCTCGGTGCCGGGTGCCGATGTTGTTTCTGTTCGGCAGGGAAGACCGGGTGAACCCGCCCGAGGACGCACTGGCGGGAGCCGAGGCATTCCCCAACGCCGACCTGGTCGTGTTCGGTCACTGCGGACACTGGACGATGATCGAGCGCGCAGACGATTTCAACCATCTCGTCCTGCGTTTCCTCTCGGGTTACGACGAGAGGATCGTCGAACCTCCGTTGCGTGCGGACGATCTACGCGGTGAGCGCCTGCTCGCGGGAGGAGGCCGGTGATGCTCACCTACGAGTCGACCAGCAGATTCGCCCAGGCCGGGCCGATCCGGGTGCACTACCACGAGGCGGGCGAAGGACCGGTGCTGCTCTGCATCCACGGCGGGGCACCCGGTGCCTTCGGGTGGGGGAACTTCGGCCGCAATCTCGAGGAATTCTCCCGTCGGTTCCGCGTGATCATCGTCGACCTGCCGGGCTACGGGCGGTCGGATAAACCGGACGTCGCCACGGGCCGCAATGCGATGTACGCCGAGACGATGGTGGCCCTGATCCGGGAGCTGGGACTCGATCGTGTCCACGTCCTGGGGATGGCCACCGGTGGAGCGGTCGCCATCCGGATGGCGGTCGACCATCCGTCCGTCGTGGAGCGGCTGGTACTCGTCAGCGCAGCGGGTGGTCACGCGGTGTACCAGATCCGACCGAAGGAGTCCGCGAGCAGGATCTACTACGGTGGCGAAGGGCCGACAGTGGAGAAGATGCGGGCCTATCTCGAGCAGCTTCTCTATGATCCCACGCTGATCACCGACGACGTGCTGCTCGAGCGCTACGAGGCGAGTGTCGAACCCGAGTTCATGGTTCAGGCTCCCGAGGGACGAACTTCCCAGCGGCACACCCCGGACGACTTGTGGAAGCGTCTCGACGAGATCACCGCGCCCACCCTCATCGTGTGGGGGAGGGAGAACCGCACCCAATCGTTCGAGAACGCGGTGTTCATGTTGAGTCGGATCAGGGAGTCGCAGCTGCACGTGTTCGGAGAGTGCGGGTTGTGGGTGCCCTACGAGAAAATGGCCGAGTTCAACGCGCTCGTCGAGCGATTCTTGTATGTGGAAAGTTCCGCGCGACTTCGTACATAACGACTGTTAGCGTCCGGACAGTATGAACATTTCGCACGATGGGTACGCCGATCTCGTCCGGGCCGCGGGTGCCAAGCACCCGATCTCGGCGATCCTGTCGTGCCTGGCAGACAACGGAACGGCGTGGAGCGCGCTGTTGACCACGAGTGGCAGACTCATCGAGTCGGTCGCGGGAAAGACCGTCGACGCAGTCGATCCCGGTGTCCTGAAGGGTTCCGTGGAGGTCATCCCGCGACCACTCGTGCGTCCGGCCACGGGGGTCGGCCCGGACGATCGTGAACTCCTCGCCTTCCCCGTGGGCGCCGAAGGACGAGCGACCGCCATACTCCTCATGGCGGGGGAAGGACCCGCCCACGCCGATCTCCACAGATTCGGAGCCAGTGCCGCCCTGTTGCTGCGGTTGCTCCTTCGCGATACGCGACGGATGCAGACGGTGTCCCGGACAGTCAGGGATTCCGTTGCCCGCCTGGTCTTCGCCGGGCGCATCGACAGCGCCCTGGAACTGGCCGCGGAAATGGGTTTGGCGGCCCCGCCTCGTAGACCACACATCGTCTGTGTACGGGGAGTGGACGACTGGAGCCGTGACGACCTGCTGGATCTTCTCGAGGCCGCGCTGCCTCCCGGTGCTCAGCAGCTGCTCGCGTACAACGACGACGACGAGTGCTGGATGTTGCTGAACGGTATGCAGTTCCAGACGCTCGGACCGGAACTCTTCGCTCTGGTCGATCGGAATCCCGCACTCAGAGTTCTCCTCACGGAACAGGTTCCGATCCGGAAGCTCTCCCATCGCTGGCAGCACTGGATGGCGGATATCCGTAAGGCCCCCGCCGGCACGGTCGTGGACCGTTCGGACTACAGCGGCGACACGGCGAGCGACTGGGTGCACAAGTTGCAACGCGAATCGAGCCCCCAGGTGGTGGACGCGGTCGTCGAGTACCTGCGCCATCGGGGCCGGTGGGAGACGGCGGCCGAGACGCTGTCGATCCACCGGAACACGCTGCGGTACCGCGTGTCCTCCGCGGAGAAGTTGCTCGGCTTCGAACTCTCCGATCCCACATTCGCGGCGCGACTCTGGCTGGCGTTGCGTGCCGAGGGCATCGCCGACTGATTCCGGCCGGCGTGTTCGGCTCCGTTCGGCGGGTCTCGCCACGCGACGGTGAATCTGGTTCGAACTATCCAAAAGGGCCCACATGCTTGGCCGTATCGACCAGAGACTCGACCTTTCGGTCTATGTAATCTGCAACACATCCGGTCGGCAGTGTACCCACTATCACCCCATCGCAGGGGTGCCCATCGCAACGCTCGCCGCACCGTTCGTTCGGACCTTCCCTGATCTGGAGCCCGCTATGAAATCACGTCGTATCCGACCCGGTCGCCTCGCTGCCGTTCTCGCCATGACGTCCGTTCTCGCCGCCTGCAGTGCGGCGAACGAGGCCACACTCGGTGACGGCTTCACGGACATCACCGAACGTGCCCGCGACGAGGCTCCTCTGGTCGTCTACTCGTCGGCGACGGATGCTGTGAACGAGGCGATCACGAGCGCTTTCGGTCAGGCGTACCCGGATATCGAGGTAGCCGTCACGCGTTTGTCCACAGGTGATCTCAGAAGCCGGTTCGCCTCCGAGACCGCGACGGGCGCCCAGAGTGCGGACCTCGTCATCGTCACCGACCCACTGATGTTCAACGAGAACCCCGAGTGGTTCAGGGAGCTGTCGGAGAACGAGGTACCGAACCTGGCTCACCTGCGTGACACCTCCGTTGCTGCGAATCACTTCACCGCAGTCACTTCGCCGTGGGTGATCACGTACAACGAACAGAAGATCGGCACACCTCCGACCACGTGGAAGGATCTCGTCTCTCCCGAGCTTGCGGGTAAGGCGAGCTTTGCGGACCCACGGGTCTCCGCCGACAGTGTGATGTCCTTCTACCAGATCCTGATGGACGAGAACGGACCGGACTTCCTGCGCACCATCGGCGATCAGAGTGGTGACTGGTTCGAATCGTCGGTCCCGGCCGTGCAGAAGGTGGCAGCAGGCCAGTTGGCGCTGGCCGCTCCCGGTGCGAAGGCACACTCGGTCGCGCTCATGGAGGCCGGAGCCCCGATCAAGGCGGTCACTCCGGAGCCGGTGATCGCGTTCCCCAACCTGATCGGAATCTCGGAGAACGGACAGAGCCCCAATGCTGCAATGGTGTTCGCGGACTTCGTGCTCAGCGAAGAAGGTCAGCGCGCGTACTGTGGAGACGCCTTCTATATGACGATGCGAGACGACGAGATCGACGGTTGTCCCTCCGCGCCCGAAGACATCCGCCTGGCGGATCCGATGCGCGCGCATGCCGAACGCGAGGAGATCTTGAACGCGTTCGAACTGAACTGAACCCCGACTGTCCTGTCTGCTCGAACAAAGGTATTCCTGATGACAATCATCGACGAGCTACCCGCTGCAGAAGCTACCGCGCCCGCTCGGGCGGACGGCTCCCCAGTACTTCTCGAAGTCAACAGCGTCACCAAGAAATTCGAACGTCACGGCGGCGACATCGTCAATGCGGTGGACGATGTCTCGTTCGAGGTCCGGACCGGGGAACTCCTCGTCCTGTTGGGCCCCAGTGGTTGTGGCAAGTCCACTCTGCTGCGTTGTATCGCAGGACTGGAATCCCCCACGGAGGGAGTAATCCGCATCGACGGCGACGCGGTCTACGATTCGTCCTCCAAGACCGTCAAGGCGCCCAACGAGCGCGACGTCAACATGATGTTCCAGTCCTATGCGCTGTGGCCCCACATGAACCTCGAGGACAATGTGGCCTACCCCCTGCGATCGGCGGGAGTGCGGAAGGCCGTGGCCCGTCGTCGGGCAGCGGAGTATCTCGACCTCGTCGGTCTCGGTGGCCTGGGACGGCAGCACCCGGGGATGATCAGTGGTGGGCAGCAGCAGCGGGTCGCCTTGGCTCGCACCCTGATCTCCGAACCGTCAGTCGTCCTGTTCGACGAACCGTTGTCCAATGTCGATGCCCGGGTCAGGGTCAAGCTCCGTGCTCTGTTGGTGCGACTGCATCGTCAACTCGGATTTGCTGCCGTGTACGTCACGCACGACCAGGTGGAAGCGATGAGTCTGGGTACTCGGATCGCCGTCATGCGCAGCGGCCGGGTGGATCAACTCGCTTCCCCCGTCACCGTGTACGAGCGTCCGAGCAATCGCTCGACGGCGGAGTTCATCGGTGAGGCGAACTTCCTCGACGCGACGGTGCTCGGCAGCGCGGACGAGTCGCTCACCGTAGAGGTGGCGGGTCGGGAGATCAGTGTGCCGCGTTCGTCCGACACCGTACGAACGGACGCCGTTCCCGGTGAGGCGATCACACTGATGGTTCGGCCGGAGAAGTGCTCGATCGCGCCGACCGGAGCCGCAGACGGGAACCTGTCCTGGCGAGGAGTGGTTGTCGCACGGACCTTCTCGGGCGCTCATACCGAGTATCAGTGCCGTATCGAGGACCGTTCGGTGACGGTGTGGGCGTTCGGAGTCCCGGACCCGGCGTTGCACGAGTCTGCCGAGGTCGACGTGACCGTTCCCGCAGAGGCATTCCGGGTGGTGGCCGATGACTAGTCTCGCCCCGAGTCCCGAACGAACGACCGTCGCGACGGACCCGCAGAAGGATGTGCGCCCGAAGGGCGCGCTCCGCCGCGGTGCCTTCGGTGCACTGCTGGTTGTATTGTCCGCACTCGTCGTCCTGCTGGTCGTGTACCCGCTCGCGCGGATGTTCGAGCGTGCCGGTGGTCCGCTCGAGGCATGGACGGATCTGATTGCCGAGCCGTGGTTCCTGGGAATGGTTCGGGACACCGTGGTCGTCGTCGGGGTGAGTGCTCTGCTCTCCCTGGTGATCGGTGCACTGCTGGCCTGGGTCAACGAGCGTACCGATGCAGGTCTGGGCGCGATCGGTGATGCCCTGCCGTTGATCCCGCTGTTCCTCCCGGCCGTCGCGCTGGCGGTCGGTTGGGTGGTTCTGGCCAGTCCCGAAGTAGGCCTGCTGTCGCCGATCCTCGAACCGCTCGGATTCCAGATCTACTCGACGCCGGGCATGGTGCTGATCTACGTCCTGCTCACCGTTCCGTACACCTATCTTCCGATCGTGTCGGCGCTGCGCTCTCTCGACCCGTCGCTCGAAGAAGCTGCGCGGGCCTCGGGCTCCGGGACCTTCCGGGTGGTGCGTACCGTGTCACTCCCGGCCGTCGCGCCGTCTCTGCTGTCCGGTTTCATCCTGGCGACGATCATCGGTGCCGGCGTGTACTCGGTCCCGGCGATCGTGGGGCAGAGCACCGACCTCGACATCATGTCCGTTCGTATCGTCCGTTCGATCCAGAACACCTACCCGGTCGAATACGGCACCGCGGTCAGGCTCAGCGCGATGCTGTTCACGGTCCTGCTGGTCCTGTACTTCCTTCAGCGACTCGTGATTTCGAAGCAGCAGTTCGCCAGGATGGGCGGCCAGGCGCCCAAGGTGGCCAGGGTGGCTCTGGGCAAGTGGCGTTGGCCTGTGCGCGCGTTGAATCTCGTCTACATCGGACTCGCCGCAGTTCTGCCTCTCCTCGCGGTGATCTACCTGAGCCTGCAGCGTTACTGGCAGCCCGACCTGACGGCGTCGAACTGGACGCTGGACAATTTCAAGGTCGCCTCGGCAGGTGCAGGCGGTGCGGGCCTCGCGATCAGCAACTCGGTTCTGCTCGCGGTGGTCGGCGGACTCGTCATCGTGCTCGCCGCGACGATGATCCTCACCTACGCACGTCAGTCCCGTAACCGCATCTCCCGCTTGGCGAGTGCGTCGGCCAAACTGCCGGCAGTGGTACCGGGCAGCGTCCTGGCGGTCTCGTTCATCTTCGCCTTCGGCGGTGAGCCGTTCAACCTCGGCGGAACGTTGCTCATCATGGGAATGGCGTTCTTCGTGTCGTTCCTCCCGTACGCGATGATCTCTCTCGAGGGAACATCCGCCCAGATCGACGGCAGCCTGGAAGATGCGTCCCGGCTGTGCGGCGCAGGATCGGGCCGGACGTTCACACAGATCGTTCTTCCTCTCCTGCGACCCGGAATACTGGCGACCTTCTCCCTGGTGTTCGTGAGGATCGTCGGTGATCTGGAGATCGCGGTCCTGCTCGGAACCGGACAGACTCCGCTGGTCAGCGCGCTGCTCTTCCAGGTGTGGGGTGAAGGTTTCTTCACCCAGGTCGCCGCGGTTGCCGTGATGATGACCGCCGTGTCGGCGACGGTGGTGATCCTCATGATGTGGTTCTCTCGACCGGCATGGGTCCGCAAGATGCGCGCAGTGCAGAAGAAGGCTGCGAAGAAGTGACGCTCGAGCGACGCCTGGCCTCCGGCGAACCCCAGTACGGATTGTGGCTCGGGCTGGGGAACCCGTACGCCGCGGAGATCTGTACCGGGGCGGGGGCGGACTGGGTGTTGATCGACGGTCAGCACGCCCCCAACTCGCCGAGCACCATCGCAGGACAGTTGCACGCCCTGAAAGGAATCCCGCTCGAGGTGGTGGCCAGGACTCCCGGACCCGATCCGGCAGTCATCGGTCAGTACCTCGACCTGGGCGTGCGGAATCTGGTGATCCCGGGAGTCGATTCACCCGATCGAGCTCGGGAGGTGGTGGCCGCGACGCGCTATCCGCCCAGCGGGACCCGAGCTGTGGCCAGCACACTCACCCGCGCAACCGATTTCGGTCGCCGTCCGGAATATCTCCGAACCGTACACGACGAGCTGTGCATCTTCGTCCAGATCCAGTCGAAGGAGGCGCTCGACTCGCTTCCCGAGATCGTCGCGGTGCCGGGAGTTGACGGAATCTTCGTGTCGCCGGCCGATATCGCAGCTTCGATGGGGCGCTTGGGCAATCCTCGCGATCCGGATGTTCGCCGGACGATGTCGCAGGCTCTGGACATCGCCCAGCGGGCCGGCGTCTATTCCGGTCTGTACGCGAGTTCCCCCGCCGACGGGCTCGCGTGGACTGTCGAGGGAGCCTCTCTCGTCGCGATCGGCAGCGATGTCGGGGTCCTGCAGCGAGGTACCCGCCGACTCTTCCAAGAGGTGAAGGGAAGCTCGGTCCCCGCACGGTGGTGACGACACGAGAAGGGCCTGTACCGGTTGAATCCGCCTGTTCCGGTACAGGCCCTTCTCGTGTGGGGAGTGTGTGCGACCACCTGCCGCGGGGATCAGAGGTCCGGTGCCGAGGGATTTCCTCCACGCAGGTAGACCGTGGTCGTATGGGTGAAGAACTCGACGGCTGCGCCACCCTGTTCCTTGGGACCCAGCCCGGACTTCTTCGCTCCACCGAACGGAACGTGCGGGTCGGCACCGGCCGACTCGGAGTTGACGTGCAGGATGCCGACGTCGATCTCGTCCATCGCCTCCAGGACGCGAGTCACGTCCTGAGTGAAAATCGATGCGCTGAGCCCGAATTCGCTGTCATTTGCGAGCGCGAACGCCTCCGAACGACCTGCGGCACGGCGCACACTCAGAATCGGCCCGAAGAACTCCTCCTGCCACGCGGGATTGGATGCGGCAGCCGTTTCGTCGGCGGGCAACTGCAGGATGGTCGGCGCCACGAACGCGGCCGCATCCACCGACTCGTCGAGACGCACGATTCCGCGGTACACGACTGTCGCGCCTTCTGCGACCGCGTGTTCGATACCTGCTTCGATCTGCTGCGCTGCAGCAGCGGTCACGACAGGGCCCATGTCGACCGCTGGATCGAGAGGGTCGCCCACCGTCCAACTGTCGAGCCGTGCCTGCAGGCGGCCGAGGAAGTCGTCGGCGATCGAGTCGTCGACGATGAGCCGGGAAGTGGCCGTGCACTTCTGACCGGACGAGCGGAACGCTCCGAACAGCACCTGTTCGACGGCCAGGTCCAGATCCGCGTCCGCCAGGACGACGGCGGCATTCTTGCCGCCCATCTCGGCCTGCACCGGAACGCCTCGGGTCGCCGCTACAGCAGCGATGCGCCGACCGACCGAAGTCGAACCGGTGAAGGTGATCGCGTCGATCTCCGGGTGCTCGACGATCGCGTTTCCGAGCGCGCCTTCACCATGGAGGAGGTTGAGCACGCCCTCGGGAAGACCGGCCTCCGTCAGCGCTTCGGCCAGACGAACCGCGAGCAACGGAACCGTGCTGGCCGGCTTCCACACCACGGTGTTCCCGTACACGAGCGCGGGCGCGATCTTCCACGCCGGAATCGCGATGGGGAAGTTGAAGGGCGTGATGACACCGACCACCCCGACAGGCCTGCGCGTGACGAGAATCCGCTCTCCCCGGCGAGGGGATGCGAAGACCTCACCGGCGGACCGATCGCCCTCGTTCGCGAAGTACCGCAGGATCTGCGCGGCGCGGCGCACTTCGCCGATACCCTCGGCGAGGGTCTTACCCTCTTCCCGGGTGAGCTCGGCACCGAGTTGCTCGGATGCTGCGTCGAGCGAATTCGCGGCACGCGAAAGGACGGCACCTCGTTCGTGGACGGGTGTACGTGCCCAGTCGCGGGCTGCACGGCGGGCCGCTGTGAAGGCTCGATCGACGTCCTCGACGGTCGCCCGTAGTCCTCGGGCGACCACGTCGTCCGGATGCGCAGGATTCGTCGATTCGAATTCCTCGGCCGGCCCCTCCTCCCAGCGGCCCGCGACGAGGTGACGCAACGTGACAGGCGCCGCTGCGCTCAGTGCGGTCATGTATTTCACTCCTGACGGATTTCGTGCTGAAGGATGTCCTCCGACTACGGCAGGCGCGGTGGCGCCGTGCGGTAGGTCGCGGGGGTGGCGCTGAGCCGGATCGGGTTGGCGATCTGACGAAGCGGAGCGTCCCGGTCGGGATCGTCGATCGACACCACCGGCGACAGACCGAGTCGTTCGGCGAGCGCGACCGCGTCGGCGATGTCGTTGAGCGGACCGCACGGCACCCGGGCTGCGGTCAGAGCGTCGAACCACGCGTCGGCGGTGTCCGTCGACAGCAACTCGTCGATGATCTTCGTCAGCTCCTCCCGGTTCGCGACGCGGGCGGTGTTCGTGGTGAACCGGTCATCGGTGGCGAGTTCGGGTGCGCCGAGAACCTCGACCAGCGAGGCGAATTGACGATCGTTGCCCACGGCGAGGACGAACGGCCGGTCGGCGGTGTGAAACACCTCGTAGGGCGCGATGCTCGGATGACGGTTGCCCATCGCCTTCGGCACCACTCCCGCCGCGACGTAGCCGGACGACTGGTTCGCCAGCGCCGACAACAGGGACGACAGCAGGTTCACCTCGACGCGCTGGCCCTCGCCGGTGCGGTCGCGGTGCCGCAGCGCGGCGAGGATGCCGAGCGCAGCGTGCATTCCGGTGATGATGTCGACCACGGCGACACCGACCTTGGTGGGTGTCGCCGGGTCGGGCCCGGTGATGCTCATCAGACCGCCGACGGCCTGGATGAGCAGGTCGTAGCCGGGCAGGTTGTTGTGTCCGCCGAAACCGGTGATCGAGGTGTAGACGATGCCGGGGTTGAGTTCCCGGATCTGCTCGTATCCGAGCCCGAGCCGAGTCATCGTGCCGGGCAGGAAGTTCTCGACGACGACATCGGCGCGGGCGACGAGATCGCGTGCCTGTTCGAGTCCTTCGTCGGTGGTCAGGTCGATGGCCACCGACTTCTTGTTGCGATTGACGCCGAGGAAGTAGGTCGACTCGTCGCCGACCCAGGGCGGTCCCCAGTGCCGGGTGTCGTCCCCGAAGCCGGGACGTTCGATCTTGACGACCTCCGCCCCGAGGTCGGCGAGCAGCATGGTGGCGTAGGGGCCGGCGAGCACGCGACCGAAATCGGCGATCACCAGCCCCTCGAGCGCGCCGGGAAGGGTGGTCACCGGAAGGCCGCCTCACCGGTCAGCGCCTTGCCGATGGTCAGCTGATGGACCTCGGAGGTGCCCTCGTAGGTCAGCACCGATTCGAGGTTGTTGGCGTGACGGATGACAGGGTACTCGAGCGTGATTCCGTTGGCGCCGAGGATGGTCCGGCACTCGCGGGCGATCGCGATGGCCTCGCGCACGTTGTTGAGCTTGCCGAGGCTGACCTGCTCCGGGGCGATCTCGCCGCGGTCCTTGATGCGACCGAGGTGGTAGGCGAGCAGGTGGCCCTTGCCGACCTCGAGCGCCATGTCGGCGATCTTGGCCTGGGTGAGCTGGTAGCCGGCGAGCGGCTTGTCGAACACCTCGCGGGACTGCGAGTACTCGATGGCGGTCTCGAGGCAGTCGCGGGCGGCGCCGATGGCACCGAAGACGATGCCGAAGCGGGCCTCACCGAGGGAGGTCAGCGGTCCGCGCAGACCCTTGGCCTTCGGCATCATCGCCGAGGAGGGCAGACGCACGCCGTCGAGGACGAGCTCCGAGGTGACCGAGGCGCGCAGCGACAGCTTGGAGTGGATCTCCGGTGCGGAGAAACCGTGGGTGTCGGTGGGGACGACGAAGCCGCGGATGCCCTTGGCGCCTTCTTCGAGGTCGGTCTGCGCCCAGACGACGGCGACGTCGGCGATCGAGCCGTTGGTGATCCACATCTTGGTGCCGTTGAGGATCCAGTCGTCGCCGTCGCGCTTGGCGTTGGTGCGCATTCCGGCGGGGTTGGAGCCGAAGTCGGGCTCGGTCAGGCCGAAGCAGCCGATCGCCTCGCCGGCGGCCATGCGGGGGAGCCATTCCTGCTTCTGCTCCTCGCTGCCCCAGTGGTGGATGGAGAACATCGCCAGCGAGCCCTGCACGGACACGAGGCTGCGGATGCCGGAGTCGACGGCCTCGAGTTCGAGGCAGGCCAGGCCGTAGGCGGTGGCGCTCATGCCGGCGCAGCCGTAGCCGTCGAGGTGCATGCCGAGCACCCCCAGCTGTCCGAGTTCCTTGGCGAGTTCGCGTGCCGGGAGCTTCGCTTCCTCGAACCACTGGGCCACGTGCGGGCGGATGCGCTCGTTGCCGAACTTGCGGACGGTGTCGCGGATGTCGATCTCCTCCTGCTCGAGCAGGGAGTCGAGGGCGAACAGCTGGGTGAGCGACTGAGCGTTGGACATGGCCTTCTCCGGTGGTCGAGGAAACGTTTGTCAGAACGATTGCGAGAACGTTTGCACGATCGATTGCATGGCCTACGCTAAAGGCATGCTCCGGGCGCGTCAACCCGGAACATGAACTCGATGCCGCACAAGCAGGAGAGCCGCATGCCCCGTCCCGACCGCGCCCCGACGCTCAAGGAGATCGCCGAGCGCGCCGGTGTCCACGTCTCGACGGCATCCCGGGTGCTGCGCCAGCCCGAACCGGTCGACGGTTGGTCGGACTCGGCCCTGCGGGTTCGGGAGGTCGCAGCCGAACTGGGATATCGCCCCAATCTGTGGGCGGCGAGCCTGCGGACCCGCAAGACCACGACCCTCGGTGTCGTCATGCCGCGACTCACCGACGGCGTGGTCGCCACGACCTACCAGGGCATCGAGGAAGCCGCCACGAAAGCGGGCTACTCGGTACTGCTGTCGAGCCCACCCGACGATCTCGAGGCGCAACGTCGCGCCATCGCGCTGCTCGTGGGGCGACAGGTCGACGGTCTGCTGCTGAGCAGCATGCACCTGCCGGGCCGCCCGTTCGTCGAGTCGCTGGCGCTCGGATCGCTGCCCATCCTCGCGGTCACCCGGCACGCCGATGCCGGGTTGCCGTTCGTAGTGGGCGACGACTACCGAGGAGGAGTGCTGGCCGCCCGGCACCTGCTCGACCGCGGCTACGACGATCTGGCGATCATCGCCGGCCCCGACCACGCCAGCACCGCCCGCGACCGGCGCGACGGCTTCGTCGACACCCTGAAGCAAGCGTCGGTGGCTCTGCCGCCCGAGCGGATCGTGCGGTCGAGCTTCGACGTCGCCGGGGGTGTGGAGGCCGCGCGTGCGCTGCTGGATCGCCCCGACCGGCCCCGCGCGATCTTCGCGGTCAGCGACACCATTGCCATCGGCATCCTCGGTGTTGCCCGCGACCTGGGTCTGTCCATCCCCGGCGATCTCGCCGTCGTCGGTTACAACGACATCCCTGTCGTCGCGCAGCTGCCGGTTCCGCTCACCACCGTGCGATCGCCCGCGCACGATATCGGGGTGACGGCCATCGAGCGTCTGCTCGAACTCGTGCGCACCGGGGAGACGGAATCGACGAAGCTGCCCGTCGAACTCGTCGCGCGCGGATCGAGCTGAGCGACCTCACCCGTTGCCGTTGCCGCGGCCGCTGTTGCCATTGTTGCCGTTGCCGCGACCGTTGTTCCCATTTCCATCACCGCCGTTGCCGTTGCCATTCCCGTTGTTGTTGCCGGGTCCGCTGTTCCCACGGGACTCGGATTCGGACCTCGTGGGCCCGGCATCCGCCGGCGGTGCGACAGGAACGGTCTCCGGAGCGGGTACGACGGGCGGAACCACGGGGGTTTCGTCCGCTGTGCGAGCCGGGACGACCGTGGATTCGGGAGTCACAGGGAGCTCGGTGGTGGCCGGTACCCGTTCGGGCGTCGATGCGGACGTGCCCGGCGTCCGGGTCTCCGGTGTGGCCGCCGGCGGGGAGTCGCCCCGCCCGAATCCGAGCGCGAGACCGCCCACGGCGAGCGCTCCGACCAGCGTCAGACCCGCCGCGACGAGAACTCCACGGGAACGGTCCGTGCCTACGGTAGTCGTCGGGTCGACAGCCATACCTGCCGGCAGTCGGGTCGTCGCAGTGCGGTATCCGTCGGAGTTCTGCAATGCCGAGAGCATCTCGTGCGCACTGCGGAACCGGTCGGAAGGCTCTCGTGCCATGGCCCGCTCGATCACTGCGACGAGCCCAGGATGGGCGTCCGGTCGGAGTTCGGTGAGCGGCTGCGGCCGGTCGTGCGTGATGGCCCGTGCCAGCGCGAGGATGTTGTCCTCGGCGAACGGCCTCCGCCCCCACAGGGACTCGTAGCCGACGATCCCGACCGCGTACAGATCGTCCGTCACGGACGCGGGGTGTCCGGTGATGCGGTCCGGGCTCAGATAGGCAACGGTCCCCACGAGTTCACCGGTGCGGGTGAGGTCGTCGCCGACGCTCTTCGCGATACCGAAGTCGGCGACCTTGATCTCGCCGTTCTCCGCGACAAGCACGTTCGCCGGTTTGATGTCCCGGTGGAGTATCCCCGCACCGTGCGCGGCGACGAGTGCCTCGAGAATTCCGGCGAGCACCGTGCGCACCCGATCGTCGGGTAGGGGTCCGCGGGCGATGTCGTCGGCGAGGGTCCGCCCGGGAAGCCGTTCCATAACGATGTAGGGACGTCCGTCGTGTTCACCCGTGTCGTACACGGCGACGATGCGAGGGTGGTTCAGGGCCGCGGCGGCCCGGGCCTCGACTTCGAAACGACGTCGTACGTCCGGTCTGCTGCCCACCTCCCGTCCGAGCAGTTTGACGGCGACGGGCCGGTGGAGGCGGGTGTCCCAACCGTCGTGGATCTCGCCGCTGCCGCCCACGCCGAGCAGACCGCTCAGCTCGTAGCGGCCGTCGAGAACTTTGTGGACGGTCACAGGTCGACGGTAGCCGTTCGAAGGGGGGAGTAAACAAAATGCGCTGGTGGGAGGACGGGCATCCGGGCTTCATCCGTTATCTTCACCCGATGCTCGTAACGCGTTTGTAATTCGTGCCGATCTCATGCCCGGGAGAACCACGCTGCCGGAGGGTCTGGATGAAGACGATTGTGCGAGCCGGGATCGTCGCCGGCATGGCAGCTGCATCGATGGTGTGGCCGGTGTCCGCGATGAGCGACCCGGGTAGCGAGCAGGGCATCCGCTACGTCGCGCTCGGCGACTCGCGTGCCGCCGGGCCTTACCTCGACGCAGCGGCGATGCTCAGCGGATGCGCCCGCGCGGACGCGGGATATCCGAACCTCGTCGCGGGTTCGCTGCAGACCGTCAGCTTCGTCAACGTCGCGTGTTCGGGTGCGCGCACCGAGCACATCACGTCCGTCCCGCAGCAGACGTCGACCGGATCGGTCCCGCCGCAGATCGATTCGCTCACTCCGGACACGAATCTCGTCACGCTGAGCATCGGCGGCAACGATGTCGGCTGGGCGGGGCTCGTCTCGGCCTGCTACACCGAGCTTCCGGGCGGCGACGCGCATTGCCGCACCGATCCGGGCACCACGTCGCGCATGGACGCCGCCCTGAGCGCGCTCGGACCGAAGGTCACCGCGACACTCACAGCCGTCCAGCAACGCGCACCGCGCGCACGGGTCCTGCTGGTCGGGCACGGTGGCGTCTTCGGCAACCGGGGTTGCTGGCCCAACATCCCCACCAGCGATGCCGACGCCTCCTTCGTGACGAACTTCTTCGTGCGGATGAACCGAGTACTCGCCCGGTCCGCCGGCGAGGCCGGTGCCGAGTTCGTCGACGTCATGGCCGGCTCGGAAGGACACGACGCGTGTGCAGCCTCCGAGCAGCGCTTCTACGAGGGACGGCAGTCGCTGTCGCTGGCGAAGGCGCTGCATCCCACCGCTGCGGGGATGCGGCACATGGCGCAGCGGGTGACGAACGTCTGGTACCAGCGGGGCTAGAAACCGACGACCAGCGGCGTTTCGTTCGCGACACTCGCCGGACACGACGGCGAAAAAGTGGAATGCTGCACTCCACTGCGTGCTCACATCCGTCGAACCGGTTCTGCGCGGGAGGCCCCGATGACGATCTACCGACAACAGCTCGGCGGAACCGGTTACGAGTTCGACGGCCTCGTCGACCTGCTCGGCAAAGCATCCCCGCGCCGCTCGGGCGATGAACTCGCGGGCTGCGCGGCCACCTCGGATGCCGAACGCGCCGCGGCACAGCTCGCCCTCGCCGACCTCCCGCTCCCCGCCTTCCTCACCGAGGCGGTCGTCCCGTACGAGACCGACGAGGTCACCAGGCTGATCGTCGACACCCACGACGCGACGGCCTTCGCGCCGGTCTCGCACATGACCGTCGGGGAACTGCGCGACCACCTCCTGGAGGTCGCGGCCCGACCGGACTCCGCCGACGTGCTCGCAGCACTCGCGCCGGGACTCACCCCGGAGATGGTCGCGGCGACCAGCAAGATCATGCGCAACCAGGACCTCATCGCGGTCTCCCGCGCTGCGACGGTGACCAGCGCGTTCCGCACGACCATCGGGTTGCCCGGCCGGCTCGCGACGCGCCTGCAGCCGAACCATCCCGTCGACGATCCGCGTGGGGTCGCCGCGTCCGTCCTCGACGGCCTGCTGATGGGATGCGGCGACGCGGTGGTCGGCATCAACCCGGCGAGCGACTCGCCGCACGCCGTGTCCGACCTGCTGCACCTGCTCGACGAGATCCGACAACGATTCGAGATCCCCACGCAATCGTGCGTGCTCACCCACGTCACCACCACCATCGATCTGATCGAGAAGGACGCACCCGTCGACCTGGTGTTCCAGTCCGTCGCCGGCACCGAGGGTGCCAACCGCAGCTTCGGGGTGGACCTCGCAGTACTGCGGGAGGGCAACGAGGCCGGCAGGTCGCTGCGACGGGGGACCGTCGGCAGCAACGTCATGTACTTCGAGACCGGGCAGGGTTCGGCGTTGTCGTCGGGAACCCATGTCGGCACCGGAGGCAGACCGGTGGATCAGCAGACGCTCGAAGCGCGCGCGTATGCCGTTGCGCGCGAGTTCGATCCGCTGCTCGTCAATACGGTCGTGGGGTTCATCGGACCGGAATACCTGTACGACGGCAAGCAGATCATCCGTGCGGGTCTCGAAGACCAGTTCTGCGGCAAACTCCTCGGTCTGCCGATGGGTGTGGACGTCTGCTACACCAACCATGCCGAGGCCGACCAGGACGACATGGACACCCTGCTGACCCTGTTGGCCGTTGCCGGAACAGCTTTCGTCATCACCGTGCCCGGCGCCGACGACGTGATGCTCGGCTACCAGTCGCTGTCGTTCCACGACGCGCTGTACGTGCGGGAGGCTGCCGATCTGCGGCCGGCACCGGAATTCGAGGACTGGCTACGCAGGCAGGGCATGGCGGACGACGTCGGTCGCATCCTGCCGGTGGACGTCGGCACGTCCCCGCTGCGCGCGCTCGGAGGTGCCCTGTGAGCGACCTGTGGGACGAACTGCGTCGGCACACCCAGGCCCGGATCGGACTGGGCCGCACCGGGAACAGCATCCCGACACGTCGTCATCTGGAATTCGTGACGGCCCATGCCGAGGCGCGCGACGCCGTGCACGTCCCGCTCGATGTGCCCGCGATGGTGCGGCGGACGAAAGAACTCGGCCTCGGCGACCCGTTGGTCGTGGAAAGCGCAGCGGAAGATCGCAGTACGTATCTGCGCCGTCCCGACCTCGGCCGACAGCTCGCCGAGGGAACCGCGCTGCCGCGAACGGACGCCGATCTCGGCATCGCGCTGTGCGACGGATTGTCGTCCACCGCTCTCGACGCCCACGGACCCGATCTTCTCGCGGCCATCGTCGCTGCCCTGCCCGGGCTGACCGTGGCGCCGCCGGTCATCGCGACGCAGGCCCGCGTCGCGCTGGGAGACCATATCGGTGAACAACTCGGCGTCACGACGATGCTCGTGATCATCGGCGAACGCCCCGGCCTCTCGGTGGCCGACAGCGTCGGCGTGTACCTGACGCACCACCCGAGGCCGGGACGCAGTGACGCCGAACGCAACTGCGTGTCGAACATCCACCCGCCCGGCGGGATGACCTACGACCACGCGGCGCGCGTCGTAGCGGCCCTCGTGAACGGGGCGCGGCAGTTGGGTGCGTCGGGGGTCGCGTTGAAGGACACCTCTCGGGATCCCGCACTCACCGACCCCGACAGCGGAGCGGGAATCGGTCATCGGAGCGCGCAATAACGCGCACCTGTGACCGCTTCGCGCTCCGCTGTTTCGGTCGAGGGCGGTTACCGGAGGAAGTGCGCGTAGTCCCCGCGCCGCTCCGCCTTCAGCGTCGTGTTGAGCACCAGCCGGGTCTGGAGGCGGATGTAGTCGTCGAGGGTGTAGATGGATCCGAAGTGCCAGTGCTTGAGCGCCCACCCGTGGGCGAGGAGCAGGATGTCGAACACCATCAGGTCGACGTCGATAGGCTCCATGATCCCGGCGGCGATGCCGTCGTCGAGGGCGGAGCGCAGCGGCGCCGACGTCTCGACCTCCAGTTCCTTGATCCGGGCGCGACCTGCAGCGTCGAGCGTGCGGCTCTCCCGGTAGGTGAGGACGGTGGCATCGAGGTTCTCGTCGACGATCTCGATGTAGCGGCGGATGCCGGCGGCGAGCCGTTCGACCGGGTCGTCGCCGGCGGCCTCCATCGCAGGTTCGATCTGGTCGCGGAAGGTGTCGAGGATCGAGACGATGGTGGCGAGGAGGATTTCCTCCTTGCCGCCGAAGTACTTGTAGATCAGTCCGACGCTGACACCGGCCTCGTCGGCCAGCGCCTGCATCGACATCTGGTGGAAACCGGTGCGCTGCATGACCTGCACGGCGGCGTCGAGGACCTGCTTGCGGCGGGAACTGGTACGAACTGCCCGCACGGCCTCTTCCACGGGAAGTGCATCGTGGTCGGTGGTCATAGGGGCTCCTCGTCGCTTTTCGGTCCGATTCACAGTACCGAGTGCTCAGCGGTGTGAATCGTGCAGCTGGGACGGTCGTCAGATCCCGAGATCCTTCGCGACGATCGTCTTCATGATCTCGGTGGTTCCGCCGTAGATCGTCTGGATGCGGGCGTCGACGAAAGCGCGTGCGACGCCGTATTCGCGCATGTAGCCGTAGCCGCCGTGCAGTTGCAGGCACCGGTCGGCGACACGCACCTGCAGTTCGGTGGCCCACCACTTCAGACGGGCGGCGCGGGCGGCGGTGAGCTGCCCGGCGACGTGCTCGGCGATGCAGTCGTCGAGGTAGGTGCGGGCGATGTCGAGCTCGGTGGCCAGCTCGGCGAGCACGAACTGGGTGTTCTGGAAGCTCGACACCGGCTTCCCGAACGCCTTCCGCTCGCGGACGTAGTCGAGGGTCTGCGCGAGGACGCCCTCGGCGGCGGCGACCGCACCGATGGACAGCGACAACCGTTCCTGCGGGAGGTTGTGCACCAGTTGGTAGAAGCCGCGGCCTTCGTCGCCGAGACGGTTCGCGACCGGCACCCGCATGTCGGTGAACGTCAGCTCGCTGGTGTCCTGGGCGTGCAGACCGATCTTCTCGAGATTGCGTCCGCGGGAGAAGCCGGGGGTGTCGGCCTCGACGACCAGCAGCGTCAATCCCTTGTGCGGGTCGTCGGAGGTGCGGGTCGCGACGACGAACAGGTCGCCGTTCTGACCGTTGGAGATGAACGTCTTGGCTCCGTTGACGACGTAGTGATCGCCGTCGCGCACCGCGGAGGTGCGGATACCGGTGAGGTCGCTGCCGGTGCCGGGTTCGGTCATGGCGATGCCCAGCACGGTCTCGCCACTGACGACGCCGGGCAGCCACCGTGCCTTCTGTTCGTCGGTGGTCAACTCGGTCAGGTAGGGCAGCACCACGTCGTTCTGCAGGGAGAACGCGATACCGGCCGCGGCGTTGCCCGCTCGGTTGACCTCCTCGATGAGGATGGCGTTGTAGCGGAAGTCGTCGACGCCGGGACCGCCGTACTTCTCGTCGACGGAGAAGGCGAGCAGTCCGAGCTTACCGGCTTCGGTGAACAACGACCGGTCGAGGCAGCTGGCGTGCTCCCAGTCCTCGTGCACGGGTGTGATCTTGTCGCGGACGAAGTCGCGAGCGACCTCCCGGAACTGCTGGTGCTCGGTCTCGTATTCGAGGCGTGCGTTCATCGTGTGATCCTCGAGTCGGTGGGTGCGGTGAACAACCCTGCGGCGAATTCGTCGGCTGCTGTTCGGGTTGCCTTGTAGTGCAGTTTCTTTCCGGTGGCCGAGACCGGCAGTGACTCGACGAAGCGATATGCCCGCGGTCGCTTGAAGGTCGACAGCAGCGGGTGATCGCGACAATGCGCGTCGAGGACGTCCGCCGTGACGTCCGGGCTGCCGGCGACGATGTACGCGACGACGATGCGTCCCCACCGGTCGTCGGGTACGCCGACGACGAGGCAGTCGGACACACCCGGATGCGAGTTGAGCGCTTCCTCGACCTGCACCGGATGGACGTTCTCACCACCGCAGACGAGCATGTCGTCCTTGCGTCCGACGATCGTGACGAACTCCCCGGCGTCCCACGTGGCGAGGTCGCCGATGTGCAGCCACCCGTTGTTGAATTTGGCCTTCTCCTGGTCGGGGGAGTCGAAGTAGGCGTTCGAACCCTTGGGGGAGCGGACGATCACTTCTCCGACCTCTTCGTCGTCCTTGGCGACGACGTCGTCGTGGTGGGCGAGTCGGTCCTCGTAGATGTGGACCACGCGCACGTCGTCGTCGGTGCAGGCCCGACCCGCGGTGCCGGCATGTTCGGGCAGATCGGTGGGGCGCAGAAAGGTGTTCCAGAACCCTTCGGTGCTGCCGTAGCCGTTGAAGATCCGCGGGTTGAGGACCTGCTGGTATCGCAGTGCCGCTTCGCGTTCGAGTGGCGCACCCATCGTGACGATGCCGCGCAGCGACGACAGGTCGCGCGGACGAGCCTCCTGTGCGGCGGCGAGCATCGCGAGGTTGGTGGGTGCTCCGATGAGGAAGGTGAGGCCGTGCTCGGCGACGAGGTCGAGGACGCGGTCGGCGTCGAAGGTGCGCAGCGGCACCACTTCTCCGCCGATGTAGAAGACCGGATTGGGCCCTCCGGAGTACAGGCCGCCGCGGTGGAACCACGGCGTCATGTTGAGCGTCTTGTCCTCAGGGCTGAGCGGGAAATGCATGATGACGTCGTGCGCGCTGAAGATCTCGATCATGCTGTTGAGCGGCACACCCTTCGGCATACCGGTGGTGCCCGAGGTGTAGAGGCGAGTGGTCTCGTCCCACACCGTCCGGTGCAGCGGCGGGAGCGCGACCCGATCGGCCACCAGGTGCCGGTACCGCACAACGGTGGCGCCGGGAACGGAGACCGGATCGCCGGCGCCCACCGCGACGATCACCTTCGGTGTGTGCGCCGAGCGTTCCAGCGCCTCCGTCACCATCGGAGTGAGCTCGGTGTCGTAGACGAAGACCGTGGGTGCGGACTTGTCGAGGATGAACGATGTTTCGCCGGAGGCGAGCCGGAAGTTGATCGGCGAACCCACCGCGCCGACGGCCTGGGTGGCGAGATACAGCTCGGCGAACTCGACACTGTTGAACAGCTGATAGGCGACGACATCCCCTGCCTGCACACCCGCATCGGCCAGACCCGTGGCGACTCGGTCGACGCGCTCGCCGAGTTCGGCGTAGGTCAGCCGAGTTCCCGTGTCGGGATCGGTGATGGCAACGCGGTTCCCGTACCGTCCCAGGTTGCGCCGGAAGCCGTTGAGATACGTGAAGTCGTTCTCGAAGTACTCCCGGTAGGCCCGGGCGTTGTACGACGCGCTCATGATTCGATCTCCCCTGAGGATGTCGGTCAGCCGGCCATGGTGAGGCCGCCGCTGACGCTGATCACCTGGCCCGTGATGAACGATGCGGACTCGGATGCGAAGAACAGGACGGGTGCGGCGACCTCTTCGGGTCGCGCGAGCCGCCGGAACGGAATGGCCTTGATGAGAGCAGCTTTGAGTTTCTCTTCCTGGGCCTGGAACAGCGGGGTGTCGGTGGGGCCGGGGCACACGCAGTTGACGTTGATGTTGTGCCGGGCCATCTCGCGGGCGAGCGATTTGGTGAGGGCGATGACGCCGCCCTTCGCTCCCGCGTAGATGGATTCGCCGGAGCTGCCGACGCGACCTGCATCGCTGGCGAGGTTGATCACGCGACCGCCGTTTCCGGCGTCGATGATGCCGGGCAGGAAAGCGCTGCAGATGTTCACCGGGCCGAGATAATTGATCGCGACGACCTTCTGGGCGAACTCCGGTGTGGCGTTCAGGAACTGGTCGGTGCGGTCCCAGCCGGCGGCGTTGACGATCACGTTGGGCACGCCCACCTCGGCATGGGTGCGGTCGCGGAGCTCGTCGACCTGGGCGCGGTCGGAGATGTCGACCGGCAGTGCTGTGATCAGCTGGGGGTACTCCTTGGCGGTGGCTTCGGCGGCTGCGAGGTCGAGATCGGCGGCGACGACGCGATCACCCTGCGCGGCGAAACCGAGAGCGATGGCCTTGCCGATTCCGGATCCGGCGCCGGTGACCAGTGCGATGTTGCTCATGGGATGTCCTTACGGGTCTGGGGAACTCGGGTCAGGCCTTGACGTACTTCGCGAAGTCGGCGGGACGCTTCTCCGCGAACGCCTTTGCTCCTTCGAGTCCTTCGTCGGACTTGCCGAACAGGTCGAGTGCCGACATCGCGAGGTTGCTCAGGCCGGCCTGGTGGTCGGTGTCGGCGTTGAAGGACTGCTTGAGGAACTTGATGGCCGTGGGGCTCTTCTCGGCGATCTCGGCGGCGACGGCCTTGGCCTCGTCGAGCAGCTTGTCCTGTGGGACCACCCAGTTGACGAGGCCCCAGCGCTCGGCTGTGGCGGCATCGTACTGGCGGCACAGGTACCAGATCTCTCGTGCACGCTTCTCGCCGACGACACGGGCGAGGAAGGCCGAACCGAAACCGGCGTCGAACGAGCCCACCTTGGGTCCGGCCTGGCCGAATCGGGCGTTCTCCGACGCGATCGTGAGGTCGCACAGCACGTGCAGGACGTGCCCGCCGCCGACGGCGACACCGTTGACGGCGGCGATGACCGGCTTGGGGATGTCGCGGATGAGTTTGTGGAGGTAGCCGATCTCGAACATGCCGCTCTCGGTGGGGCCGTAGTCGCCGGTCTCGGCGCGCTGCTTGACGTCGCCGCCGGTGCAGAAGGCCTTCTCGCCGGCGCCGGTGAGGATGATCGCCGAGACGCGGCTGTCGGCCCAGGCCGAACGGAACGCCTTGATCAGTTCTTCGACGGTCTTGCCTCGGAAGGCGTTGTAGCGCTCGGGTCGGTTGATCGTGATGATCCCGGCTGCGCCATCGATCTCGTAGGTGATGTCTTCGAAGTCGGTCATGGAGTCCCCTTCGTCGCTGCAGGTAGGAGGCGTATCGAATAGCCGTTTTCTGTGAATGAATGACTATTCATTTCTCATGAAGCTACATTCACGAAGGGGGTGTGTCAACCGTCACATGAGCCGTTCGGTCGTCTCCGCAGCGCATGAGGGGTAACGCGAACTCCGAACCGGTCGATGTTCGTCATGAGTTCGACGACTGTGGCGCGCGGTCGACGTGTCGGCAGGGAGTAATCGTGAAACGACATCCGATCGTGTGGATCGCAGCAGGCGTCCTGTTTGCAGCGGGATGTACTGCTGGTGGACGAGATGACGCCGACCAATCGGTTCCGAGTTCGACCCCTGCCTCGGTAGCGACGGCCTCTTCGGCATCGGAGGATTCGGAGCCGCCTGCCGCACCGACGGAGTTGCCGGCTCGACCCGTGATCGAGGAACCGTACGTCGTGGAATGTCTGGAAGGCACGCCGGGGCCTGCCCTGTACAGCGATGGGACGCGCGCCTTCTCGCAGTGGTGCTTCGATCAACTCGGAGGAGACGAATACCTTCGGGCGGAACGCGAAGCCAACACATTCGAATGTGACGGTACGATATGCCGAAATCCGTACACCGGCGTGACTTTTCCCGATCGGAGCGCCGCTCCTTCAGGTCCTACGGGTACTACGTCCGACCGCGGATACTCATGCAATTCCACCGGATGCCACTGGCCGGACGGGACCCCCGTAATCAACGCCGACCGCTGCGGGCTGCGGTGTGGTGAACCGCCGACATCCGGTGATATCCAGACCCAGCACGGTTGCGAGGAAGGCTATATCGCCGATCCTGATCTGTGCGCCGCGTACGGCTATTGAGCTGCACGCGCACGCTCGATCGGTGATCCGAGGACGAGGGGTCACTCGAGGCTCACTCGTAGAGCGAGTTTCCGCCCCGCCAGTCATGGTCGTCGTCGGTAGGGCTGCCGAGAAACTCTTCGGGGTGCTGGCGGAAGGACGAGGTTCCCCATTCGGCGGCTGTCCGATGCGAAAACCGGATGTCATCGATGTCCGAGGGACTTCCGTACGGGATTGCGCGGGTTTGGCGCGAACTCGACCTACGGCCGGGCGTCCCTTTCTTCGAGCGCGACTTCCGTCGGTGCGATGTCGCGTCGGTGGTCGGAGCTTTCCTGCCGATTCGGGTCAGTCGTAACGGCCCCGATGCAGCCTCTTTCTTCGAGAGCTGGGTGTCGATATACCGCCCGAGGTCATGCGCCAGCTTGGTGCTGCATTTCGGGCACGGACGCAGATGACTGCGGTACGCATCCGCGGCCAGGCACCAGTGGGTGACGTTGCGCCCGTCCTTGCATTGTCTCGACGCATGGAAGACTCCGCTTCCACGCTCGACGAAGACATGTTGGCGCGCCATCGAGACCGCGCTGCGTAGTTCCGCCTCGTTCAATCGACGTTGCGGGGATGCAGGCGGGAGTTGCTTGTGAGTGGCGGACAACCGCGTACCGGATGTTGGTGCGGCAGGCTTCGCATCGTTGCGCGGCTTTACGGCGGACACCGCTGGTGTAGAAGCGGGTGGATTCGTAATGGCTTTCTCGGCCTGCGCCTTCTGTACCTTCGGGGTGGGATTCTCCACATCGAGGAGCGCTTGGCTGAGTCGGCTGCGGTATCCGTGTGCGAATTCGTTGAAGCTGTCCCCGAGGTTGTGAAATGCATTGGCCAGCGCGATGCAGGCGGACTTGCTCTGCATGGTCTTCGAATGCGAGGCGAACAGCTCGTGGCCGCCGGGTTGTTGCCCTTCTCCGGAGCCGTTCGTCCGTTCGTAGATACGCAGCTCCCAGCCGGAAGCAACCGGCTTTATGGCGTAGTGGTAACTGAACCGCCCCGGGCTTAGTGCACACTGCGGTTACCTGTGTGCGGCCGACTGGTCGGCACCGAGAGCAGCGTAATACGCAGTCTCGAACTCGAGCGGCGGGACCCGACCCAGACGGTGCATCAGCCG